>NZ_CP139969.1:3101498-3721798 GCF_034424645.1 Bordetella avium
GATCAGGGTGTCCACGTCGAGAAAATTCAAGTGGCTCATGAAGATCGTGCCGAAGAAGCAGGAAGGCTTCTGCTTGGTGATGCGGATGTCTTGCGGACGCGGGGCCAGCGGCTCCACCGTCTGGGTCGCATGGGTGTTTGCCAGCACCGTCTTTTCCCCGCCCCGGTGGTTCTTGCCCACTTGCACGCCGCTGTCCAACAGGTCTGCGCGCCGGCCGCTCTCGGTATAGAAGACGGGGATGTTTTTTTCGCGCGCCAGTTCCAGCAGCGGCACGATATGCGCAACCGCATCCCAGGCTTCGCGGCCGCAGTGGGTGCGGTATTGCTTCAAGCCCTCCAGGATGTCCTCGGGCGTATCGCCGCAAAAATTGTATTGCACGTCGATGATGAAAAGCGCGGGGCGCTTGCCGAAGCCGCCGCGCTTGCCGTAGCCGGCCTGGGCCAGCACTTGCTTGTCGCGTTCGGTAAGGAAGTCGTCCCAGATTCGCTTGGTGTCGCTCATAGTGGTTTCCATCAGAAAGGCTATTGATTCAGTTCAAAGACGCTTGAGAAAGCGGCCGCCGGGCTTGGCGCGGGCCTCGTCCGTGATGCGGCCGTCCAGCGCCACGGTGCGCCCGCGCACCAGCGTGCGCACGGGCCAGCCTTTCAAGGTCATGCCCTCGTAAGGCGAATAATCGGAGTTCGATTCCAGGGTGGCCGGATCGACGGTGCGTTGCAGGTCGGGGTCTACAATGACGAGGTCCGCGTCCTTGCCGATCTCGATGCTGCCCTTGCCCGGCATGCGATAGATGCGGGCGGAATTCTCGGCGCTAAGCTTCATCAAGGTCTCCAGGGGAACACCTCGGCGGTGATAGCCTTCGTGCAGCAAGATCGGCAGCATCAGGCCCGTGCCCGGGAAGCCATTGCTGGCCGCCCAGATGTCTTTGTCCTTGGTGGCCCGCTTGCGGGGCACATGGTCGGTGCCTATCGTGGTGATGGAGCCGTCCAGCACACCTTCCCACATGGCGTCCACATCGCTTTGGCCTCGCACCGGCGGATTGACCTTGGCATAGGTTCCGGCGGGCGACTCATCGTTCAGAAACAGATAGTGCGGGCAGGTCTCGACGTAAATGGGCGGCGCGTTGGGCGTGCGCCGATGGCGCCGCGCCTCGTCCAGCGCCTCGCGGCTGCTCAGGTGCACGATATTGACCGCGGCGCCAGTCCTTGCCGCGAAATAGCACACGCGGTGCACGTTCTCGGCCTCCAGAAAATCCGGGCTCTGCTCATTCCATGCCTTCAAATCATCGCGGCCGGCTGCGCGCAGAGGGTCTCTCAGCACGGGGATGACCTCGACGTTTTCGCAGTGCACGCCCATGATTGCGCCGGGGATGGCGGCCGTGGCGCGCAAGGCCGAATACAGCAGGCCGTCGTCAATGTCGGTGAAGCCCTTGGACAGACCTGCCGCGCCCTTGTACATCATGTATAGCTTGTAAGACGACACACCGAAACGGCGTGAAATTTCCTCTAGCGTTTCCACATGCAGATTGCTGGTGATGCCGAAATGAAAACCAAAGTCGACACAGCTTTGCGACAGCGCGCGGTCGCGCACGCTTTCAAAGGATTCGCGGATGTCGGCCGATCGGTGGAAAGACAGCACCGTAGTCGTGCCGCCCAGCGCGGCGAAGCGCGACTCGGTCTCGAAATCGGTCTCCGGCGAGCCGAATCCGAAGTGCACATGAGGGTCGATCAAGCCGGGCAACACCCACAGCCCCTGGCAATCAATCGTTTCGCGGGCCTGGAGCGGCGTGCCGGGTTCGGCGATGATGGCGATACGGCCATCGATGACGCCCAGCACACCCTCGGTCAAGCCCTGCTGCGGCAACAGCAGCCTTGCATTGGTCAGTAAGAGATCCAGCATGATGTCGAGTTTTCCGAATGATGCGTGTTGTCAGCCATGGGCCGCGTCGGCGGCCTTCGTGTCGGTCAAGAAAGCGTTGAGAACGCTGGCGGGAATTCCGCCTTCCGCCATAAGCTTGCGTTCTGCATGGGTAAGCACCTGAGCATAGGCCTGAAAGCGCACCTGGCGGCTGCCGTCCTCGGCGATCACGTCAATGGGTTCCCCCTTCAACACGCCATTGGCCACATTCTCCAAGCGCAGCGTCTGCGCGCCGGTCAACCCGAGCTGACGCCAGCCCTGGCCGGGCGCAAACGCCAGCGGCAGCACACCCATACCCACCAGATTGGCGCGATGGATGCGCTCGAACGACTCCGCGATCACCGCGCGCACGCCCAGCAGCGCCGAGCCCTTCGCCGCCCAATCCCGGCTGCTGCCCATACCGTAGTCCTTGCCCCCCAGGATGATGCAGGCCTCGCCCGCATCGCGGTAGGCCGTCGCGGCGTCGACAATCGGCATCAGCCGGCCGCTCGGATAGTGGCGGGTGACGCCGCCTTCCATGCCCGGTGTCAGGGCGTTCTTGATGCGGATGTTGGCGAAGGTGGCGCGCGTCATCACGTGATGGTTGCAACGGCGGGCCACATAGGTGTTGAAGTCGCGCGGCGCCACCCCCTTGGCGATCAGGTAGCTGCCGGCAGGCGTGTCGGCGGGAATCTCGCCGCTGGGCGAAATATGGTCGGTCGTCAGCGAATCGCCGAACGCCGCCAGCACACGTCCGCGCGCCAGGCCAGCCGCCAGGTCGGCCAAGGCGTCGCGGCCAGGTTCGGTCTTGAAGAACGGGGGTTCAACCAGGTATTGCGAATCCGGGTCCCAGGGAAAGCGCAAACCGGCCGGCGCGGCCAAATCGCGCCAGATGGCGCTGTCCAGGCTGGCAGGGTCATACACTTCGGCAAACAGCGCCGGGTCCGAAGCCAAAGGCATCAAGGCCATGATCTCCTCCTGGCTAGGCCAGACATCGCGCAGATAAACCGGGGCGCCGTCCGCGCCCGGCCCCAGCGGCTCGCGCTCGAAATCCACGTCGATGCGGCCCGCCAGCGCATACAGCACCACCATCGCGGGCGACCCGATGTAGTTGGCGCGCAGCAGCTTGTGAATACGCCCTTCGAAATTCCGATTGCCCAACAGCACGGCAGCGGCAACCAGGCCGCCTTCGACAATGGCTTCGGCCACCCCGGCGTCCAGCGGCCCTGATTTACCGCCGCACGTCGTGCAGCCATAGCCGATGACGTGAAAACCCTGGGCTTGCAGCGCCGTCAGCAGGCCCGCAGACTCGAGATAGCGGGTCACGGCGCGTGAGCCTGGCGCCAGCGAGCGCTTAACCCAGGCAGGCGGCGTCAAACCACGGTCCAGCGCCTTACGCGCGATCAGGCCAGCCGCCAGCATCACGCTGGGGTTGGACGTATTGGTGCAAGAAGTAATCGCCGCCAGCGCCACCGAACCATGGCCGACGACGTCGCGGCCGGCCGCAAGCCCCATGTCCACCTCGAAGCCGCCCTCCGATTGCGGCGCGCCCAGACGACGGCGGAAGTCTGCGGCGACATCCGCCACATCCATGCGATCCTGCGGACGGCGCGGCCCAGCCAGGCTGAGACGCGCCGCCGACAGGTCGATATCGATCACTCGGCTATAGGCAGGCGCGGCTTGCGCCGTATCGCGCCAGAGCTGATTGGCACGCGCATAATCTTCGATCAAGGCCAATTGCGCTTCGTCGCGCCCCGTCATGCGTGCATAGTCCAGCGTGCGCGCGTCGATCGGAAAAAACCCGCAGGTGGCGCCGTACTCCGGCGCCATATTGGCGATCGTGGCGCGTTCGGGCACGGCAAGCGCCGCCACGGCCGGGCCGAAGAATTCGACCATGCTGCCTACCACGCCTGCGGCGCGCAATTGCTGCGTAACCAGCAGCGCGGCATCCGTGGTGAGGGCTTGGATAGCACCGTGCAGCCGTACCCCCACGACCTCCGGGATAGGAAAAGTGTAGGCATGGCCCAGCAGAGCCGCCTCGGCATCAATGCCGCCCACCCCCCAACCCAGCACGCCCAGCGCGTTGACCATAGGGGTGTGAGAATCGCCGCCAATCACGAAATCGGGATAGGCCCACTCGCCGTCCGGGCGTGTCTGGTGTGCGACGACCGGCGCCAAGTACTCCAGGTTGACCTGATGGATAATCCCGATGCCGGGCGTAATGACGCGCAGTCCTTTATAGGCCTGCTGCGCCCACTTCAAAAATCGATAGCGCTCGTCGTTGCGTTCGAATTCCCGTCGCAGATTGCGCTGCACCGCCCCCGAGTCGCCCCAATAGTCGACCTGAAGCGAATGATCGACGATCAGATCCACGGGAATTCGCGTATCCACCTGCGCCGCGTCGCCGCCTGCCTGAGCGACCGCGTCGCGCAAGGCCGCCAGGTCCTGCAAGACCGGCAGCCCGCTGGAATCCGGCAGGATCACGCGGGCCACATGCAGCGGCAGATCCGCCCCGATGTGCTTGCCCCAATCCCACAGCCGGCTGATTTCCGCTTCGGATACCGCCGCGCCCCAGGCCCGGTGCCGCAAGAGGTTCTCCAGCAGCACGCGGATGACATAGGGATAGGTCCGGATATCACGGCCTTCGGCATGGGCGGCGGCGGACAGATCCGCATAGCGCAGCACCCTGCCGCGACAGGAGAAAGACTGGATCATGGAAAGGCTAACCGGGAGAATATCAACTAAGACCATCTTACGATCTTAAAAACAATAGTGTCAACATTATGAGCGTTTTTTGAGGCAGGTTTATAGACCTTGATAAGCCTGCTCCACCCGCCACGCCGCCTCTCTCGATAAGAAACCTAGGGAAATCCCTGATAAATAGACGAAAAATCCCGTCTTTTCTATAAAAACAGCCGCCCGCAGCACGCCGAGCCGCAATCCCGCCCGACCCAAAAGAGTTGACACTTTTATAATCCCTTTGATAGGCTGTTAACACTATGAACACCTCCTCGCCCTCCATCGCCACCAAGGATGACGCCTCCGGCCCGTTGGCCGACGTGGTGTTCGACCGCGTGCTGGAAGCGATCTACCAGGGCCGGCTTGCGCCAGGCAGCGTCATCAACGAGGTGGCGCTGGCGCAGGAATTTGGCGTCAGCCGCGGCCCGGTTCGCGAAGCGGTGCGCCGCTTGCAAGGCATTCAACTGGTCACGCGCGAGCCCTACATCAAAGCGCGCGTCGTCACGCTGTCGGCAGAGTCCGCGCTGGAACTGTTCCAGATGCGGATGGCGCTGGAAGGCGTGGCCTGCAACTTAGCAACCCGCCGCATGAGCGACGAGGAAATCGCGCAGCTGCTCGCCGAGCTGGAACAGGACCGCCAGCGCCGCCTGGAAGCCGCCACCGGCGGCGAGCGCATCTTCGACTTCCACGAGCGCATCGTGCTGGCCAGCGGCAACACCCGCATCATCAACGCCCTATGCGGCGACCTCTACCACCTGTTGCGCGTCTATCGCCGGCACTCTGGCACCGTGCTTGAACGCAAGGACGACGCCTATGCCGAGCACTGGCAGATCTTGCGCGCCATCCGCGCGCGCGATGCGGAGCTGGCGGAATCGCTCATGCGCTCTCACATCGAACGCGCAGCGCAACACCTTTTTGAACACCTGGCAGAAGGGGCATCCGGCATCGCCGGGCATCCCGTCCCGGCCGTATAACGCTATTTGGAGCAGCACGACATGAACAACCCGCGCCACCAGTTCCGGCAATTGCTGAAGAACGAACCCTTCCTCGTATCCCCCGGGGTCTACGATGGATACAGCGTCCGCCTGGTTGAAGCTGCGGGTTTCAAGACCGCCTGCACTAGCGGCGCAGCCGTGTCGAATGCGCTGCTGGGCATCGCCGATATCGGCGTCATGGGCCTGTCCGAAAACGTGACCCATTGCCGCCACCTGGCAAGGTCCGTCTCCATCCCGATCACCGCCGACGCCGACACCGGCTACGGCAATCCGGTCAATGTCTACCACACGGTGCAGATGTTCGAGGAAGCCGGCGTCGCAGGGATCAATCTTGAGGATCAGGTCAGCCCCAAGCGCTGCGGCCACATGCCCGGCAAAGATGTCGTCAGCGAAGCCGAGATGGTCAAGAAGATCGAAGCCGCCTGCCTGGCGCGGCGCGATGACGATTTCGTCATCATCGCCCGCACAGACTCGCTCGCGATCGAGGGCATCGAAGGCGCGGTCAAGCGCGCCCGCGCTTACGCCCGGGCTGGCGCGGACATGCTCTTCCCCGATGCCGTGCGCACGGAAGACGATATCAAGCGGCTGGTGGACGCTGCGGGCATCCCCGTGAGCATCAACATGGGCTTTGGCATCCGCAACCGCCCCACCACCCCGCTGATTCCCTTGCCGCGCCTGAAGGAAATCGGTGTCAAGCGCATCAGCCTGCCCCGTATGCTGCCGGCCGCCGCCATCCACGGCATGCGCCAGGCCTTAGCGGTCATGCAAGGCGTCATCGCCACAGGAGAACCGGCGGATCGTCCCGATTTGCTGGTCGGCATCGAAGACATCATGCAACTGATGGGCTACGAGCAGATGCGCGCCATGGAAAAGCGCCTGACGACGTTGGACACCTGAGAACTGCCATGATCAAGCCTAAGGCGTCGGCGCATTGCATCCTGACAGGCGCGGCATCCGGCATTGGCCTGGCGCTGGCCGAGCGTCTGCTCGCCGAGGGCTGGCGGGTGACCGGAGTGGACATTGCGCCCCCCGTCATCCAGGACAACACGCAGTACCGCCATCTTGTTTGCGACCTGGCCGACCCTGCCGCCTTGCAGGCTTTGTGCGCGGACCTGGACGGCTGCGCGCCGACCGCGCTGGTGCACTGCGCCGGCCTGGTGCGCACGGGCGGCGCGCGGGATACGCGGCCGCAAGACACCGAGCTGCTCTGGCGCCTGCATGGCGCCGCGCCGATGGCGCTGGTCCAGGCCTTGGCGCCGCAACTGCCCGACCGTCGCGGCCGCATCCTGCTGGTATCCAGCCGCGCCGTGCTGGGCCGCGCGCAGCGCCTGGCCTATGCCGCCACCAAGTCTGCGCAGATTGGACTGGCGCGCAGCCTGGCCGCTGAACTCGTCGGCCGTGGCATCACCGTCAACGTGATTGCGCCCGGCGCGGTCGACACCCCCATGCTGAACGATCCGAAACGGGGTGCCGCGCCCAGCCTGGACCTGCCGCTGGGCCGCCTGATCACCGCGCGCGAAGTCGCCGCGACCCTCGCCTTTTTTCTCAGCGACGAAGCGGGCGCCATCACGGGACAGACACTCTACGTTTGTGGCGGCGCCTCCTTGGGAGCCATGACACCATGACAAGCGCGAACCCACCCCTGCTGGACGACAAGGTTGTCATGGTGACCGGCGCGGCCGGCGGACTCGGTCAGGCTATCGCCAAGCATTGTCTCGATGCCGGCGCCCGCGTGGCCCTCCTGGATCGGGACGCGGACATGCTGGCGCAAGGCTGCCGGACCTTAGCCCTCGCACCCTCCCGCATCCTGACGCTGAGCTGCGACATCACCGACGCCGATGCCTCCCGCTCGGCCGTGGAACAGATCGCCACCCACTGGGGCGCCATCGACGCTCTCGTAAACAACGCCGCCACCGTCACGCCAAGCGCCAAGGTCGCCGACCTGACACCGGATCAATGGCGGCTCGCGCTGGACGTCAACCTCACCGGCGCCTGGCTGATGAGCAAGTGGGCGATTAGGCATATGACGCGCGGCGGCGTCGTACTGAATATTGCTTCGCAACTGGGCAGCGTCGCCGCGCCGGGCCGGGGCGCCTATGGGGCGAGCAAGGCTGGCCTGATCGCCCTGGCGCGGGCCATCGCGGTGGACCATGCCGCCGACGGCATCCGCGCCTTGAGCCTATCGCCCGGCGCGGTCTTGACCAGCCGCCTGGTGGATCGCTACGGCAGCGCGCAGGCCGCCAGCGCCGCCTTAGCCGCCAAATACCCGGCCGGGCGACTCGGCACCGTTGAAGAGATCGCGCAAACCGCAGTTTTTCTGATCAGCGAGGCTGCCTCGTTCATCACGGGCACGGACATCCGTGCCGACGGCGGCTATACCGCGCAATAGCGCGGCCACCGTTTTACTCACGCAATGCTTACACCACAACAAGGGGATTGAATCATGACGCACTCGATTACTTCCGCCACGCGCACGCGCCTGTCGCGCCGCAGAGCACTCGGTATGCTGGCCACGCTTGCCGGGGCCATCGGGCTTGTCAGCGCCCCCGCTTTTGCGCAGGGCAGCGACAACTTCCCCAATCGTTCCGTCACGATCGTCGTGCCCTTCCCGGCCGGCGGCGCCACTGACATCACCGCTCGCCTGGTAGCCGAAGGCCTGTCCAAAAAGTGGGGCCAGCCAGTCGTCATCGAGAACAAGCCGGGCGCGGGCGGCAACGTCGGCTCAGAATACGTGTCTCGCGCCGCGCCTGATGGCTACACCCTAGTGCTGGGCGTCACCGGCTCGCACGGCATCAACCCGTCGCTCTACAAAAACATGCGCTATGACCCCCTCAAGGATTTCGAGGCCGTCACGCAAGCCACCCTCTACCCGAACGCGATCATCGTCAACAACGACGTACCGGCCAACAACCTGCAAGAACTCATCGCGCTGCTGAAAAACACCGATAAGTACTATTCGTATGGCTCCGATGGCAATGGCACGGCTTCCCACCTGGGCATGGAACTGATCAAAAACCAGGGCAAGTTCGAGCTTTCGCACATCCCCTACCGCGGCAGCTCGCCGATGGTGACGGACCTGCTGGGTGGGCAGATCCAGGTCGGCATCACTGGCCTGCCCGCCGTACAAGCCTACGCGAAAAGCGGCAAGCTGAAGATCGTGGCCTTGACCACGGCCGAGCGTTTTGCCAGCGCGCCCGACTACCCGACGGTGGCTGAGCAGGGCTTTACGGGCTATGCCGCGCCGCCCTGGTCTGGCTTCTTTGTTCCCAAGGGCACGCCCAAGCCCTTGGTGGAAAAAATCTCGGCCGACATCCGCGAAGTCATGGCCGACCCGGCGGCAAAGGAAAAAATCATCGCCGCCGGCAGCGAATTCACGCCCACCACGCCCGAGCAGTTCGAGGTCTTCGTGCAGCAGGAAATCGCAAAGTGGGCCGAGGCCGTCAAGATCTCCGGCGCCCGCATCGACTAAACCGCAGCACCGCCCGCCCCGCCAGCGCGGCGGCCTGCACCACCAAGGCAGATGCACGGCAAGCCATTGGGCTTGACCGCGCATCGCCTATCTCCCGCAGATGCGCGAAGCGTTCGTCGCCCTGACGCCTTGGGTGCGCCCCAGGCAGATCACCTGAATATCTCTGGCAGACGCTTGATATCCGACAGGCTGCCGCTGCGAGCATTGAGCGCCAACATCGGCAGATAATGCTTGATGTAGGCCAGCAGCAGCACCACATTCATATACAGGCAGAGGGTCCCCATATAGGTCAGGGAGAAAATGCCGTCATACCGCTGATTCAGAAAGACAGCGTTGTAGAACACCATGCCACTGATGGGAAAAAGGATAAGCAAACCCAATGGCACGAAGATATTGCCTATCAGAAACAGGCCGCCCACGATCTCTAGCGTCTTGACCAAATTGAAAAGCCCGACTTCGACAAGGGTGATCAGCATCTTGTTGGAGGCGGGCAGCGTACCGAAAGGTTGGGGAAAAATAGGCTGATACCCCAGTTGATGCAGCCAATAGCTCGCCCCGCTGACGACCATCCAGGCACCGAGATAAAGACGCATCAGGGCGATGACGAGTTGGCCGGCGGTCCTGATGTCCAACTTGAAGCTTATTGAGTCCTTCATTCTTTTCTTCCCCTCTAATCCCGCAGTGTCGTGGCCACCACGCGGCCGGGCTGTCCGGCGTCAGTCCGGGCGACTCGTTCACGAGAGGCGATGCGGCCGTTCTGGATCTGGAAGATCTCTACGAACTCGGTATCGGCGCCATCCAATGCGGCCCGGTACTGCACCACGACATTCAAGCCTTCGGCTACGACGCGAACCAGCTTGGGCTCGAAAGCCCCCTTGGCGGGCAAAACGTCAGTGGCAGCCACCGTGTCCTTGATCTTGGGCGAAAAGAACAGCTCCGCCGCTTTGTCCGTGTTCCCCTGCTTATAGGCCAAGTCCATGTATTTGGCGACGACGTCGCGTGGCAGCTCCCCCTCGCCCGGGGCCCAGGTCCAGCGCGGATTGGTATGCAGACCATGGGCGATCCACGCAATCAGCGCGATGCCCCCCAATAAAGACAGAATGCGCATGCAGATTCCTTGTCTCCCACTTGGTATTTACCGGACTTTTACTCCGGAATTTTGTTTTCAGGGATTTTGAACGGGAAGCCGAGAAACAACAACAGCGGATTTCACATCGCTGGTATGCAATTCCTGTATTTCCGTTCTTGTGGCGAGCGTGGCCCGAATCTGCAGGGTCTGCATATCGGCATACCAGCCATCCACTTTGCATGCTTGCTCGACCCATCGGCCGCCTTTAGATTTTGGCATCAGAAAAAGCCATTTCCAAAGGAAGCATGAATGATGGAGGCTCAGCGTTTGCCATGGAAGTATCTGATCATGTGGTTGCGGTTCTACTATGCGATCCACTTCCTGAAGTCGGGAATCAACTATGCCGTGTTCGGGGTGATTCCCGACTTCAGCAAGGCGGGAGCGGTTGGCCCCTACCTGGCCGAGATGAACAACATCGGCTTCTACCCGTTCATCAAATATCTTGAAATCGTCCTGGGCGGCATGCTGCTGTTCAATATTTTCGTGCCCCTTGCTCTGGCCGTCATGGCGGGGGTGGCCTTCCAGATCGCCTATCTGAACCTCTTCGTTTCGCCCCACCCTCGGCAATTGTTCACAGGCACACAGGAGTTGCTGCTCTGCGGTTTACTGATAATTGCGTATGGGAAAAGCTATGCCGGCCTTTTCAAGCTGAAAGCCAAGCCGGCGTTTCTTTGGGAAAAAAACCGCCACCACGGACAGGACACGCCATGAAAAGCATCGGTCTCAAACATTTCGCCATAGTCCTTGGCGTCACCCTAGTCTGGACTTTGATTGTCATTGGCTTCTCCACCACGATGGGTTCGCGTCCGTTGAGAATCTACGACTGGGGTCCGCCCGTTGGGGCATGCCTGCTCACCCTGATTTGCATGATCAAGGACCGCGTCAAACAAGACGCCCGATAACATGGCCAAAGCCCGGCGTTCTCGCCTCATGTCGGGCGCCTGCCCGGACGCGGCGCCATCGCAGTCAGCCAGGGGCTCTGTGCGCGGGCAGGGTTTGGCGATGGCCGAACGCGAGTTCGCCCGGCAGGCAGCGCCGCCTACAGGGTCAGCGTGCTGCGGCCCGCAGCGTGCGCAGTTGCGGCCCGCGTCAAAGATCCAGCACCAACCTGGCGCTTTTTGCTCCGGAGCAGCAAACCATCATCGTCTTGCCCTGAGCCCGCTCGCTCTCGCTGAGAACCGCGTCGCGATGGTCTACCTCCCCTTCCAGCACCGCGACTTCGCAGCATCCGCAAATGCCCTCCTGGCAAGAGAAATCCACCGGCACGCCGTTATCCAACAAGACTTTCAGGATGCTGGCCCCCTCGGGCACGGCCATCTCCTTACCGCTGCGCGCAAGCGCCACGACAAAGCCGCCCTCCAGCGACGCGGCGGCTTTCGCGCCAAAGCGCTCCAGGTGCACGGTCCGGGGGTCCCGCTGCGCGGCGGCGGCCTCGTAGGCGTCGAGCATAGGCGTAGGGCCGCAGCAATAAAGATGCGTATCCTCGGCGGCGCCGCGCACGACAGCGCCCAGGTCGAGAAAGCAACCCTGCTCGTCGTCGAAATGCAGATGCACTTTGGCGAAAAGCGGTTCGAAGCGATCCAGGAACGCCGCATCCGCTCGCGTCCTGGCGCTGTACCACAGCTCCCAGGAAGCACCCACAGCCTCTAGCTGCTGGGCCATGCACCAGATCGGCGTGATACCGATTCCGCCGGCGATCAGGATAGAGTGCCGGGCATGCTCGGCGAGCGGAAAATGGTTGCGCGGCGCAGACACCGTCAGCGTCGTACCCACGCGCAGCTGTTCGTGCACGTAGCGCGAGCCTCCCCGGCTGGCGGCCTCCCGCTTGACGCCCAGCAGGTAGCTGCGGGGATGCGCGCCGGGCTCGACCAGCGAGTACGAGCGCACCAGACCCTGACCCAGATACAGGTCGATATGGGCCCCGGGAGTGGCGGCGGGCAGTTCAGCGCCGTCCGGATGCACCAGCTCCACCAGGTGGATGTCGCGCGCCGCGTAGCGGATCGCCTGCACCCGTAATTCCAAAAGGCCCTTGTCCGAGCCCGGCAAAAAAGCGCTCATATCGTCATCATCCTAGGCGGCCACCGACACTGTCATCGCGCCGATGCCCTCGATCTCGGCATGCATCACGTCCCCGGCCACCACCGGCCCCACCCCGTCGCAGGTGCCCGTCATAATGACGTCCCCAGGCTCCAGGGTGTAAAAGCGCGAGGCCCAGGCGATCTGCTCGGCGATATGCAAGATCATTTCCGAGGTGTTCGCCACCTGACGGTCCGCGCCGTTGACGCTCAGGCGTAAGCCTAAGCGCTGCGGGTCGGCGATCTCGTCGGCCGTCACCAGCCAGGGGCCGAGCACGGAATAGGTGTCCAGGGACTTGCGCATGGAGCGGTCCTCGGCGCCGCGCACCGTCATGTCCAGCGCAATCGTGTAGCCCGCAATATAGGCCAGCGCGTCCTGTTCGGAGACGTTCCTGGCGGTCCTGCCGATGATGGCGGCCAACTCGATTTCGTGATGGGTTAGCCTCTGCGGCATGCTGATGCGCACCGGCTCGCCGCAACCGATCAGCGAACTATTCGCCTTGAGAAACAGCCCCTGCTCGAGCACGCTGCCAGTCTCCCGGCCCGTGAAGGTCGCCACGTCGGCCGCCACCTCTTCCACGTGCTTCAGGTAGTTCACCGGCACGCCGATGATTTTTCCCGGATTCGCCACGGGGCTGAGCAGCCTCACGGAATCCAGGGGATAGAACGGCGCCTGAGACAGCAGTTTTTCGATGGCGGCGCGCAACTCGGGAAGATGCGCGATCGCCAGATCGCCCGCGCGATTCGGGTAAGCGGGGGCAGGCAGCGCCCGCAAGGCGGCGCTCACGTCCGCGACGAAAGCGCCGTCGACGACGCCCAGTCGATCATCATTGAACCAGCAGATCTTCATCTTTCTTCCTGTCAGAAATCTTCGCGCACGTCTTCGGCCAGCAGGTTCAGCCTGCGCAGCACGTCCGCATCCGAAACGACGAAAAAGCGCGCCTTCCCTTCGAATGTGGTATGAGTGACCCAGTTGTGCTGGGGTACGGTAAACACATCGCGCGCCTTCCAGCGAAACCGCGCATCCCCGACCCGGCTCTCGCCCTGCCCTTCGACCACGGCGACCACCAGATTGGCGTTCGAACGGGTCGGCCGGGACGACATGCCCGCGTCCAGCTCCTGCATCGTGGTGTCGAGCAGGGGTAAAGCGCCCTGTCCCGTCAGGGGATTGACGTAGCGCACCCTGCGGATGCCGTCGCGCGAGGCGGGCGCATAGTGCAGCGCGCGCACCGCGTCCTCGTAGGGGTAGCGGAACACCGGAGACCTGTCCGCATCACCCAGCGTGACGCAAGGCGCGATATTCGGCGAAGCATAGGCCTCGTCGCGCATCGTCTGCGGCCTGGGCTCCATGGGCCCAGGTTGAAACACGGCGGTCCCCAGGTACATATGCAAAGGCACGTCCAGCACGTCCAGCCACACCACCGGCTCGCTACCGTCGTGGCGATGCGCGTGCCAGGCCATTCCCGGCGTCAGCACGAGGTCGCCGAACGCCATCGGACACTCCTTGCCGTCCACCAGGGTCACAGCGCCCCGGCCTTCCAGCATGAAGCGCAACGCGTTCATGGTGTGCCGATGCGCACGCGCGGTCTCGCCTGGCAAGAGACACTGAAAGGCCGCCAACACGTTGCCGCAGGTGTACTCGTCAGCGACAGAGTGCGATTGCGGACTCAGCATCTGCAAGACGCGGCGCTGTACTGCGGCCGGCGAAGTCTCCTGGAACGCCAGGTCGATCAAGGGGCGCGTTTGCTCCCAGCGCCAGATATGGCTGGGTACGGCGCCATCCTGCTCCTTGTGCGCATTCGGGCTTTCCCAAAGCGGCGCCAGCCCGGCCTCGCGCCACTGCCTGCGGATTGCTTCGCTGCTCGATGACATCACGGGCTCCTTACAGGCGATAGCTTTCGAACGTGCCAGGATGGAACAAGTCTTCGGGCGTCACCAGGCGCGGCGACAGCCCCTGCTCATGGTGATGGCGGAAGAAGTGCTCCAGCACGTGACGGTTGGCGTCGATGCCGTAAGACCAGTAATCCTCGCCCATGAGGTCACGCGCTTCCTTCAGGCGTTCTTCGGCGAAAGGCAGCGTGATCTTGGTCGCCGACGTATCCGACAGGTGCTCGATTGCCTGACGCTTAGCCTGTTCGAATGCCTTGTAAATGGCGCCAGGCAACCAGGGGTGCTGCTCGGCCAGTTCGCGCCGAACGCCCAGGATATGCATGATGGGAAAGATACGGGTGCGCCGGTAGTACTCTTTGGCCGCCCCGACGGGGTCGCGAAACAACCAGCCGATATTGGGCGTGCCCGGCGCGACATCGGGGTGGCGCGGGGCGATATAGCCGTCGATCTCGCCCTGGGCTAACAGGCTGGAGATCGTCTCGCCGGCGGGCGCGTCTTGCAGCGTCAAGTTATCCGGCAGCTTAATCTTTATTTTCTCGGGCCGACCCGCGTGAGAGATCCCGCCACGCACCCAGGTCACATCGGACGGCATAATGCCGTAGTCGTCCTGCAGAATTGCGCGCGCCCACACATTGGCGGTCAACTGATATTCCGGCAGCCCTATCTTGCGGCCGCGCAGGTCTTCCGGGCTCTCGATCCGGTCTGTGCGGCAATAGATGGACGTGTGTCGAAAAGCCCGCGACAGGAATACCGGGATGCCCACGTAGGGAAAGTTCCCCTGCGCAGTCTGTAGGGTCGAACTGGACAGCGACAGCTCGCAGATATCGAATTCCTGCCCGCGGAAAGCACGAAAGAAAATCTCTTCGGGCGACAGCGTCATGATCGTGGGGTCCACGCCGTCGATCTGGACGGCGCCGTCTATCAGCGGACGGCAGCGGTCATAGTTTCCGATAGCCACGGAAAGTTTCAGTTTGCTCATGAATCGTGTTCTCTGTTCTTGGCTTCGCGGTAAGCGAAACGCGGTGGGATCAGGACAGCTCGAATTCGCGCCGGATCGCGGCCGTGTGTTCGCCCAGCGTCGGTGCTGCCTTATCGGACGGCCCCCGTTCGCCATCGATCAGCACCGGCCGGTGTATCGCGGTAACCCTGCCCTGTTCGGGATGCGGGACCTCATAAAAAATGCCCAGATGGCGCACCTGCGGGTCCTGCATGACCTCTGGCGCGCTGTTGACTGCGGCAAAGGGCACATCGTTGGCTTCCAGCCGCCGACACCATTCGTCACGGTTCCTGGCCGCAAACGTCTCCCCGGCGATAGCAGCCAGTTCGAGGTAATGCCGGGTACGCGATACCGGCGTCTGAAAGCGTGGGTCCGTCAGAAGATGGTCCCGCTCGATAGCCTTGACGAACCCTTGCCAGAACTTCTCCACCGACGACAAATGGACCGAAACCAAACGCCCGTCCGCGCAGCGGAATACGTACGACTGCGAAATCGCCACGCGCGACAGCGGATTGGGGACGAGGCCCAGCCCTGTGTACTGCGCGAAGCCTTCGGGGGAAAACGCCACCGAGGCCTCCAGCATATTGACCTCGACTCTAGCGCCCTCGCCCGTGCGGTCCCTGTTGTGCAGCGCACCCAGTATCCCGTAGGCGGCGTACATGCCGGTGATGTTGTCGGACAGGGAAGGGCCGCTGAGCGCCGGCTGCTCAGGGTTCACGATCTGAGCCGCGATGCCAGACAGCGCCACCGCCACGGCGTCGTAACAAGGACGATCCCGATAGGGCCCGCTGGCGCCAAAGCCCATGATGGAGCATTGGATCAGGCGCGGATTAAGTGCCTTGAGGCGGGCCTCGTCAAAGCTCAGCCGCTGCATCACGCCGGAACGATAGTTATCCAGCAGCACGTCCGCACGGGAGATCAGCTTTGCCAGATCGGCCTTGCCCTGATCCGTCTGCAAGTCGAGCTGAATACTCTCCTTGTTGCGGTTGTAGGCGGCGAAATGCGGGCTGTACAACTTACCCGCGTGACGGCGGAAAGGATCGCCACCATCGGGATGCTCCACCTTGATGACGCGCGCGCCCATGTCGGCCAGCATCATGCCCGCCAAAGGGGCGGTTAACACGGTTCCTAGCTCGATGACGAGAATATCGTTGAGTGCGGTTTTCATTGTTGCGTACAGCTCACTGGAAGTGCTTGAGAATTTGCCGCGCAAGCGTGGTGCGCAGCACCTCGGTCGGGCCTTCGGTAATCCGGTAGCTGCGCAGATCGCGCCAGAAGCGTTCGATGGGAGAGTCCTCCGTCAGGCCCATGCCGCCATGCATCTGCAAGCAGGCGTCGACCACCCGGAAAC
Source organism: Bordetella avium (assembly GCF_034424645.1). Taxonomy (NCBI): domain Bacteria; kingdom Pseudomonadati; phylum Pseudomonadota; class Betaproteobacteria; order Burkholderiales; family Alcaligenaceae; genus Bordetella; species Bordetella avium. The sequence continues at coordinate 3,118,037 of NZ_CP139969.1, forward strand.
CCATCTCCACGCCGAACGTCTTGATCATGAAAGTCTCCAGCTTGGCGTCCATGCCAGCATCGGCCTTTCGCGCCGCGTCGTAGACCAACAGGCGCGTGGCATAGACTTCGGTAAAGCCATCGGCCAGCATCCATTGCACGCCCTGGCGTTCCGACAGGGGCGCGCCGAAGGTCTTGCGCTGACCGGCATAGGTGGCGGTCAATCCCAGGCAACGCTCGGCAGCGCCGCAGGCATGCGCGCCCTGACGGATGCGCCCGTGGTTGATATAGCCCTGGGCCAGGGCAAAGCCCCTGCCCTCCTCGCCGACCAGGTTCTCAGCAGGAACGTCCACGTCTTCGAAAGCGATTTCCCAAGGCCTATCGCCCATCAGCGTGCGCTCCGCGCCGGCAAGGCGCACCCCCGGCGTCTGCATGTCCACGATGAAGCAAGAGATCCCGCCGCGGGCGCCCCTTTCAGGATCGGTCACTGCCATGACCAGCGCGAAATCGGCCTGGCCGGCCCGCGTAATAAAGCGCTTGACTCCATTGATGCGGTAGCCCTTCTCGGTGCGCACGGCACGCGTGCGCATGGCAGAGGGGTCGGAGCCCGCGTCCGGCTCGGTCTGAGCAAAGCAGAACTTTTTTGCGCCATCGACAACGGGATAAAGATAATCCTTGCGTTGGTGCTCGCTCAGCCCCGCCAGGATGGGGCCAACCGTGGGACCGAACAGGCCGTGATGCCTGACCCAGGACGCCACAGTGCTACGCCCCACCTCTTCCCAGAATACCGCCAGGGGCAGCAGGGAAAGCCCCTGCCCGCCCAACGCTTCCGGTACATCCATCAGCCAGAAGCCGGCCGCGCGGGCGCGGTCGCGCACAGCCTGGGCCTGCACCTCATCAAGCAGGCCGTCCGCGCCCAGCGCATGCTCCAGCGGAACCAGCTCCTTGTCCACGAAACGCCGGATGGAAGAGCGAAACATCAACAATTCTTCAGGCAGGGACTCGTGCGGGATCAGATCGAGCATGGTTTATCCCTCGATTGCGCCAGGCTGATGCGGCAGCTCGACGGCCTCGTCCAGCGACACCCATTGCTTGGTCTCTTTGCCGTCGCGCAACAGGTCCAGCTCGCGCCAGAACAGCTTGCGCAACGTGACGATACCCAGGTCGGAGCGGCCCAGAATTTCGTCTTCGCGCTTGGTGATGCGCTCCTGGCCGCGAATGGATAAATAGTCCTGCGCGGCGGTCAAACCCACGAAGGTGTCTTCAGGGTTCTTCCACACCCGAGAGCCGAACAGCTCGTCATGGTGCGCAGCCGGATCGTACTTGCCATACTTGGCGAAGTAAGCGCGGAATCGTGTCTTGGACGCTTCGCTCGCGCCGGGTGGCAGACTGTAGATCATGAAGCGCGTCGTATTCAGCTCGTCGTTGGGCAGCATCCAAACGAACACATCCAGCCAGGGATCTTCCGGCGTCAGGCCAGGCACCGTGATGTGGTTGTTGTTCGGAAAGGTCCAGTCGCTTTGGCGGACATTATCCTTAGCGCGCCGCGCCGTCTGCCGGATGCCGGCCGCCGTTTCTTCGTAGCTCAGTTCGGGGATGCTGGTCGTCACCGCCTTGCCGAAGGCGCCCACCGTCAACGCCATGTGCACGAAGCTGACGTGCACGGCATCCATCGAGTTTTCCACCTGCTGGAACCAGTTGTTGTCCCAACGCTCCATGCCGTTGGCGACCACCGCGCCGGCCTGCTCGGCCTGAGGCTTGCGAGGCAGGTCGAACTCGGGCGCATCGCCCTCGCCCAGGTAGGCGAAGACCAGCCCCAGGTATTCCCGGACGGGATAGCCGGCGATCTTGGTGCGCGGCATGCCGGTATCGCCTTCGGCCGGGCGATGCACACAGGCGCCGCTGCTGTCGAATTGCCATCCGTGATAGATACAGCGGATTTCCTCGCCCACGACCCAACCGGTATGCAGCAGGGTGCGGCGATGCGCGCAGCGTCCACCGACCAGATGCAGGGCGCCGCTGGCGCCGCGATACAAGGTCAGCTCTTCGCCCAGCGCCTTGACGGGAATGGCGGCGTTCAGCTCGATGCTCTCCGACAGCGCTATGGGCTGCCAGAACTTGCGCAGCAGCTTTCCCATATCGGAATCGCGGTCGCACTGTGTCAAGCGCTGAAACTGGCGCGCACGTTCCTGGCGACGCTCGTCCAAGGCATTCATATTCGTCTCCTGATGATGTCGAGGAAGGAGAGCCGTCAAACGGGCTCGCCCAACAGATCGGTCAGAGGCCCTTGCGGCTCTCCGTATTTGGTCAGCTGTATGCTGCGTGCATAGTCCCGCACATCCAGCGGATAGTGCTTGCCCGGCGACCAGGTGGGGTATTTGTGGCGCAGCCCGCCATCCACCGCCATGTCCGATCCGGTCATGCAGGCAGACTCATCAGACGCCAGAAAGACCGTGGCCCAAGCCAGGTCCGCAGCGCGGGGAAAACGGCGCAAAGGCATCTGGTCCAGGTACTCCTGGCGCGAATAAAAGCCCGTTCTGGCGGGAGCAACCCAGGCGGGATCGAACATTTCGTCGCGCATCGTTGTCCAGAGCTGGTGCTCCATGGAACAAGGGGTTACGGTGTTCACGCGGATGCCAAGATGCGCCAGATCCAAGGCCGAAGAGCGCGCGAAGCTCAGCAGCGCCGCCTTAGCCGCGCAATAAGCCGCGCCGTCGGCTTCGCCAAAGTGCGCCGCTGTCGAGAGAATGTGGATGATGCTTCCGCCGCCGCTCTGTTGCATGGCGCGCGCGCAGTGCTGAGTCGTGATCAGGCCGGCCGTCACGAAACTGGCGACGGAATCGTTCCAATCGTCCATATCCATGTCTAGCACATGGCTCCAGTGCACGCGGCCGGCCATGTTTACCGCCACATCCAGGCGCCCGTAACGCGCCACGGTCTCAGCCACGGCGCGGCGCACATCGTCTCCGCAACGCGCATTGCCCGCGACGCCGAAAGCGGTCAAGCCGCGCGCTTGCAGAAAATCCACCGTCTCTTGGGCCGCCGCCTCGCTCGCGTCCATGACGCATACGCTTGCCCCTTCGCGTGCGAGGAAATGCGCAATCGTGCCGCCAATGTTCGGGCCCGCACCGAAAACGATCGCAACCTTGTTTTTCAGCCTATCCATGTGATTTCGCGCCTTTAGGAGATTGCTGCAAATTCTCCGCTGCGACCTCACTTGCACCAAGCCGGATTTCTCACATTCTGCTATTCATATTCTGTATTTCTGAAGGCGACGACAAACAAAAACCCGGCATGCGCGCTTGGCGTATGCCGGGTTAAGAACCGCTGTGGACACAGCGTTCAGGAAGCGCGGGCGGCCTCAGCTGCGGGTCCGTGCGGCGCGGGTTCTCTTCTTGCTTTCCGTGCTGGCGCTGGCTTGCTGCCGCGCCTGCGATACGAGATGGATAAGGCAGGAGGCCAAGATGGCCTGGAAGTCGTCCAAAGACTCTCCCGAACTGCCCGCGATGGCGTTGCCATCCTGCATGGCCAACGTGAACATGCTTAGCCGTTCGGGCAGATCCGGCTGCGTTTCGAGCAGCGTCGGCGGCAGCGTCGCGCTCCACCAGGAAGTCAGCTCCTTTCTTTGCGCTTCGCGTATCGTCAGGAATTGCTTTCTGGCCGTTTGTTCCGGGACAGATTTCTCGACGCTCAGAATGACGCCCAGGCGCCAGAAATCGGCCGCGAAATATTTGGGATTGGCCGTCGAGCCGAAGATGCGCGTCACGTGCTCCTCGAAGGTCTCGCCTTCGCGGGGCCGATTGCGTTCAGCGGTCTCATTGCGCCAGCGTATAAAGCTTTCTTCGATCATCGCGGCAAGCAGCAAATCCTTGCTTTCGAAGTGCCAGTACACGCTGCCTATCGGAAGCGCCGCGTTAGTGGCCACCTTGCCCATGGTGGTTCCGCTGTAGCCGAACTTGGAGATCAGGCTGAACGCCGTTTCAAGGATTCGAGCCCGCACAGCGGCGCTCGATTTATGCTCACCAGGCCTACGGGTACGATTGTTCGAGTTAGAAACCATAGATCCGATTCGACAAAACGGGTTGCTGGATTTCGGTGCTGCAAACCGCAGCACCTCATTGCGCCACGCATTATTTCATAAAGACTATTTGACTTTCTAGCTGGCCAGGGCAAGGCTCAAGTCGGATACGTCAGGCTCTGCGTCGAGATTCATGAAGCGCTGAATGATACGCGCCGCCTGCTCACGTTTCATGCCGGACGCCTGCGCGCACTCATAGTTTTTCTTCTCATACTCGGCCGGCGTCATCGGATTCTTCGGATCGCCCTTGGTTGGCGTATCGCACCTCTTTCGTAAGCACCCGTCCGTCGCGCATGCGGATCTCCAGCCGCACGAATCCCGGGCCGCCGTCAGGACGCACGAGGCGCTTATCCTCGGCCGTGGCGACCCGCCTGGCAAGAGCCCTGATATCTTCTCGCTGCAAAGCCTCGGGCGTGAAATGGCGCAGGCCCACGTCCCGGTCCTGGATAGCCGTAGCAACCATCCAGGGGTTGCTGAACTGCGCTTCCACGATGGTCTTGGGATTCTGCTTCTTATCCAGCGGAGCGCCCAACAACATCATTTCAGCCGGTGGGCTGTACACGATGACCTGCGCCACGTCGGCGGGCCGGATGTCGTTCGCCTCTACCAGCTCCAGCGCTCCATCGATAGCGACATGCCCGCCGCGGCAGCAGGGATAGGGCTTGGGTGCGATGCCCGTGCCCACGAACTCGGTCCCGAGCCCGTCCAGCAGCGCCTCGCGCGCCACCTTGCCGCCGTGATACTGCTTGAAAAGCCCCTTGGGACCGTCCAACACATTAATGGGCCCGAAAGCGCCCTTCGCCGCCAGGCGCGCAGACATCAGGCCACCATAGGCCGCAAAACCGCTCCCGAATCGCTTGGCATGCGTGCCATCGATAGCGGCTTGCGCATTACCCGACATCTGATGATAGGCCAGGCCGACCGCGCCCACCAATTGATCGCGCGTCAGCCCCAGCAGGCGCCCCGCCACCAGCGCGGCCGCCAAGAAGCCGTACATGGGGGTCGGGTCCCAGCCCACGATAAAGGGCGAGACGCCCGGCGAACCGGCGCGCGACAGCCGGCAGGCCAGGTCGGTGCCCATCGCCACCGCCACGATCAATTCCTTGCCGCTGATGCGCCCCACGGCATCCGCCGTGGCGAAGGCGACGGGAACATTGACGCAGGAGGCATGGATCAGCGACGGCTCGTATGTGTCGTCGAATTCCAGTGCAGCCGCCATCGAAGCATTCAAGCGCGCGGCCGTCTCGGCAGGCAGCCGGTCATGAGTGCCCAGGACCAGGCTCTCGCCTTTGCCACCGCGCTCTTTGCTCCAGGCATAGAGCTGTTTGATCCCATCGGCATCGCGCGCGGGCAGCGCAACGGCAACCGTGTCCAGGATCTGAATCTTGGTGGCCGCAATGACATCGGCGGGCAGCGCCTCATAGCGCAAGCCCAGGCAGTGGTCGATCAGGGTGTAGAGGGTGTCGTGCCGGGCGGCATCGGCCGCCCCTGCCGGCTTGCCGCTGGACTGGGCCCAGGAGGAACCTGTGGCCCAGCCGGTCGCCAAGAGCGCCGAGAACTGCGCAAACTGCCTGCGGGTCAACTTCATTATCGATTTCCTATGATGGGCGCCGAGTCCGGCAAAAGACGACCGGTGCGATCAGTCCTCTCGGTTCCGATCCCGGATGAAAAGGTAGATCAGACCTGCCCATGAACCGAAGAAAGCGACCAGATCATAGTTGCGGATCGGCCGGAACTGCGCATAGAAAAGACCCGTGGAGCCGATGTAGGCGATGACGGTCAGGCACAGGCAGACCACGGCGGCAATCCATTTATTCTTGTCCATTGATTCACCTCATTGCGTAACAGGAATGGCCCGCGGGCGCTTATTTGCGAACGATGCGTTGACCGATTTGCGGCGCGTAAGCCTTGGCGCCGTCCCAGATCCAGAGCGGTTCCAGCTTAGGCTTCACGGCCGCGTACATCCAGCCGCTATAGGCCAGCAGCAGAACGCCGTTCATGAAAAGCTCCTGCGGCCCGGTGAACAACTGGCGGGGGGTCGCTACGATGAAGGTGTTCAGCCAGAAGATGTTGATCGTCGCGGGGAATTCCAGGATCAGGGCCAACAACACATAGCGGTTAAAGAACAGCATCGCGCCGGTCAGGATCTCGAGGTACTTGATCGTCTGGTAGAGGTAGATGTTCGCGTTCGCCTGCACCCACTCGCCCCCGACACCCGGTATGTCCGGCACATAGCCGGTCGCTGCATAGCGGATGCCAGAGAAAAGCAGGTGGGCGCCAAAGTAAAGCCTAAGCCAATGAATGATGTAATACCACGGCGATTTAGCAGCCATTTCTATCAACCTTTAAAAATTTGGATTTCCCGGAAAGGGGTCGCGCAAGCCTGTCAGAAACGCCAGGTCATACCGGTGATCACACCATTGACCGAGGCGCCTGCATCGGGCCGGGGACTTTGAAACACCGGCCAATTGGCCTTATCCTGCTGCGTGAGCCGCGTCGCCGCGACCATCAGCATCAGGCGAGGATTGACGTCGTAGGTGTAGGCAAGGCCATAGCTTTTTGCATCGCGCCCCGGGCTGCCGCTTGAGTATCGCCCGTAGGTGATCCGGATGTTGCCTCGGCTGGATACCGGGACCACCGCCCCGACCAGCTTCACGCTCTCGGAATTGGTGTTGAGTGCAGCGCCATCGCTTCCCACCATCTGGTCGGTGAGGTTGCGATGGATATAGGTCACATAGGGGTTGAAGGGTCCAAAATCGTACTTGGCGCCGATGGCCATTTCGGAAACCGGCTTCGTGGCGCGCACCGTGCCGGCGCCTGAGGTGCTGTCCGCGTGCACGAACAAAAGACCGACGGCAAGCGGCCCTGACCGATAATCGAGCCCCACTTCCAGAAGCGCGGGCTCCACGCTCGATCCATTGCTAAAGCTATACGCGACTTCCGCCTGCAGGCCACGCCAGCTCGGCGACATATACGCGATGGTGTTTTGCGTGCGCATAGTCGGATTGATGAGGAACCCGGACGACACACCTGTGCCCGACCCATATCCCGGCAGCGCGGCGCCCAAGGTCGTCAACACGCCCCAGACGTCCATCGCCGGGACCAGCATTGGATCGAATTTGGGAAAAAAGTTGTACGTCGGCCCTTGCAGGCGTCCCAGGCGCACTCCGCCCAGCGCCTTATTCTCGAGCTCGACATAGGCCTGTCGGCTCCACAAGCGGTCGGGCACGCCGCCAGTGGAACTCTTGGTGCCTGAATTCATGTTGAAGCCGGCCTCCAGACGGGTGTTTACCCGCCATCCATCGCTCAGGCCCTCGCTGGTGAAAAAGCCGATGCGTGATCCGGAACCGCCGGTCTGCATCTTGGTCCCCGAACTGCCCGAGGTCTGGTAGTGCGCAAGCGCCACGTCGGCCACGCCATAGATCTGCACTGAGCTAGGCCGCGCTGGCTCTGCCGCCATACAGTCCTGTCCGAATACCGCTGTGGCCGCCGTCAGGGCGGTCAAACCCACCTGAACCCTCTTCATTTTGTCCCTTGATATTTTTTTGAGAAAGCCTTGCCTCTCCGTGCAAGGTACGGATATCGGGTAGAACTCCTTTGGGGGTAATGCCAGCTGCTGCTAGGCGAGCATTTTTCTGGTCACGGGAGCTGTCTGCGCTGCGTCCTCTACGCCTTCGGTATTAGCAGGCAGCTCCTGGTCGAAGCGCTCTTTACCCAGCAGGTACGCCACACAACTGATGAGGCAGATGCCCGCGAAATAGGCAGCCACCCATTGCGGGTTAGTTCCGCCCGAGGCCGCCAGCAGGCTTGCGGCAATCAGGGGCGACAGGCCAGCCCCCAAGGTGGACGCAATCTGGAAGGTCAGCGCGATTCCGCTATAGCGCACGTCGGCGGCGAACTTCTCGCTGATCCACGTGTTGAACACTCCTCCCATCATCGCCTGGATAACCGGCATGGCCAGCACCATCGCCAACAGCAGGGTCAGGAACGAACCGTTGTGCACCAGTTGGAAAATAGGCCAGATGAGCAACATGCCGCCGACCGCGCCCGCAATCATCATCGGCCGGCGGCCAATGCGATCCGAGACCGCCCCGAACAGAGGCAGCGTGAAGATATTGAGGAAGTTGGCGATGGTCATCGCCATCAGCGCGCTGGTCCGCGTATGGCCGACCTCCACGGAATAGTTCAACAGAAACGCCGCTGCAAAGGTCGCGAAAGAAAGCGGCGCCAATCCACCCAATACGCCCGACAGCACCTGGCCCTTGTTGTGGCGGAACACGATCACCAGCGGGATAGCTTTGGGCACCCCTTTGGCGGCCTGCTCCTTACGCGCGGCCTCGTACTCCGGCGTCTCTGTGACGCGTACGCGTATGATCAGCCCCAACACCATCAGCAGCGCGCTGAGCAGAAAGGGAATACGCCATCCCCATGCCAGGAACTGGTCGCTGGGCAGCAAGGTGAAGGGCGTCATCACAAGCGTTCCCAGCACAGCGCCAGAGGGTCCGCCCGCGCTGACCAGGCTGACCGCCAGGCCGCGCGCCCGCGGCTTGGCGTGCTCCATAGACATCAGCGTCGCGCCGCCCCACTCGCCGCCGATCGCAATCCCTTGCAGCAGCCGCAGAACCACCAGCAGGATCGGAGACGCGATGCCAATCTGGCTATACGACGGCAGCAGACCGATCAGCATGCTGGAAAGCCCCATCAGGATCAGTGTGACCACCAGGACGTTCTTTCTCCCCAGTCTATCGCCATAGTGGCCGAACACCACCGCACCCAAGGGCCGCGCGAAATACCCCACGGCAAAGGTCGCAAACGACGACAGCGTGGCCGCCAAGGGGTCCAGCGTTACGAAAAAAATCTGGGGAAACACCAGCGCCGCCGCGACGCCATACAAGAGAAAGTCGTAATACTCGAGCGTCGTTCCGAGATAGCTGGCCAAGATAGCGCGCCGCTTCTGCTTATCCTGTCCTGCTGCAGTGGTTGAGTCTGTCATGGAAGCAATTCCTTGGGTGTAGAGCATGCGGTTCAGTGGCCTGTGCGGACGCTCACGGCATCACTCGCGAGGCTGGGGCAATGGCAAGCCGCTTGTGGCCAAAGGGCTAGGGAAAACGCCTCCACGCTGCGCGCGACTGGACGCGCGTCGGTACGACACGAAATGCATCAACTTTGTCTCCGTTGGTATAATTTTCCCGAGCTATGCTCTGGAATTTATTTTCTAGAATTTTGGACTCAGAATACCGCCACCGCAACTTCAAAATTCGACATGGCTGCTATACGATCTGCGCATGCAATCAAGGCCAGATCTTTCAGGCCTGCCCGCGGTTGCAACGGTCTTGCCCACGCCTGAGCACCACCGGGCTTCCTCCCAGCCGCCGCTTGCACAGCCAATGCGCCAACGCCGAATCCAGATGCGCCGCGTGGCCGGGAAACCAGTCGGCCAAGGCCGCGACCAGCTCGCGGCAAATCCGGGTATTCCCCTGGTCAGCGAGCAGCAGGCGGACATCCTTGACGGATTTCAGCACCGCATCGTGCTCACCGATATGGCAATCTCGAGGCGGAAACGCCGTCTCTTCCATCCAGGCGTTTTCTTGGCCGAAATGCGACGCCAGATGCAGGTGCAATTCGGCTAGCAGCTCGGCCAGACGATCATCGGGCGCCGCCTGCAGGCGGGCAACGATATCCACGAATTCCTCGTGGATATCGTCCATCGGGGCATAGCCCAGTTCGAGGTCGGTATGCCACTCCATCGCCACGCCGCCCTATACCGCGGCCGCGCCGCTACGGCGCTGGCGCAGCAGGTCCAGGGCCACGTCCACAATCATGTCTTCCTGGCCACCCACCATGCGGCGTTTGCCAAGCTCCACCAGGATGTCAACGGTCTTCAGGCCGTACTTGGCCGCTGCGGTTTCCGAGTGGCGCAGGAAGGAGCTGTAGACGCCCGCGTAACCCAGCGCCAGTGTCTCGCGGTCCACCCGCACCGGACGATCCTGCAACGGACGCACGATATCGTCAGCGGCGTCCATCAGCTTGTAGAGATCGGTGCCGTGATTCCAGCCCATGCGTTCGGCGGCGGCGATGAACACTTCGAGCGGCGCATTGCCCGCGCCCGCCCCCATACCCGCCAGGCTGGCGTCCACACGGTCGCAGCCGGATTCCACCGCCACGATGGAATTGGCGACACCCAGGCTCAGATTGTGGTGCGCGTGCATCCCGGTATGGGTCTCGGGCTTGAGCACGTCCTTTAAGGCGCGGAAGCGGTCGCGCACATCCTGCATGCTCAACGCGCCGCCCGAGTCCACGACGTAGCAACACGTCGCACCATAGCTCTCCATGAGCTTTGCCTGCCCGGCCAATGCCTCGGCTGTCGTCATATGGCTCATCATCAGAAAACCGACCGCCTCCATGCCCAGCTCGCGAGCGCACTCGATGTGTTGCCGGGAGATATCGGCCTCGGTACAGTGCGTGGCCACTCGCACCACGCGCACGCCGGCATCGTAGGCCGCCTTCAGATCATGCACCGTGCCGATGCCGGGCAGCAGTAGCGTGGCGATCTTGGCGTGCTTGACCACGCTGGCCACCGCGTGAATCCATTCAAGATCGGTATGCGCGCCAAACCCATAGTTAAAACTGGACCCCTGCAGGCCGTCGCCATGCGCGACCTCGATGGAATCCACGCGGGCTTCATCCAGGGCCTGGGCAATCCGCCGCGCATCGTTCACGCTGTACTGATGGCGGATCGCGTGGCTACCGTCGCGCAGGGTAACGTCGGAGATATAGATTTTTCTGTTGGCAGTCATATGCGTTCTCATCAGGCAGAGACGGTGGCGTCGGCCAACATGCGTTGGGCCATGTGTTCCGCGGTGCGCAGGGCGGCGCTAGTCATGATGTCCAGGTTGCCGGCATAGGCAGGCAGATAGTGTGCGGCCCCCTCGACCTCCAGGAAGATGGAGGTCTTCAGACCCTTAAGCGCATCGCCCACACCGGGAATGCGTAGGGGGCTGTCGATGCGGTCAAACTGCACTTTTTGTTTAAGGCGATAGCCCGGTACGTAAGCCTGCACCGCGGCAACCATGCGCTCCACCGATTCCGCGATCGCCTCCTCGTCGGCGGGCTGGCTCAGGGTATAGACGGTGTCGCGCATGATGAGCGGCGGCTCGGCGGGATTCATGACGATGATGGCCTTGCCCTTCGTCGCGCCGCCCACTGCCTCGATGGCCTTGGCGGTCGTCTCGGTGAACTCGTCGATGTTCGCGCGTGTGCCGGGACCGGCGCTCTTGCTGGCGATCGATGCGACGATTTCCGCGTAATGCACGCGGGCGACGCGCGACACAGCGGCCACCATGGGAATGGTCGCCTGGCCGCCGCAGGTGACCATATTCACGTTGAGCGCATCCAGGTGCGCGTCGCCATTGACCACCGGAATGCAATAGGGGCCGATCGCTGCAGGCGTGAGGTCGACCAGTCGGATACCCGGCTTGGCCGCGCGCAGCAAGGCGTCGTTCTCCACATGCGCGCCGGCACTGGTCGCATCGAAGACGAAGTCGATATCCGCGAAGACAGGCAGACGGATCAGGCCGGCAACGCCTTCATAAGTGGTCGCGACACCCAGGCGGGCGGCACGCGCCAACCCATCGGACTTGGGGTCGATGCCGACCATGGCCGCCATGTCGATGTGTTTACCGTGGCGCAGAATCTTGATCATCAAGTCCGTGCCGATATTGCCGCTGCCGATGATGGCGGCCTTGAGTCTACGCGTCATAGCGCTTGCCTTCATGAGAAATCAGTTATAGGGCGGCCCGGTGGGCCGAACTGCGGAAAGCTCAGGCGGGAGCGAACTGGGCCCTGACGCATCCGACGCCGGTAATATTGGCTTCAAAGCGATCCCCCGGCGCAACTTGCACCATGGGGCCCAGCGCGCCGGTCAGCACCAGGTCGCCGGCGCGTAAGGGATGACCCAGAAGGGCCAGCTTGCGCGCCAGCCATACCGCCGCGTTCAAGGGATGGCCCAGGCATGCGGCGCCGCCGCCCTGCGAGGCCAGTTCGCCATTGCGGCTCAGGGTCATTTCCACGAGCTTCAGATCCAGGCCGCTCAACGCTACAGGCACGCCTCCCAGGACCACCAGGCCGCTGGAGGCGTTGTCCGCCACGGTGTCTGTAAGGCGGATATCCCAGTTGGCGATCCGGCTTCCCACGATTTCCAGCGCCGGCAGCACGTAGCCGACGGCATCAATCAGTTCTACCAAGGTGGTGTCCGCCCGCTCCAGATCCTTGGCCAGCACCAGGGCGACTTCCGCCTCGATCTTGGGTTGCAGCAGGCGATGCGCGGGAATGGGTTCGTCGTCGCCGTACAGCATGTCGGCATACAACACACCGAAATCGGGCTGGTCCACACCCAACTGCTTTTGGACGGCAGGCGACGTCAGGCCAATCTTGCGGCCGACGATACGCCTGCCCTGAGCAAGGGCGAACGCCACATTGGCCTGCTGGATGGCGTAGGCCAGGCTTTCCCCATCGCGATCGCCGAGCTCAGCTAAACAGCTTCGCAGCGGCGCAATGGGTGCGCGCTCCTGTTCCGCCTGACGCAGACGCGCGGCCAGTTCTTGCACTAGTTTTGCACTCACTTTTTCATCCCAGTCGTTGGGTCCAGCTTGGCGGCCGGACGGAAGTTCAGCTTTACCACTGCGGCAGACCGTCCTGGCACGCAATGCATTCTCAAATCAATGCCGCCACGCTTCAACGCGGCTGGCCGCAACGCAGCTATTCGGATTTCGCATAGCCCGACCGCTACCGCGCTGCCGGCTAGGGGTAGATGTCGAGCAGCGCCTCCCGGACGACCTGCGCGGCGGTCACAGACAATTGGCTGCGAGGCTGCCTTGCCGGCGAAATCATGCTGACGGTGGCCTCCACATGGGGATTCACGATTTTTCTCCAGGACAGTTGCGGCAAGCTTCGCAGCTTGCGCAGGCTGCCAGGCATGATGGAATAGCCCCCGCCTGCGGCGACGATCTCCGTAGTCGAAGCGGTGGAATCGATCTCCAGATCGACCCGCAAACGCAGGCCCAGTCGAGCGGCGGCAGTCTCCAGCGCCGGCCTCGTCCACTGGCTGCTGTGGGGCAGGATCAGCGGTAGGTTGACCAGTTCCGAAAGTTCGATGTCAGGACTGCCGGGCAGCGCCGCCGGCGGGCCGACCAGGTACAGTTGCTCGGTCGCGAGTGGCTCGATGTCCAGGTGGGATGAGCCTGCGGGACTGAGTACTGCGGCGAAATCGATCTGGCCCAGCAGCACCTTTTCGTAGAGCGCCCCGGAAAGACCTTCGGTCAACCTAACCGAAGCCCTGGGGAATCGCTCTTTCAGCAAGGGGGCCAGCGTCGGGATGAGCAGGCGGCCTATGCTGGGCGTCAGGCCGACGATCAGGCTGCCCGTGTAGACCGCGTCACTGTCGCGCACCGACGCCACCGCCGCGTCCACCGTGTGGATAACCGAACGGGCGTAGTCGATGAATTTTCCGCCCCGCTCGGTTAGCCGAACACCTCGACCATGCCGATGGAAAAGGCTGGCGCGAAGCTCCAGCTCCAGTGTGCGCACCTGCCTGCTCAGCGTGGGCTGCGGCACATTCATCAGGTCGGATGCCCTGATGTAGCTTCCCGCTTCTGCCACTGCCACGAAACTGCGTAATTGAGAGATTTCCATAGCAGTGCAAGAGATCAGAGTGGATAAGGCGCGACGCGGCGCGTGCTGAATGGATAGGCAGGAAGGCGGGCTAGCGTTCCGGAATGCCGGCGATCGCCGATTCGACATCGGACGCAGCGATCCTGAGCCGTTCCACGAGATTTCCGATCTGCGCGCCGGTCAGGCCGGCAGGCAGATCGCTGATCCGCAGAATGAACAGGGTTGCGCCGCTGGAACGTCTTACCGGAAACGACAGATGCAGCACGTCGTAGGCTTCATCTTCCGCGATGTCTTCGGGCTCGTGCCTGTCGAACATGGCGTTCACCGTGGAATAGAAGCGCCGCTCCTGCTCTGGTGTCCTGTGCGTGCAGGAATACAGGTCGATCGCCAAGTCCAGCTCTTGCGGCGAGAGTCCGCCCAATAGAGAAATAGACCAGCCCCGGCGGCTTACCCGAGCCAATTGCTCCCTGGCCTTAGCGGCCGCCTCGGCGCTGCCCTTGCCAAGACGGCCCAGCCAGGCGTCTTCAGACATGCCGCCCGCGCCGCCCACGAACAGCGCGCCTAGCGGCGGCACGAGCGGCGCCCGGGTGCCCAGACGGCTCTGCCCTTGCGGCGATCCTGGCCTATCGGCCACCGCGACATAGATCGATTCGGCGCCGGCCGAAGCAATGAGGCTGCAACCCACGTCCAATTCTGCGGCCAGGGCGTCCATTTGTACCCTGGCCGCCTCCGCCAGCCGCACCTGCCACAACACCTCGCGCTCATTGACCGGGACGAGCGAGCCGGAGGAAAAGCGGCCATATCCGCGCTGGAAAAACAGCAGGGGCAGCGCATCGCGTTCCAGCCCCATGGCCTGCACCGCACCCAGCACGATGTCGTGGTCGCCAGCGTCCACAACGTTGTGGAAATCGCAGTCGATCCAGGCCACCACACCATCAATGACAGGATTGCCTGCTGGGCTCTTGCGCCATGCAATGCCCGCGAACTTATCGTGGACCGAGGTGGCCAGGACACGGCAGACCGCCTCCTGGTCGGCGGCGAGGATATTGACGCAGAAGCGTTTGGAAGCATCGCGCAGGCTGTTGAAGGTGCGCGAGCTCTTCATCGGCAGAAACGCGACCAGGGGCGGCTCCAACGATACCGACGTGAACGTGCCCACCACCATTCCCAGCGGCTGCCCTGCAGCATCCAGCCCCGTGACGACCGCTACCCCGGTCGGATAGCTTCCCAACAATGCGCGGAAGCGCTCGATATCGATGTATCCCTGTTCCATTGCCGTCTCAGATGATGACCCCCGCCGGAGCGGCGATTCCATACAAGGACCCGGCGAAAGCCGCATAGACCGGCTCTTCCACGTTACACGCGTGGCCCAGCGCGACGGACAGGTCGCGCCACTGCCGCTGGATGGGATTAGAGAGCCGGGTCGCATTACCACCGGCATTCTTAAAGACACTGGCCGCTGCCGCCGCCGCACGATGAACGGACCGCACCTGGTGCACGCGCGCCCGGGCCTGCATTGCGCTGCTGACACGCTCGCCGCGCGACACGACATCGTAGGCGTCTGTGATGTCCGACAATATCTGCAAGCGCGCCGCATCGATGTCCGCAATCGCAGCGCCCAACGACGACATGTGGTACGGATTCTGCGTCGCCTTCACGCCCATCCGCGAAACACGGTCGCGCGAATACTCGGAGAAATGCCGCACGACGCCATCGGCGATGCCAATCGTGGCGGCTGCGATGGCGCACGGAAACAGCAGATCGAAAGGGACTTGGTAAAGTGCCGAGCCAGGCCGGTACTTGGACGCGTACTCGCGGGCGTTGAGCAGGCCAACTTCCAGCGTCCGGTAATCCGGCACGAAAGCCTCCTTCACCACAACATCCTTGCTGCCCGTGCCGGCCAGCCCCATGACTTTCCAAGAATCCTGCAGGATCTCGTACTCGGCCCGCGGCAGGATGAAGTGGTATAGCTCGGTAAATTCGTTTGCCGGCCCATTCTTCTTTTCGGCGCGGCCGCCCAGCACCACCCACTGGCAATGATCGGTGCCCGAAGAAAAGGGCCATTGGCCGCTGAGCATAAAGCCGCCCTCGACCCGCCTTGCACGTCCGATGAAGGCATACGGCGAGGCGATCCAGGTATCCCTGTCCGCGCCCCAAACTTCTTCCTGCAAGCGAGGAGAGGTCTGGGCGAATTCGAACGGGTGCACGCCCACCACGCCGCTCACCCATCCAATGGAGGGCGCGCGCGCCGCCAATTCCAGCAGCACCTCCATGAACTCACGCGGATGCGCCTCGTCACCGCCGTAGTCTTTTGGTTGCAGCATGCGTATCACGCCCGCCTCGCGCAGCAACCGCGCCGCTTCATCCGTAATCGAGCCGCAGCGCTCGCTTTGATCGACTTCCTTGGCGACAGCTTCGCCAAGACCCTGAAGACCTTGAACAACCGGGTGCATGGTCAGACTCCTAATGGGTTATGCATAGGGATATATTTTTTGGGGTCCCTGCCTGCTCGAGAGCCTCAGCTCCGCGAAGCGGGCGGATCGATGAAGAGAAAGGGAGACAATTCCTTATGCTGGTGGCGATGCCCCCAGGTACTCGTGCGGTCGTAGTAGCGCGGCACCCACAGGTCCTCAACCTCCAGCCCCCCCCATCCGTACTCGATACGAAAGTCCGAGGGCGAGTGCAGATAGAAGGAAGTCATCCTGTCGTTTGTGTGGCAGCCCAGGGTCCGTGTAATCGGCACGCTGCGCGCTTCGCACAGATCCAGCGCAGTGCCGACATCTTCCAGCGTGTTCACCTCCAGCATCAGATGCAGGAAGGCTGCGCTCTGGTTCGGAGAGCGCGCGATCGCCAGCGAATGGTGACGGCCGTTGATATGGTAGAAATGCGCATGGATCGGGCCATCGATCACCGTGTCCGAGGGGTGAAAGCCTAGAACCTCGCGATAAAAGCGATCCGCCTCGTCTAAGTCCGGCACGGCGAACACCACATGGCCCAAGCCCTGATCTCCCGTGCGAAAGCCGCTCATCGCGCGCCCGGGCCGGAACGCCGTCCGGGCGCGCATCTGCCCCCAGGCCAATTCGTGCCGGATGCCCGCCGGATCGACAAACCAGTAAAAGCCCAATACCTGGCGCAGGGCGGCCTCTTCCTGCGAGGCCCGCGCGACGGCAATGCCATGATCGATCAAGCGCTGCACGATAGACCCGGCGCCGTCTTCGCCCGATGTCTCCCAGCCGATATAGGCAACGGCATTCCTGTCGCCGGGATGAATCGCCATGCGATAGGCCATCTCATCGAACCGAAGACGTACCGCCCCGTCTGGCCCGGGATCGACACGCTCGGCGCCCAACACCTGGGGGCCAAACGTGTCCCAGTCCGCATGAGCAGGCGAGGTGGCGCCGAAATATGCAAGCGAGGTAATCAATCCTGCCTCCCATCGGTCATTATTGACTTATTAATCTAGAATTTAAATTCTATTAACGGCGACAGACAGCGGCGATAAACGTCGGAGCCGAACCTGCCCCGACCGATATCGCTTTATCTACCTGACATGTGAAAAAGCGCCGCCGACAGCGCGTGACTCGCGATCAATGTTCCAGAATGAACGACGCGACGTTCCGATTGAACTCATCCGCATGCTCCAACTGCACCCAGTGGCCGCAGCGGGGAATGAGCAACATGCGCGCATCGGGGATCTGGCGGATCAGATGCAGAGCCGCCGTATAGGGCACCGTCCGGTCGTCGCGCCCGTGGATCAACAGCGTCGGCGCCTTGATGTCGGCCAGACGTGCTTGGTCGATCTTGACCATGGGCTTGCCATGCCCGCTGATCCAGCCTTCGATATGATCAGGACGCGAATTCAGGATGCTCACGCGCTCCTGCACGAACTCATCCGTCACATGACGCGTGTCGAAAGCCATCGTGGCGATGAACTTGCGCATCGATTCCGGACCCGGGTGAAAGTATGCCGCCTCCAGGGCTTTAACGCCTTCGCTCAAGCCGGCCGGATCGAAGATGCTAGGCACACCCGCAGAGGAACCCAGTGTGACAAGATGCGAGATAAGCTCCGGACGCTCGTAGGCTAGGCGTATGCAGGACGACCCGCCCATCGAATTGCCGACCAGAGCGACCTTTCCAAGGCCTAACGCTTCGATGAACTCCGCCAGCGCCCCGCTGTTGTCGCGCTGGTCGTATTTGACCGACTGCGACTTTCCCCAGCCCGGCAGATCGACAGCAAAAACGCGGAACTTTTCCGAGAGATAGGGGATGTTCGTGTGAAAGTTACTCCACCCGGACGCGCCCGGGCCGCCACCATGCACAAGAATCAGCGGAGCGCCCTGGCCCGCCTCGTGATAGTGGATATCCCAGCTTTTGGTCTTGATGCGCTTGCTGGTGCCCTCTTCCGTCAAAGCTCTCATTTGTGTCCTCCGGTTGGCTGCGCTATCGCGAACGTTGTCGCACGCCGCTGTTATGACTTGGCACGACTCAATCTGCCGTCGATGCACGTTGCGCTACATCATCGTGCAATGGGATGACTATATTAGAATTTGCGTTCTAGAGTTAATAATCGACAACCCTAATACAAGGGCATGCAGCCGCCCCAGCTCGAGGGCAAGTCTTCCAGGGTGGATGTGCGTTTTACAACCGCGTGGCTCTCGAATCTCCCGCTAAATAGCCTGCCCCTCCCCAAGATTTGGAGGGGTAGCCAAGTGTTGCGGAGCCGTTCATAACGAAGTACGCCTAGCAATTCGAGCTCGATGCTGTTCGCAGTGCCGGGCTAGCCAAGCAGTTCAATCAAGGCCATGCCGGGTTTAAGCAGGCAGTGCTTGTGCGGATTGTGATGGCCTGTCTGATCTCGGCGGCATCGCGTAATCCTCCTCACGCCAGCAATATCGATGCCCACGTGATGCGGCGGAAGTCGGCTGCGCAGCATGAACGCTAGACAGACCGTCCCCGCCGCACCAATGAAAAGGCTTGAGCCTGGTTCAGCGCCGGACCCAGGACTTCGGCCCTTGGCGTTTCACTGTCCAAGCGCTTGAAGGCAGCTCAGCCCCCGACGCCGGCAACAAGCACACGGCGAGGGAGTCAAAAACCTCCTGATTCGTGACAACGGCGGAGGCTAAGCCACTGTCAGCAACGGTCCTTCGTATACACCGCGAATTCCCGCAATTGCGCCTCGCTTTTTTCGACCTCGCTCAAATTGGCCTGCCCCCCTCTGGCCACCAGCAGGCCGACCAAGGCCTGCGCAACCGCCAGCGCCGGCACCACCGAGGGAAACAGCGACGGGGTGGCGTTGGCCACCAGAATAACGGCAGAGGCTGGCGCAGCGATGGGCGACACCACGCTGTCGGTGACGCTGACGATCCTAAGCCCCCGGGCATGGGCGAAGCGCACTGCCGACACGGCATCGCGGGCGTAAGGGTCGTAACTGAACATCAGCAAGGCGTCGTCCGGCCCAGCATGGCGCAGGTCATCGGCAAACGTGCCCGCGATACCGCTGAGCAGCACGGTGTCCTGCCTGAACATGCCGCAGGCATAGTTGAAATAAAAAGCGGCCGGAAACAGGCTGCGCAGTCCGCCCACGTAGATACGACGCGCCTGCGCCAGAATCTCGCTGGCGGCGCTGATCGCCTCCAGCGCCGCCGGCTCGAGCAGCGCGGCCAGGTTGCCGCTATCCGCAAGCACCAGTTCCCGCGCTAGACTCCCCGCCTTGTCGGAGCGGGATTGCAAGGCGGTCGCGCGCTCGGCGAACGAGCCGGCGCTGCGGGCGAGCCATTCACGGTACACGGTGCGCAAGGCCTCATAGCCCTCGAAACCCAGTTGACGGGCAAGGCGGTGCATTGCACTGGCCTGCACGCCCGCCTTGGCCGCCGTCGCACGCATCGACTGCAGGGCAATAGACTTGGGATTATCGATGGCGTAACGCGCAGCACGCTGCAAGGCAGGCGGCAATTCGCCGTACTGCGCTTCTATCCGCTTGTCTACCATGCGCTTGTCCATCGATGCTCCTTGTTCGCAGGACGCCTATTTTACGGATAGGCCTGCGATGACCGTATCCAGGGCTTGCGCAAGACCCTCGACCGCAAAATCCAGCTCGCCGGTGGACGCCGTATAAGGCGGCGCCAATAAAACATGATCGCCGCGCTCGCCGTCTATCGTGCCGCCGCCCGGATAGCACAGCAAACCGAGGGCTTGCGCCGCGAGCTTGATGCGGGCATGCACCTGCAAGGCGGCGTCAAAGGGCTCGTCGGGAGCGCGCCGCGCAACCAGCTCAATCGCCTGAAACAGGCCGCGCCCGCGGATATCGCCCACATGCGGGTGTCCGCCGAACTGCGCCTGAAGCCTGGTGTGTAGATAGTCGCCCAGCCGCGCCGACTGTGCCACCAGCCCGTCCCGCGCAACAATACGCTGCACCGCCAAGGCGCCAGCGCAGGCCACAGGATGACCGACATAGGTATGGCCGTGCTGAAATGCGCCAGACCCCGCGACAATCGTCTCGACCACCCTGTCCTGAGCCAGCACTGCGGCAATCGGCTGATAGCCCCCGCCCAGGCCTTTGGCCAGGCACAGCAAATCCGGAACCACCCCTTCCGCCTCGAAGGCGTGATAGGTGCCGGTGCGCCCCATCCCCGACATCACTTCGTCCAGAATCAACAGCACGCCATAACGGTCGCAAACGCGCCGGATCTTGGCGAAATAGCCGGGCACCGCGCAAACCGCGCCCGCGGTGGCCCCCACCACGGTTTCGGCGATAAACGCGCTGACCGTCTCCGGCCCCAGCTCGAGTATGCGCTGCTCGAGTTCGGCGGCCAGACGGTCACCGTAGGTATGGTCGTCCTCGCCCGGCATGCGGTAATGGCGGGCGAAACATGCCGACACGTGGCTACTCTGCGGCAACAGCGGCTGGTAGAGCGCGCGGCGTCCGCGATGGCCACCGATAGCCAAGGCGCCCAATGTGTTGCCGTGATAGCTCTGCAAACGGGCGATCGTGTGGCGCCGCTCCCGCTGCCCCCGCTCCACATGGTATTGACGCGCCATCTTCAGCGCCGTCTCGACCGCTTCGGAACCGCTAGAAAGAAAATACACGTTGCCCAGCGAGGCCGGCGATTCGCGCGCAAGCAGCTCGGCGAGCGCTTCGGCCGGCTCAGAACTGAAAAAACCGGTATGCGCGTACTCCAAATTGCGAATCTGCTCAATAACCGCCTCGATCACTTCCGCATGGCCATGCCCTAGGCAGGAAACGGCGGCGCCGCCCGAACCGTCGAAATAGCGCTTGCCTTGGGCGTCGATCAGAAAACTGCCCTGGCCGCGCACGGCCAAACTGGGCGGTTTGCGCGGGTTGCGATGAAAGATATGCGTCATGACGGAGCCTGTTGACAAGGTTCAAAAATAGATCATATGATCCATCATAATATTTTTTAAATCAATTGATCCAATCTCGCAGCCGTGCTGCTCGGACGACAGGGGCGCCTCATGAATAGATTGCCGAACCGCATTTGGGGGGCCGCCCTCCTGACAGCCAGCCTATGGACTGCGGCGCCTGCCACAGTCCGCGCCGACACCGCATGGCCTGCCTCTCCCATCAAGCTGGTCGTGCCTTTCGCGGCGGGCGGCACGACCGACCTGTTGGCGCGGCTGGTGGCGGAAGGATTGGGCAAGACCCTGAACCAAACTGTCATTGTGCAAAACAAGCCAGGCGCGGGAGGCAATATCGGGGCTGCCGAGGTGGCCCGGGCGACGCCTGACGGCTACACGCTGCTGATGGGAACGCCGGGCCCGCTGGCGATCAACCCCTATGTCTACCCGAAGATGGCCTTTGACCCGGCGCGTGATTTCGCTGCGGTGTCATACGTGGCCGACGTACCCAATGTCATCCTGACCAGTCCGGCCAGCGGCATGAAAAACATTGACGATGTCCTGGCGCGCGCCCGGCAACAGCCCGGCAGCTTGAACTGGGGGTCGCCGGGCGTCGGCAGCACCGGCCATATTGCACTGGAGTTGCTCAAAAAACTCGGCAAGGTAGAGCTTGCCCATGTGCCCTATAAGGGAGCGTCGCAGGCCTCGGCGGATCTGCTTGCGGGCCATATCGATTTGGCCGGAGACAATGTGCCTTCGGCGCTGGAGCAGATACGCGCAGGCAATCTTGTGGCGCTTGGCGTGGCCAGCGACAAGCCGCTCGACGTGCTGCCGGGTGTGGCGCCGGTCAGCGCCACGGTGCCCGGCTACCTCTTGCCCTCCTGGTTCGTCATCGTGGCGCCCGCCGGCACGCCGGCGCCCGTGATAGACAAAATCTCGGCCGCCATCGATGCGTTCGAAACGCAAGCGGCGACCCGCGAAAAATTCCGAGCCTTGGGGGCCGTGCCGATAGGCGGGAATGCGGCCCGGCTGGCAGACCACCTGAAATCCGAGCAGGCGCGCTACGGCGAACTCCTCAAAGACATCAAGGCAACACCCCAATGACCCGGCGCAAACGACTGGCCGTTGCGCGATTCTGGTTCGAGGGCAACGCCTTCTGTCCCGAGCCGGCAAGCCTGGCGCGGTTTCAGGAATACGAATGGCAGAAGGGCGAAACCGTGCTTGCCACCATGCGGGGCACGGCTTCGGAACTCGGTGCGGTGGCGCGCTTTGCCGAACACCATCCCGACTGGCAAGTCGTCGTGCTACGCTGCGCGGCGGCCCTACCCGCAGGCCCGGTCCCCGACACCCTGTTCGACCACTTCCTGCACGAGGTCATCGAGGGGCTTCGCGCAGGCATGGCCGAAGGCGGCTGGGACGCGGTCTATCTGTCATTGCACGGCGCCGCCATCACCCAGAAGCGGGAAACCCCGGAGCTGGAATTCGCGCGCGCGGTGCGGACGCTGCTGCCCGATGTGCCGCTGGGCGCAAGTTTCGATCTGCATGGCAATCTGCCCGCCGAATGGGCGCAGATCCTGGACATCGCCTCCGCCTACCGCAGCCACCCTCACGTGGATATGGAAGAAACGGCCGCGCGCGTGCTTGACGGCTTAGTGCGTTGCGCGACGACAGGATTGCGCACCCGGTGCGTGGTGCTCAACGAAGGCGTCATCTTGCCCAGCATCAATATGCGCACGGCGCCGGGCGGGCCCATGTACCAACTGGAACAGATCGCCCGTGACGCAACAGTGCCCCCCGTGATCGAAGTCGCGCTCTTTGGCGGTTTCCCGTACGCGGACACCGCCGCCACCGGCGCCGCCGTCCTCGTCATCAGCGACAAAGACAGCGACCCCGACGGCGCCTGCGCGCATCGCGCTGCTCGCCAGGTCATGGCTCATGTCCATGCCCTGGCTGCTGAATTCCGCGTCTCGCTCCCCACGCCCGAGGAGGCGGTGGCTCGGGCTTTGGCCAGTCCGCTGCCGGGCCTGATCGCAGTGACGGATTCTGGCGACAACCCGCTATCGGGCGGCAGCTGCGATACGCCGGGGCTGTTTGCCGCCTTGATCGCCGCGCGGGCGGCCGTCCCGACACTGTTCGCCAGCTTCGCCGATGCGTCGGCAGTACAGGCGGCGCGCGAGGCTGGCGTGGGCGGGACGATCACCCGGCAACTGGGCGCGCGTCACGGCGCGCAATTCGGCCGCGGCGTGACGGTGCATGCAGAGGTCGAGCGCCTGACCGACGGCGCCTTCATCAACCACGGCCCCATGCACGCCGGCTTGGCCCGCTCCTGCGGCGCAACCGCCTTGCTGCGCCTGACCGCGCTTCCCGATGTACGGATCATCGTGACCGAGCGCGTGGTGGCGGCCGACGACCCCGCCTTCTATGCCTTGCACGGCATAGAACCGGCGCAATTACGCCTGCTGTGCGTGAAAGCCAAGAACCATTTTCGCGCCGCCTTTGCGCAGCGCTGCGCAGAAATACTGGACTGCGACGCACCCGGACCGGCGTCCCAGGACCTGTCACAACTCCCGTTCAAGCACCGGCACATCATTGCGCAATACTGAACAAGCCAGCACGGGCTTTCCGGAACCACCCCGATCAAAATCTGGCCCTCCGCAATGTCAGCGTTTCGACGACTCGCCTCCGCACTCGAGGCTTTGCTATCCGGGCCATCGGCAAGCGCAGAACAGGAAGCGCTCCGCACAACGCGGCCCCTCAGCCTTGCCACCCTTGCCTGAGGCCTGAATCGCTCGGCATAAAGGTTCCCCGCCCTCCGGCAATGATGCGCGCCTCGCGGATCAAATGGATTTTTGCTCCATCCGCTGCGACAGCGCGGCAGCGGTCTCTTTGCGTTCGCTGTAGCGATCCAAGAGGTACGGCGATACATCGCGCGTCAGCAAGGTGAATTTCATCAACTCCTCGACCACATCGACGATACGGTCATAGTACGGCGATGGCCTCATGCGGCCTGCATCATCGAACTCCTGGTAGGCTTTGGCCACCGAAGACTGGTTGGGAATCGTCAGCATACGCATCCAGCGTCCCAGAACGCGCATCTGATTCACAGCGTTGAATGATTGCGACCCGCCCGACACCTGCATAACGGCTAGCGTCTTACCCTGGGTCGGACGTAGCGCCCCCACGGAGAGAGGGATCCAGTCGATCTGCGTCTTCATCAAGCCGCTCATCGCACCATGGCGTTCCGGCGAACTCCAGACCATCCCTTCCGCCCACTGAACCAGCCCATGCAGCTCACGGACCTTAGGATGATCCTCGCTGGCGTCATCAACCAGGGGTAGGCCAGAAGGATGGAAGAACCGCGTCTCGCCGCCCAGAGCCTGTAAAAGCCGGGCGGCCTCCTCGGCGACCAAACGGCTGTAGGAGCGCTCGCGCAGCGAACCGTATAGCAGCAGAAAACGCGGAGCATGTGTCGCCCGTTGAGGCGAGAATAACTCGGTGGCGCTTGGCTTCTCGAAGCACGACGGATCGAGGTTGGGCAGATTGCCGAGGCCCTTAGACACGATTTCCCTCCGCATCGACGAGCGGCTCGCCATCCTCTTTATTGAAAGCGCCGCGCTGACCTTGGGGCAGAATGTCTAGCACCTGCTCTGATGGACGGCATAAACGCGTACCCAATGGGGTGACGACAATGGGACGATTGATCAAGATGGGATGCTGGATCATAAAGTCGATCAGTTCTTGATCCGTCCACTTCGGGTCGGAGAGTCTCAGATCGTCGTAAGGCGTACCCTTTTTTCTGAGCACTTCTCGCACCGAAACCCCCATGGCCGCGATAAGCGATTTCAGCGTGGCAGCGGCGGGAGGCGTATTCAGATACTCGATGATGGTGGGGTCTTCGCCGCTATTGCGGATCAGCCCAAGCACATTGCGGGAAGTGCCGCATGCGGGGTTGTGATAAATGGTGATGGGACTCATAAAACCTCTGTTAATGCAAGACCGAAATATCAATAGACCAACGCCCGCGCAGTCATCAAGCGCCGGCTGCCAGGCCCAGGGGAACGCCCCCCCTCACGGCGGCAGTCGCAGCAGGAGGCTTGACCCGGATCGTTCGTCGCCAGCTTGGCCGCTGTTACTCTGGGCTTCAGAGCGCTCAGCGCCTGCGCACTCTCGGTTTGGCGACGCAAGACCGCGGCGTCACCGCGCGTAAGCATGGCGGCACGCACAGGAGGGGCTGCACGCCTGCGCAGCGTCGGACTCAACACGGGCCGGCTCCTGAGCAAGAAACGGGCAACTGCAGCCGATGGGCTTAGGCAGCTCATCGACGCGCAACTCAACGTGAAATCGCTGCCTGGACAGTGCCTGATTCGCAGGCCGTGCAACGTCCAGAGTCGGAGACCTCACAAGAAAACCCTTGGCAGCAGTGTTCGGTGAGATAGCCGAGCAAGCCATCCATTTGGGAAAAATTGGCGCGGTAGATCAGGTTTCGGCCTTGTTGCTCGGCGCTTACCAGGCCGGCATGCGCGAGCTCCTTCAAATGAAAGGACAGCGCATTCCTTGCAACACCGAGTTGATCTGCCAGCACACTGGGGGTGAGGCCGGGAAGGCCGGCGACGACCAGCGCGCGGAACGCGCGCAGCCGCTGGGGATGGGCAAGACCGCCGAGTGCGGAGACAGCTTGATCTTCATTCATAAATCAATAATACAACGATTATTGAATAATTGCCTTACCTCAGCCCGCATCAGACCCGATCAGAAGCCGCGACGCCGGCTCTGGGGGCGGCCGCTGGCCAAGTGCTGGTGCGCCGGCCCCAAGCCCCAAGCATCAAAGCGGAGTCAGCCGCGCCATGCCCGCGAAACACTCCTTTCGGCCTGGCCCAGGCGACCCGGTATCGGCGGCTAGTCCTCGCCGGGCGCCCCGGCAGGATCTCGCGCCCGTATCCGCTTATACGCCATGGGGCTGCACTTCATTGCAGAGCGGAACGCAAAGATAAAGGACGATGCGGAGCCATAGCCCAACTCCAGCGCGATCGCCGTTACGTCGAGCCCGCTTTCCAACAACTCGATGGCTCTGAACAACTTGAGCTGGCGACGCCAATCGCGCAGCGTCAATCCGGTTTCCGCAAAAAACTTCCTGGCCAGTGTCCGGCCCGACATCCCTAGCTCCCGGCCCCAATCGTCGGGGCCTCTCGGATCGGCCGGCTGGTTATACAAGGTCTCGCAAAGCGTCCGTAGCGCAGCGCTCGCGGGCCAAGCCAAGACCAATGAAATCGGGCTTGCGCGGCAGAGCTGATCGAGCACCAATCTATAAATTCGACCGAAATACCCGCTCTCGTCCGGATTGCCTTGAAGCGTCGCCGCCTCGACAAGCAGCGCCTTCAACAGCGCTGAAACGCCAAAGACCGCCACGCCGCCCTTAGAAAGCGTCCCCCCGGGGTGGTCGGCAAGCCACAGACTGCGATATTCAGCGCCGAGGAAAGACCCAACACTATGCTCCGTTCCTGACGGAACCCATGCCGCCTGATTCGGCGATATGGCAAAGGAGCGCCCTTCCGCCGTCACCATGAGGACGCCGGAAACCGCGTACACGACCTGATGCCATTCATGCGTATGCGCAGCGAAATAATTCCGCGCGCCGATGGACTGCACCCGCATGGTCATTGGCGAAGGCGACAGAACATCCGGCGGCGCGGTAATGGCTTTCCACTGCAAGAGCGCGTTCATATGTCGCCGATTCTATATAACTTGGCATTCTTTCGATAGATCATCAACCTAAGCTTGAGTTGTAATGCCCTCTCTACCATTTCCCGCTCACGCCACCCTCCGCAATGACACAACGTAGCGCCTCCCCGGGACATGATCTCCCCGCTGTTCTGCCCGAGGGCGTTCAACAAAGCAATATCTGGAGACTGACCACCGCCCAAGCCCTGGCAGGCGCGAATTCGGTGGTTGTCTATGCAACGGGCTCCATCGTCGGCAATATGCTCGCCCCGACACCCATGCTCGCGACACTGCCGATTTCCATCTTTGTGGTCGGCATGGCGACATGTACGCTGCCCATGGGCGCCATCGCCAGGCGCTACGGCAGGCTTGCGGCATTTCTGCTAGGCGCAGGCGCGGGCGTGCTCACCGGCCTGCTGGCCATGCTGGCGGTCATGATAGAAAGCTTCTGGCTGTTCAGCCTGGCCACCTTCTTCGGCGGTGTCTATGCGGCCGTCGTGCTGTCGTTTCGCTTCGCCGCCGCGGACGGCGTGGAACCCAAGCGGCGCGCGCGCGCGCTATCCCTGGTCATGGCGGGTGGCGTCGCCGCCGGTGTCGTCGGGCCACAACTCGTCACCTGGACGATGAACCTGTGGCCGCCGCACCTGTTTGCCGCCACCTTTCTGGCGCAGGCGGCGGTGGCTGCGATTTCCGCCTTCATTCTTCTGGGCGTCAGATTGCCCGCCCCCACTGCCGCAGAAGTCGCAGGCGGGCGGCCGCTCTCCCAGATTGCGCGACAGCCGCGTTTCATCGCCGCCGTGATCGCTGGCGCCGTCTCCTACATGCTCATGAACTTCCTCATGACGGCCGCCCCACTGGCCATGTACATCTGCGGCCACTCGCAGGAATCCGCCAATCTGGGACTACAGTGGCATGTCATCGCCATGTACGCGCCAAGCTTCTTCACCGGCCGACTCATCTCCCGCTTCGGCGCGGGACGGGTCGCGACCATGGGCCTCGTCCTCATTGGCGTCGCGGCCGCTGTGGGTCTCGGTGGTATCGACGTCATGCACTTCTGGTGGTCACTGATTCTGCTCGCCGTGGGCTGGAACTTCGGCTTTCTGGGTGCGTCCGCGCTGGTTCTGGAATGCCATCGGCCCGAGGAGAAAACACGCGTCCAGTCCCTGAACGACTTCATCGTCTTCGGCTTGATGGCGATCGGCTCCTTCTCGTCCGGAGGCCTGCTGTCGGCCTTCGGCTGGAACACCGTGCTGTGGGTGTCATTCATTCCCCTAGCGCTGTCCTTCGCCGCACTGGGCATCGCCATGCGTAAAACGACCCTCGCAATGAGCCGATGACGCCGCGCATCCATCCGCGGTTGCCGCCTGATCAGCGCGTGCCGACCTCGCATCGCGCCGACATGATGGTGTACTGCCCTCTCCAGGCCTCGATGATGATCTTGGCCTGGAGCAGATTGCTAAACCAACGCTCATTGAGACACTAATCGCGCCAGCAGCCCGATGTAAGCATCCTGGTTGGGTTTGCCAGGTTCGATAAGGAACAGCTTTATATTCCGGTCATGCGCCCAACTCAGCATGGCACGCCCACAGAATTCCTTACCGTTGTCTGTCCGGATGGCTTTGGATAATCCCCGGCTCAGTGCCAACCGATCCAGGATTCAAGTCAAGGCGTTGCTGACCTGCCCCCGGATTTAGTACGAAACTGATTTAGATTCCGGGGTTAAAAATCTCTTCTTTCTGATGATTCTTGGCGAACTGCTCTGGGGCCAAGTAGCCCAGGGCGCTGTGAGGCCGTTCGGTGTTGTACTCGAGGCGCCATGCTTCGATCAACGATTTGGCCTGACGCAGTGACAGGAACCAATGTTCGTTCAAGCATTCATCGCGGAACTTGCCGTTGAAGCTTTCGACATAGGCATTCTCCACGGGCTTGCCCGGCCGAATGAACGACAGCTTCACACCCGCCTGATAAGCCCAGGCATCGAGTGCTCGGCCCGCGAACTCCGGCCCGTTGTCCACCGTGATGGATCGGGGTAAGCCGCGGATCATGCCGATCCTTTCCAAGACATGTGCCACGCGCAGTCCAGGTAGTGACGTGTCGACTTCAATGGCCAGGCACTCTCGCGTGTAATCGTCCACCACATTCAAACAACGGAACCGACGGCCGTAGGCCAGGCCATCGGCAACAAAATCCATCGACCAGCTCTGGTTCGGCCCAGTAGATCCTTCAGCGCCGCGTTATCCAAAACCGATTCGGCCAGCAGCTTCTTGAGCCGATTGTTCTCCTGCTCCAATTCCTTGAGCCGCTGAGCCTCGGATACTGTCATCCCGCCGTACTTCGCCTTCCAGTTGTAGTACGTCGCATCGGAGATGCCGTGCTTGCGGCACAGATCGGCCACCTTGGCTCCTGTCTCTGCCTCCTTCAGCACACCGATGATCTGTTCTTCCGTAAATCGTTTCTTCATTGCCGTTCCTCTGGGAACGGACTCTACATCGTTTACGTACTATTTACGGGGGGCAGGTCACCGAGAGCTAGGCATCAGTTCGGCCACGTTCTACAAGCGGAGGTCCAAATACGGTGGCATGGACGTGTCCTTGATGGCGCGCATGAAGGAGCTGGAGGCCGAGAATGCCCGGTTGCGCAAGATGTACGTCGAGGAGAAGCTCAAGGCCGAGATCGTGACGAAGGCACTCGAAAAAAAGTGGTGAGGCCGTCTCGCCGCCGCGAGATGGCCCAACGAGCCGTGCAAGATCGGGGCATATCAGTCCGGCTCGCCTGCGAGGCGTTCAAGGTCAGCCAGACCTGCTATCGGTATGTCGCCAAGGCGGACGCCGAGAACGAGGAGATTGCCAGCTGGCTGCTACGGTTGACGGACAACCACCGCAGTTGGGGCTTTGGCCTGTGCTTCCTGTGTCTACGCAATGTCCGAGCTTCGGCTGGAATCACAAGCGCGTGTATCGGATCTACCGTGAACTTGAGTTGAACCTGCGCATTAAGCCACGCAAACGACTAATTCGGCAGGCTCCTGAGCCACTGAGTGTGCCGACTACCGTGAACCAAGTCTGGTCGATGGACTTCATGCACGACCAGTTGGCCGACGGACGCAGCATTCGGTTATTCAAGGTGATCGATGACTTCAACCGGGAAGCCCTGGGCATTGAGGTCGACTTCTCGTTGCCCTCGGAGCGTGTCACGCGTGCGTTGAAACAGATCATCAGTTGGCGCGGCAAGCCGATGGCCATACGTTGCGACAATGGCCCGGAATACCTCAGTTCGGCTATTACTGAATGGGCTCGCCGATGGGGCATCAAGTTGGAATATATCCAGCCTGGCAAGCCGCAGCAGAATGCCTACGTCAAGAGATTTAATCGGACGGTGCGCTACGAGTGGTTATCCCAATATCACTGGGATGATCTGGACCAGGTGCAGCGGGCCGCGACCGAATGGATGTGGTTCTACAATCACGAACGCCCCAATATGGCCTTGGGCGGAATCACCCCAAAACAGCGGCTGACCATGGCCGCATAGCGCTCCTACTTCTGCCAATCGCTAAAAAAGGGGGGGGGATTACCGGATAGCGCCCCTGCGTAGGAGCACACTGAATCTCCCTTTACTCAAAAGGAGATTGTCATGGAATCCGCGAATGCCGCCGTTGACCGTCGTGTGCCATGGAACAAGGGAAAGCTCACCGGGCAGAAGCTGCTCCTAAAGCTCCGAGAAATCTGGGCAATTCGAATGAGACTTCAGATGGCTTCGAACACTCGGGAACTCGCGATGTTCAATCTCGCAATTGATAGCAAGCTTCGAGCGTGCGATCTCACGCGATTGCAGGTACAGGACATCCGACACGGAAGCCACGTAGCCGCGAAAGCTACCGTCATGCAACAGAAGACCCAGCGTCCCGTCCAATTCGAGATTACGGAGCAAACCCGTGAGAGCCTTGACGCATGGATCGAAGCGCGAGGCCTAAAGGCGGTGGATTTTCTGTTTCCGACCCGTTTGCATACGTCGGCGCATCTTTCGACGCGGCAGTACGCCCGGATTGTGCATCGCTGGTTCGCATCGATTGGCCTCGACGATACCGCATATGGAACCCTCACTATGCGCCGTACAAAAGCCTCGCTGATCTACCGCCGGACCAAGAATCTTCGAGCCGTACAGCTGCTGCTCGGGCATACGAAGCTGGAAAGCACAGTTCGCTACCTTGGCATCGAGGTCGACGATGCTCTTGAGATGGCTGAACAAACAGAGGTTTGATGCATCCCGGCCGGCGAGCGGTCGCTTGCCGGCCAGAAGGGGACGATCAGGGGCTATTTCTGGAAGGGCCGGTTCAGACTGAAGGCAGTCATACAAAAGTACTCAACATAAACTTGGCGAGTTTTCGCCTATTGCGAGCCAGCGACGATGGCTTACGCTGGCCTCGGGCTTAAGGCTCGTTTACACGAAAAGTACCTACATGGCATTGATTACTAAGACTAAGAAGGAGCTTGCGCCGGCCTGCCCGCAGGTGACGCTAAAGCGCTCGCTCGGCCAAGGCGGAAATGGCTGTGTATACCTTGCTGCTCATGAAGACCATGGTGAAGTGGCCGTGAAGTTCTTCTTGAACAGCGATAGGCGTCGTTGGCAGCGATTTAGGGATGAGGTGAAGGTGGTGACGACCCATCTGCATGATTCTCCAAGAGTGGTCCCAATTCTGGAAGATTGGCTTCCTGAACATGGAACTGACAGTGTGCCTTGGTACATCATGCCGAAGGCCGAGACTATCCGTGAAGTGCTCAAAAGCCTGACTTGGCGAGAGATGCTTCCGGCATTCGTTGAGCTGGCAGACGGCCTAGTTGAACTGCATCGCGCCGGTGTGGCGCATCGCGACATTAAGCCTGAGAATCTGTTCCGCTTCGACGGAGGCTACCGATTTGGAGATTTCGGTATTGCCGCGTTTCCGGGCCGAGCCGGCATCACGAAAGAGGATGAGCCGATAGGGCCAGCCACCTTCATGGCGCCCGAAATGGAGGCCAACTCGGGGGTAGCGGACTGCTTCTTGGCGGACGTCTACAGCTTGGCTAAGACCATCTGGGCGCTGCTAACACGTGAGAAGTTCGCGTTCCCGGGGCAGTATCGCCCGAAGGGCCACGAGGGGCTCGCGGCGAGGGCAAAAGAAAATGGATTCGTGTTAGAACCCTTGGACCTTCTACTGGAGCGAGCAACCGACTCGCTGCCAGGGGCTCGGCCAAGCGCTTCTGAGTTCTCAGCGAATCTACGAGAGGTTGCTGCAATTCAGTACGACGCCGGGAAGGCAAATCAACTGCAGTGGGAGTTCGCGTCGCTTGAGGCGATGACTGGTCAAGGCATTGCTCGCGCAGAGTGGCGCGACCCCGCAGCAGTCCTCAATGTGATTCGACTTCTATCGCGTTACCACGGCATGAACCACTGCTTCCTTCCGGAAGGCGGTGGACAGCACATCAGAGGTGCCAATCTTTGCGAAGGTGGAGCGATGCTATCTCTGCAGATTTCTGGTGGAGGCGCAGACTACATCGTCTTACCAACCAGATTGGTGGTGGAACGCTTCCCAAACCACCCTGCCTTCGGCTATGCAGTTCTTGAGGTTGGGGAGGCGCACCGGCTTACCGAGGGTGACGCTTTCCTAGACGGGGCGGTCGAGAAGCTACGCCGGTTCAATGATTTCGACTACGCGCCCGACGATGGAGATAGCGACGAGCCCCAGTTCGCCGGACTCGGAGAGCCGTGCTATCGAAGATTCAAGGGGGGGCTAATGGTATTCGCCCCAACATATGGCATCTACAACCGCATCGACAAATACAATGGCACCGCCGAGCGCCTTGGCCTCGAGGAACTGAGGCGACAGTATGGGGAACTTGTGGAAAGGCTAGGCACAACCAAGCTGGAACCTCGCGCATTGTTCCCCGTGGTGCGACTACTTCACCGGGACGTTGCCAGAGTGCCGTTTGTTCTCCAATCCATATCAATGGACCAGTTCTGGACATTGTTTGACCTCGACGAGCAGATGTTGAGGGCTCGCGGCGATTCGGGAAGCGCAATCGTTGGTTCTGGAGAACTCTTAGAAGTGCTTCGGAGTATGTCCTCGGATCCGAAGAGGCAGAGGGCAAAGGCTTTGCTGATTAGGTTGACAGCTCAACAGAAGGGCGAATATTTGGCGCTGGTCGACGTCGCTAGGGGGATTATCGACCCGCACGAAATGGCAACCTATGCCGAAGACAAGTCGCGGTCTTCGTACGACGTCTCATATCTCCTTGAGAAGCTTGGCAATGGCTATCTTCGTCGCGCGTTGGAGAAGTTCGGCGTGGAGCCCGTAGCGGAAACGGTCGCGGTGGAAGTTAAGACTGAGGATGCAACCACCCAGAATGATGACTTCAGATGACTGAAGCCATCACTGGCATATGCAGATTGAGGTTGATCCTCTGATCGAGCTTCAAAATGATGTAAGAGCACCCGCCCATTCACGCGGTGTCGAGAGAAACTCGGGCCAGAGCCCTCTCTCCTTCGGACAATGTTAGGAGCCAGGTCTCGGTTGGACGGTGGCAACGGCAGAGATGTGCACTTGAGATCGATGACGCGTAAGCGCCTGCCGAACACACCCTTGACGGTTCTGCTTATGCAGCAGGTTGCCACCGATGCGGCAGTAGCTCAGCGATCTGGCTGTTTTTCTGCGTGGGCAGGCGCGTGAGCACGTCCTTCATATAGGCATATGGGTCGTGCCCATTGAGCCGTGCCGACTGGATCAGGCTCATAATGGCGGCCGCGCGCTGGCCCCCGCGCAGCGAGCCCGCGAACAGCCAGTTCGAACGCCCGATCGCCCAGGGGCGGATCTGGTTCTCCACCCAATTGTTGTCGATCGGCGCATCGCCGTCGTCAAGGTAGCGCGTCAACGCCTCCCAGCGCTTGAGGCTGTAGACAGCCTGCGTGCAGTGCTCTACGACTTCGCGCCCAGCCGGGCCGGCGAGCACTGCCGCACGTTCCTGGAAGATTGGCGCGGCAAGCTGGTGACCGACGATTATGCGGGCTACAAGGCCGGGTTCGCGGCTGGCATCACGGAACTGGGCTGCATGGCGCACGCCCGGCGCAAGTTCCATGACTTGCACGCCAACAACCAGAGCCAGATCGCCGCAAAGGCGTTGGAGTTGTTCGGCGCGCTATACAGCGTAGAGCAGGACGTAGCCGAGTTGCCTGCCGAAGAGCGACGCCAGATACGGCTGGAGCGGGCCAAACCGATCACAGAAACGTTGCATCGGTGGCAACCTGCTGCATAAGCAGAACCGTCAAGGGTGTGTTCGGCAGGCGCTTACAGATCTGCTTTGGGCTGACACATTTTGTTTAATCTCAATCCGCATGACGCAAATCCCAAGTGGGGTGGCGTTCGACAACAGGAATTCAACACCTGCTCAGCCTCAGACCAACCCCAAAAATGTAACAGCCGCCCCTCCCCCCCTTGAAGCCTGCCAAGTCATCCCTATAATTAGCACTCGTCGCCGGTGAGTGCTAACAAGCCCTCCCGCGCTAACAACCGATCAATCTTCTAGTTATCGAAACAGGAGTTCCTCATGGCCCTGCGTCCCCTGCACGATCGCGTGATCGTCAAACGCCTGGACAACGAGCGTAAGACCGCTTCCGGCATCGTTATCCCTGACAGCGCCGCTGAAAAGCCCGATCAAGGCGAAGTCCTGGCTGTCGGCCCCGGCAAGAAGACGGAAGACGGCAAGATTCTGCCGGTCGACCTGAAGGTCGGCGACAAGGTGCTGTTCGGCAAGTATGCCGGCCAAGGCGTCAAGGTTGATGGCGAAGAGCTGCTCGTCATCCGCGAGGAAGAAATCCTCGCAGTGATCCAGTAATAGCGAACCCCCCCATTTTCGAAGGAAGCTGACCATGGCTGCCAAGCAAGTTCTGTTTGCCGATGATGCCCGCGTGCGCATTGTTCGCGGCGTGAATGTTCTCGCCAACGCTGTTAAGACCACCCTGGGCCCCAAGGGTCGCAACGTCGTGCTGGAGCGCTCCTTCGGCGCCCCGACCGTGACCAAGGACGGTGTGTCCGTCGCCAAGGAAATCGAACTGAAGGACAAGTTCGAAAACATCGGCGCCCAGCTCGTCAAGGACGTTGCCTCCAAGACCTCCGACAACGCCGGTGACGGCACCACGACCGCCACCGTGCTGGCTCAAGCCATCGTTCAAGAAGGCTTGAAGTACGTTGCCGCCGGTTTCAACCCGATCGACCTGAAGCGCGGTATCGACAAGGCTGTCGCCGCCGCCGTGGTTGAGCTGAAGAAGGCCTCCAAGCCGGTCACGACCAGCAAGGAAATCGCCCAGGTTGGCTCGATCTCGGCCAACAGCGACAGCTCGATCGGCCAGATCATCGCTGACGCGATGGACAAGGTCGGCAAGGAAGGCGTCATCACCGTCGAAGACGGCAAGTCGCTGGAAAACGAACTGGATGTCGTCGAAGGCATGCAGTTTGACCGTGGCTATCTGTCGCCCTACTTCATCAACAACCCCGAAAAGCAAGTCGCCGCTCTGGACGATCCCTTCGTCCTGATCTACGACAAGAAGATCAGCAACATCCGTGATCTGCTGCCGGTGCTGGAGCAAGTCGCCAAGTCGAGCCGTCCGCTGCTGATCATCGCCGAAGACGTCGAGGGCGAAGCCCTGGCGACCCTGGTGGTGAACAACATCCGTGGCATCCTGAAGACCACCGCCGTCAAGGCGCCGGGCTTTGGCGACCGCCGCAAGGCCATGCTGGAAGACATCGCCATCCTGACGGGCGGCACCGTGATCTCGGAAGAGACCGGCATGTCGCTGGAAAAGGCCACCCTGCAAGAACTGGGCCAAGCCAAGCGCATCGAAGTCGCCAAGGAAAACACCACGATCATCGACGGCGCCGGCGACGGCAAGTCGATCGAAGCGCGCGTCAAGCAAATCCGCGCCCAGATCGAGGAAGCGACCTCCGACTACGACCGTGAAAAGCTGCAAGAGCGCGTGGCCAAGCTGGCCGGCGGTGTTGCCGTGATCCGCGTCGGTGCCGCGACCGAAGTCGAAATGAAGGAAAAGAAGGCTCGCGTCGAAGACGCCCTGCACGCCACCCGCGCTGCAGTGGAAGAAGGCGTTGTGGCTGGCGGCGGCGTTGCCCTGCTGCGCGCCAAGCAAGCCATTGCCGGTCTGCAAGGCGACACGCCCGACCAGAACGCGGGCATCAAGCTGATCCTGCGCGCTGTGGAAGAGCCCCTGCGCACCATCGTGACCAACGCCGGCGAAGAAGCCAGCGTGGTGGTGAACAACGTCCTGAACGGCAAGGGTAACTACGGTTACAACGCCGCTACCGGCGAGTACACCGACCTGGTCGAGCAAGGCGTTCTGGACCCCACCAAGGTGACCCGTACCGCCCTGCAAAACGCCGCTTCGGTGGCCAGCCTGCTGCTGACGGCTGAAGCCGCCGTGGTGGAACTGGCTGAGGACAAGCCCGCTGCCCCGGCCATGCCCGGCGGCATGGGTGGCATGGGCGGCATGGACTTCTAAGTCCCTCCCCCCGGCCAGGAGCGCCGCGTACCTTCGCCACGCGGTTCTCCTCTCCAATCAAAACCCCCGTTGGGTCCGCCCTCCGGGGGTTTTGTTTTGCGGCGCGGCCTGCGCCCCTGTTTCCATGCCTACAATGGACCCGCTTATCCGGGAGGGAGTCAATGCGTTTTTCGACGCTGCTGCAACTGAGTCATCCGAGGGCGCTGGCCCAGCTACTGATGGATTCGGCCAAACAATGGTCGCGCCACCGTGCGTCGAGCAAGGGCGCAGCCCTGGCGCTGTATATGGTGTTTTCTCTGGCGCCGATGTTGATTCTGGTGATTGCCGTAGCTGGAGCCTTCTTCGGTGAGGACACGGTGCGCTCGGAGCTCTTCGCGCAGATGAGCGACCTGATGGGCGAGCGCGGCGCGGAAGTGATCCATACGGTACTGGCCAGCGCGCATGAATCGAGCAAGAGCTGGCTGGCGGCCTTGCTGTCCCTGGGGATGATGGTTTTTAGCGCGACCACGGCGTTCTCAGAATTGAAAGACAGCCTGGACGAGCTATGGGAAACCAAGCCCAATCAAGCTTCGGGAGGCATTCAAGGGCTGGTGCGCAGCCGAATACTATCCTTTGGTCTGGTTCTGGTATTGGCCTGCTTTATGTTGTTTTCATTAGCCGTAAACGCGGCCATGGGTGTGGCGCGAGCCTATTACGGCGAATTGTGGTCGTATTCGCTGGTGGCGACGGCAGGCGTGTGGGTGGCGAATCTGTTTTCGTTCTCGGTGGTCACGGCCTTGTTCGCGGTGATTTTCAAGCTGCTGCCTTCGATCTCCCTGCCCTGGCGGCAGGTGCTTCCAGGCGCGGTAGTGACGGCGGCCTTGTTCTTGCTGGGAAAATGGGGCATCGGCCTGTATCTGAGCCACGGTGGGGTCGCCTCGGCCTATGGCGCGGCGGGCTCGCTGATCGCCTTTTTGCTGTGGATTTACTACTCGTCGCAGATTTTCTTTTTTGGGGCGGTGTTGACGCGCCAATACGCCTCGCAGGCGCAGCGTATCGAAGCCGCCGCCCCAGCGGCCTAATCCAGCCAGCGCTGCGCTTTGCAGGCCAAACCCTAGGGCCCGGCATGTCATGCCGCGCCAGAGCGGGGTCGCGCAGCGCGCCTTGCTGCATGCTCAGCGCGATGCCGCGTGCATAGGGCCTGCGCCGCCGCCCTCAAAACAATCCGGCATCGCGCAGGCTTATCTGTTAAAAAGCCGCAGACCCGATTCTGAAGCGC
Source organism: Bordetella avium (assembly GCF_034424645.1). Taxonomy (NCBI): domain Bacteria; kingdom Pseudomonadati; phylum Pseudomonadota; class Betaproteobacteria; order Burkholderiales; family Alcaligenaceae; genus Bordetella; species Bordetella avium. Next base: position 3,155,631 of record NZ_CP139969.1, read on the forward strand.
TGTCATGACTCCACATCCCTCGCCCTACAAGAGCACCGGCGGCCTGCGCCGCATTCTGAACGCGCTGCGCTATTCCTGGCAGGGCCTGAAGGCGGCCGTCAAATACGAGGCGGCCTTCAGGCAGGAACTGGCCCTGGCCGTCCTGATGATTCCCGCGGCTTTTTTTCTGGGCCGCACGGCCGTCGAAGTTTTTCTGTTGATCGTCTCTGTCGTGCTGGTGCTGGTGGTGGAACTGATCAATTCCGCCATCGAAGCGCTGGCCGATGCCTTGTCGGTGGAAACTCACCCGCTCCTGGGCCGCGCCAAAGACCTGGGCAGCGCAGCCGTCATGCTGATGTTGATTTTTACGGGCGCGGTCTGGATCTGCGTGGCGCTCGGCCGCTTTATGCAGAGCTGATTCGGCGGATACGCGCCATTGCAGGCGGCGGGCAGGCTCTTATACTGAGATTTCCTGCCATGCTTGCGAGTTGATCATGACCCCTTCCCAGCCGGAACGCATCGTGATTGTCGGTGGCGGCGCGGGTGGCCTCGAACTGGCTGCTCAATTGGGCCGCGCGCACGGACCCGAGCGCGTGCTGCTGATCGACAGCCGTCCTTTTCATATCTGGAAACCTTCGCTGCATGAAGTCGCGGCGGGCACGCTGGATATCCACCAGGAGGGGCTTTCCTACCTCATGCTGGCGCGGCTGGCGGGCTTCAGTTTCGCCCAGGGCGAGCTGTTGTCCGTAGATAGGCAGGCCCGGCGCATCCGCATCGGTGCCGTACTAGACCCGAAGGGCGACGAAGTACTGGGCCCCCGTGACTTCGGCTATGGCACGCTGGTGCTGGCCCTGGGCAGCGCCTCGAACTTCTTTGGCACGCCGGGCGCGGCCGAACATGCCGTTACGCTGGATTCGACGGAAAACGCCGAGGCCTTCCGCCTGACCATCCTCAAGGCAATGGCCAAGGTAGACCAGGAAAAGCGGCACAATCCGGCCGCACGCCTGGATCTGGTGATCGTGGGCGGCGGCGCCACGGGCGTAGAGCTGGCGGTCGAACTGACGGAAGCCAGCCACGTCGTCAGTGCTTATGGCCTACCCGATTTCCGCGCCGAACGCGATATGGTCATCACGCTGGTCGAAGGCGCGCCGCGCATTCTGTCCGCCCTGCCCGAGAAAATTTCACGCGCCGCCACGGCGCGGCTCAGAGAACTGGGCATTCGCGTGGAAACCGATTGCCGCGTGGCGCAAGTCACGCCTGACAGCGTGAACGCGGATGACGGCCGCCAATTCAGCGCCACGCTGTGCCTGTGGGCGGCCGGCATTCGCGGACCGGCGCTGCTGAAGCAACTCGATATGCCCTTGAACCGCGCGGGCCAGTTAATCGTCAATGAACGGCTGGAATCGCCCGACCCGCATGTGCTGGCCCTGGGCGATTGCTGCGCGGCGCCCTGGGGCGACAAGGGCACGGTGCCGGCCCGTGCGCAGGCGGCCCACCAGGAGGCCAGCTATCTGGCCCGCAAACTCGGCGCGCGCCTGCGCGGCCGCGAAGAGCCTAGCGCTCCCTATGTGTATCGCGACAATGGTTCGCTCGTATCGCTGGGCCAGGACGCCGGGGTGGGCAATCTGATGGGCAAGCTCGCCGGACGGGGTCTGTTCGTAAGCGGTACACTTGCACGCTTGATGTACATGAGTCTGCACCTGATGCACCACCGCGCGGTGCTAGGCGTCTCGCGAACCGCCACCATGGCTTTGGCGCGCCTCTTGATGCGGCGCACCCATCCCAGGGTCAAACTGCACTGATCCCCATGAATTTTTTGCAAAAACTCGAACACGCCTGGGCGACCCAGAACTCCTTGCTGCAAGTCGGCCTGGACCCGGACCCGGCGCGTTTCCCGGCCGAACTGCAAGGCCGCCCCGACGCCATTCTGTCTTTCTGCCGTGGCATCGTGGACGCCACGGCGCCTTTCGCCAGCAGCTTCAAGCCCCAGATCGCCTATTTCGCGGCACATCGCGCCGAAGATCAGCTCGAAGCGCTGTGCGGCCATATCCGCGACAAATACCCTCACCTGCCCATCGTGCTGGATGCCAAGCGTGGCGATATCGGCTCCACCGCCGAAAACTACGCCCGCGAAGCCTTTGAGCGTTACCAGGCGCATGCCGTCACGGTCAGCCCCTATATGGGCCTGGATTCGGTCGAGCCGTATCTGGCCTGGCGTGACCGCGGGGTTATCGTGCTGTGCCGCACCTCCAATCCGGGCGGCTCGGATCTGCAATTCCTGCCGATGGCCGATGGCCAGCCGCTCTATCTGCACGTAGCGGGCCTGGTCGCCGACAAATGGAATGCGCACGGCCAGTGCGGCCTGGTGGTTGGCGCCACCTACCCCAATGAGCTGGCCGCCGTGCGCAAGCGCGTCGGCGACAGCCTCCCGCTGCTGGTGCCCGGTATCGGCGCACAGGGCGGAGATATCAACGCGACCGTGCAGGCAGGCGCCAACAGCGCCCGCGCCGGCATGATGATCAATTCGTCGCGCGCCATCATCTACGCCAGCGGCGGCGAGGATTGGCGCGAGGCGGCCGCAGAAGCCGCCCGGGGCCTGCGCGACGCGATCAACGCCGTGCGCTGAGCGCGGCTGATTGCCTTAGCGCTGGCTGACTGGCACCAACTCCAGCATGCCGCGCAGGGCGAACTCAACGGCCGAGAGCCGCACCTGCGCGCGGTCGCCCGTAAACACATGGGTGACCGCGCGCGAATTAATGCCCGCCTTGGTCCGCCTGGCAAACCCAAAGCAGACCATGCCAACGGGCTTGCCCGCCGTCGCGCCACCCGGACCGGCAATACCGGTCGTGGCGATGGCCAGATGAGACGCCGGCGAAGCCAGCAGCACGCCCTGGGCCATTTCCAGAGCGACCTCTTCGCTGACAGCGCCAAAATGGTTAAGGGTGTCTGCCGAGACCTGCAACTCGTCGACCTTGGCCTGATTGCTATAGGTGATAAACCCGCGATCGAACCAGCCGCTCGAGCCAGGCGCCGAGGTCACCGCGCCCGCCAGCAGCCCGCCCGTGCAGGACTCCGCCGTACTCAGATACCAACCCTGCTCTTGCAAGGCCGGGCCCAATTGTTCGGCCAAGCCGAAGACGGTGGCAGAGGTCAGGCTGGCGGGAGCCAGGCCGGCATTGTGGTGCAAACCGCTGTGGTGCAAACTCATGCAAACACTCCTATGCGAATGGCAAGCATCATGACCAGCAAGGTATAAACAGCCGCCAGAATGTCATCCCACATGACGCCAAATCCGCCCGAAAGCCTCGCGTCGCAGGCCTTGATGGGAGGCGGTTTGACGATGTCAAAGAACCGGAAAAGCCCAAACGCGGCCAGTTGCGCGATCCAGCCGTTGGGGATGAGCCATAACACCAGCCAGAAGGCCACCATCTCATCCCACACCATACCGACATGATCATGCACGCGAAGTTCGCGCCCGGCATAGCCGCAGGCCCAGCAACCATAGGCAAAAGCCGCCAGCAGCAGCGCCCCCATGATCGGGTCTGCGATGGGCGGCAGCATTAACCAGATGACCCAGGCAGCCAGGGTGCCCCAGGTGCCCGACGCAGGCCGGATCAGGCCGCTGCCCAGGCCAAAAGCAAGAAAACGTCCAGGCCGGGCGCAAACCCAGGCCCAAGAGGGGTAGTCCACGCGCGAGCGCTGGCGCATCGAAGAGGAATGAAAGTCGGTCATGAGATGGCGGTTCCTACCCTCACGGGCGAGCCCTGGATGGTAGCAGGCGCGGCGGCCCTGCCTGGGGAGTGGCCCCGTGTCGGACTTGCTCAGGCCTGACTGCCGAAGTGGTCGAAGCCGCCGGGCAGATGCGCCAAGGCCTGTCCCTGCGGGTCGAGCACACGCAAACCGGCCTGGGCTACGACGGCGCCAATGCGATGGACTGGCGTATTGCAGGCCATGCCCGCCTGCGCGATGGCCGCACGCGCATCGGGCGGCGCGGTAAAGCAGAGTTCATAGGCATCGCCGCCACCCAGCAAGGCGCGTTGCAAGACCGCGCCATCCAGCCCGTCGAGCCCTGTCGCGCGCGGCAAGTCGGCATAACGCAGCACGGCGCCCACGCCGCTGGCGGCGAGAATGTGGCCAAGATCCTGGGCCAGCCCATCGGAGATGTCGATGGCGGCATGAGCCAGCCCGCGCAGGGCCAGGCCGAGAGCCAGCCGGGGCTGCGGCCATTCGAGGGCAGGCCGGGTCTGCGCCAGGCGAACCGGATCGGCAGGCAAGGCCCCGTCGAGCAGGCGGTAGGCCACATCGGCCGCCCCCAAGGCGCCCGACACCCAGACATCGTCATCCACCCGCGCGGCATCGCGGCGCAGCGCGGCATCTGCCGGCACGGCGCCGAATACGGTCACGCTGATCGTCAGATCCTGCAGGCTGCGCGTGGTGTCGCCGCCGATGAGCGGGCAGCCATGCGCCCGGGCCAGATCATGAAACCCGCACGCAAAAGCGGCCAACCAAGCATCATCGAGGTCAGGCAGGGCCAGCCCCAGCAGGCAACCCAGCGGCTGAGCGCCCATTGCCGCCAAATCTGACAGGTTGACGGCCAATGCCTTATGACCTACCGACTGTGGGTCGGCATCGGGATAAAAATGCCGGCCGGCGATCAGCAGGTCTTTGCTGACGGCCACCCGCATGCCCTGCGGCACGGGAAACAGCGCGCAATCATCGCCCACGCCCAGGATTTCCCCGGGCGCGGCACGTGTGAAATGGCGGGCGATGAGGTCGAACTCGGAGGCCACTGCCAGGCCGGAACGTCAGCGGCGCTGCTGCGCGGCAGCCTCGACTTCAGCGGTGCGCACATCGGCGGCCAGCTTGTCGAGCACGCCATTGACGAACTTGAAGCCATCGGTGCCGCCAAAGGATTTGGCGAGCTCGACGGCCTCATTGATCGCGACCTTGTACGGCACTTCGACGTGATGCACCAGCTCGTAGCTGCCGATCAGCAAAATGCCGTGTTCGACCGGCGAGAGTTCGGCCAGCGGACGATCGATGTAGGGCGTGAAATGCTCGCGCAGCGTCGGAGCCTCGCGCAACACGCCATGCAGGAGCGTCTTGAACCATTGCGCATCAGCCTCGGAAAAATCCTCGGCATCGCGCAAGTGCGCATCGATCTCGCCCGCGTCTTGCGTGCCCTGGCCGCCACGCAGCAGCCAGGCATACACCCCTTGCAGCGCGAACTCGCGCGCCCTGCGGCGCGCGCTACGCGCATTGGCCCGAGCGGCCACGGCGCTATCAACGCTCATCGTCTTCTTCGTCGTCAAAATCTTCGTCCTCGTCGTCCTCGTCGTCTTCCTCGGGTTCCAGTGCGGCGACCAGATTGGCCATCTCGACGGCCACCTGCGCGCAGTCGCGGCCCTTGCCTTCGGCACGGGCGACAGCCTGCTCATCGGTGTCGACGGTCAGGACGCCATTGGCGACCGGGATGCCGGTTTCGAGGGAGATACGAGTAATAGCAGTGGCCATTTCATTGCTGACCACTTCAAAATGATAGGTTTCGCCGCGAATCACGGCGCCCAGTGCGATCAGGGCGTCGAACTCGAAGGATTCGGCCATGCGGGCCAGCGCGACGCCGAGCTCCAGGGCGCCCGGCACGGACACCACCATGACATCGCGTTCGTCAACGCCGAGCTTGGCCAGTTCTTCCAGGCAGCCAGCCAGTTCGGTTTGACCGACTTCTTCGTTGAAACGGGCACGCACGATACCGATGTGCAGCCCTTCGCCGTTCAGGTCGGGGGTGAGGATGTAGGGATTCATTCGTCGGCCTTATTCGTCAGTGTTGCGGGCGGGGGGGCAATCGTAACCCGTAATGGTGAGGGCAAACCCAGCCATGCTGGGCATCTTGCGTGGGCGCGCGAGCAGGCGCATCTGGCCCACGTGCAAATCACGCAGAATCTGCGCGCCGATACCATAGGTGCGCAGACCGAAGCGTTCGCCGTCCTGGGTGCTGGCCTGCCGGCCCGGATCGCTCCAGTGGGCAATCTGGCCAAACAAATGCTCGGTCGAGGACTGGCAGTTCATCAGGACCACCACCCCCGCAGGCGAGGCGGCAATCGCGCTCAGAGCCTGGCCCAGACCCCAGCTGTGCGGGCTGGAGCCGGTGTCCAGGGCATCGAGCAGCGAGGCCGGTTCATGCACCCGGACCAGGGTTTCCTTTGCTGGGTCGATCTTACCGTGTACCAGCGCCAAATGGGGCGAACCCGTGGCGTCGTCTCGATAGGCGATGGCCTGAAACGTTCCCCAGGGGGTCTGCATCTGGCGCTCGCCCACACGCTGAATGATGGATTCGTGTTCGCTGCGGTATTGGATCAGATCGGCGATCGTACCGATCTTGAGGCCGTGTTCACGCGCGAAGGCCGCCAGATCCGGCAGGCGGGCCATGGTGCCGTCAGGTTTGAGGATTTCGCAGATAACCGCGGCGGGCGTCAGGCCCGCCATGGCCGTCAGATCGCAACCGGCCTCGGTGTGCCCGGCGCGGACCAACACGCCCCCCAGCACGGCGCGCACCGGGAAAATATGCCCAGGCTGCACCAGATCGCTCGGGCGGGCATCGCGCGCCACCGCCACCTGGATGGTGCGGGCACGGTCCGCGGCGGAGATGCCGGTTTCGACACCTTCGGCAGCCTCGATGGATTGCGTGAAATTGGTGCCGTACCGCGTGCCGTTACGGCTGGCCATCAAGGGCAGATCCAGTTGGCGGCAACGCTCTTCGGTCAAGGTGAGACAGACCAGACCGCGCCCGTGGGTCACCATGAAATTGATGGCTTCGGGCGTGACGAACTCTGCCGCCATGACGAGATCGCCTTCATTTTCGCGGTCTTCTTCGTCAACCAGAATGACGATGCGGCCTGCGCGCAGCTCGGCAATGATTTCGGGAACGGAAACAATGCCAAAGTCCGACTCAGCGGCAGCGGGGGAAATCTGATCAGTCATGGTTGGATAGACAACAGACAGGCGGGAAAGTCCCGATTTTACCGCCCTTGGCCGTTCGGCGTCCCGCAGGCACAATGCGGCCCGGGGCGCGCCGCTCCCAGCGGCCTGCCAGGCCCGTCATGATGAAGAGAATTTCATGCTGTTTTCGCTGCCCTGCCCGCGCCGGCAGCGGCGCGGGCAGGCCTGGAACGGGCCGGTGCAGCCTGCCGACTTCCCTCTTACGCTGGCGGGTGCGCTGCCATGGTCCGTCTGTGGCCAATGGGCGCCCTGGTAGGCGAAAATAGCGCTATCCCCATGCCTATGACCCTCGCCCCTTGCATGAAAACCCATTATTGGAACGATGCCCCCACGCTCACCGCACCAGGCCCGAGGCCAGGGCGCTAGCCAGTCCCCCCTCGATGCACGTGGCTTGGGCGGCAACCGCCGCATAATGCGGCGGCTGTTGGAGCACGAGCTGGGCCAGGGCGCGCTCATGTTTCAATGTTTCCCGCTGTCGGTCGGTGTGGCCCGCCCCCCCGCCCCACCGCAGCACGTACAAGCCTGCCCCCGTCAGCGCAGCACGCGGCGGCGAGGGCTTTGCCGAAATAGCCAAGCGGCTGCGCGCCGCGCGGCGCAACCACTGAGACACACTATATGGCTACTGCCAACGACGGCCGCCGCAGCATCCAATCGGTCGAGGTGGGCTTTCCGCTTCTGGCCGCCCTGGTCGACGCAGCCCGCCCCATGACGCTGCGCGATCTCGCCGCTGCCGCCGGCATGACTTCCGCGAAAGCTCACCCCTATCTGGTGAGTTTCATCCGTGTTGGCCTGGTCCTGCAAGACAGCGTGAGCGGCCATTACGAACTGGGCCCGTTCGCGCTGCAAATGGGGCTGGTCAGCCTGCAAAGACTGGACCCGGTGCGCATGGCCCTGCCCGAGGTGGCGCAGTTTCAGGCAGGCATCGGCCATACCGTCGGCCTGGCGGTGCTGGGCTCGCACGGCCCGACCATGGTCCACATCACCGAGGCCAGCTACCCCGTGCACGTAAACATGCGACAGGGTACGGTGATGTCCATGCTGAACACCGCGACAGGCCTGGTGTTCGCCGCCTGGCTTGCGCCCAAAGTGGCCGAGTACTACATCGCCCGCGAACAAAACGACACCGCGGTGACGTCCACCCTATCTCACCCCCTGAAGTCCGCCAGCCCCGAGCATTTGCAGGCCATGCTGGCCGATATCCGCGTGCATGGCATGGCGCGCGCGGTAGGCAACCCTCTGCCCGGTGTGGACGCCCTCTCGGTGCCGGTGTTCGACCATACCGGCAAGCTGGTGCTAGCCATTACCGCCATCGGCCCCAGCGGCCTGTTTGATGTGTCCTGGCAAGGCAGTATTGCGCAGCCGCTCTTGCAATGCGCCCACGCGGTTTCACACAAACTGGGGTGGCGCCCCTGAGCGAATCCGGCCAGAGGCCCTAGGCGCTGCGGATGCGCCGCTGAACGCGCACCGCAGCCAAACAGCGATCCCGCCTAGGGGGCATGCCGGCGGCCGATGCGCAAGCGACCCGGGAATTATCGTGATTTCGCTATTTTTAGCGGGCAGTTTATTCAGGTTAGGCGCTTTTCTTTGATGTTTCTTGATTTATTTCCGGAATATGACCAGTCATCAAGATAAAGCTGTGCCATGATTACCATTCCGACTTTTGCGTAGGCAAGCCCCGACATGTCAGAACAAGAGTTGAAACTGCACGTTCCCGCCGCCTCGGTCGAAGGCGTTCGACAGGAAATCGCCGGACGGCAGGCAACTCGCCTGCCCTTGCGCGCCATGTATTTCGATACGCCAGAGCGCGAACTGGTCAAGGCACGCATCGCGCTGCGCTTGCGCCAGGAGGGCGAAAACTGGGTTCAAACCGTCAAGATGCCCGGGGCCAACGCCATCACCCGCATCGAGCTGAACCACGTCAGGCCCGGCCCGGTGCTGGATCTGTCGGTGTATGCCGGCACAGCCGTGGGCGATGCGCTCGCCCGCATACAGGGGCAGCTCGGGGTGCGCTACGAAACCGATGTGCAACGGCTGTTGTGCAAATTACGCAGCCGGGAGGGCAGCGTCGAAGCCGCGCTGGATCTGGGCGTGCTGCGCGCGGGCGGCCTGGAACTGCCTATCTGTGAAATTGAGTTCGAACTGATGTCGGGCCGGCCCGAGGCGATTTTCAGCATCGCCCGCGGCTGGCAGCAACGCCACGGCTTGGTGCTCGATGTGCGCAGCAAGTCCGAGCGCGGCGATGCCCTGGCGCAATTGGCCGCCCAACTAGCCCTGGCTAACGATGAGGCGACGGCGCAACAAATCGTGGCGCGCTTCTGGGCGCCACGCGGCGCACGCGCGGTGGCCTTGACCCCGGACCTGACGCCCGAACAGGCCATGGCCCGCGTGGCCGACGAATGCCTAGAGCAAATTATCCGCAACGCCGCGATGGTGGCCGAAGTGGATACCGCTGGCGTTTATCAGGCGGGTAGCGCCGAACACGTGCATCAGCTGCGGGTAGGAATGCGGCGCCTGCGCTCGGCCTGGCGTCTGTTCGAAGGCGCCATCGAAACACCCCCGGAAACCCTGGATGCAGGCATCCGCGAGTATTTTGGCGCCCTGGGCGCCAGCCGCGACCAAGATGTGCTGGCCGACACCATCGCCCCCCTGCTGAGGCAGGCGGGCATGCCCGACATCCCCACCGAGCCGGTCGCGCGTGGCGCGGACGCCCGCTCCCTGTGCAGCGGCGCGGCCCTACAGGGCTGGCTGCTGGATCTGTATCAATGGAGCATGACGGTGCGCGCCGCGCCCGTTGACCTGCCCTTGCCCGTGGTGGTCGAAGGACAGCCCTTCGAGCCTGCCATCATTCCCCTGGATGCCGCGCCCGCCCAAGCGCCGCTACGGCCTTTTCTGATTCGCCGCCTGCGCAGATGGCATAAGCAAGTCGTGACAGAGGGCATGCACTTCAGCGAACTGGACCTGCCCACGCGCCACGAGTTGCGCAAACGGGCCAAACGCCTGCGCTATGGCCTGGCCTTCGCCGAGTCGCTGCTGCCAAACGCCCGCCTGCGCAGTTATCGCAAGCAACTGGCGCTTGTGCAGGAGCTGCTGGGCGAGATCAATGATCTGGCCGTGGCGGCCGAACACTACAAAACCCAGATTCCCCTCCATCCGCAGGCCTGGTTCGCCTTAGGCTGGATTGCCCTGCGCCTGGAGCAATTGGCGCAACAGGCTCAACCGGCCTTCGAGAAACTGGCCAAAGACAAACGTTTCTGGAAAGCGGCCTGAGCTGCCGTCAGAGCCGCCAGGAAAAGATCAACCCGGCGCAAGCCGGGTGTTGATCAGTCTGCCAGCAAGGCCGAGGCAAACTCCTCGGCCACAAAGGGTTGGAGGTCTTCCAGACCTTCGCCCACGCCTATCCAGTAAACCGGCACAGGGCGCACGCCCTGGCTGCCCGCGGCGACAGCCGCCAGCGTGCCGCCCTTGGCGGTGCCATCGAGCTTGGTGACGACCAGGCCGGTGAGCTGAATGGCCGCATCAAAGGCGCGAATCTGAGCCAGGGCGTTCTGCCCGGTATTGCCGTCGATGACCAGCAAGACCTCATGCGGCGCGGCGGCGTCGGCCTTGCCGATAACGCGACGGATTTTCTTGAGCTCTTCCATCAAATGCAGTTGCGTAGGCAGGCGCCCGGCGGTGTCGATCATGACCACGCCTGCAGCGCGTGCGCGACCGGCGTTGACGGCGTCAAAGGCCACGGCGGCCGGATCTCCGCCATCTTGGGCGATGACGGTGACGTTGTTGCGGCTGCCCCACTCGACGAGTTGCTCGCGCGCGGCGGCGCGGAACGTGTCTCCCGCAGCCAGCAAAACGCTGGCGCCCTGGCGCTGGAAGGTATGCGCCAACTTGCCGATAGACGTGGTTTTACCCGCGCCGTTCACCCCAGCGATCATCACGACCAGCGGCTGCGCACGCTTGAGGTCGAACTGGCGTTCAAGCGGTTTGAGGTGATCGGCCAGCAACTGGCGCAAAGCGGCCTTGACCTGCGCAGGGTCCTCGATGCGCTCTTTCTTGACTCGGGCTCGCAGCGCGGTCAGCAATTTGTCGGTCGCTTCGATACCGGCATCGGCCATGATGAGGGCCGACTCCAGCTCCTCGAACAGGTTTTCATCGACTTTGACGCCAACAAAAATGCCGCCGATGCTTTGCCCGGTGCGGGCCAGGCCCTGCTTGAGCCGGCTGAGCCAGGAGGCCTTCTTGGGTGCAGGAACTTCGGGGGCGGGGACTTCGGGTGCCGGTGCTGCGGGCGCGGGAGCTTGGGCCGCAGGCGGGCTGGGCGGCGCAAGGGCCGCCACCGCTTCGGCGGCTACGGGTTCGGCCACAAGCGGCGCGGGTGCCGCAGGCATCGCGGGCGAGGCCGGCGCAGCAGTCTGAACCGCCACGGGCTCGGCCGCGACCGGCGGGCGAGGCGGCGCGGCAGCAGGCGGAACCGCCACAGGCGGCTCGGGGGCCACCGCCGGGACAGGCGGCGCCGCGGGCGCGATGGAAGGCGGCGAGACAGGCTCGGCGGGCTGAGCGACGGGCTCCGGCGGCGGCGCGGGCGTGGCTGGCGCGGCGGGCGGAGGGGTCTTTTTCTTGAAGAAGCTGAACATAGTAAAAGTATATTCGGGATCGCGCCCTTGCCGGGCGGCAATGGCGGGCAGCAGCCACCGCAGACGCCCGAGGCGGGCTACTATTCGCGCCAGGAGGGTCTGTTCTTGAAGCAATCCGCAAGCGGCGCACGCGCCATTCGTATCGTTGGCGGCCAATTCCGCCGCACCCCAATCACCGTGCCAGATGTTCCCGGCCTGCGTCCCACCCCTGACCGGGTGCGCGAAACCCTGTTTAACTGGCTGACACACCTCTGGCACGGTGAATTCCGCGACAAACGGGTGCTGGATCTGTTCGCCGGCAGCGGTGCGCTGGGGCTGGAAGCCGCCTCGCGCGGCGTGGCTCAGGTTCAGATGGTTGAGCGCGACCGGGGCGCGGTATCCGCGTTGCGCTCGCTACGCGACAAGCTCAAAGCCGAACACATCCGCATTCATGCCGGCGACGCCCTGGCGGCGCTGGAGCGCATGGACGCCTCGCGCTTTGACCTGGTCTTGCTCGACCCGCCCTTCGGCCAGGGCTGGCTGGCCCGTCTTTGGCCGCTCTTGCCAGCGGTGCTCGACGAGAACGCCCTGGTTTATGTCGAGTCGGAAACCCCTGCCGAGGCCCCCGAGGGATTCGACGTTTTACGCGAGGGCAAGGCCGGCGCCGTCCATTACTGCCTGCTCCAATTTGCTGCAATGCGGAAAACGGAGAATAATCCGGGTTCGGAGGATGGTGTAACACCATAAACATATAGGTTTGGAGCACGTATGATCACCGCTGTCTATCCCGGCACGTTCGACCCGCTCACGCGCGGTCACGAAGACCTGGTTCGCCGCGCCGCAGCCCTGTTCGACAAGGTGGTCGTGGCCGTGGCCTATAGCCGCAACAAAAAACCCTTTTTCAACATCGACGAACGGGTTGAAATCGCGCGCGAGGTGTTGGGCCATTACCCCAACGTCGAAGTCCGCAGTTTCGGCGGCCTGCTCAGAGATTTCGTGCGCGAGCAAAACGGCCGCGTGATCGTGCGCGGTCTGCGCGCCATGTCGGATTTCGAATACGAATTCCAGATGGCCGGCATGAATCGCCATCTTTTGCCCGACGTCGAAACGCTGTTCATGACGCCTTCGGATCAATACCAGTTCATCTCCGGCACCATCGTGCGCGAGATCGCGCAACTGGGCGGCGATGTCAGTAAATTCGTCTTCCCCTCGGTGGAGCGCTGGCTCCAGGCCAAGGCCAAAGCGCGCCGCGAGCAGGCCGACACGGAATAAGCCCGGGCGGCGCTACAATGGGCGGGATTTCCGCCCTCGCGCCGCTCTGCCATGGCTCTCCTCATTACCGACGAATGCATTAACTGCGACGTCTGCGAACCGCAGTGCCCCAACGAAGCCATTTCGATGGGCGAGGACTATTACGTCATCGACCCGGACCTGTGCACCGAATGCGTCGGCCACTACGATGAGCCGCAGTGCAAGGTGGTCTGCCCGGTCGAGTGCATCGAGCTGCATCCGCAATGGAAGGAAGGGCAGGAAGCCCTGATGGCCAAATACCGCCGCCTGACAGGCGGCGCCGCATGAGCGGCCCCGAGCAGTCTTCCACCGCCCCTCACCGCCCAGCCATCCGCGATCTGTCGGTTTCCGCCATCGCGGCCGGCCTGATCGCCGTACTCGTCAGCTTCAGCGGCACCGCCGTCCTGATGGTGCAGGCCGGTCATGCTGGCGGTCTGTCGGCCGTGCAGATCGGCTCCTGGCTTGGCTCCATCTGCCTGGCCCTGGGCCTAGGCGGCACCATATTCAGCCTGCGCACGGGCCTGCCCGTGGTGTTCGCCTGGTCCACGCCGGGTGCGGCCCTGCTGGTCACCGGCCTGGCGGGCGTGCCCTTCGATCAGGCCGTTGGCGCGTTTATGCTGGCCGCCGCGCTCACCCTGATCTGCGGTGTGTTTGGCTGGATTGATCCCATCGTGCGGCGTATTCCAGGAGAAATCGCCGGCGCCATGCTGGCGGGCGTGCTGCTCAATTTCGGTATGGGCATCTTCCGCAATATCAGCAGCGCCCCCGCTATGGTGCTGGCGATGTGCGTGGCCTATCTGTTGTGCAAACGCTGGCTGCCCCGTTTCGCCATCCTGATCGTGCTGGCGCTGGGCTTGCTCATCGCAGCCAGCCAGGGTCTGCTGCAACTCAACAGCCTCTCCTGGGAGTGGACCGAATTCGTCTGGACCACGCCTCACTTTACGGTGCAAAGCGCCATCAGCCTGGGCATTCCGCTGTTTGTGGTGGCCATGGCCTCGCAGAACCTGCCGGGCCTGGCGATCTTGCAGGCAGCCGGCTATCGCCCGCCCGCCTCCCGCCTCGTGGCCGCGACAGGCCTGGTGGGCCTGGCCGCAGCGCCTTTTGGCGCGCACAGCGTCACGCTGGGAGCCATCATCGCCGCGCTATGCGCCGGCCCCGAGGCCCATCACGACCCGGCCCGGCGCTATGTGGCGGCCGCCACCTATGGCATCAGCTATGTGCTGCTGAGTGTCGCAGCCGGCACCGTCGCCCTGTTTTTCCAAGCGCTGCCGGCGGCCCTCATCGCCACGCTCGCCGGCCTGGCGCTGCTCGGAGCCATCATGGGCGGCATGGCCAATGCGATGGGTAACCCGCAACGGCGTGAGGCCGCGCTGATCACCTTGCTGGCGACCGCTTCGGGCATGAGTTTCTGGGGGATAGGCTCCGCCTTCTGGGGCCTGGCGGCGGGCCTGCTGGCGCACGCCGTGTTCAGCCTGCGCGCGAAATCCTGACAACCATCAGGCCTGCGAAGGGCGAAGTGAGCCGGCAGGCCAGCTCACCGCTCCCATATCGGGATGCACCTTGAGCAGGCGCGCGGGGATGCCCAGATAATGCGACAGCCAGGCGGCCGCCAAATCGCCTTCGTCCACGACATCTACCACCTGCTCGCCGATGCGTAATTGATAGCGCACGCTATCGTCGTCTTCGATGACGTCCAGCGGAATATCCAGCCGCAGCATGCCCGGCGCCGTCAGCACTAGATAACCCAGGCGCAGCTCCACGCTGATTTCCGCCAGCCTGGGGCACAGCCCGCGATCCAGCCATTGGCCGGCATCGTTGCTGATCAGCCAGCGGCGCTCGTAAGCGGCCGCCTCGGCTTGAGCCGTCTCGCCGCATTCCGCGACAGGCTGAAATCCGCTCATCGATTGAGCACACCCTTGAGGGCCTTGCCCACATTGCTCTTGCCGCCCTTGGCGCCCAATGCGTCTTTGATCGTGCTTTCCAGGCCACGCTTGATCAGCACGCTGGCGATTTCACGCCACTGCACGGTGTAGACCGGCTTCTCGAAGCTGCCGCTGATGAGCACAGGCACCGGCAGATTGCGCAGATCAGCCAGCTCTTTGCCTTCTTTGGCGGTATTGGTGACCCGCGCAACCACCACGAAATCGAGCCCGCTATTAACGAAATCGATGATGGCCGGGCTGCCCTGCGACACCCGCAGGAAGTCGGTCGCCACATCCAAGCGCTTGACCGTGCCCACCCCCTTGGCCAGCGTCATATCGGCGTCCATGGCCGTGAAATCGGTTTGACGACTGCTGTCAGAAGCAAAGCTATGGTTTTCGCCCTGGCCATTGACCAGCGATTTGAGATCTTTGAGCGTTTGCGAGAGATTGATGCCCTTGACCGCGCCCTCGCGCAGACGCAGTTGCACCGTGCCGCCCAGATTGCTGGTCAGGGCATAGCTGTTATTGCCCGCCGTGCTCAGATCGAGCGCAAGGCTACCGTTGCCCGACAAGGTATTGCGTTTGGCGACATCCATCAGCAGCGGCTCGATGGCCACGCCCGTCAGGTTGAGCTTCGCCGCCATTTTGTTGCCCTCGGCGGCATTGACCGACAATCCCCCGGCCAACTTGCCGTTGTAGAGGTCGGCGCTAATGCCAGAGATATCCAGCTTGCCGTGGTCGAGCTTGATGCTGGCGCCCACCTGGGCGGCTTTCAAGCCCCGCATCACCAGTTGGCCGATCTTGACCGTGCCATCGGCGCTCGGGCCTATCAGCCCGGACAGATTGATGCTGTCGTCGCGCGGTTTGGCGGGCGCGGCAGGCTTGGCTGGCGGCTTGGACTCTTCTTGCTTGCCATCGGCCGCCGGCTTGACCGGCAGGGCAGGCATGAGCTTGTCGAGATCCAGCGTATCCACGGCCAATGCAAACTTGAGCTGCGGCTGCGTGGTCAGTTGGGCAAGATCAGCCATGAGGTCAAACTTGCCGCCCTCGAGCACCGCATTGATTTTGGCGCTAGCCTGATCCTTCAGCAGGTCTGCCGACAGACTACCGATCACGGGAATCTGCAGACTGCCCTTGGGCAGCGCCGGGTCGGTGATATTGACATCCCCCTTGAGCGCGGCAAGACTGCCCGCGCGCTGCGTCAGGTTGAGCGACACCGGCGACGCGAACACCGTCTTGACCACGCGCTCGCCCTGTTTGACGGCGGCGTCGATCTTGGCTTCTTTGATGTCGAGTTCGGCGGCATTGCCGCTGATGCCGGTCAGGCTGAAACTCGCGTCCAGCGAAGGATTGCGGATGCGGCCCGTCAGGGCATCACCCCCCGCCGAAGTGGGCGAGATATGCAGACTGGGGGTGTCCAGCGCAAACTCGAAGGGGCCTTCAGGCGAATTGCCCTTGGCGCGTGCCGCCAGTTTGTCGATCTGCAACTGCGCCTTGTGCGGGTCAACCGAAAGCTTGGGCATGGCCACACTGGCTTCCACGCCTGTCAGCCTGGCCGCGGGATGGGTGACATCCCCCTGGAACACGACTTCCAGGCCGGCCACATCCAGCGATGAGCTGGCGCCATTGAAAGCCAGGTTGCCACGCACGGCGAGGCTCTTGGCCTGAGCGCTGGGCAACTTGCCCTCCATGCGCAAATCCAGGCGCTGAGCCGAATAGCGTTTGGCGGAGGGGTCCAGGCGCAGCAAAGCCTGGCCAGTCAGGCCGGCGTCAAAACGCGGGTCGCCGCCTTCAACGCGGGCATTGAAGCTGACATCGAAGGGCTGATTAAACGTCACGCGGCCCGTGTTGGCATTGAGATGCGTGACAGAAACGGCCATGCCGCTCAGCGCATCCTGCAATTGCAATTCGCCGTCTTTGAGATCCAGGCCGGCGATATCGATCTGCATGCTGCGCGGCGCGCTCACCGTGCCGCTCGACAGCGCCTGCGCCGCGCCGGCGATGGCGCCGACCGTGGCCTCGGCGGCATTGGCGGGCACTGCGGTGCTCGGCTCCACGCCACCCACGAGGTTCTCGAAATTGAACTGGCCGCTCTTTTCGCGCGCGATGCGCGCCTTGAAGCCATTGATGGTGACGTGATCGACAACCAGATTGTTGGACAGCAGCGGCCAGACGGCCACGGCCAGCCGCATGCTGTCGATGGAGGCGAAGACCTCGGGGCTGTTGGCTTCCGACAAGGACACGCCCTGCACGGCCAGGCCGATGCGCGGGAACAGCGAAAGCTCGATTTCGCCTTCGATCGTCAGGGTGCGGTGATAACGCTCCTGGACCAGTTCCTCAAGCTTGTACTTGTAGGCATTGGGGTCAAATGTCAGCAAAAAGATGGCCAGCCCTACGACTGCCACCAGTACCAACACCACCAAGCCTATCAAAATGCGCTTGAACCACGTCTTCATTGCTGCCCCGTCGAGACCTCGACTTGGAAGATTTCCAAAGGGCCGGCCCAAAAAGAGCCGGCGCGTTCTCTGTGACCACCCTCCAAACCACACCCGGCCACCCAGAGCGGCAAGCCAGATCGGCCTGTCCACGCGAAGCGGGGGCAAAGCTGGGGTTGCTGGAAAAGGGCGCGGCCAGACACGATGAGTGCCAGATAACGCTATCGTAACAAATCAGGGGCATGTCAAAGAGCAGAGCCCTGATTCAACAGGCAAAAAACCTGTCGAGTGCGCAAGCATAAGGGAAAACACCGGTAAGCACAGAGATAACATGCGCTGATTTTGGCGGCTTTTCTGCATGCCCCCGTTCGCATCCCCTTGCGCCATGCCTGGTCTTGGAACGAAGCCAGCCCCTACCGGACAGAGTCATTTAGAATCCTGCCCCATCATGCAAACCAAGCCTTGCACCCTGACGCGCTCGCGCACCGCCGTTTTCTGGCTGGCGCTGCTGCTGTTCGCGTTCAAGGCGATGGTGCCGCAAGGCTTCATGCCTGGCTCATCCCAAGGCGGCACGCTGATTCAGCTCTGCTCGGCGGCAGGGCCGGTGTGGGTGCAGGGCCCGGCCAAGGCCGACCAAGGCCCTGATGAACGCCACGCGGCACAGGCCGCCGCCTGCTCGAGCGGCGCCGCCGTCAGCGCTGCGGCGCTGCTGCCCGCGCCGCTCTCTCCGATCCCGGTCAGCGAACAGGCTTTTCCTGTCTCGGCCCGGGCGCCGCCCGCCGCGCCGGTTTTCCCCATTTCCAGCGTCCCGCTCGGGGCGCGCGCACCTCCCCTCTCTCTCGTTTGATCGCTGCCGGCTTGCCGGCGTTCTCTGGCTGCACCTAAGCCGCAGCCCTGTTTCCTATTGAACGAGAATTTCATGCCTATTCCTTACGCCAGAACCGCCCTGGCGGTATGGGGCTGCGCGCACGCCTCTTCCTGGGCGCACACCGCAAGCGTCGCCACCCTGCCTGACCTCAGCGCCAGCTACCGTTTCTGAGGCCGACACCATGTCTACAAGCGCTTCCCTTAACAAAGACGACCGCGAACACGTGGCGGCCGCAGACCTCTACCGGGCGGTCTGGCGCTGGCATTTTTATGCCGGCATGCTGGTGCTGCCCTTCATGATCCTCTTGGCCGCCACCGGCATGCTCTATCTCTTTCACGACGAGATCGAAAGCGTCTGGTACCGCGATCTGCGCCAGGTGGCCGAACACGACGCGGCGCCGCGCGCGCCCGAAACCCTTGCGGCCGCTGCGCTGGCGGCGCAGCCCGGCACGCTGCTGAAATACCTGCCGCCCGCCGGCCCGCGCGCGTCGGCTCGGGCCGTGATACGCCCCGCCTCGGGAGCCAATATCTCGGTCTACCTCAACCCCTACACCGCTCAGGTATTGGGCAGCCTGCCCGAACAAGGCAGCTTGATGTGGACCGTGCGCAAGCTGCATAGTCTGAAATACTTCAATGCCGCCGCCTTGATCGAAATCGCTGCCGGATGGTCCTTGCTGCTGGTGGCCAGCGGCATCTACCTGTGGTGGCCGCGCGGCCGCCGCCTAGGGGTCATCAGCGTGCGCGGCTCGCCTGCGCGACGGGTGTTCTGGCGCGATCTGCACGCGGTCACGGGCGTCTTCACGGCCTTCTTCATTGTGTTTCTCGCGCTCACGGGCATGCCTTGGTCGCAGGTCTGGGGAGCCAAGATCAATCAATGGGCCAATGGCAGTAACTTCGGCTACCCCTCGGGAGTCCGCGTGCAAGTGCCGATGTCGACGCTGAAACTGGCCGATCAGGGCCTGACGACCTGGTCACTCGAGCAGGCCCGGCTACCGCAATCGGGGCATGAAGGTCATGACAGCCACGCAGGCCACGCGGCTCAGGAAGCGCCGCAAGGCCAGAACAGGCAGGGCGAACACCCTGGCCGGCCTGCGCCCATCGGTCTGAACCGCGCCGTCGCCGCCCTAGAGGCGCTGCATCTGGCCCCCGGCTATTCCATCAGCCTGCCCAAGAGCGATCGGGGGGTGTACTCGGCCTCGGTATACCCCAATGATCTGCAACGTCAGCGTGTTGTGCACCTGGACCAATACAGCGGCAAGCCCTTGCTGGACATGAGCTACGCTGACTACGGCCCCTTGGGCAAGACGCTGGAATGGGGAATCAATGTGCACATGGGGCAGGAGTTCGGACTGGCGAATCAACTCGTCCTGACGCTGGCCTGCCTCGCCATGGTGCTGATGTCGGTATCCGCCGCCGTGATGTGGTGGAAACGCCGGCCGGCGGGCGGCCTCGGCATCCCGCCCGCTCCACATAATGCCCGCGCCCTGCGTGGCGTGCTGGTCATCATGGTGATCGGCGGCCTGATCTTTCCGCTGGTCGGCCTATCCTTGATCGTGATGGGCGTGCTGGACTGGCTGGCGCTGAAGCTGACGCGATAGCGGCAGCGCCCGATGACCGGCCTGGCCTGCCGGTCATCGGGCGGTTTCAGCGCGTAAACGCCACCACGCGCTGGCGCTGCGTGCCCAAACCCTGCACGCCCAGCGTCATCACATCGCCCTCACGCAGAAACACCGGCGGCTTCATCCCCAAGCCCACACCCGGCGGGGTGCCGGTGGTGATGATGTCGCCAGGCAAGAGGGTCATAAAGCGGCTGACATAGCTCACAAGGGTTTTCACATCGAAAATCATGGTGCGCGTATTGCCGGTCTGCATGCGCCGGCCATTGAGATCCAGCCAGAGGTCCAGGGCCTGCGGGTCCGGCACCTCATCGCGCGTGACCAGCCACGGGCCGATCGGGCCGAAGGTATCGCAACCCTTGCCCTTGTCCCAGGTGCCGCCGCGCTCCATCTGGTACTCGCGCTCGCTCACATCATTGACGACGCAATAGCCTGCCACATAGTCCAGCGCGTCATCGGCCTCGACATAACGGGCCCGCTCACCGATGACAACACCCAGCTCGACCTCCCAATCCCCCTTCTGAGAGCCCTCGGGCAGCATCACCGGATCATCCGGCCCCTGGATGCAGGACGTCGCCTTCATGAAAATCACCGGCTCTTGGGGCACGGGCGCGCCGACTTCCGCCGCGTGATCAAAGTAATTCAAGCCAATCGCCACCAGCTTGCCCACGTTGGCCACGGGGCAAGCCAGTCGCGGCTCGCCGGGCACCTGCGGCAACGAGGCCGGATCGCACCCGATCATGGCGGCCAACGCAGCCCGCCCGAGCTGAGCGGGGCCGATGTCAGGCACAAGCCCCGACAAATCCCGCAGCACGCCTTGCGCATCGATCAGGCCAGGCTTTTCCTGCCCCGCCGGGCCAAATCTCACCAGCTTCATGTATTTTCCCTCAGTGCAATATTGACGATGAACCGCGCGGACCGGCCCTCATGCAACGTGCGCTGCACTCCCTGCTGCGCAAGGCCGCCCTGCCGGCAAAAAATATACACGCAAACACCGCAAGCGCCTGATCCCCCTGCCCTTGAAGGTTTCCTCTTGGCAGCCCCCATCGCCTGCGCGCCCGCGCCGCACTGGCCGCTCGAGCAAGGCGCGGGCTATTGGGCTAGAATGTTCGAAGGCCTTCATGCGCCCACCCGGATCAGGACGACCTGACCGGCGTTTCTTCTCCAGGGACGACCCTAGCTCACAAGCCTATGGTTACCGTCCTTACTCCCCCCCCCTCTCGCTGCCCCATTGCCCTGCGCACGAACGCGCGCCCCCGCCTGTAACGCCGCAGCAAGGGCTAGACAGCGTCACAGGCGCTGCGCGCTGGTCCTGAATGGCCTGACACCCGGCTGCACCGCGGCCGCTGCATTCGCTGCCGCCTGTCCCGCCTCTCTTCCAGATTCCAGGCGACGGGATAAGCCGCTGCCACAGGCCTGCCCCGCCACACTCAAACCCTATTTAACTGGCCCCAAAGGGAGTCGTTAATGTGCACCCTCCACCATCGCGCGCGCGCGAGCAGACCCCGCATCCCGCGACCCGCGCTCATCAAGCTTATCTGGGCCTGGCTGGTCGTCATCGTGTTCACGGTGTATGGCGGCGACCTGCTGGCCGCGCCCTTGACACCGGCGGTCGCGCTGGGCTGCTTTGCCCTCTTGTTCTTCACCATTGTTGCGGCCTCGTTCGGCGTCGTGCATGAGGCCGACCGTCTCGCCCAACAACTCGGTGAACCCTATGGCACCCTGATCCTCACACTCTCCATCGTGTCGATCGAAGTCATCCTGATCGCCTCGGTACTCCTGGGCCCCGGCGAATTCCCGACGATAGGCCGCGACGCCATCTTCGCCGTCATGATGATCATCATCAACCTCGTGATGGGCATCTGCCTGATCGCAGGCGCTCTGCGCCACGGCGAACAGACGTACAACGCCCAGGGCGCCAAGGCCTATCTCGGCATGATCGTTCTGCTTACGGGCTGCGCCCTGGTTCTGCCCAACTCTCTGCCTGGCGCGGGGGCCTTCAGCACCGTGCAAGCCTGGACTATCGCGGGTATCACCGCCGCCCTATATGGCCTCTTTCTCGCACTGCAAATGGGCCGCGAGCGCCGGCTCTTCATGCAGCCAGAGCCGGGCCTCATGGCGATCGTCCACCGGCCAGACCAGGCCAGCGACAGCGCCCCGGCGCAAGACAAAGCCCAAGGCTCGACACGCCAGAGCAGTCTGTTGCTGCTGGCGATGATCGTCCCCATTGTGCTGCTCGCCCATCACCTGGCCGTGGTCATCGACTATGGCGTCGTCGCAGCAGGCGCCCCCATCGCCGTAAGCGGCCTGCTGATCGCCATCATCGTATTCACGCCCGAATCGCTCACCGCCGTGAAAGCGGCGCTGAACCAAGACATGCAGCGCGCCATCAACCTCTGCCTGGGCGCCTTCGTCTCCACCGTCGGCCTCACCGTGCCCGCCGTGCTCGTCATCGGCCTGCTCACCGGCAAACCCGTCATCATGGGCATCTCGGCACTGGAAACCCTGCTCTTTGCGCTGACAGTGATGCTGGCCATGCTGTCCTTCGGCGGACAAAAAACCTCGGTCATCCAGGGCGCCCTGCACCTGGCGCTGTTCGCGCTCTATGGGTTTTTGCTGTTCGGGGCCTGAGACAAAGCGACATCCCGGCAAACGCCAAGCTAGTGTGTCCTCCGCCTTCCCACCGCCCTGTGATGCCACCACCGCTACTCTTGGTGGTGGCATCACCCGGCTTTATGCGTCTGATGCCAGCGGTTTATAAGCCACCGCCTTGATTTCAATGCGCAGCATCGGATGCGGCAATTGATGAACGGCCACGGTTGTTCGACAAGGCCCGTCGTAATCGAAATACTCGGCGTAAACCTCGTTATAGCCCTTGAAATCCCCCATATCGACCAAGTAAGTCGATAGTTCGACCAGGTCTTTCAGACCCGCGCCCACGCTTTCCAGAATCGCCTTGATGTTCTCAATGACGGCGCGCGTTTGCGCGCGGATATCGGCATCCAGCACGCCCATCGCATCGGACTCGGCCCCCACGAAACTGTTGTCCGCCCGGCGCGAACTGGTGCCGGAAACAAAAAGAAAATCCCCGGCGCGCTTGACGTGAGGAAATCTACCGCGCGGTTGAGCCCGCCCTGCAATAACGGCGGAGGCGGTCGCAGTCGTTTCCATTTTCTTATCCCTCATCGCTGGCCTCGGGTCCGTCGACGTGAATGCACACATTGGTCAGTTCAGAATAGAAGTTCAAAGAATGGAGCCCGCCCTCTCGCCCGATCCCGGACAGCCCACTCCCGCCGAAGGGGGTGCGCAGGTCGCGCAGAAACCACGCATTGACCCAGGCAACCCCCACGTTCATGGACTGCGCAACACGATGCGCCTTGTTCACATTGCTCGTCCAGATCGTCGCCGCCAAGCCATAGGGCGTGGCATTGGCCCGCCGTATGACCTCCGCCTCGGAATCAAAAGGCGTGATGTGGCCGATGGGACCGAAAATTTCCTCCGACACGCAGCGGGCGTCGTCGGGCAAGCCCGCAATCAGCGTGGGCTCGACCCAGAAGCCGCCATCCAGCGCGTTGCCAAAGCGTGGCGTGCCGCCCCCCACGATGAACTCAGCCCCCTCTTCGCGCGCGAGCGCGTAGTAGGCCAGCACCTTGTCACGATGGGCTGCCGAAATCAGCGGCCCCATTTCCGTTTCGGCGTCGGCCGGATCGCCTAGCTTGATGCGCTTTGCGCGTTCGGCAAGCGCTGCGACAAAGCGTTGATAGATTGGCCGCTCAACGAAAATTCGTTCAGAACAGAGGCAGACTTGGCCGCTATTCAAAAAGGCCGCGCGCGTCATGCCTTCGAGCGTTTTTTCGACATCGCAGTCAGCAAAGATGATGGCGGCGTTCTTGCCGCCCAACTCAAACGACACCGGCTTGACCCCATCGGCCGCCGCGTGCATGATGGCCGAGCCAGTTTTCGACTCTCCGGTGAAGGTGATGGCGCTGATGTCGGGATTCCTGTTAATGAATTCCCCGGCCGAATTCGGGCCGAATCCGTGCACCAAATTGAATACGCCTTCCGGCAGCCCAACCGACTGCATCACCTCCGCAAGCAGGCTGGCCGTGCCAGGCGTTTCTTCCGATGGCTTGGCCACCACCGCATTGCCGCAAGCAAGCGCAGGCGCCACCTTCCAACTAAAAAGAAGCAGAGGCAGGTTCCAGGGAGAGATGATGCCCACCACGCCCAACGGCTTTCTGACCGCATAGTTGATCGCCTGCGCACCGCCAGCGAGTTCGGTCCGAAACGTCTCCAACGGCGCCGTCTTGAGAATGTCTGCAAAAATGCGGAAGTTCGCCGCCCCTCGGGGGATGTCGAGCTTGGACGCCAGCGACAC
The DNA here is from genome assembly GCF_034424645.1 of Bordetella avium. Classification (NCBI taxonomy): domain Bacteria; kingdom Pseudomonadati; phylum Pseudomonadota; class Betaproteobacteria; order Burkholderiales; family Alcaligenaceae; genus Bordetella; species Bordetella avium. The sequence goes on from NZ_CP139969.1 coordinate 3,179,724, forward strand.
CGGCTTACCCGTGTCGCTGACCTCTGCCTCCAGAAAGACCTCCGCCCGGCGGTCGATTTCGTCGGCGATGCGGTACAGCATATCAGCCCGGTCCGCGACCGATGTCGCGCCCCAAGCGCGCACCGCGCGGTGGCCGGCGGCAATGGCCTCGTCAACCATCGCCCTGCTGGCCTCATGCACCTCGGCGAACTGCACACCGGTCGCCGGGTTGATGCCTGCAAAGCGCTTCTCGCTCTCGACAAAGCGGCCATTGATGAAATTTCTGTACTGCTTGAACACGGGTACTCCTCGGGGCAAATACAGGCTCGCTGCGCGAGCCCTGCTGAAACACGCTACTGGAGCTTGAACTCCACAACCGCGCCGCCGCTGCCATACAGCGGCCCATATTCATGCACCACGGCCTGCTGATACCGATCGCCCATCGCGCCCAGCAGCCAATGCAATTGTTTAAGCCCCATGTCGGGCCGCGCCGCCTTGCTGTACTCGGGCAGGCTAGCGCGCAGCGCCGGCAAATCGCCGTCTTCGATCAACGCCAGCAAGCGCTTGTTCCAGGCGTCATCGCCTTCCGAAATAATGTGATCCTGGTGAACATCGATCGCCTCCCGGAACATGCTGTTAGACAGCCCGCCTATCCCCAACACCGCCACCCGCTTGTCCTGCAACGCGCAAGCCGCAATCGATCCCAACTGCTCTGTCTGAGCGGCGCTGTGATAAAGATTGTTTGCGGCCGTGATGACAGGCAGATCCTCGGTGCCAAAATTCATCAGGGTGCTCGCGGTAATCGTGCCCGTGTCGATGGGGAATTGGTCATAGTCCACGCTTCTCGTCTTGATACCCGCCTCATTGCAGGCTTGCACGCAACGATGGGCCAGCTGCGCATCGGAATAGATATCAAAAGGCTGTTCGCCGAACTCGTGCCAGTTCTCGTCCACATGCAATCCCGTACTGCGAGCCCGCGTAATCCAAAGCTGGTCCAGCACGGCAAACCATTGCGTCGAGTAAACCAATACGCAGTCAGGCCGCGAACGGGCCAGAGATCGCCCGACCTGCCTCAGCGCGTCACGAAAACGGCCCCAAGGCGCCACGTCCGGGCGCAATTGCGGCAGCGGACTGCCGGGAACGAGAAACGCGGATACGATGGTCATGTGATTCCCCCTGTTCTTTTCGCAAACCGCCGCGTCATGCGGACTGAGTCGCCGGCGTCAGGCCAGCAAGGCCCACATCCTGAAGATTCCATTCAATGACTGCGTTGCCGGTGCCGATCACCGTGCCATAACCATGCAGGCGGCCGGCGAGTTCGGGGTATCCCATTGCCGCGTGCATCCAGGTAAAAGCGCCCGACTTCACCTCGGCGAATGCCTCGTCAATAAACTGCGGCAGCAAGGCAAACGCCTCTTTCATACGCCCCTGGCGCATCAGATCGATCATGCGCACGTCCCACTTGTAGCCGTCATAACGCTCCGGATGCTCTTTGGTCATATCTTCAGGCAGCGCCGGCTCTTCATGAAAATGCCAATGAGATAAGGTATTGCTGGCCAGCAGAACCGCGCGTCGCCCCGTCTTGCGAATGGCCTCCCGGGTGGCCCGTCCCAACACATCCATCTCGCCCAGACCTTCTTTGGTATTCAAGTAGTAAGGCGTGTTGTTCGCGGATATCCCCACAACGGGGATATCCCATTGCGGCCGGATCATATGCAGTGTGGTGATGGTTCCGTAGTCCGGCCGGAATCTAGGATTGCGCATCATTTTGCTAACCAAGCCAAGATGGGCGGCCTCCTCGCAGCAGGCTTCGGCCAGCTCGACGTCGACATCCATGCCGAAGTCATAACGAAACAGATTCGGAAAAATAGGGTCAACCGAGCGGCCGCTCAGCCTTGGAACGCCGAGAAAATGATGCCCCACCTGCGTGATCCAGTGAGGCGAATGGACCAACAACACGTCAGGCTTCAAGCGCTCTATGGATTCGCGCGCCTGCGCATAGGCCCAGCGCAGCGGCTCCCACCCCCCTTCGGAGCGCGGTTCGTTCTGGGGAGGGTTTTCTCCATAAACCAGATGGGGCGGGTGAGGGGCCAGAAAGCCGGCAAGAATCACGCCTTCACGCATGTGAAGCTCCTTACATAGACCGTTGACATTCAATTTCCACCGCAGCATCCCGCGCAAGGGACTTCACCACGTTCTTGCGGGCGGCTCGATCTCATCGCAAAACGCCCCCCATGTCTCGTTCATGCCCCTGACAGCGTCTACGCCCGCGCAGTACACTCGCGCCCAGACAATGCGCTCGATTGAGCCGCCTTGTTCTTCACACAAGGCTTGCAGATGCAGAAATAGGCATCGCGTCTGCTCGAAGGCGCCGTCGCCTGCGAACATGCCCGTCTGCCTATCCAGGCCCGACACATAGATGTCCGCCCCTACCTGAACCGCGGGCGCGTACCGAAAGCGATGCGCCGGAACTCGACCTGCGAATTCACCGGGGAAGCGCTGACACCCATGGACATCGACGCTCCTGCGAAGCGATAAGGAATCGACAAACTAAGACGTATGCGTACAATCCTAGAATGGAAGACCCCGCTTAGGTACAGGTGATTACCCTAGAAAATTCAGTAATAAGAGAAAAACCGCGCCCTAACGCTGCCGGTTTTTGGTACGTGCACAATCATTTGTAACGAAGCCGCATCCCGGCTTAGCATTACTGAACACAAGACAACACGGCATTCACAATGGCCCGCGACAGAACCTCCAACACGCCCCGCTCCCGCCGCGCGTCCCTCGCTGACACGGCGGAAGTCGATGCTATCCTGCGGCACTTCCGCCTCGAAGAAGTGCCCTCGCACCTGTTGCGGCGCGCCCACTTCAAGGCCGAGGAAATCTTTGCAAGCACCTTCGCCGGCGAAGGCGTCACACCGCGGCAAAAAGCCGCTTTGATCTTGCTCTACCAAGACCCCGGGCTCAGCCAGAACGCACTGGCCGAACGATTGGCAATGGATAGAAACACCGTCGCAGAAATGGTGAAGCGCATGCACCGCGCAGGACTGCTCGAGCGCAGCCCCTCACCCGCCGATGCCCGGGCCTACCAGCTCTACGTAACGCCCGCAGGCATGGAAGTGCTGCGCCGCGTCATGCCCCGCGATGTCATCGTAGAAGACCAATTACTCGCACGCCTGCCCGAGGAATATCGCGCCCTCTTCGTCAAATGCCTTCGCTTAATCGCCGAGGCGGAATAAGCGCTGAACGCGCCCCGAGCAAAACGCCTCCCTCCCCCGCCCGGCGATCCGGACTCGCGTGACTCGGCGGTTTGGCGCCAGCCGATAGGCTGGCGCCAAACAACATTCGGTGTCGTCTGCGCTCCGTGCGGGAAGCCCGAATTTTGGAACTGGAGGCTAGGCATGGCTTGGGCACACATGATGTTCATCCTAGCGAGCCTGAATAGCGCTAACTACGCCCAGCTAAATGCGAAAGATCGCCTGCACCGGTTGGGATGCAGGTTTTTCGTGAACTCGGCGCTCCAGAGCAGAGGTGTCGCCGTGTTGTGGGAGTTCATGTAGTGGTGCACAATATAATCAAACTGATTACGCAATGCATCAAAAAATGGACAAATATAAAGCCAACCCCAGCCTCTTGGTCACCCGTTTTGGATGAGGAGCCTTCGTTGACGCAACCCCAGCGCGTCGAAAGCTTGAGCCACGCCCAGCGCGAGCGGCTGGCCTACATCGACTTCCGGCTCTACTTTTTCGGTGAGATCGGCCGCCCAGACCTGATTGAGCGCTTCGGTGTGGCTCCGGCAGGGGCGACACGCGACTTGGCGCTGTACCGAGAAATCGCGCCGCAGAACATCACCTTTGACGGCAGCAACAAGATCTACCGCATCGGGGAGGCGTTCGCTCCGCTGTTCGAGCACGCATCGCAGCGCGTGCTATCGGCGCTAGCGCTTGGCTTCGGTGATGGCGTGAACAGCCCTGCCAAACCCTTGCAGCCACTGCTGCCCTGCGAGTCGCCTGCCGCCCTGAGCAACCCCAAGATAGACGTGCTGGCCCCGGTCTGCCGGGCCATCCACGCCAAGCGGCCAATCGCCATCCGCTACCACTCGATGAGCAGCGGCGAGTCTGAGCGGGTCATTGTGCCCTTCGCGCTGGTGGACACCGGCCTGCGCTGGCACGTCCGGGCCTTTGATCGCAAGAGCGGAGAGTTTCGGGACTTCGTTGTCACCCGTATCGAAGCGCCAGCCCCTCTTGATGAGGAGCCGCAAACCCACGAGCGGCCGGACAACGACATCCAGTGGACGCGCATCGTCGAGCTGGACTTCGTGCCGCACCCACGCCTTGAACGCCCCGAGATCATCAAGATGGACTACGGGATGACCGAGGGCTCGATCCGGATGCGCGTTCGCGCCGCCGTCGCGGGCTACATGCTGCTGCGCTGGAGCGTGGACTGTTCGCCCGATCATCGCCTCAAAGAAGAACAGTACCGCCTATGGCTCAGCGATCCGCTGGCCCTGTACGGCGTTGAGAACGCCAAGCTGGCGCCGGGCTATCAAGCCCCGGCAGCAAAGACATTACGCAAAGGATAAGAACACGATGGCACAGAACGACACCGCCAAAAACGGCAACGGAGGCAATCTTGGCTTCGAGGCGGACCTCTTCAAAACCGCCGACAAGCTGCGTGGCAACATGGAACCCAGCGACTACAAGCACGTCGCGCTTGGGCTTATCTTTCTGAAGTACATATCCGACGCCTTCGAGGCAAAGCACAAGGCGCTGCTGGCCGAAGATGTACAGGCCGCCGAAGACAAGGATGAATACCTTGCCGACAACGTATTCTGGGTGCCGAAGGAAGCGCGCTGGTCGCATCTACAGGCCAACGCCAAGCTACCCACCATCGGCACCTTGATTGATGACGCGATGCGCGCCATCGAGAAGGACAACGAGTCGCTCAAGGGCGTGCTGCCCAAGGATTACGCCCGCCCCGCGCTCAACAAAGTGATGCTGGGCGAGCTGATCGACCTGATCTCCGGCATTGCGCTCAACGAGGAAGGCGACCGCTCCAAAGACATCCTCGGGCGCGTGTACGAGTATTTCCTGGGCCAGTTCGCCGGTGCCGAAGGCAAGCGCGGCGGCGAGTTCTACACGCCGCGCTCCGTGGTTCGCGTACTGGTTGAAATGCTGGAGCCCTACTCAGGTCGCGTCTACGACCCTTGCTGCGGCTCGGGTGGGATGTTTGTGCAGTCGGAAAAGTTCGTGCAGGAGCACGGCGGGCGCATTGGCGACATTGCGATCTATGGGCAGGAGTCGAACTACACCACGTGGCGGCTGGCCAAAATGAATCTGGCCGTGCGCGGCATCGACTCTGACATCCGCTGGAACAACGAGGGCAGCTTTCACAAAGACGAACTGCGCGATCTCAAAGCCGACTACATCCTCGCCAACCCGCCCTTCAACATCTCCGACTGGGGTGGCGACCGCCTGCGCGAAGACGTGCGCTGGAAATTCGGAGCGCCGCCCGTTGGCAACGCCAACTACGCGTGGCTCCAGCACATCTACCACCACCTCGCACCTAACGGCACGGCGGGGGTGGTGCTGGCCAATGGATCGATGAGCTCCAACCAGTCCGGCGAAGGCGACATCCGCAAGGCAATGCTAGAGGCCGACGCAGTGGATTGCATGGTGGCGCTACCGGGGCAGCTCTTCTATTCCACGCAGATCCCCGCCTGCCTATGGTTCCTGGCCCGCAACAAGAACCCGGGCAAGGGTCTGCGCGACCGGCGCAGGCAGGTACTGTTCATCGACGCCCGCAAGCTGGGCGTGCTGGTGGACCGCACCCGGCGCGAACTCACCGACGAGGAAGTTCAGAAGATCGCCGACACCTACCACGCTTGGCGTGGTGAAGATGGCGCGGGCGAGTACGCTGATGTGGCTGGCTTCTGCAAATCCGCCTCGATGGACGACATCCGCAAGCACGGCCACGTTCTGACACCGGGGCGCTACGTGGGCGCGGCCGAACAGGAAGATGACGGCGAGCCCTTCGAGAAAAAAATGCTGCGGCTGTCTGCGCAGTGGCGTGAGCTGCGGACGGCAGCGGCCAAGCTGGATGCGGCGATTGAAGCCAACTTGAAGGAGCTTGGGTATGGCGAATGAGTGGATGGAAACGCCTTACGGACGATTCTCTGCGGATTTTTACGTCGATTGTCTCTCCAATCTTTGCGATCCGAATGCAGGTATCCAAACGGGACCATTTGGTAGTCAGCTTCATCAAGAGGATTACGTTCAGATTGGCACTCCGATTATCACAGTTGAGCACTTGGGCGAAAATCGCATCCTCCATGTAAATACTCCCAAAGTCTCCGACTCTGATCGCGACCGGCTAGCGCGTTATCAGCTGACTCAAGGCGACATCGTTTTTAGTCGCGTAGGGTCTGTTGATCGTCGCGCATTAGTCCGTGAGAAGGAAGAAGGGTGGCTTTTTTCTGGTCGATGCCTCCGTGTGCGGCCAGATCCCAAAAAGATTGATTCTCAATATCTCTCGTATTTCTTTGGACTTTCTGCCTTTAAGGAGCATATCCGGTCGATTGCGGTAGGAGCAACAATGCCATCACTGAATACCTCGCTTTTGAGTGAGGTTGTTGTTCCTCGCCCACCGAATATTGAAGAACAACGCGCCATTGCCCACATCCTCGGCACGCTGGACGACAAGATAGAACTCAATCGGCGCACCAACGAAACACTCGAGGCAATGGCCCGAGGCTTGTTCAAGGCATGGTTCGTGGACTTCGAACCGGTGCGCGCCAAGATGGAAGGCCGTTGGCAACGCGGCCAGTCGCTGCCCGGCCTACCCGCGCACCTCTACGATCTCTTCCCCGGCCGACTCGTCGAATCGGAGTTGGGAGAGATTCCGGAGGGGTGGCGTCATTCGACGATTGGCGAAGAAGTGACGGTCTGCGGCGGGTCTACGCCCAGCACTAAGGAAGCCGAGTTTTGGGATGACGGGCACCACTGCTGGGCAACACCCAAAGACCTGTCCGCCCTGAAGTTTCCTGTTCTGCTGGACACGGACCGAAAGATTACGGATGCTGGTCTTGCAAAGATCAGCTCGGGTTTGTTGCCAGTCGGCACGGTCTTACTCTCCTCGCGCGCGCCCATCGGCTACTTGGCTATTGCCGAGGTTCCAACCGCGATCAACCAGGGCTTCATCGCGATGAAATGTGACGGTGTTCTGCCAAACGTGTTTGTTCTGGCGTGGTGCAGGGAAAGTATGGATGCAATCGTCGGCAATGCCAACGGCTCGACATTCCAGGAGATCAGCAAGAGCAATTTCCGACCAATCCCGGTCGTCGTTCCATCCGAACCCGTATTGAATAGTTATCGGAAAGCGGCTGACTCGCTGTATCTGCAAATGGCAGAAAACGAAAGGGAGTCCAGCTCGCTCGCCCAACTACGCGACACCCTGCTGCCTAAGCTGATCTCCGGCGAACTGCGCGTTCCGGATGCTAAGCGCATCGTAGGAGCGGCGGTATGACCTTGGATTGGTGCCCCGGCATCCGCGAGGCCTGCGAGTATTGGCGCGATGCGCCAATGCTGCAGCACACCTTTGAGGCGTTGCAAGCAAACATCGGAAACGATAGTGACGCTTCGATTGATGCTGCGAAGGGGCTGGTTGAGTGTGTCTGCCGGGTAGTCATTGATCAACTCGACAATCCAACGGCCCCCCTGAAACCTCGGGACGAGGCAGCGATTACCGAATGGGTGTCTGCGGCGACGCGAGTGCTCAGGCGCGGAGATGTTCGGGATAGAAAATTCGCAGACCTCATCAAGCACCACAACGGCTTGGCAGAGTCACTCCGTGTACTCAGGAATGACGCGGGGCCATTGAGTCATGGAAAAGACGGCTTCATCCAAGCTCTGACTGTCTATCACCGGCGCGCGGCACTCTTGGCAGCTGATGCCATCGTGGCATTTCTGCATCAAGCCTATCTGGACACGCAGCTCGACCCGATCAGCTCCCGCGAACCGTGGGAGCGATTTGCGCAGGACAACGCGCTGATCGACGCGCATGTGGGGCTGGCGGTGGACGCCGAGGACGGCGACTCGCCAACTTTGCGTTTTGTATTGCCGGGCGGAGATGAGCTGCCCATCAATATCGAAGTGAGCCGTCTGCTCTACCAACTGGACCGGGGCGCCTACGTAGAAGCGCTGAACGCTGCGCGCGGCGCATCGCCCCCGGCTGTGGAGCCCGTCGAAGAACAAGGAGAACTGTAATGGCGTTTTTGTCCGAGGCCGCCGTAGAGCGGGCACTACTGGAGCAGTTGCGAGGGCTGGGATACAGCATCGAACGCGAGGAAGACATCGGCCCCGATGGACACCGAGCGGAGCGCGAGAGCCACGATGAGGTCGTGCTCAAGAAACGGTTTGAGGACGCCGTAGCGCGCCTGAACCCTGGCCTTCCGTTGGAGGCGCGTCAGGATGCCGTGCGGCGCGTGATGCAATCCGAGCTGCCATCGCTGCTCGAAGAGAACCGCCGCCTCCACAAGCTGATGACGGAAGGCGTGGACGTCGAGTATTACGCGGACGACGGCACGCTGACCGCGGGCAAGGTCTCGCTCATCGACTTCGAGCACCCAGAGCAGAATGACTGGTTGGCTGTGAGTCAGTTCGTGGTGATCAACGGCCAGAACAATCGGCGGCCCGATGTGGTGGTGTTCGTGAACGGTTTGCCGTTGGGCGTGATTGAGCTAAAAGCGCCGGGCAGCGCGGGCGCACATCTGGTGGGCGCGTTCAACCAACTACAGACTTACAAGAAGCAGATTCCAGCATTGTTCAGCACCAACGCGCTGCTTGTCACGTCAGATGGCATTGCGGCGCGGGTGGGCTCGCTGTCAGCAGACCTTGAGCGCTTCATGCCGTGGCGCACCACCGACGGCACGGACGTTGCCCCGAAAGGCGCGCCGGAACTTTCGACACTGATCGAGGGCGTGTTCGAGCATGGCCGTCTGCTCGATCTGCTCTGTCACTTCACGGTCTTCGGCGAAACCGGTTCCGGGCTGGCCAAGATCATCGCGGGCTATCACCAGTTCCATGCGGTACGACATGCAGTGGCATCGACGGTTCGTGCGTCGATGGCCGTGCAGGGTGTGGCAGAAGACCCCGCTGACTACGGTTTGCCAAGTGTGAGGACTCAACGCCAAGGCGATAAGCGCGCGGGCGTGATCTGGCACACCCAGGGCTCCGGTAAAAGCCTGCTGATGGCGTTCTACGCCGGGCAACTGGTCAAACACCCGGCAATGGCCAACCCGACGTTGGTGGTGCTGACTGACCGCAACGACCTCGACGACCAGCTCTTCTCGACTTTTTCACTGTGCCGAGACCTGATCCGCCAGACGCCGATGCAAGCCGAGAGCCGAGAAGATCTGCAGAAGGTTTTGAGCCGGGCATCGGGCGGCGTGATTTTCACGACCTTGCAAAAATTCGGCGAGATTGCAGAGCCGCTTACTACCCGTCGTAACGTCGTTGTCATCGCGGATGAAGCGCACCGCAGCCAATACGGTTTCAAAGCCAAGGTGGACGCGAAGACCGGCGAAATCTCCTATGGCTTTGCCAAGTACATGCGTGACGCTCTGCCGAACGCATCCTTCATCGGCTTTACCGGTACGCCCATCGAAGCGGACGACGTCAATACCCCGGCGGTGTTCGGCAACTACATCGATGTCTATGACATCAGCCGTGCGGTCGAAGATGGCGCGACCGTGCCGATTTATTACGAGTCGCGGCTGGCGCGCATCGAGCTCGATGAGGTAGAGAAGCCGAAGATCGACGCCGAGGTCAACGAATTGACTGAGGAGGACTCAGAAGCCGACCAGGAGCGCTTCAAGAAGAAGTGGTCAACGGTTGAAGCCCTGGTTGGCAGCGACAAACGCCTCGCTCTGGTAGCGAAGGACATGGTTGCCCACTTCGAGGATCGCGTGGTGGCCCTTGATGGCAAGGCGATGGTGGTGTGTATGAGCCGTCGCATTTGCGTGAAGCTCTACGACGAGATCATCAAGCTGCGACCCGACTGGCACAGTGCGGATGACAACGCCGGTGCAGTCAAGGTCGTGATGACGGGCGCGGCGAGCGACCCGCAGGAGTGGCAGCAGCACATTGGCAACAAGGCCCGGCGTGATCTGCTGGCAAAGCGTGCCCGCGATCCCAAAGACCCGCTCAAGCTCGTGATCGTTCGGGATATGTGGCTCACCGGTTTTGATGCGCCGTGTATGCACACGATGTACGTGGACAAGCCGATGAAGGGTCACGGACTGATGCAAGCAATTGCGCGCGTGAACCGCGTGTTCCGCGACAAGCCTGCAGGGCTGATTGTGGACTACATCGGCATTGCGCAAAGCTTGAAGTCTGCTCTACAGCAGTACTCCAAAAACGATCAGGAGAACACCGGCGTCGATGAGGCGCAGGCCATTGCTGTGATGATGGAGAAGTACGAGGTCGTGCGGGACATGTACCACGGCTTCGACTATGCATCGGCGATGGGTGGTACCCCGCAGGAGCGTCTGGTAATGATGGCCGGCGCTATCGAGTGGGTTCTCGATCTGCAGCAGAAGCTGGCTGAGAAGGAAAAAACGGCTGAGGGCAAGAAAAGCGCTCACCGCCGATACCAGGATGCCGTACTCGCATTGTCCAAGGCCTATGCTCTGGCCTCTGCCTCTGATGAAGCTCGAGAAATTCGAGAGGAGGTCGGCTTCTTCCAGGCGATTCGCGCTGCGCTGGTCAAGAGCAGCACAGGGTCTGGCATGGCCCAGCAAGAGCGCGAGTTGGCTATTCAGCAAATCGTTAGCCGTGCTGTGGTCTCGACCGAGATCGTGGACATCCTGGCGGCCGCGGGAGTCAAGAGTCCGGACATCTCCATCCTCTCGGACGAGTTCCTGGCCGAAGTGCAACAGATGGAGAAGAGGAATCTTGCTCTGGAAGCACTGCGCAAGTTGCTGAACGACGGCATTCGCTCGCGTAGCAAGGCTAACGTGGTGCAGACCAAGGCTTTCTCGGAACGCCTTGAAGACGCCGTAGCGCGCTACCACGCCAACGCCATCACCACCGCCGAGGTGCTGCAGGAGCTGATCCAGTTGGCCAAGGACATCCGTGCGGCGCGTCAGCGTGGCGAGGAGGCAGGGCTGTCAGACGAGGAGATTGCCTTCTACGATGCTCTGGCAGAGAACGAAACCGCTGTCCAGATGATGGGGGACGACAAACTCAAGCTGATCGCCCACGAATTGCTGATGAGCCTGCGCGAGAACGTATCGGTTGACTGGGCGCACCGAGACTCTGCCCGTGCCCGGATGCGTGTGCTGGTGAAGCGTATTCTGCGGAAGTACGGCTATCCACCCGACCTTCAGGATACGGCAGTGCAAACGGTATTGCAGCAGGCTGAGGCGTTGTCGTCGGGGTGGACTGCAAGATCGGGGCAGGGATATTGAATGGTTTACGTGTTCATCTCCCACGCAATAGCGGACCTGCCACTGGCCCACCTGGATCAATTTATTGACCTTTATAAAGATGAAAAAGATTTTAGCTTTGGGGAGTGCGTCAACCAGAACGGTGACGTTTGCTGAAATTTTCTACCAAGGCCTGAAGAGAAAAATTGGCCAATAAACAATTAATATAGAGAAACGCCATGCAGCCGTTTTCAATCACGATGTTTGCCACCACTGGTGATCCTGAGGGGATTCGCCATGTGGATAAATCGAACTGGTCAGGCTACGGAATTGTCTTCAACAAGGATCTTTTTCACCAGCTTAAGCTGGAGCCTGGGTTTTCTCAGGCAGGGGTCTACATCCTTGTTGGCAATGCTGCTGAAGAGACAATTTACATTGGCGAGGCTGACCCGGTCGGCGACCGATTGAAGAATCATGTTTCCAACAAGGAAGGATGGGTGTGGGGCGTCTACTTCTTTGACCGCAATCACAAAATTGGCAAGACGGAAGTTCAGTACCTGGAGTCGGCGCTAGTTGCGCTTGCCAAGAAGCATGATCGCGCCATTCTGCTCAACAAGAATAGTCCGGCTGCTCCGACGATGGCTCCTGCAGCGAAAGCCACCGCGCAGGCGTTCCTAGCCGATATGTTGCTCATTCTGCCGATGCTCGGTATCAACGCCTTTACGCCACCGAAGCAAGAAGATCCAAATGATCAGGTGCAGTCCGTTGGTTCGGAGAACGACAAGTTCGACACCATTGTCGTCCCTGCACGAGAGGAAGGATTCAAGCAACGCTTCCTGAATGAGAACTGCTGGTTTGCCGTTCGCATCAATGCGAAGCACATTTCGAAGTTAAAGTTTATCGCGGCTTATCAGGTGGCCCCAATCGCCGCCATTACCCATATTGCTGAGGTCGACGCCATCCTGCCTTACAACGATACCGGTAAGTACATGATCAAGTTCAATGGACCGGCAACGGCGCTCGTTCCAATTCCACGGCCGGAAAACAGCGAGGTCAATATGCAATCATCTCGTTATGCACTGCGTGACAAGCTGATCGCGGCAAAAAGCCTAGACGAGGTTTGGGTGTAGGGGCGGCACTGGCATAACAATTATTTAATCAATAGCTTTCACGGATGGTTAGTTTCCAAGCGTCCAGCTTGTCTGCCCACGCCTGCATCATGACTCGCCGCTCATCCAGGTAGGTAGCGTAGTTTATGTGCGCCAAACACTGTTCGGCTCCGCATGTGCAAGCTGGACTTCGATGGCGTCAGGCCGATAGCCGACTCATTGGGCCGAGTGCTGCCCGTGGTGCGCGTGCCATGCGGGCTGTACTTGGTTGCCCAGCCGAGCTTCTTGAGTGCCTGCCGTAAGGTCGCGTCAGCCATGAAGCGCTGGCGATCGTCGCGGTTCGGGAAAACGAACTTCGTGTGTCCCGCGATCGGATACATGGCCTTGAGAAGTTCGACCACCTGAGTCGGTAGCAGAACGATGTGCTCTCGCCGCGCTTTCATCCGACGTGCAGGGATGGTTTAGAGCGCCTTTTCGAGGTCGAACTCGGCCCATTCTGCTTAGACGGATTCATTCGGGCGGCTGAGCGTCAGCCACATGAGCTGGAAGGCTTTGATGGTTTGGAAGTTGCCTGCCCATCAACATCGTTCAGCAGCCGGCCGACTTCCTCCGCGCTGAGGGCGCGCTTGTGTTGCGTCTTGTTGGGCGGCAGCGCTTGGCGAACCGGCTAACCCTTGACGACGGCCTCGAACGTGTTCGCTGAGTCTTGCTCAAGCTTGATGCATTCGATCTGGCAGTTCTGGATGGGATCGATGCCCTCCCCGGCCAGCGTCCGCGCCGCTTCGCTCCGGCCTCGCCTAGCGTCACGCTGGGGTCGATACTCGGTGCGAATGAAAGGCCTTGTCCTTGCACTTGAATAGCTTGTCGTGCCTCGTCATGAAAAACACCCCAAAGTTTGGATTGGCGTCCAACTTTTGGGGTGCAGTTCCTCTGCAGAGCTTTGCGCCGATTTCAGTGATGCGCCTGCACGCAGATGCAATCGCCTGAAATGGCTTGCTTGAATCAGACGTTGAACAAGAAGTTCATCACATCGCCGTCTTGCACGATGTATTCCTTGCCTTCGGCGCGCATTTTGCCGGCTTCTTTGGCGCCCTGCTCGCCTTTGCAGGCGATGTAGTCGTCATAGGCGATGGTCTGGGCGCGGATGAAGCCGCGTTCGAAGTCGGTGTGGATGACACCGGCGGCCTGGGGTGCGGTGGCGCCGATGGGGACGGTCCAGGCGCGGACTTCTTTGACGCCGGCGGTGAAATAGGTTTGCAGGCCGAGCAGCTTGAAGGCGGCGCGGATGAGGCGGTCCAGACCGGGTTCTTCCATGCCCATGTCGGCCAGGAAGGCCTGGCGGTCTTCGTCGGGCAGGTCCACGATTTCGGATTCGATGGCGGCGCAGATGGCGACGACGGGCGCGTTGCGCTTGGCGGCGAATTCGGTGAGGCGGTCGAGCAGCGGGTTGTTGGTGAAGCCATCATCGCTGACGTTGCCGACGTACATGGCGGTCTTGGCGGTGATGAAGCACAGCGGCTTGATGAGGGCCATGTCGTCGTCGCTCAGGCCGAGACTACGCACGGGCTTGGCTTCGTTGAGATGGGCGATGCATTTTTCGAGCACGCCGACCAGGCGCTGCGCGTCTTTGTCGCCGGAACGGGCGGTTTTGGAGTGACGGTGCAGGGCTTTTTCGGCGGTCTGCAGGTCGGCCAGCGCGAGTTCGGTCTCGATGACTTCGATGTCGGCGATGGGGTCGACTTTGCCGGCGACGTGGATGACGTTGGGGTCTTCGAAGCAGCGCACGACGTTGACGATGGCGTCGGTTTCGCGGATGTGCGAGAGGAACTGGTTGCCCAGGCCTTCGCCTTGGCTGGCGCCCGCGACGAGGCCGGCGATGTCGACGAATTCGACCGTGGCGGGCAGGATGCGCTCGGGCTTGACGATCTCGGCCAGCTTGCCCAAACGGGGGTCGGGCACTTCGACCACGCCCACATTGGGTTCGATGGTGCAGAAGGGATAGTTTTCGGCCGCGATACCGGCACGGGTCAGCGCGTTGAAGAGCGTCGATTTGCCGACGTTAGGCAGGCCGACGATGCCACATTGCAGAGCCATGGAAATCCTTGAGTGATGCCCCGGGGCGCTGATGCGCCCGCCGATGAGGCGATGCCGGAAATGCAGCCTGGCCGCTCCGGGAAAGCCGTGATTTTACCCCGTCGGGCGGCCGGGGTCAGATTGCTGCGTCGGGAAGAAGGGTGAGCACCAGCCAGATCAGCGCCATGGGCCCGGCGTTGAACAGGGCATGCAGGGCGATCGAGGCGCCGATGCCGCGCCGCATGCGCATCCAGCCCAGCACGAGGCCGGTGAGCCACTGAGGCAATACGAGCAGCGGCAGCATCCACCAGGCCATGTGGTTGAGCGAGAAATTGTTCAAGTGCACGGCGGCGAAGGCCAGCGCGGAAAGATGAAAGATGAGGCCGAAGTGGCGGCTGTAGAAGCGTCTTGCAGCGCTTTTGAAGGGCTGTGGCGCGCGTGTGCCATAGATGGCCAAGAGAACGACGGCGGCGCTGAGGCAACCCGTCCAGAATTGCGGCCCCCAGAACACGGCTGGCGCGATGGCGGGCACCAGCCAAAGCGCTTGAACCGGCCTGCGCAAACCGTAGCGGAACAACAGCTCTTCAACGAGCGGCGCCCACAGCACGGCGGTGAGCCAGGGCAGACGTTGCGGATCGAGACGGTGCTGAGCGCCGCCCAGGCCAGCCGCGCCGACGGCGATGGGGCCGAGCACAAAGAGGTTAAAGGCCCACAGCAGCGCGGCCCAGGCCAGCAGACGGCCAAACCGGATGTTGGGCCACCAGTCGGCCATGGCGCCGCCATGACGCGGGCCGATACGCCCGGCAGGGCTGGGCCGGCGCAGGAAGCGCCACCAATCGGCGATTTCTTGGCGCAGGGGGGCTTGCCCGCTCGGAGGACGCGTCATCAGGCCGTGTGCAACTGACGGGTGGCCTGCGCAAAGTCACCGCGCAACAGGGCGGGCACCACGGCGCGGCAGCGGTCGATGACGGTGTCGATCTCGGCCTGCTCGTCACGGCGCGGCGGATGCAGCACAAAGTCGGCCACCTGCTGCGCGAGGTTGAGCGTGCGCGGATGGCCGATGCCCAGACGCAGACGCCAGAAATTGGGCGTGCCGAGCGCGGCCTGAATGTCTTTGAGGCCGTTGTGGCCGGCATGACCGCCACCCTGTTTCATTTTGACTTGGCCGGGCAGAAGGTCGAGCTCGTCGTGCAAGACCAACACCTGCTCGGGCGCCAGCTTGTAAAAGCGCGCCAGCGCGCCGACAGCCTGGCCGGAACGGTTCATATAGGTGATGGGCTTGAGCAGCAAGACGTTCTCGCCTTCGAAGCGCGCCTTGGCGACCATGCCCATAAAGCCTTTTTCCAGCGCGAAGGTGGCGCGCAGGTCATCGGCCAGGCGGTCGGCAAGCCAGAAGCCGGCGTTGTGCCGGGTGGTTTCGTAGTCGGGGCCGGGATTGCCCAGCCCGACGATCAAGCGGATCGGTTCGGACATGGCGTGTTTAGAACATAAAAAACCCTGCGCGTGCAACTCGCAGGCGCAGGGTTCGAGGCCAGGGGCGCAGGCCCCGTGGACTTATCAGGCAGCCGGCGCTTCTTCAGCGTCGTCAGCGGCACCGCCCTTGACGACGGCAGAGACGATCACCTGCTCATCGTTGGGGTGCGTGAAGGTCACGCCCTTGGGCAGGACGATGTCCTTTTGATGGATCGAACCACCGCCGAGCAGGTTGCCCAGGTCGACTTCGATGAATTGCGGCAGCGATTGCGGCAGGCAGGTCACTTCCACTTCGGTCACGACGTGGGAGATGATGGCGCCGCTCAGCTTGACGGCCGGCGAGGTCTCGGCGTTCACGAAGTGCAGGGGCACCTTGGTGTGCAGAGCCTGGTTGGCGTCCACGCGCTGGAAGTCAACGTGCAGCACTTGCTGCTTGAAGGGGTGCCATTGCACCGAACGCAGCAGCACCTGCTCGTTCGCGCCGCCTTCGAGGGCCATCGTCAGGATGGAGGCGTGGAATTGTTCCTTGCGCAGGGCATGGAAAATTTCGTTGTGGTCCAGCTCGATGTTCAGCGGGGCAGCCGTACCACCATAAACGATGGCGGGAACGCGGCCAGCGCGGCGCAGGCGGCGGCTCGCACTCGTACCCTGGACGCTACGCAAAGTGGCGTTGAATTTCATGGAAAGCTCCAAACAATCTGGCGAGAGACTCGCCGGTTATAGACGCGCCGGGCAACATGCCTGGCGCGTTATCCATGCGCCGCCGCGACCAGCGGCACACGAGAAATACAGAATCAGTCGGCGAACAGCGAGCTGACCGATTCGGCGTTGGAAATACGCAGAATGGTCTCGCCCAAGAGCGGCGCGCAGGAGAGCTGACGGATCTTGCCGCAGCCCTGGGCTTCTTCGGACAGCGGAATGGTGTCCGTCACCACGAGTTCGTCGAGCGAAGACGAGGCGATACGCTCAATGGCGCCACCGGACAGCACGGGGTGGGTGCAATAGGCGTATACAGCGCCTGCGCCGCGGTCTTTCAGGGCCTGGGCGGCCTTGCACAGCGTGCCGGCGGTATCGACCATGTCGTCCATGATGATACAGGTGCGGCCATCGACCTCACCAATGATGTTCATCACTTCGGAGACATTGGCGCGCGGGCGGCGCTTGTCGATGATGGCCAGGTCGGCTTCGAGCTGCTTGGCCAGCGCGCGGGCGCGCACCACACCGCCGATGTCGGGGGACACGACGACGAGGTTGCTGAAATTACGGCGCCAGATATCGCCCAGAAGAATCGGACCGGCGTAGATGTTGTCTACGGGGATGTCAAAGAAACCCTGGATTTGGTCGGCGTGCAGGTCCATCGTCAGGACCCGGTCAACGCCCGCCACTTGCAGCATATTGGCGACGACCTTGGCCGAGATGGCGACGCGGGCCGAGCGCGGACGGCGGTCCTGGCGGGCGTAACCGAAATACGGGATCGCAGCAGTAATGCGGCCAGCCGAGGCGCGGCGCAGCGCATCGACCATGACCATGATTTCCATCAGGTTGTCATTGGTGGGCGCGCAGGTCGGCTGAAGCACGAAAACGTCTTTACCGCGAACGTTTTCGTTGATTTCAACCATCACCTCGCCATCCGAAAAGCGCCCTACGGTCATTTTGCCGAGGGACATGTCCAAATGGTTGACTACGTCCACGGCCAGGCGGGTATTTGCCGTGCCCGTGAAAATCATGAAGCTATCGTTTGCCATGATGCAGGTGATGGTCGTTAAAACTGTACGGAGGGCGGGGCCAGGAGCCGCGAAAACCCCGTAAAACAAAAAAGCTGCTGAACCTGAGCCAATCTTAAGGCGGATTCAACAGCTTTTTTATATTCGGTTTGGCTGGGGAGGAAGGATTCGAACCTTCGCATGCCGGAATCAAAATCCGGTGCCTTAACCAGCTTGGCGACTCCCCAACTAGTTTGCAATCCAACTTCTCAACGGATGCTCGTTTAACCCGGCGCATGCCTTGATCAAACGAAAGCCGATTTGAAGCTCGGGCTGCGTGTCACTGACTGTTTTGTCAGCGCCGCGCATTGTAGCGGTATTTTCGAATTTTGCCAAAACGACTTCAGCGTGACGGGCTTCGGAGGCATTTGGGTATTCGGCGAACAAACACGCACCAGACCCAGACATGCGAACCCGGATACCGAGCTCTGCAAGTTTTCGTACAGCACCCGCTATTTGCGGATACAACCGAAAAACCACCGCTTCCATGTCATTCTGACCGAAGCCAGAAGTAGGCAAAGCAAGAAAGTCCGTAATTCTGACGCGTTTTTTATCACGTGTCAAATCGGGAGCCGAAAATATCTCAGCCGTGGGCACGCTGGCCTCGGGTTGCAGCACCAGATAAGCGGCTTGCGGCAAGGCAATGGCCTGCAAGTCTTCGCCCACGCCCTCGGCGAATGCCGATTGACCGAAAACAAAAACCGGGACGTCGGCCCCCAGCGGCAGGGCCAGCGCCATGAGGTCGCGGCGCGACAGACCGCAGCCCCACAGACGGTTCAGGGCGATCAGCGTGGTGGCGGCGTCGCTGGACCCACCCCCCAGGCCGCCGCCTTGAGGAATGCGCTTTTGCAGGCCGATATGCGCCCCCTGACGGGTGCCGGTCGCGGCTTGCAGGGCGCGGGCGGCGCGGACGATGAGGTCTTGCTCGGCAGGCACACCCGGCAGATCGTAGGCGCGTTCGATGTGGCCATCGGCACGCGCCTCGAAAGAAAGCGTGTCACACAGGTCGATGAAGCGGAACACGCTTTGCAGCAGGTGATAGCCGTCGGGGCGCCGCCCAACGATGTGCAGGAAAAGGTTGAGTTTGGCGGGTGCGGGTACGTCGTATAGCGTCACGGCAGGCAATCAGGGCGGAGTCACGACCAGGCGCACGATGATGCGCCGTCCGGGTTCCTGGCGTTCCAGCACCAGCAATTGCGGGCCGGCGGCATCGTAGCGCGACAATTGCGCGGACCAGCCGCCCTGCTCAAAGCGCGTGGGCCGGCCGGCCTCATCACGCTTGACGGCCTCGGGCTGAGCCGGGGCAAGACGGCCACGCAGCCAGTCGCGCAGACCGGAAACCGGCACCGGGCTGCCCAGCGCGTCTTCGGCCAGGGTATCGGGATCGGCGGCCTGCAATGAGGCGCCATTGGCCCGCGTGAGCACGGCCACGCCGGGGCGGCCTTGGACGCGGGCTTCGGTAGAACCCAGCGGCGTGGTCAGATCGAGTATGTATTCACGGCCGTTGTCCTGCCAGGTGAAGCCGCCCTGCACCGCCTCCTGGCGGCCGTCGGCTTGCGTGGCGGTAATGGCGAAGCGGCCGCTGCGAGAGAAGGTGTCCGCACCCGAGACGCCCTCGGAAGTGGGCAGGCTGGAGCAGGCGGCAATGGCCGCCATGGACAGGACGCCAAGCAGTCTTGCGCCGCGCGCCAGCTCGTCGCGCAGGGTCAAGGCTGTACTCCCAGACGCTTCATCGTGTCGAGCACGGTGCCGTTCTTGGGGTTGCGTTTATGGAGTTCGCGCAGCATGTCTTCGGCCTGCGAGCGCTTGCCTTGGGCGTAGAGCACCTCGGCCAGGTGGGCCGCGATGTCGGGCTCGGGGCGCAAGGCATAGGCGCGCTGCAAATATTCCGCGGCCGCCGGCAGATCGCCCATGCGGAATTTGACCCAGCCCATGCTGTCGAGAATGAAGGGGTCGTTGGGCGAAAGCTCCAGCGCCTGGGTGATGAGATCCAGGGCCTCTGGCAGACGCTGATTGCGGTCGGCCAGGGTGTAGCCCAGCGCGTTATAGGCATGCGCATGCTCGGGATCGAGCGCGATCACCTGGCGCAGCAGCTTTTCAAGCTGAGCGACCTTGCCCTGGCGTTCGGAAAGCATGGCCAGCTCATATTTGATTTCGACGGTGTCAGGCAGGTCTTTGTCGGCCTTGGCCAGCAGCGCGGCAGCCTTGTCCACCTGGCCGGCATCGCGCAGGATCTGGGCCTTGGTGAGCACCCCCAGGGTCTGCTCCTCGTCGTCGAGCGCCCCTGCCGCATCGACCAGAGCCAGCGCATCCTCGATGCGGCCCTGGCGGGCGCGCAGGGCGGCCTGACGCATGTGGGCGGCATAACGCATGGACGGATCATCGACCCGCTCCAACTCGGCGATGGCCTCGTCGTAGCGGCCCTGGTCTTCGGCAATACGCGCCAGCAGCACATGGGCGTCGGCCGCGGCGGCGCCGGCATCCGAAGCGCCCGCCACAGTGGCTTGTTTGCGCTGATCCTGCACATCGAGATATTGCAGCAGGAGCGAGCGGGCCTGGTTCAGGTGCCCGGCCTTGTAGGCCAGTTGCGCCTGCATGAAGAGCAGATCGAAGTCTTCGGGCGCGCTGCGCGACATGGCGGCCAACTCGGCTTGCGCACTGTCGTAGTCGCCGCGCTCGGCCATCTGAGCCGCCAGCATCAGGCGCAGCTTGCGGGCATTGGGATTGCGGGCAATGAAGGCGCGCGCGGCTTCCTCGGCGCGGGCAGGGTCAACCTTGGCGCCATATTCGAGCACGCGCTGCGCGGCGGCCTCCGAACGCGGATCGGCAAGCAGCGCGGCGCGCGCCTCGCTGTCGGCGCGGGTGAAGTCGCCAGCGGCCTGGGCCGCGTCGGCCAGCGCCAGGTGGGCGACCGGCAGCTTGCGCACCTTGTCCGAAAGCGCCTCATCGAGGATGCGCAAGGCCAGACGCCGGTCATTGAGCCGGCTCAGGACGCTCATGGCCTGGGTGATGCCGCCCGTTTTATCGGGGGTGGCTTCGATGCGCTCACGCAGGGCCTGGGCCAGGCCTTTGGTCTGTCCATTGGCTGCAGACAAGGCCAGTTCGGTGGAGCTGGCCTCGATATCGCCGGGCGACAGGCGCGCCCAGAGACGGGCCGCCTCCAGCGCGCCGGGCAGATTGCCGCCCGCGAGCTGGAACTCGAGCGCGCGGCGCGCCAGACGCGGATCACTGGTGTCGCGGGCGAGGTTTATCAATGTGGTGGCCGCCGGACCATAGAGCCCGCGCTGGGCGGCGATCTCGGAGGCAATGACACGATAAAAGATATCGCCAGTCAGGTTGACATCCGGCAACTGGCCCGGATGCAGACGGATGACCTGGGTTTCGGGCTGTCGTGGAGCCTCGATCAGGCGGGGGCCCGTGGCATCGCGCGCAGGACCGGCCGCCTGGGCGGTGATCGCCGGCAGGCTCGTGAGCGCAAACGCCAACGAGGCCAATCCAAAATTAATTTGTTTGAACGACAACTTCACGCGGTCCGTCCGGTTGGTGGCACAATCTTTGTACACGTAATTGTCCATCTTACACTGGCTCATGCCGGAACTGCCTGAAGTAGAAACCACGCGCCGGGGAATCGACCCTGTCATCACCGGCCAGACACTGCGCCGCCTTGTCGTACGGGAGCCACGCATGCGCTGGCCCATCCCCGCCGACCTGCCCTCCCTCCTGACAGACCGCCCGGTGCTGGCCACCGGCCGCCGCGGCAAATACCTGTTGCTGCGCTTTGAGCACGGCGTGCAGATCGTGCATCTGGGCATGTCGGGTTCGCTACGCCGGGTAGCCATGGACGAGGCGCCACGCAAGCACGATCACGTCGATTGGGTCTTTGATCACGCCATCCTGCGGCTGCACGATCCGCGCCGCTTTGGCGCCGTGCTCTGGCATCCCAACACCGACGGGCCCGTCGAGGCGCATCCCCTGCTGATCGGCCTGGGCATTGAACCCTTTGATCCGCGTTTTGACGGCAAATGGCTGCACGATCACTTTCGTGACAAGCGGGTCGCCGTGAAACAGGCCCTGCTGGCTGGCCATGCCGTGGTCGGCGTGGGCAATATCTACGCATCGGAGTGCCTGTTCCGGGCGGGGATCGACCCACGCACGCCTGCCGGCAAGCTGTCGCGCCCGCGCTGCGAACGGCTGGCCCAGGCCGTGCGCGCTACGCTGGCCGATGCCCTGGCTTCGGGCGGCAGCACCCTGCGCGATTACGTCGGGGCGTCGGGCGAGCCGGGCGCTTATTTCGCCATCCATGCGGCGGTTTACGAGCGCGCCGGACTGGCTTGCCGGGTGTGCGGCACCCCGATCCGGCGCCTCGTGCAGGGGCAGCGGGCTACGTATTTCTGTCCCCATTGCCAAAAACGGTAAGGCCCGAAATTCGTTTATAACGAACGTATTGCATAAAAACTAACGCCTAGCTATAGTTTCCGGCAAGACGCGCCGCAGCGCGCGCCACATCCATGCAGAAACCGGAGACATCATGAGCAAGCAATTCGCATCCCACGCCGATCTTGACGACAAGGTCGTGTCATTTGAGAAGCTGTCGGATAACGCCTACGCCTACACGGCTGAAGGCGATCCGAACACCGGCGTGATCATCGGCGACGAGGCGGTGATGGTGATCGACACCCAGGCCACGCCGGTGATGGCGCAAGACGTGATCCGGCGCATTCGCGAAGTGACGGACAAACCGATCAAATACGTCCTGCTGTCGCACTATCATGCGGTGCGGGTGTTTGGAGCCTCGGCCTATCAGGCTCAGGAAATCCTGGCCAGCCGCGATACCTGGGATCTGATCGCCGAACGCGGCGAGCAGGACAAGGCCAGCGAGATCGGCCGTTTCCCGCGCCTGTTCCGCAATGCAGAGTCCATTCCGCCTGGCTTGGTCTGGCCCACCATGACGTTCAAGGGTGAGATGACGGTCAATCTGGGTAATCTGGAAGTCAAGCTCTTGCAGGTGGGCCGCGGCCATACCAAGGGCGACACGATTGCCTGGCTGCCCGAGCAGAAAATCCTGTTTGCCGGCGATCTGGTCGAGTACCAATCCACCCCCTATTGCGGCGACGCCTATTTCCGCGACTGGCCCACGACGCTGGATGCCTTGTCGGGCTTTGCCGCCGAGAAGATGGTGCCCGGCCGTGGTCCGGCGCTGAAGAACGCCGAAGAAGTGCGCAAGGGGCTGGCGGGCACGCGCGCCTTCCTGACCGATCTGTACGGCGCGGTCAACCGCGGCGTGGCCGACGGCAAGGATCTCAAGACGATTTATCGCGAGGTCTATGACTTCATGAAGCCGCGCTACAGCGATTGGGTGATCTTCGATCACTGCATGCCTTTCGATGTGTCGCGCGCCTATGACGAAGCGCAGGGCATCACCGATCCGCGCATCTGGACCGATAAGCGCGACATCGAGATGTGGCAGCAGCTCGAAGGCTGATCTTTCCTTTTTAGCAGTGCCGCCTGACGCAGGCCCCCATTCGAGCGGGCCGCGTCAGCGCGCGCGGAAAAAACGATAACCACGCAGGAGACCGTCGTGGGAGACATTGATTACCAGGCGCTGGAATTCGCCTATCAGGCCAGTTCCGATCAAAAGGCGGATACGCCAGCCGCCCACCAGGTGACCATCGTGGGCGCAGGCCCGGTGGGACTGACGACTGCACTGGATCTGGCCCGCCGAGGGGTGCGCGTGCTGGTGCTGGATGACGATTGCCGGCTGTCCACTGGCTCGCGCGCCATCTGTTTCGCCAAACGCACGCTGGAAGTCTGGGATCGCCTGGGGGTGGGCCAGCGCATGGTCGACAAGGGCGTGTCGTGGAATGTGGGCAAGGTGTTCTTTCGCGAAGGCGAGGTGTGGCGCTTTGATCTGCTGCCGGAAAGCGGCCATCAACGTCCGGCTTTCATTAATTTGCAGCAGTACTATGCCGAAGGCTATCTGCTAGAGGCCGTGCAGGCCGAGCCGAATATCGAGCTGCGCTGGAAGAACAAGGTGGCCGGCGTAGAGTCCGGCGACGACGGCGTGTTGCTCGCCATCGAAACGCCCGATGGCCCTTATGCTTTGCGCACGCAGTGGCTGATCGCCTGCGACGGCGCCCGTTCGCCGATACGCCGCCTGCTGGGTCTGGAGGCCCACGGCCGCATATTCAAAGACCGCTTTCTGATCGCCGACGTGAAGATGACGGCGCCCTTCCCTGCGGAACGCTGGTTCTGGTTCGATCCGCCCTTTCATCCCAACCAATCCGTGCTGCTGCATCGCCAGCCCGACGACGTCTGGCGCATCGATTTCCAACTAGGCTGGAACGCCGACCCCGTCGAAGCCGTGAAACCCGCCAATGTGCTGCCGCGCATCCGCGCCCTGCTTGGCGCGGACACGCCCTTCGAGTTGGAGTGGGTCAGCGTCTATACCTTTGCCTGCGAACGCATGGAACGCTTCCGTCACGGCCGGGTCGTGTTCGCGGGCGATGCAGCGCATCGCGTGTCGCCGTTTGGCGCACGCGGGGCCAATAGCGGCGTGCAAGATGCGGACAATCTCGCCTGGAAGCTGCATCGGGTGCTCGACGGCCGCTCGCCCGAGTCCCTGATCGACAGCTATGCCAGCGAGCGTGAGTACGCCGCCGATGAGAACATCCTGAATTCCTCGCGTTCGACCGACTTCATCACCCCCAAAAGTGAAGTCAGCAAGAATTTCCGCAATGCCGTGCTGAACCTGGCCCGCGATCACGCGTTTGCCCGCAAGCTGGTCAATAGCGGCCGGCTGTCTTTGCCGGCCTGCTATGAGAACTCAGCCTTGAATACGGCCGACGAACATCGGTTCGCGGGCGCGATGCGGCCGGGCAGCGTGGCCGCCGACGCGCCCGTGGAAAGCGACGATGCGCGTCAATGGTGGTTGCAGATGCTGGATGGCGATTTCACGCTGGCGCTGTTTGCCGGCGAACAGGCGCCCGAGACCGAGACGCTCGAGGCCTTGGCGGGCCTGGCCGATCTGCTGCTGGTGCGTCCGGCCGGCGCGGCATGGACGGCGCCCGAGGGCACGCGCTGCGTGACGGACAAGGAAGGCCTGCTGGCCGCCCGTTATGACGCCCGGCCCGGCACCTGCTATCTGATCCGCCCTGACCAGCACATCGCCGCCCGGCGCCGCGATACCGATATCACCGCGCTGCGTGCCGCCCTGGCGCGTGCCTGCGGCCAGCATTGAAGGAAGGCGCCATGCCATTGACTCTTACCCCCAATCTGGCCGAGCCGGATACCTTCTATCAGGCGCTGATCGATGCGCATCAGGATCTCAGCGACGAGCAAAGCCGCGAGATGAACGCCGCCCTGATCCTGGTGCTGGCCAACCATGTCGGCGATGCCGCCGTGCTTGCCCAGGCGCTCGCCGTGGCCCGCGCTTCGGTACAGGGCTGAAGTTCAGGCACGATCCGCGAAGGTGTCGATGATGAGGCCGCGCAACCATTGATTGGCACCGTCGCGCTGAAAGCGGCGGTGCCAGTACAGATTGGTTTGCAAAAGCGGCACTTTGATGGGCAGCGTCAGCACCTGCAGGCCGAAGCGCGGCGCGGCGCTGGCGGCCAGCTTTTCCGGCACCGTGGCCAGCAAATCCGTGGTGCTGACGATATAGGGAACGGCCGCGAAATGCGGCACGCTGAACTGCTCTTGCAGCACCACGCCAGCCCGCTCCAGCGCCTGGTTGATCTGCCCGTCGGGCGCAGCCCGCGACACCACCAGGTGCTGCTCGGCGCGAAAGGCCCGCGCGCTCATGCCGGCATAGGCCCGCGGATGACCGGCGCGAAACAAGGTCGCATACCCCTGACGGAACAGCATGCGTTGCACGATGCCGCTGCCCAGGCCGTCGAAGGCGCCCAAGGCGAGATCCACACGGCCGGTATCCAACTCACGTTGCAGATCGGTGCAGCGCAGCGAATCAATCCGCACCCCAGGCGCATGACGGGCGCACAGCTCCATGAGCGTAGGCATGAAGTGAATCTCGCCCGCATCGGACATGGCAATGCGCAGCCGCCGCTGGCTGGTCGCCGGATCAAAGGGCTGGGCCGCATCGGCCAGATGCGACAACAACGACAAGGCCTCGCTGACCTGCCCGCCCATGCCTTCGGCCAGGGGGGTCGGCAACATGCCCTGCGCAGTACGAACGAAAAGCTCGTCACCAAAGGCCAGGCGTAAACGGCGCAGGGCATTGCTGACGGCAGGCTGCGACAGATCGAGCCGGCGGGCGACCGCCGAGATATTGCGCTCTTCGAGCAGGTGCTGGAACACCACCAGGAGATTGAGATCGAGTTTTCGCAGGGCGTCCACCACCCCCCCTTTATTCATAAAATTTATAGCTTGTATTTATACATTCCCATTTTCATATCTGGCAATTTTGCGCAGAATGCGGGCAGATACCGGCCAAGTGTCCGGTGTATAACAACCTGGCCTCGCCTGGAGACAACCCATGCCCTTGAATTACCAATCCGGTTTTGGCAACGCTTGCGCCACCGAGGCGCTGCCTGGCGCCCTGCCCCAAGGCCGCAACTCCCCGCAGCAGTGCCCCTACGGGCTTTATGCCGAACAGCTTTCTGGCACGGCATTCACTGCGCCGCGCAGCGAAAACCGCCGCTCCTGGCTGTATCGCATCCGGCCGGGTGTCGTGCATCGCCCGTTTGAACCCTATGCCGGGGCCCCGCACTGGCTGGCCGATTTCGGCGCCGGCCCGGTCACGCCGAATCAATTACGCTGGAGCCCGCTGCCGCTGCCCACCACGCCCACCGACTTCATCGATGGCGTGCACACCTGGGGCGGCAATGGCGGCCCCGATGAGCAAAGCGGGGTGGGCATTCATCTGTATGCCGCCAATCAAAGCATGAAAGGGCGTTTTTTCTACAACGCTGATGCCGAGATGCTGCTGGTGCCGCAACTGGGCCGACTGCGCCTGGCGACCGAAATGGGCCTGCTCGACCTGGAGCCCTTGGAGATCGCCGTGCTGCCGCGCGGCGTGCGCTTCCGCGTCGAGCTTCTCGACGCAGAGGCGCGCGGCTATCTGCTGGAGAACTTCGGTACGGCGCTGCGTCCGCCAGAGCTCGGTCCGATCGGCTCCAATGGCCTGGCCAATGCGCGGGATTTCCAGATGCCAGTGGCCTGGTATGAAGACGTGGAAGGCGATTTTGAACTGATCGCGAAATTCACGGGCGGCTTCTGGCGCGCGCCGCTGACACACTCACCGCTGGACGTGGTGGCCTGGCATGGCACGCATGCCCCTTATAAATACGATCTGCGCCACTTCAATACCATCGGCTCGATCAGCTATGACCACCCTGATCCGTCGATTTTCACGGTGCTCACTTCGCCGTCGGACACGCCGGGAACGGCCAATCTGGACTTCGCCATTTTCCCGCCGCGTATTCTCGCGATGGAAAACACCTTCCGCCCGCCCTGGTTCCACCGCAATATCGCCAGCGAGTTCATGGGGCTGATCCAGGGCGTGTATGACGCCAAGGCCGAGGGTTTCGCTCCCGGCGGCGCCAGCCTGCACAACTGCATGAGCGGCCACGGCCCGGATGCCGATACTTTCGAGAAAGCCAGCGTGGCCGACACCAGCAAGGCCCATTACATCCGTGACACGATGGCCTTTATGTTCGAGACGCGGCGCGTGATCCGCCCGACCCGCCAGGCGCTGGCGTCTGCGCAATTGCAAGGCGACTACTATCGGTGCTGGCAGGATCTGAAGAAACACTTCAACCCCGAGAAAGCCTGAGGGCGCCAGAACAACATCCGCCGCGATGCGGCGGCAACCCAACTCGAGTGATCATGACCCTGAACGAAACCCACAATCCCAGCCTCAAGAGCTGGGTGGCCAGCGCCAACACCGGCGACAGCGATTTCCCGATTCAGAACCTGCCTTTTGCGGCTTTTCGCCGCCGCGGTTCACAAGAGGCTTTCCGCCCCGGCGTGGCCATCGGCGATGCCATCGTGGATCTTGGCGCCTTGCGCCTGGCCCGTCCCTTTGACGGCGATGCCCAGCGGGCCCTGGACGCCTGCGCCGACACCCATTTGAACGCCCTGATGGCGCTTGGGCCCACGGCCTGGAGCGCGCTGCGCCTGGCGCTGTCGCGGGCGCTGCGTGAAGGATCGGCGCAGCGCGCCCTGATCGAACCCTTGCTGGTGCCGCAGGCCGAAGCCGAATTCAGCACCCCTGCCCGCATCGGCGATTACACCGATTTTTATATTTCGCTGCACCACGCCACGGCGGTGGGCAAGCAATTCCGCCCGGACAATCCCCTGCTGCCCAACTACAAATGGGTGCCTATCGGCTACCACGGGCGCGCCTCGTCGATTGGGGTCGAGCAGACCTTTGCCCGTCCGGTGGGCCAGCAGCGCCCGCTCAATGAAGGCGAGGCGCCGCAGTTCGGCCCCTGCAAACGCCTGGACTACGAGCTTGAGCTGGCCCTGTTCATCGGCCAGGGCAACGCCCAGGGCGATCGCATCACGCTGGATGCGGCCGAACACCATGTATTCGGCCTGGGCATTCTGAATGACTGGTCGGCGCGTGATCTTCAGGCCTGGGAATACCAGCCGCTCGGGCCCTTCCTGGCCAAAAACTTCGCCTCGACGATCTCACCCTGGGTCGTCACGCTGGAGGCCTTGGCGCCTTTCCGCACGACCTGGGCGCGGCCCGAAGGCGATCCGCAACCGCTGCCCTATCTGGCTTCGGCAGCCAACAAGGCAGAAGGGGCCTTCGACGTGCAAATGGAGGTGCTGCTCAGCACCGCGCAGTCGCGCGCCAAGGCCGCCGAACCCGCCCGCCTGTCGCGCAGCAATTTCCGCGATGCCTATTGGAATGTGGCGCAGTTGGTGACGCATCACACCGTCAACGGCTGCAATCTGCAACCCGGCGACATGATGGGCACGGGCACGCTCTCCGGCCCGCAGCCGGATGAAGCCGGCTCGCTGCTCGAACTGAGCCAAGGCGGCAAACACCCCATTGCGCTGCCCTGGGGCGAAACGCGTACCTTCCTGAAAGACGGCGACCAGATCATCATGCGGGCCGAATGTGTCAAGCCTGGTTATCCGCGCATCGGCTTCGGGCAGTGCGTGGGCACGGTGGCTCCGGCTCGCCTCTGAAACAGAGACCAAAGGGGCCGGCGGCCCCTTGGTCATCGCGTCAAGGCCGGGTCGTTCCGGCCTGGGTTTGCGGCGGCAGTTTGTAACGCCCTTCGCGGTAAGCCCAGCTTGGCCAGAGCGCAAAGGCCAGGGCCTCCTCGGCCTGCTGCGCGTCTATCGGCGCAGGCTCGAACTTGTCTTCCTGGTCGCGTGGCATCCGCGTATAGCGGTAGGAGGTCGGGGTCTTGCGGGGCTCGATCACAACGAGCGAATCTCCGCGCAGATAACCGAAGTTGTCGCCGTACTGCATGATGGCGCGGTTCGGGTCGCGCTGGGTGAGATCGCTGCCCAGCATGGGGTTGATGTTATCCACCCCCATGAGGGAAAGCAGGGTCGGGCCCATATCGATTTGACTGACGATGCGCTCATCCTGACGCGGCGCGATGCTCCCGCCCAAGATGAGGGCGGGAATCTGAAAATGCCGCACCGGCACGAGATTGGCGCCGAACACGCGTGAATCGTGGTCGGCAATCACCAGGAAAACGGTGTTATCCCAATAGGGCGCCTTGCGCGCCTGCTCGAAGAATTGGCCGATGGCCCAATCGGCATAGCGCACGGTGTTTTGCACCGAAGCCGCCTCGCCCTGCGGCTGGATGCGGCCCGCCGGATACTCCCACGGCGAATGATTGCTGACCGAAAAGGCCAGCGTGAATACGGGCTTATCGCCATCATTGCGCAAGAGGCGATCCACCTGCTTGAACATGTCTTCGTCAGAGGCGCCCCAGGAGCCGACAAAGACGGGGTCGACAAAGTCTTTGCGATCCACGACCTGGTCGAAACCGTTACCCAGAAAAAACCCCCGCATATTGTCGAAGTGCGACTCGCCGCCATAGACGAAGCGCGAATGGTAGCCATGCGCCTTGAGCAATGAAGCCAGGGTGAAAAAATGGGTCTGCGAACGCGGCAGCTTCACCACCGCCTCGGCCACGGTGGGCAGAAAGCCGGTCGTCACGGCCTCGATGCCACGCACCGAACGCGTGCCGGTTGCGTAGGCGCGATGAAACATCCAGCCCTCTTTACCCAGCTTGTCCAGCTCCGGCGTGAGATTGGCGCCGCCCAGGCTGCCGACATACTGCGCCCCCAGGCTTTCCTGCAGGATGATCACCAGATTGAGCGGCTTATCGCGCCGCACGCTGGCTTTTTGCGCGTGAACGCTGGGATAGGCCGGATCGAGGGCGGGGCCCTCCATACCCGAAGCCTGGCGAACGATGGCGTTCATTTTTTCTATCGGCATTTCCGGATAGAGCGCGGCCGAAGAGCGCTCGTCCCGCAGGCGGTAGGCCGCATCAAGCACGTTATAGAGCGAGTTCAGCGGCAAGGTATTGACCATGGCGTCGCTGCTGAACGCGACCACCGACGGATTGATGGGCCGATGCTCCAGCGTGCCGCGTATGGCCAGCACCACGACGGCCAGCGTAAGCAGCGAGGCAAAGGGCCGCTTCCACCACCGCATGTAAGGGTCGGTCTTGCCCAGGGGAAACAGGCGTTTGGCCAGCCAGGCAGCCAAGAGCAGCGCCAAAAAGGCGGCCAGCAGCACGCCCTTATAGCCCTCCCACAACATGCCTGCCACCTCGCGCGGATGCACCAGATATTCGAAATAGAGCCGGTTGGGCCTGGTGTCGTATTCCGAGATGAATTGCGGCGTGGAAATTTCCAGCAGAGCCAGCAACATCCACCAGATGCGGAACCACCAGGCCGTGATGCTGGCCGCCAGAGGCCGGTGACCGAACCAATAGGAAAACACCGCAGGAATGGCAATCACCATGCCCACCATCACGAGGTCGATACGCCAACCGCCAAACAGCAAAGGCCACAGCCCGCCTGCGGCCTGCACGCGGTCCCATTGCCAGAACGCCAGTCCCAGCCGGCTGGCCGTCAGCAAGAGCAAGACGGCAATGAGAAATCGTAGGGTCAATCTGCGCAAAGTCCGCTCCATAGACGGACCGGGCCGCGGCACGGTCCTGATATCGGCGGGCAGTCCCGCCGGAGGTGAATATGTGGCGCCGCTAGCGCGAGCTCTCGATGCGGCGCAGGCGTTCCCGGCTATTGCTCAGGTGTGTGCGCATGGCCGCCCGGGCAGCCTCGGCATCCTGGCGCAGGATCGCATCATAGATATTTTCGTGCTCGACATTGATCCGGGCCAGGTATTGCCCTGGGTTTTCCTGAAAGACACGCGCGGAGTTGATGCGCGTGCGCGGGATGATGGCGGAACCAAGATGCGACATCAGCTCAGCGAAATGCCGGTTCTGTGTCGCCTGGGCGACCAAGAGATGAAACTCGAAGTCCGGCGTGATGGTGTCGCCCTGGTTGAGCAAGCGCGCCTGGAACAGATCCAGTGCCCGCCGCATCGCGGCGAGCTGCTCGTCGTTGCGGCGTTGCGCAGCCAGGCCGGCCGCCTCGCTTTCCAGGCCGATGCGCAGCTCAAGCGCCACCAGAATATCGCGGATGGAGGCAAGCTCTGCCGGGCTAACCCGAAAGTCTGCGCCCGGAGAGGCCTGCAAGGCATAGGTGCCCACACCGTGACGCGTCTCGACCAGCCCGGCTTCCTGCAAGCGCGACAACGCCTCGCGCACCACGGTACGGCTCACGCCGAACTGGCGCATGATTTCGGGTTCAGTGGGAAGTTTCTGCCCAGGCGGGATATCGCCAGCGCGAATGCGGCCTGAGATGCTCTCAACCAGACCCTGGGCCAGATTGCGAGGACGCCGCTGCGCGGCGGGCGGTTCATTCGGAGCATTCATCACGATTTTCCCGGCAACCTGCAACCGGGCGAAGGAAAAAACTGCGCTGATTATACCTCCGGGCTAGTGGGCGACTGCTGGATCAGGCGGGCGGAAATTCCGCACAGGCATCATGCAGAGCCACCTCGATCCGGCCTTGATACAAGCTGTAAAAAAAATCTGAGATCGCTGCAGATCCAAAGCCCCGATGCAAGCACATGGACAAGGGCGCAGGCCAGACGCGGCGGCCGGCGGGTCCACATAATGGCGGCGCGGCAGCTCAGGAAAAGCCCAAGGTAAAGCGGGTGCCGCGCTGCGCGCCCTCGCGCGCGGAATCGACGGTCAGTGTCCAGCCCTGCACGTCGCAAACCTGTTTGGCGATAGCCAGGCCCAGCCCGCGCTGCGGATCACGGTCGTTCATGACGCCGCCGCTGTCTTTCAAGCGGCTGCTGAAGTAACGCTGAAATACAAAAGGCAGCTCCTCCGGCGCAATGCCACGCCCGTTGTCGGCCAGCACCAGGCTACCCTGGCCATCCAGGCTGGCGCGCAGCTCGGCTGGCGCGGCATGTTCGATGGCATTGCGGACCAGATTACGCAACACCGTCAAGAGGGCGTAACGATTCAACTCGCGCACCGTCTCGGTGTCGATGTCATTGCTAAAGCGCAGCCCGGCCTGCTCGGCGTTGCCGGCAAAGCCCTGCCAGGCGGCCCCCATGCACTCGGCAAGCCTGACCGGCTCAGGCGCGCAACGCTCTTCGCGCGCCATCGCACGGGCGCTTTCCAGGGAAGAGGAAATGCTGTCAACGCCATCGACGATGCGCGTCAGCCGGCGCTGCACCTCAGGCGGAAGGCGGGTATCCATCTGCATTATTTCGCTATCGGAACGGATGCTGGCCAAGGGGGTGCGCACTTCATGGCTGAGGTTGGCGGCAAACTCGCGCTGCCGCGCGATCGACTGGTCAACCTGACCCTGCATGCGGTTGAACGCCTCGACCAGACGCCCGGCCTCGTCGTCACGCGTGACCGCCATATCCGGCGCGCCAGGCGCCCAGTGAGCCAGATGGTCTGTCACATCGAGCAAAGGCCCCACCACATAGCCCGCCAGCCGGCGCGCCAGCCCATAGGCCACCACGATACACACCGCCCCCACGCCCAGCACGAAAAGGCCGA
The DNA here is from genome assembly GCF_034424645.1 of Bordetella avium. Classification (NCBI taxonomy): domain Bacteria; kingdom Pseudomonadati; phylum Pseudomonadota; class Betaproteobacteria; order Burkholderiales; family Alcaligenaceae; genus Bordetella; species Bordetella avium. Next base: position 3,212,635 of record NZ_CP139969.1, read on the forward strand.
AGATCTTCACCCGATCTTCGTTCTCGGTGGCGTCATACATCACGTAGACCTTGCCACGGCCATGATTGGCGTCAGCCACCATCACATGCCAGGTATCCGAGCCCGGCTCCAATAGATGCAGTCCATTGTCCAGGCCGCGCAAGGGCGCGGGCAGGTCGTCGTTGGCCATACCCGGCAGGTGCAGCCAGGCATGCATAGATCCCCCCAACTCACGCGATCCCCGCTCCGGAATATAGTCGGGTTCGGACACCAGATGCTGGATGACGCGTTCGGTTTCGGTCGTGAGGATGTCGTTGACCAGATCGTCTTCCATCTGATCGAAGGTCAGATAGGCCAGCAGGGCCAGCAAGGTAACGAAGATCGCCACGATGCCGGTCAGCGCCCACACAACCCGTTGCGTCAGGGTGCCGCCACGCGTCATGCTTTCTGCACCAGACGCCAGCCAATGCCATGTGTGGTTTCGATGCCGTCAAACCCCGCCTCGCTCAGCGCCCGGCGCAACAGGTGCACCTGGCTGCGCAAGGCGTCGGAAGCCGGCGGCTCGTCGCCCCAGAGGGCAGCCTCCAGCGTTTCCCGCGATACGACCTTGCCTGGGTCGCGCAGCAGCATCTCGACGATCAGCACCGATTTGCGCGCCAAATGCACAGGCTTGCCGTTGACACTGACCTCACGGCTGCGGCTGTCCATGGCCAAGGGGCCGAAGCGATACACGGCATCGACCACGGCGTGGCGCGAGCGCTGAATCAGCGCCAGCAAACGCGCTTTGACCTCGGCCAGAGCGAAGGGTTTGGTGAGGTAATCATCGGCGCCATGCGAAAAACCCGCCAGCTTGTCGTCCAGACCGTCGCGCGCGGTCAGGATGAGCACCGGCACCGGCTTGCGCAATGCCGTGCGCAAATGATGCAGCACGCCATAGCCGTCCAGACCGCCCGGCAGACCAACATCCAGCAGCACGGCATCGAACTCCTGACGCTCCAACATGGCCAGCGCGCTCTTGCCCTCGTACGCGGCATCCGGCATGAAGCCCTGGGTTTGCAGGTACTCGTAGAGATTCCCTGCGATGGTGAGGTTGTCTTCAACGATGAGCACGCGAGCGCCGTTCATGATCTCAGCCCTGCAACACCTTGCCGGGGTTCATCACACCCTCAGGATCGAGGGCGGCTTTGATACGTTTCATGAGCGCGATTTCAACCGGGCTCTTGTAGCGCGGCAGTTCGTCGCGCTTGAGCTGGCCCACGCCATGCTCGGCGCTGATGGACCCGGCATGGGCCTGCACGCTGGCGTGCACCACATCGTAAATGGCGGGTTGCAGCGCCAGCAGGTCTGCCTCGGTCTGGCCGGCGCCGCGCGCCACGTTGTAATGCAGATTACCGTCGCCCAGATGGCCGAAGATCACATTGCGCACCCCCGGAAAGCGTTCTTGCAGCGCGGCGTTGGTCACGCTGACGAAATGCGCGATGGACGAGATCGGGAGCGAGACATCGTGTTTGACTGCCTTGCCCAGTTCGGCCTCGGCCAGTGGAATGCTCTCGCGCAGATGCCAGAGCGCCTGGCTCTGAGCCAGGTTGGCGGCAATGGCCGCATCCCCCACTAAACCCTCGCCGATGGCCGCGCTCAGCACGGCCTCGAAACGCTCGCGGGCGTGCTCCTCGCTCTCGCTGTCGGAAAGCTCCAGCAAGGCGAACCAGGGGGCTTTCAAGGACTCGCCCTCAAACGGCAGACGCTGCTGCGGGAACAGCCGGATCACAGATTGCAAGCAATCGGCGGCCATGAGTTCGAACCCGGTCAACGAGGCGCCGAAGCCAGCGCGAGCGCGCGCCAGCACCTCGACAGCATCCTCGATACGGGACAGGGTCAGGAGCGCGGTGCAGCGGGCCACCGGCAAGGGATAGAGTTTGAGCGTGGCGGCCGTGATGATGCCCAGGGTGCCTTCGCTGCCGATATACAGATCGCGCAGGTCATAGCCGGTATTGTCTTTGCGCAGACCGCGCAGCCCGTGCCAGATTTCGCCCTCGGCCGTCACCAGCTCCAGACCCAGCGCCAATTCGCGGGCATTGCCATAGCGCAGCACCTGGGTGCCGCCGGCATTGGTCGCGAGATTGCCGCCGATGGTGCAGCTGCCCTCGGCCGCAAGACTGAGCGGGAACAAGCGCCCGGCCTGTTCAGCGGCCTCCTGCACCGCCTGCAACACGCAACCCGCCTCAACGGTGATGGTGTCGTTATCCCGGTCTATGGCGCGCACGCGATTCAGCCGCCGGGTGGAAAAAATCACAGCCTGGCCGCTGTCGTCAGGGGTCGCGCCGCCGCACAAACCGGTGTTGCCGCCCTGCGGCACAACCGGCGCGCCATGCTGACGGCACAGACGCAAGGCCGCCGCCACCTCTTCGGTCGAACCCGGCCGGACGACGGCCAGCGCGCGGCCGCGATAGCGTCGCCGCCAGTCCAGCAGATAGGGTTCGGCGTCTTCGCCGGTCAGTACATGGGCCGGGCCCAGAAGCGACTGAAGTGCTTGCAGCAGGGTCATAGCAGACGAAAAAACTCTGATTCAGAGATAGGCCGCATTGTAGGGTCAAGCCGCGCTAGCTGGCCGCCCGGTGATCGCTCCAGTCGGAAATCCCCGCCAGCCGCGATCCGGTCAGGCCCGAGCAGAAAGCCGGGGAGGCGATGCGATTGAGCAGAAACGCGCGTTCCGGCACCGCCAGACCCGGCATATCGCCGATAGCCTGGTAAGCACGCCGCAAGGCATCGCCGCGCGTAACCCCCCAAACCAGCAAATTGGCGCCCGGCCGACCGGACGCGGCGCAAGCGCCGATACCGACCTCCAGCGCATGGGCAGCCATCGGCTCCATCAGCGCCGCCTTGCCGATGCGGCCATGAGGCAAGGCCTCGATCATGCGGAACAAACCACTTTCGTCGTCGAGCGAGAACACGACGGTGCCCAGGCCCAGCCAGCCACGATGCTGGGCGATGTGTATGGCGACCTCGCGCAGCGTGGCCTCCATGCGCGAGGACAGCCTGGGCGCCGGGCATTCGGCGATCAGCACACGCTGATCCCGCCAGACGCAGCGCTCCCAGGCGGCGCTGGCCTCGACGCGGCCATCTTCCTGGACCAAAACATGAATATCCAGTCTGCGTTCGGCGCCGCCGGCCGGCCCGCCCGGCGGACGGCGCATACCAACGATATGGGCAGAGGGTGTAAGGAACGAAACTTTGGCACCCATAGCCACCTCCCGTTCAAATTCGTACGAGTAAGCGTAGCACTTCTGTGATGACAGGCCCGTCAACGGCTCGATTCTCAGCGAAAACGGCACAGTTTTCGCTAATGTCCGGTTCCGCGCTGGCGCGCATCGAGCGAGTCCACGCTGGGGCGCCTTCGGCCCGCTCCACCGAAATAAGAGATAATTGGGGGTGATCACCCCGAGCGATCAAATGCGGCCAGGCCGCGCCAGAAGGAAGCCTCGTGAAAAATAACTACCCTGCTTCAGTATTCAAAGCGTATGACATACGTGGCACTGTCCCTGACCTCATCGATCCCGATTTTGCGCGCGCGCTTGGTTATGCGCTGGCCGCAAGGGCCCGCGAGGCAGGCAATACGGAGCTGGTCATCGGTTATGACGGCCGCCTGAGCAGCCCGGCGCTATCGACGGCACTGCAACAGGGTATCCACGAAGGCGGGGTCAACACCCTGGACATCGGCCGTGTGCCCACACCGCTGGTTTATTTTGGCGCGTATAGCCTGGGGCTGGGCGCAGGCGTTGCCATTACCGGCAGCCACAATCCTCCCAAGTACAACGGCTTCAAAATGATGCTGGGCGGCCGCGCCCTGTATGGCGAGGCCGTGCAGTCATTGCGCGATGCCATGAACCAGCCGCAGCCGGCCGGCAGCGCGCACGGCACGGGCCGCAATACCGACCTGGTGCCGGCCTATATCGAGCGCATCGTTTCCGATATCAAACTCGCCCGGCCCATGAAAATCGCCATCGACTGCGGCAACGGGGTGGCCGGTGCTGTCGCGCCTGAGCTCTTCCGTGCTTTGGGCTGCGAGGTGACCGAGCTGTTCTGCGAGGTGGACGGTAACTTCCCCAACCACCATCCGGACCCGGCGGACCCCCACAATCTCCAGGATTTGATCCATTGCCTGGCCACCACCGACTGCGAAATCGGCCTGGCGTTTGACGGCGACGGCGACCGCCTGGGTGTCGTGACCAAATCCGGCCAGATCATCTGGCCCGACCGCCAACTGATTCTCTTCGCGCGCGACGTATTGCAGCGCTGCCCCGGCGAAACCATTATTTACGACGTGAAATGCAGCCGCCATGTGGGCCTGGCGGTCGCCGCAGCGGGCGGCCAGCCGCTCATGTGGCAGACCGGCCACTCGCTGGTGAAGGCCAAACTGGCCGAAACCGGCGCACCGCTGGCAGGCGAAATGAGCGGGCATATTTTCTTCAAGGAACGTTGGTACGGTTTCGACGACGGCCTGTATACCGGGGCGCGCCTGCTGGAAATTCTCGCGCGAGAAGCCAACCCCTCGGCGCTGCTGGAAGCCTTGCCCACCGCCGTCTCCACGCCGGAGCTCAAGCTCGAAATGGAAGAAGGCCAGCCTCACGCGCTGATCCGCGAGCTGCAAGAGCATGGCCGTTTCGACGACGCCTCACAGGTCATCACCATCGATGGCGTGCGGGCCGAGTTCGCCGACGGTTTCGGGCTGGCGCGCGCATCGAACACCACCCCGGTGGTCGTGCTGCGCTTCGAAGCCGAAAACGCCGACGCGCTGGCCCGCATTCAAACCCTGTTCAAACGAGAGCTATTGCGCCTGGCGCCTCAAGCCCGCTTGCCATTCTGATCCGCCATGCCCCAGTCTCTCCCTTTCAGCCCCGCCTGGCTAGCTTTCGAGGAAGCCGTACGCGGCGCCTCGCATCGTGGCGACCATCTGCGCATCATCGAAGGCGGCGGCCTGTCGGTGGATCTCACGGCGCAAGCCTATTCACCTCAGCTTGAGGCGGCGGGTCTGGCCTTATGCGAACAGCAGGGCTTCGCGCTGGCGCGCCGGCAGTTGTTCGAAGGCGGCGAGGCCAACTGGACCGAACACCGCCCGGCGTGGCACACCGCGCTGCGAGCGGCGCAGCCCCCGCCCTCCGTCGCCAAGGACATTCTCAACGAACGCGAGCGCCTGCGCCGCTTCGTCGACGAAGCCGATGCCAGAGGCGCGTATAAATATGTGCTGCATCTGGGCATAGGCGGCAGCGATTGGGGGCCGCGTCTGGTGGCCCGCGCGCTGCGCCACCAGGGACTCAAACGCGAAGTGCGCTTCGCCTCCAACGTCGATTCGCATGCCGTAGCCGACGCCATGCACCAGCTCGACCCGCACGAAACCCTGGTCATCGTCGCCTCGAAGTCATTCACGACCACCGAGCCGCTAGCCAACGCCGAAGTCGCCATTCATTGGTTGCAGAACGCCGGCGTGGCGGACCCGATCAAGCAAGTGGTCGCCATTACCGCCAATGTCGACGCCGCGCTGGATTTCGGGATTTCGCCCCAACATGTGTTCCGTTTCTGGGACTGGGTAGGCGGGCGTTATTCGCTGTGGTCGGCTATCGGCCTGCCCATTGCGCTGGCCATGGGCAACAACACTTTCGACGAATTGCTGGCCGGCGCGGCCGCCATGGATGAGCACTTCCTGCGCGCCCCCCTGGCCGCCAATGCCCCGGTGCAAATGGCGCTGGCCGGGCTGGCCAACCGCAGCGTGATGGGTTTCAACAGCCTGGCTATCGCGCCCTACGATTCTCGTCTGGCGCATCTCGTTCCCTGGGCCCAGCAACTGGAAATGGAATCGCTGGGCAAAGTGGCGACACGCGATGGCAGTCCCGCAGGCGTGCCCACAGGCCCGGTTGTCTGGGGCATGACAGGCACCGATTGCCAGCACACCTTCTTCCAGTGGCTGCACCAGGACACGACGGGAGCGCCTGTCGACTTCATCGTCTGCGAGCATGCTGACCACACCTATGACCACCATCACCGTCTGCTGATTGCCAACTGCCTGGCGCAACGCGCCGCCTTGCTGCGCGGCAAATCATTCGAGGATGCCCTAGCCGAAACCTGCGCGCGGGTCGATGACCCGTCAGAGGCCCGCATTCTGGCGGAGCACCTCGTCCATCCCGGACGCCGCCCGTCCACACTCATCGTGTTGCCGCGCATGACCGCCCACAACCTGGGCGCGCTGCTGGCGCTGTACGAACACAAGGTTTTCACGCAGGGCGTGCTCTGGGGCATCAACCCCTTCGACCAGTGGGGCGTGGAATTCGGCAAGGCGCTGGCGCGCGGCATCATCGGCGAGCTGGACAAACCTAGCGGCATGGCCAGCGCCGATCCGTCTACCCGCTATTGGGTGGATCTGCTGTCGCGGCGCAGCTGACTGCCAAAGCCGCCGGACCGCGAATCAGCGGGCCAGCAAAGCGGCGTAAATCGCCAGGTGCCGGCGGCATACGTCGTCAATCGAGAACTCTCGTTCTGCCAGGCGGCGGCCGGCCTGGCCCATGCGCTGGCGCTGCGCCGGGTCGGCCACCAGCCGGGCGATCGCCGCCGCCAGGGCCGGCGCATCGTGCGGCGGCACCAGCAAGCCGGTCTGATCGGGGTCGATCGCATCGCGGCAGCCCGGCACGTCTGTGGTGACGACGGCGCGAGCGCAGGCCGCAGCCTCGATCAGAGACTTGGGCAGGCCCTCCCGATAGGAGGGCAGCACCGCAATATGGGACGCCGCATACAACTCGGCAATATCCTGGCGCTCGCCCAGGGCTTCCACCAGGCCGGCGCGCGCCCAGGCCTGCACTTCATCGGCACGGATCGAAGCAGGATTTCCCAGATCCACGCCGCCAGCCAGACGCATGCGCACATTCAGCCCCTGCTGCCTGAGCAGCCTGGCCGCCTCGACAAACTCATAGACCCCCTTGTCGCGCAGCAAGCGGGCCACCATCAAGACGACGACCGGCGGCGCGGGCGGTTCCGGCTCGGCACGATAGCGGCTCAAATCGACGCCCGAGCCCCGTATCATCTCGACCCGCTCGGACCGGACGGCGCCCAGTCGGCTCAGCAGATCACGGTCATTGGCATTCTGAAAAATCACGCGGCTGTTGGGATGACCGAGCGCCAGACGATAAAAACGGCCGACAACGGCCCGCACCAGACGCGCCCGAGCCCCTTTGGCCATGAAAACATAGCCCAGACCTGAAATCGCCGCCACCATCGCGGGCACGCGAGCCAAGCGCGCAGCAATACCGCCATAAAGTACGGGCTTGATCGTCACCAGATGCGCGAGGTCAGGCCGCAGCTTTCTGAAAAGGCGGTACAGGGCCAGCATGGTCTTGAGCTCTTCCATCGGCTTTTTGCCGCTGCGGCTCATGGGAATGACATGATGCATCATGCCCAAAGCCTGAATCTGCGGCACCGAGGGGCCATCCATCGTCGCCACGTGCACCTCATAGCCCTGAGCCTGGGCGGCAATGGCCAGGGCGACACGATGCGAGAGAAAAAACGCGGGGTTATTCACCACGAACAAGAGGCGCGTCGGGCTCATACACGGTCTCCGGCAATACGCCGCCACACGGCCTCGTAGGCGCGCACCATGCGGCCAAGATCGAAAAGAGCCAGCACGCGCTCGCGCGCGGCCTCAGCCGCCCTGCCCCCTGCGGCCATCTCGCGCAAGCCTTGCGCAATACCGCGCGCCAGCGCGGCGGGTTGTTCCGGCGGCACCACCACCCCGGTATCGCCGACGATATACGCGGCATCGCCCACATCGGTCACGACGCAGGGCGTGCCGCAGGCCATCGCCTCCGCCACCACATTGGGAAAGCCCTCTGCGCAACTCGAGAGCACATGCAGATCAAGACTATTCATCACGGCCGGTACGTCATCGCTCGGGCCAGCCAACAACACCCGACCCGCCAAGCCCTGCCCATCGATCAGCGCCATTAGTTCGGCATTGGCCGGCGTCATGCCGCGGCCGACCAGCACACAACGCGGCGCCTGTCCTTCACGCAACAACTGCCCCAGAGCGGCAAGCAGGTTGCGGTGGTCTTTGAGCGGGTCCCAGCGCGCCACACAGCCTATCAAGGGCGTGCCGGCGTCCACTCCCCACAGGGCCCTCATCCGCTCGCCCGCAAGCGGATCGGGCGCATAACGGGAGAGGTCGTAACCATTGGCGATGACGACCATTTTCCCGGTGTCATAGCCCAGCGCCTGATGCCGGTCGGCGGCGTCCTGGGCCGCGCACACAATGGCGCGCGGCATCCAGCCTGACAGCAAGGCGCACAGCCGCAACACCAGTCTGGCCGATCGGCTGCTGCGATTCAGATGGTTACCGGAATTGCGTATCCCCCAGGATAGCGCCTTGATCCCCGCCAGCCGGGCAGCCAAACCGCCAATGAGATCCGCGTGATACATCCAGGTTTGCACCGCGTCGGGCGCCTCTTTGCGCAACAAGGCGCGCAAAGCCATCAGGCCGCCCAGCGTCACACGGCCGCGGGCCATTCCCAAGGCATGCACGCTGATGCCTGCGGCGCGCAGACGCGCGCCGTAAACGCCTTCATCAGTGAGAGAAATCACGACGTGGCGGGTGGTGGTCTCGGCATAGGTGGCCAAACGGTACAGCACGGCCTCGGCCCCGCCCTGCCCCAAGCCCGTAATGATGTGAACGATGCGCATACAGACCTCAGTGCCGCGCCAGCGCAAACAGCCGGTCCCATTGCGCAAGCACAACGGGCAGGGCGTAGCGCTCACGCACCGACAGGGCGGCGCGCCGCCCCAGGTCGGCGCGTAGGGTTTCATCGCTCATGAGACGGCCCAGGGCTTCGCTCATGGCGGCGGCCGAATCAACCAGCAAGGCATCGGCGCCGTCACGGGTCATTTCTCGCGGACCGCTGGGACAATCGAACGTTGCGCAGGGCAGCCCCTTCGCCATGGCCTCGAGCAAGACGTTGGGAAAGCCTTCCACGGCAGAGCTCAGCACAAAGGCGCTCGATGCCGACAAGGCCGCCCAGGGTTCGGTGGTGCGGCCCGGCAAACGCACGCGGTCTTGCAAACCCAGACGCTCGACCTGGGCTTGCAGAGCCTGCCTGCGCGGTCCATCGCCCCAGATCCAGAGATCCCAATCCGGGTGCGCGGCCGCCAACTGCGCAAACAGATCGATCAAGAGATCGAATTGCTTGTCGGGCACGAGACGGCCCATCGCCATCAGGCGTTTACGGCCCTGCGCATCGGGCTTGAGATCGGCCAGCGGCGCATCGAGCAGCTCGGGGGGCAAAGGATTGGGAATGACGGCCAGATGACGAATGCCCGGCACCTGAGCGGCAAAGGGCGCGACGGTGTCTTTGGCCTGCACCGTGACCACATCGGCGCGCGGATAAAGCCAGCGGCGCAAGCGGCGCCAGACCTTGCCGGTCGTCGTGTCAACGACAGGATTGGTGCGCTCGCACACGATAAGCGGCTGATCCAGTCCACGTGTTGCCAGAATGGCGCCCACATTGACGTTGGTGAGGAAGGAAACCACGACATCCGGGCGGCGCTCACGGATCAAACGGCGCAGGCCCAACAGGCGCTTGAGCGGCGCCAGCCTGCCCTGCGCGGGCACGGCCTGGGCCAGCCACAGCAGCTCGACCGCGGACGCCAAGGGATAGAAACACTGGCCGCCACCGGAATACGTGGGCAGCAGGGTCACGTTGTCGCCCCGCTCGGCCCAGGCATTGACCAGGGTGGCCGCCACGCGCTCGGCGCCACCGGCATTCATCGAACTGACGGCCAGCACTATCCTCATGGGTCCATGCCCTCGCCGAGTTGACCGCTGTGATAACGATCCAGCCAGGCCTGCATCATCAGCACGCCCCACAGATGACTATCCCAATTGCGGTGGCCGCTTTGATGCTCCCGCCATTTGCGCAGAATGGGTTCGGGCTCGAACCAGCCCTGCTGACGCAGGCGGGCAGGATCAAGCAAAGCCTCGGCCCAATCGCGCAGGGGACCGCGCAGCCAGGAAGCCAGCGGCACGGCAAAGCCGCGCTTGGGACGATCGACCAGGCTTTGAGGCACATGGCGATACAACACCTGGCGCAACAGCCATTTACCGGTGCCGCCGCGCAGCTTGTAATTGAACGGCAGACTCCAGGCGAACTCATAGACACGATGATCGATGAGCGGCACACGGGTCTCCAGGCTGACCGCCATGGCCGCACGGTCGACCTTGACCAGAATGTCGTCAGGCATATAGGTCACCGTGTCGAGCTTCATCATGGCTTCAAACAAGGGGCCGCTGAGCGGCTGCTCAAACAGCGACGGCGGCTCCTCCCCCCCCTTGACGACACGGGCGGGGTCCGACCAATAGGACACGAATAAACGATAGAACTCCCCCTGAGACCGGGCCCGCAGCAGTTCTCCCATTTTGCCCACCTTGCCGCGCCATGCCCCAGCGCCTGGCAAACGGGTCGAACCGCGCATGGCCGCCCCCGCCAGGGCGCGCAGCGGCGCGGGCAAGCGTTCGCACTGATCCCACCAGCGCGCCACGCGCAGATAACGCGAATAGCCGCCGAACAACTCATCGCCGCCGTCTCCGGACAGGGCCACGGTCACGTGCTCGCGCGCCATGCGTGTGACCAGCGCAGTCGGAATTTGCGAGGAGTCGGCAAAGGGTTCGTCATAAATGTCGGCCAGGTGCGGCACCACATCCAGGGCATCCTTGGGCGTCACGTAGAGCTCGGAGTGATCCGTGCCCAGATGGGCGGCGACCGCCTTGGCATGCTGCGCCTCGTCGTATTCCTTTTCATGAAAGCCGATAGCGAAAGTGCGCACCGGCGCATTGCTTTGGCTTTGCATGAGCGCGGCGATCGTGGACGAATCAATACCCCCCGACAGAAAAGCCCCCAGACGCACATCGGAGAGCATCTGGCCGCGCACGGCCTGCAACAACACCTCCTGCAAGGCATCGGTGGCTTCATTGTCGGAAGCAAAGCGCCTGGGCTGGCGCTGACCCGCATCCGCGACTTCCAGCGCCGACCAATAGGCCTGAGGCGGGGCCATTTCACGGGCGCGAAGCTGCGCTTCGCTGAATACGACCCAGCTTGCGGCAGGCAGCTTGCGAATGCCTTCGTAGATGGATTGCGGCGCTGGCACATAGTTGTGCCGCATAAAGGAGGCGAGCGCATTGCGGTCGATCTGCCGGCCAAACCCCGGCACCGGCGACAGGCCTTTGAGCTGCGAAGCAAACACCAGATTGGCGCCAACATAGCCGTAGTACAGGGGTTTTTCACCCATGCGGTCGCGCGCCAGCGTCAAGCTGCGCGTCTGGCGATCCCACAGCGCAATGGCCAACATGCCGACAGCGTCGCGCAACATGGCTTGCACGCCGAAGGCCGCCGCATAGGCCAGAATCGTTTCGGTGTCGGAATGGCCGCGCCAGTCGGGCGCCTGCCCCGCCTGCTCCAGCTTGGCGCGCATATCGAGGTGGTTATAGACCTCGCCGTTATAGGTCAGAACATAACGACCGCAAGCGGACACCATGGGCTGATGCCCCGCCTCGGTCAGATCCTGAATCGCCAGGCGCACATGGCCAAAGCCTACGCCCGCCTCACGATCTTCCCAGAAACCCTTGCTGTCAGGCCCGCGCAAACGAATCCGCTGGCAGCTTTCGGCCAGGATTCGCGTCTTGTCTTCCAAGGGTCCCCAAAGACCGACGATTCCACACATGATGTTTTCAGTTCTCTAGAGCATCGTCAAAAAGTTGCCGCCACAGTCCGAGGACATGACGGGCCGAAAAACGCTCGCGGGCGGTCTGCGCCTGCGCAGCCATCCGCGACCGGGCAGGGGCATCCTGCATAAGGGCCGCCAGCGCCTGCGCCATGGCGGCCGCGTCGCTCACCGGACGCACCAGTACGCCATCCAGGCCATCACGCACGATCTCCCTGGGCCCGGTATCGCAATCAAAGCAGACCGGCGCCAGACCGCTGGCCATGGCTTCAAGCAGGGTATTGGACAGCCCCTCAAAGCGTGAGCTGAGAACATAGAGATCCGCAGACTCATACCAATCGGCCACATTGCCAGCGCGCCCGGGCAAATAGATCCGCTCGCCCAGGCCATGGGCGGCAGCCTGGGCCGCAAGCCGGGCACGTTCCTCACCCTCGCCCAGAATCAGCAGATCCCAATCGGGAAAGCGGGCCGCGAGCTGCGCATAGGCATCGATCAGCACCTCAAAGCCCTTGTCCGGATGCAAACGCCCCACCGCCAGCAAATAGTGCCGCCCGGGCAGGGTCGGCGGCCGCAAACGGGGTTCGTTGCGCGGCAAGGGCCAATGGACCGGATTGGGAATGACGGCCAGCCGCGAGCCCGGCACATGCTCGGCGATCCAGTCGGCCGTGCCGCGTGTCAGCGCTACCACACGCGCCGCGCGCGGATAGGTCAAACGGCGCAAGCGCTGCCACATGCCGGAGAGCTGCTGAGACGGCGGATGGGTATGCTCGGTGGCGATCACCTTGATGGGCAGCCCCCATGCCGCCAGCACAGCAAGAATGGACGAGGTGGTCATCATGCCTAGCACGATATCCGGCCTGAACTGACGCAACACGGCGCGCAAGGCGCGCACGCGGCGCACATTATCCAGAATACCGCGTGCGCCCCCCCGGCCGTCGGTCCCCAGAACCTGCCGCAATACCCCCTCGGGTATCGGATAGGCATCGCCTTCGGCCTGGGTGAGAATCATCACCTCATGGCCTGCGCGCACCCAATGCCCGGCCAGATCGACCGCCACGCGCTCGGCCCCGCCGCCATGCAGCGAATGAATAAAAATCAGGATGCGCCGACGGGCCATCTAGCTGCGCTCCGCAGTCTCGGGCAGCGCACGCAAGGCCACTCCCGTGTAGCAAATAAAGGAGAGGAAATACATCAGGCTGGTCGCCAGCATGATGCCCTCGGTCCCCATACGGGGCCCGAGTACGGTATTGAGCACCGCCTTCAACAAAAAATTGGCCACGGCGATCAGGGCCATCACGCGGTAGCGCCCCTGGCTGGCGAGCAATTGCACCAGAATGAGTACGCCAAAATAAAACGGCAGTTGCAACAGCCCCCAGCGCAACACACTGGCCACCGCCTCGGTATTTTGCGCGGTAAAGGCGCCACGTTCAAACAGCAGCGCCACGCCCCAAGGCGCCAGCAGCCAGCCGATCGCCACGGCCGCGATGCCTGCCCCCACCATGGCCCAGGACCATTTCAAAGCCATCGCACGAGCTCGCAGGCCATCGCCCCGGTGCTGGACATCGGCCAGGACGGGCAGCGCCGCGCGCCCCACCGACACCGCGCCTATACCCAGCACCAGGGAGAGCAGGCGGCTGGCATAACCCAGTGTGGCGTTGGCATTGCCGCCCAGATTGGCGGCGGTGTATTGGTCCAGCGGGTTGACGAAACTCATGGCGACCTGGCCAACCAGCATCACACCGGCCGCGCTCAAGAGTTCCGGCCAATGCGGCGAGCGCAGCGTCAAACGCGGCGCCCCCCAGAAGCCCTGATCGGCGCGGGCTGCCAGCCAGGCCAGCCAGACCGCCTGGATGAGATAGCCGACCAGGGTTCCCCACAGCAGGGGGCCGACCTGATCGCCTCCGGCCGCCGCCAGCATGACCCAGGCCAGCGTCGTCACGGCCGGCACGCTGTCGAGCAGGGTGTTGACGTGGCGCTCGTGCGAGCGCAGGCGCGCTGCGCTGATGCCGGCAATGAGCAGGACGGCACTGACGGGCACAAAAGCCCAGAGCAGTTCTTGCGTCATGCCCGCGACCGCACTCGACAGGCCCGGCCCGAGCCAGGCCAGCACATAGGGCCAGCCCAGCCAGGTCAGGCCGGCCAGCAGCAGACCGCCCAGCAAGGTCCAGCCTTGCAACTCGCTCACGAAAAGGTCGCGCTCGGCGCCGCCCTCGCGGCGCAGGCGCACCAACACCGGGATGAGCACGACCGACAGCACGCCCACGATGGTGACGGGCAACCAGGTCGCCATGGTCTGGGCGAACTGATAGGCGTCTACGGCATCGCTGATGCCGTAGCGATAGGCGACCGCCATCTCTTTGATGGCGCCGGCAGCCTTGCCAAGGATGAGAAATACGGCGACCCGGAACGCGCCCCTGAAGATGCGTTGGTGGTCCGGGTGTATGCCGCCGAATTTGCGCAGAAGGGCTTTCAAATCAACGCAGGAATTGCGTGTACCAGGGCATCGCGGCGTCCAGCCCTTGCAGGATGTCGAACGCCGGCTGATAACCCAACAACCTGCCCGCCTTGCTGATGTCTGCCTGGGAATGACGCACATCACCCGCCCGGAAATCCGCATGCTCGGCTTGTTTGTCATAGGCCACGCCCTGACGCCCCAGCGAGGTCTTCAGAAAATCAAAGAGCTGGTTCAGCGTGGTGCGTCCGCTATAGGCCACGTTGTAGACCTGATTGCGCGCCTCGTCGTCCGCCATGGCGCCAAGAATATTGGCCTGCACGGCATTATCGACATAGCAGAAATCCCGGCTGGTTTCGCCATCGCCATTGATGACCACGGTTTCGCCCTGGATCATCGCCGCCGTCCACTTAGGGATGACGGCCGCATAAGCGCCATTAGGGTCCTGACGCCGGCCAAAGACGTTGAAATAACGCAGACCGACGGTCGTAAAACCATAGGAACGCGCAAACACGTCGGCGTAAAGTTCATTAACGAACTTGGTCACGGCGTAAGGCGACAGCGGACGGCCGATATTCTCTTCGACCTTGGGCAGCGCCGGATGGTCGCCATAGGTCGAGCTGGAGGCCGCATAGACAAAGGCCCCGACCTTGGCGTCGCGCGCAGCGACCAGCATATTCAGGAAACCGCTGATATTCACCGCATTGGTGGTGATCGGGTCATTCAGCGAACGCGGCACCGAACCCAGGGCAGCCTGATGGAGCACCTTGTCCACCCCATCGGCCGCGCGGCGGCAGGTATCCAGATCGCGGATATCGCCTTCGATGAAGGTAAAGCGCGCCCACTGCTCGGCCGTCACCAGCCCGCGCACCTCATCAAGATTGCGCTGATGACCGGTCGCGAAGTTGTCCAGACCGACAACGGTCTGGTTCAACTTGAGCAGGGTTTCGATCAGATTGGAGCCGATAAACCCCGCACAACCCGTCACCAGCCATTTGCGTGGCCGGGCCTGCAAGTCCGCACGGACGGCGTCGTAGCGTGTCGTCATGGTGGCAATTCCTTCTACGGATTACAGACGCAGATCCGATTCTTGGGCGATCAGGACATACTTCAGGTCGTACAACACATGCTCGGGCTTGCCCAGCTTGCGGATGGCTTCGGCGCCCATTTCGACGAATTGGTGATGCGCCACCGCGAGAATGACGGCGTCGTAGCTGCCTTCGACCGGCTCAGCAACCGGCGTAATGCCATATTCGTGCTGCGCCTCCTGGGCATCGACCCAGGGATCGTAAACATCCACGTCGACGTTGTATTCGCCCAGCTCGCGGATGATGTCCACCACGCGCGTATTGCGCAGGTCAGGGCAGTTTTCCTTGAAGGTCAAACCCATCACCAGCACCTTAGCGCCCTGAACATGCAGACGCTTTTTGGTCATGCACTTGACCAGCTGCGACACGACATAGCCGCCCATCGAATCGTTCAAGCGACGGCCGGCCAGAATGATTTCCGGGTGGTAGCCGATGGACTGCGCTTTGTGCGTCAGGTAGTAGGGGTCCACGCCAATGCAATGGCCGCCGACCAGGCCCGGGCGGAAAGGCAGGAAGTTCCACTTCGTCCCCGCCGCCTGCAACACCGCTTCCGTGTCGATCCCCATCTTGTTGAAGATCAGGGCCAGCTCATTGATGAGGGCGATGTTGACATCGCGCTGCGTGTTCTCGATCACCTTGGCGGCCTCGGCCACGCGAATGCTGGACGCTTTGTGCGTGCCGGCAACGATGATTTCCTTGTAGAGCTGATCGACCAGTTCGGCAACCTCAGGCGTCGAGCCGGAGGTCACTTTCTTGATGGTGGAAACACGGTGCGCCTTGTCGCCCGGATTGATGCGCTCGGGGCTGTAGCCGGCGTAAAAATCAACGTTGAACTTCAGGCCGGAAACCTTCTCCAGCACCGGCACGCAATCCTCTTCCGTGGCGCCCGGATAGACGGTCGATTCGTAGATCACGATATCGCCGCGCTTGAGCACGGCGCCGATGGTTTCGCTGGCTTTGACCAGGGGGGTCAGGTCAGGCTGCTTGTACTCGTCGATCGGGGTAGGCACCGTCACGATGAAAACATTGGCCTGCCCCAGTTCGGCGCGGTCCGTCGTATAGCGCAGATGCTTGGCCTCGGCCAGTTCCTGATCATCGACTTCAAGCGTGTGATCACGACCCGCTCGCAACTCGTCAATACGGCGCGTGTTGATGTCAAAACCGATAACGGAGCGCTTTTTGCCGAATTCCACCGCCAGCGGCAGACCGACATAGCCCAAACCCACTACGGCCAGTTTCACATCTTGAATACGCAAGGTAAATCTCCCAGTTACCGTATGGCGGCTACGGAATCAAAAAAAATAGAAGCGCGTGTTGATGTCAAAACCGATAACGGAGCGCTTTTTGCCGAATTCCACCGCCAGCGGCAGACCGACATAGCCCAAACCCACTACGGCCAGTTTCACATCTTGAATACGCAAGGTAAATCTCCCAGTTACCGTATGGCGGCTACGGAATCAAAAAAAATAGAATTTCGTGGAATATGCCCGCCAAAGCGGGCGTCTGGATTGTCAATGCGTGCGCAGCACGGAAGGCAGCAGCAGCCAACCCGGCCTGCGCCAGGAGACCAGCCTGATGTAAAGCCAGATATAGACCCCGGCGAAAACCAGCAGGCTCGCGCAGAGTACCCAGGCGTTATCCCACCAGATCGTGGCCGGCACGAGGCCGATCAAGGCCAGCACCCACATATAGGGCGAAGCCAGCGCATTGCACAGCGCCGGTACGGCATGACGGCTGCGGCGGCTGAACGTCACACGGACCAGACGGCGGAACACCAACTGATGCAGGTGCAAGGCATCGGGCTGGTCTACCGGCACGCCGCGCTTGAAACGGCGGCGCCAGATCGAGAATCCGGTTTCGAACACCGGATAAAACAGCACGGCCAAAGCGTAAAACGGCGAAACCGAGGGATTGCGCACCACCAGCAACACCGCCAGCTCAGCCAGCATAAAGCCCAGAAAATAGGCCCCGCCGTCGCCCAGAAATACACGTCCGAACGGAAAATTCCAGACCAGAAAGCCCAGCGTCGCCGAGGCCAGCGCCGCAGCGATCATGAAGATGGGCATATCACCCACCTGCAACGCGACTAGACAAATGGACACGGACATCAGCGTGGCGACCATCCCCGCCAGGCCATTCATGCCATCAACGATATTCAGCGCATGCGTACAGCCGCCCACCGCGAAAACCGTGAACAGCAGCGAAACCGGCCAGAAGGAAAGCACCCAGTCCACCGGCGCAATCCCTACCCGCGACACACCGCCCAGCAGCCACCAGGCGATGGCCGCCGACGCGAAGGCCGCCAAGAGGCGTTTGCTTGCGCCGATATCTTTGGTGATGTCTTCGAGCAGACCGGCCACGAATACGGGCAGCGCGGCAACGAACAGGGCCGGCCACAGCCAGGTCAGCGTCATGTTGCTGGGACCCAGCACCAACAAGCCGGCCAAGGTGCCGGCGAGCACCGCCAGCCCCCCGACGCGCGGCGTCGAACGGGTGTGAGACGCCTGAGGCTTGTTGAGATCGTTGTCACCGGTAAAGGCGCCATGCCAGCGTTCCGACGCGACGATGAGCCCCCCCACCATGAATGCGACCACGCAGATATAGAACCAGGTCACAGGATCACCTTTGGATGGTCTATCGAGACAAGACCGCAATTATGTGCGGCAGGTGTAACGCCCATATATGGGAGAGATATTCAAGTGCAAGTCACAAGTACAGAAAGTAACGCCTTCATCTCAGGCCGCCTAGCTATCGGTACATGATATGGCCGATACCCATTAATTGTAGAACTTTCCTACTGGATACGCCGGGAAATTTAAGGGAAAACACCAAGCTGGCCGCCGGGCGACACGGTCATGGCTAACTCCTTGCGCTACTCACCGGCCTTAGCGAAGCGGAGAGTGGGCAAAAATAATAAAAAAAAGCCCGAGATCTAACGATCTCGGGCTAAATCCACCAAAGGAGGAGGGTGGAGGAGACAAGCTTGGCATGCCTGGGTTACACAAACCCAACAGTTCGGGGGAGCGCGGGAGGGAACGTGCCACAACCTCTTTGCTCTACCTTGGAACTGCTACGAGAGCGCTTTGCGCCTTCGTTTTGAGCATCCATGTGAGGAATAGTAGAGGATTCTTTTGTGCGTTGCAAGAATTTTTTTGGAAATGGATTTCACAATGCAAAATCGGTGAAATTCAGCCACATTCAGCGCGAAAACTCAGGCTGGACAAGGGTTTGAGTCTGTCGCGGGAAAAACCATTCAGCCTGCCCCACCCCCATGCGCGGGGAAACCCTTGCGTGAAAACCCTCGAATTTTCAGGTGCTTAGCCCACCTCAAAAACGAGCGCCACCGCTTATGCGGCGTCGCACCATAAGCCGCCCCCTACAAGCGGTAGGCCGTGCCGGTCATCACCTTGGACATGGCGCGCATGATGCCGCGCACCGGCGCAGGCAAGGGTATGCCACCCGCCCGCTCGGCGCTTTCACGATGACCGGCCTCGTCGTCCTTCATTTGCCGCACGATTTCGCGCGAGCGCTCATCCGCCGCAGGCAAGGTGCGTAAATGCTCATCCAGATGCGCCTCGACCTGACGCTCGGTTTCCGCCATGAAGCCCAGATTGCGCGGCACGCCCGCGACACTAGCCGCCACGCCCAATGCGAAAGATCCCGCATACCAGAGGGGATTGAGCAGGCTGGGACGGCTGTCCAGCTCTTTCAGGCGCCGGTCGCACCAAACGAGATGATCCACCTCCTCGGCGGCGGCCTTGCGCAGCAATTCGCGCGTACCGGCATCGCGGCAGGCCACGGCCTGGCCACGGTACAGCGCCTGGGCGCAGATCTCGCCCACATGATTGACCCGCATCAGTCCGGCCGCGTGGCGCTTTTCGGTGTCCGCCAGGGGCGCCTCGGCGGCATGGGCCGGATACGCCCGCCCGGCCACCGCCGAGCGCGACAAAACCTGCAAAGCGCGATCCACCTCGATCAGCAAGGCATCCAAGGGCCCCGCATGGCGGGGACTGGCGTAATTCATGGCGACTCCTTTCTATGCGCACCGCCCCTGAAGGCAGCCGGGGCACTCCGCTCAAGATTGTAGCCAACAGGTATGATCGCCCTTTGACCGGGCGCAAGCGCCCCTCTCCCGCACAAGGATTACCGCGATGGAATGCACAATCGATTGGGGCGGCCCCTCGGGCATGCTCTTTATGGCGACCACTGGCAGCGGCCACGTCACGGCCATGGACGGCGCCGTCGACGGGGGCGGCCACAACCTCGCCCCGCGTCCGATGGAGATGCTGCTGGCCGGCACCGGCGGCTGCACGGCTTACGACGTGGTGCTGATCCTCAAGCGCGGCCGCCATGATGTCAGCGGTTGCAGTGTCAAACTTGAGGCCGACCGTGCAGACACGGACCCCAAGGTATTCACCCGCATTCATTTCGCCTTCACCGTGACAGGCCGCAATCTGCCGCGCGCCGCCGTTGAACGTGCCGTGCAGCTCTCCCACGAAAAGTACTGCTCGGCCTCGGCCATGCTCGAAAAAACCGCAGCCCTCAGCTTCTCGGTCGAGATCGTCGACACGGCCGCCGCCTGATTTTCCGTTTTGCCCACCGGCGCACGATGCGCCCACTACAGCCATGAGACAGTATCTAGACCTCGTCCAGTCCATTATTGACCAGGGCGCATGGCAGGAAAACCGCACCGGTGTGCGCACCCTGTCCCTGCCCGGCGCCATGCTGCGCTTCGACCTGCAACAAGGCTTCCCGGCGGTTACCACCAAGAAGCTGGCCTTCAAATCGGCCATCGGCGAACTGGTGGGTTTTCTGCGCAGCGCACGCAGCGCCGCCGACTTCCGGGCGCTGGGCTGCAAGGTCTGGGACCAGAACGCCAATGAAAACAGCCAATGGCTGAACAACCCTTATCGCGAGGGTCTGGACGACCTGGGCCCCGTCTATGGCGTGCAGTGGCGCAACTGGCCAGCCTACAAGCTGCTCCGCGCTGACCGGCAGGCGCAGATCAGCGACGCGCTCAGCCGCGGCTACGCCAAAGTGGCCGAGCTAGATGAAGCGGGCGTGCCGCAGGTGCTGCTCTACAAGGCCGTGGATCAGCTGCGCCAGTGCCTGGACACCATCCACCGCAACCCCTCCGACCGGCGCATTCTGTTTCATGGCTGGAACTGGGCGCAGATCGAGGAAATGGCCCTGCCGCCCTGCCACCTGCTTTATCAGTTTCTGCCCAACGCCAGCACGCGCGAAATCTCGCTCTGCCTGTATATCCGCTCCAACGATGTCGGCCTGGGTACGCCGTTTAACCTGACTGAAGGCGCGGCGCTGCTGCACCTGGTGGGCCGCCTGACCGGCTACACGCCGCGATGGTTCAGCTATTTCATCGGCGACGCGCACATCTACGAAAACCATCTCGACATGCTGCGCAAACAGCTCAAGCGCGAGCCGCATGCGTCGCCGCGCCTGCTGCTGTCAGACCGCATCCCAGACTTCCGCCAGACGCAGCGTTATGAGCCCGAGTGGCTGGAGCACGTCGAACCGAGCGACTTCAGCCTGGAAGGCTATCAGCACCATGCGCCGCTGACGGCGCCGATGGCGGTTTGACCATGGCTCAACTGACATTGATCGTCGCCTACGCCCGCAACCGTGTCATCGGCCGCGACAACACCCTGCCCTGGCGGCTGCCTGGCGACCTGGCGCACTTCAAGCGCAGCACCCTGGGTCACCCCATCGTGATGGGCCGCAATACCTGGGAGTCGCTGGGACGCCCCCTGCCCGGCCGAAAAAATATTGTGGTGAGCCGCAATCCGGATTACCGCGCAGAAGGCGCGATCGTCGTGCCCGACCTGCAATCCGCGCTGAAGATGGCCGAGGCCGACGAGGTTTTCGTCATCGGCGGGGCCCAGATCTACAGCCAGGCGCTGCCGCTGGCCACGCGGATCATCGCCACGGAAATTCAGGCCAATGTGGCAGGCGACGCCTACTTCCCTCCCCTAGCGCAAACGGAATGGCGTGAAACCTCACGCCAACCCCAGCCCGAAGAAAACGGCTATCACTACGACTTCGTCGTTTACGAACGGAATCGCTAGTGGAAATCGCTAGGGCCGTCTTCCCTGCCCGCCCGAGTCATAGACGATGCCGCTCAAGCCTGTCGTTGACGTAAGAAACGCCACAGCGCGGGCTTGTTGCTGTACGCGACGTTGAAACGCAGCCATGGTGTGTCAGCCTGCGCCGCATCGAAATAGCAGCCTGGCGCCAGCCAGATGCCGTCTCGCAGCGCGGCTTCGGCCAGGGCCCTCGCGCCCTGGGCGCGCCCGGAAGGACGCGCCCAGAGAAACAGGCCGGCCTGCGGACGAGCGGCAATCTCGAAACCCGAATCGTCCAGTTGACGCTCGACCTGCGCATGGGCTTGCGCCAGCCGCTCGCGGGTGCGCTGGATATGCGCCCGGTAACGTCCCTCGCGGATGACCTGATGCACCACGCGCTCCATGATTTCGGGCGAGGTCAGGCCAGTCGCCATTTTGGTGCGCGCCAAATCGCGGGCGAGGTCCCGATGCGCCACCACATAGCCCACCCGCACCGACGGACTGATGATTTTGGAATAGCCGCCGAGGTAGATCACGCATTCCGCGCCATCCAGCGCAGCCAGAAGCGGCGCAAGACCCGGTTGCAGTTCACGGGAAATATCGTCTTCGATGATCCAGTACCCGTGCTGATTGGCCGATTGCAGCAGCCGAAAGGCATTGGCCATGGACAGGGTGGTGCCCGATGGGTTTTGCAACACCGTATTGACGAACAAGGCGCGTGGCCGATGCGTGCGCACGGCCTCATCGAGGGCCTGCAGATCCAGTCCGGCCTCGTTTCTGGGCACCGCGACCGCGCGTATGCCCGCCAGCCGCAATAGCTGAAGCAGATTGGCATAACAGGGTTGTTCGACCAGCACGGTATCGCCCGGCTGCAAGAGGCTGCGCATCACGATATCCAGGCCTTGCGTGACGCCCTGCGTCAGCACAATCTGGTCTGGTGCGGCCAGCAGACCGTGCTGCGCCAATCCGGCGGCAATGCTTTCCCGCAGCGGCGCATAGCCCAGAGGATGGCCATAGCCGGAAATGCGTAAAGCCGGCACGCGGCCCATATGCCGCAAAGCCTGATGCAAACCCTCTTCGTTCAGCCACTCTCCGGGCAGCCAGCCACAACCCGCCTTGATGGGAATGGAATGGTCGGCATAGATATCCGATAACAGCCAATCCGTGTTCAAACTTGGCGGCGACCAGCCGGCGGGACGAAGCGCCGGCTGCCGTTGCAAGCCCAGCACCCGATAGCCAGAACCCGGGCGGGCGGCAAGCCAGCCGCGTGCCACCAGCCGGTTATAGGCGCTGGCCACGGTAAAGGTGCTCAAACCATGCTCGCGGGCGAACGCACGCACAGAGGGTACGGACATACCCGGACGCAAGACCTGCTGCTCGATGGCGCGGGCAAAGGCCTGAACCACCTGCTCCACCAGGGTGGGTCCCTGTTTACGGGAGCGTATCGCTAGGAAATCCATAGGTTATCTGTACAGTTGATCTGAAAATACCAATACAGCTTCTGAGTTTTGATCAGATTGTATATTTTCATTCCGGGAGCGGCGGCAGAGAATCCTCGGCATCCCCTATGAGCCCGGCGCCTGTCGCGCCGTGCCGTTCTCCCCTGGAGCCCGCCATGAATGCCCCCGCCGGCCTGCCCGACCTTTCCCACCTCTGGATGCCGTTTACGGCCAACCGCCAGTTCAAGGCCCAGCCCCGCCTCCTGGCGGGCGCCAAGGATATGCACTACACCGCGGTTGACGGACGGCAGATCCTGGATGGCACGGCAGGGCTGTGGTGCGTGAACGCCGGCCATTGCCGAGACGAAATCGTGCAGGCGATCGCCCGGACGGCCGGCGAGCTGGACTATGCGCCCGGCTTCCAGCTGGGCCACCCGAGCGCCTTCGAGGCGGCAACGGCTGTGGCCTCCTTCATGCCCGAGGGTCTGGACCGCATTTTTTTCACCAACTCGGGATCGGAGTCGGTCGATACCGCGCTGAAGATCGCCCTGGCCTATCACCGCGCGCGAGGCGAAGGCCAGCGTACACGCCTGGTGGGCCGCGAACGCGGCTATCACGGCGTCGGATTCGGCGGCATTTCAGTAGGCGGCATCCCCGGCAACCGCAAGACTTTTTCGGGCGCGCTGCTGCCGGCAGTCGACCACCTCCCGCACACGCACAACCTGGAAAAAAACGCCTTCACGCAAGGCCAGCCAGAATGGGGCGCCCATCTGGCCGACGAGCTGGAACGCATCGTGACGCTGCATGACGCCTCCACCATCGCGGCCGTCGTGGTCGAACCCATGGCGGGTTCGACAGGCGTGCTGATCCCGCCCAAAGGCTATTTACAGCGCCTGCGCGAGATCACCTCGCGCCACGGCATTCTCTTGATTTTCGACGAAGTCATTACCGCTTTTGGCCGTCTGGGAGCCTCCACCGCCGCCGAATATTTCGGCGTCACGCCCGATCTCATCACCATGGCCAAGGGTGTCAGCAACGCCGCCATCCCGGCAGGCGCCGTCGCCGTCCGGCGCGAAGTCCATGACACGATCGTCAACAGCGTGCAGGGCGGAATCGAGTTTTTCCACGGCTATACCTACTCCGCCCATCCCTTGGCCAGCGCCGCGATTCTTGCCACGCTCGGCATCTACCGCAAGGAAGGCCTGTTCCAGCGCGCGCATGAACTGGCCCCGGCCTTCGAGCGCGCCGCACACAGGCTGCGCGAAGCCAATCATGTGATCGATGTGCGCAATATCGGCTTGGTGGCGGGGATAGAACTCGGCTCGCGCACAGGCGCGCCCGGCGCCCGCGCGGCCGAAGTTTTCCAGAAGTGTTTCGACCGCGGCCTACTGGTGCGCTACACCGGCGACATCCTGGCGATCTCGCCGCCGCTCATCGTCAGCGAGGCCCAGATCAACGAAATCTTCGATACGATCCACAGCGTTCTCAACGATATCGCCTGATTCCAACGGGCGGGCACGGCCCGCCCTCTTTCTTTGCAGCGCCCATGAACAAGCTTACTCATTTCATCAACGGCCAACGCTATGAAGGCCGCTCCGGACGCTTTACCGAGGGCTATAACCCCTCGACGGGCGAAGTCATCAACAGCGTCGCGCTGGCTTCGGCCGAAGACGTCGACACGGCAGTAGCCGCCGCCCATGCCGCCTTCCCCTCCTGGTCGGAAACACCGGCGCTCAAGCGCGCCCGCATTCTCTTCAACTTCAAGGCTTTGCTTGACCAGCACCAGGACGAATTGGCCACCCTGATCACGCGTGAACACGGCAAAGTTTTTTCCGATGCCAAGGGTGAGGTCACCCGCGGCATCGAGGTGGTCGAGTTCGCCTGCGGCATTCCGCAACTGCTCAAGGGCCAGTACAGCGACCAGATCGGCGGAGGCATCGACAACTGGAGCATGCGCCAAGCCTTGGGCGTGGTGGCCGGCATCACCCCGTTCAACTTCCCCATGATGGTGCCCTGCTGGATGTTCCCGGTGGCGCTGGCCTGCGGCAACACCTTCGTTCTCAAGCCTTCCGAGCGCGACCCCTCGGTATCGCTGCGCCTGGCCGAGCTGCTCAAACAGGCCGGCCTGCCCGACGGCGTATTCAACGTGGTGCAAGGCGACAAGATCGCCGTGGATGCGCTGATCGCCCATCCCAATGTCGAAGCCCTTTCCTTCGTGGGCTCCACGCCCATCGCCGAATATATTTATGCCGAAGGCACGCGGCGCGGCAAACGGGTTCAAGCCCTGGGCGGCGCGAAGAATCATCTGGTCGTCATGCCCGATGCGGATCTCGATCAGGTTACCGATGCGCTCATGGGTGCGGCCTACGGGTCGGCAGGCGAGCGCTGCATGGCGATTTCCGTCGCGGTGGCGGTGGGCGATGTGGCGGATCAGGTCATCGAACGCCTCAAGCCTCGCGTGGCCGCCCTGGTCGTAAAAGACGGCATGTCGCCGGACGCCGAAATGGGCCCCTTGGTCACCCCCCAGCATCGCAAAAAAGTGCTGGGCTATATCGAAGACGGCATCGCGGCGGGCGCCACGCTGGTGGCCGACGGCCGCAGCCTCACGGTGCCTGGCCACGAAAACGGCTTCTTCCTGGGCGGCACCCTGTTCGACCACGTCACCCCGGCAATGAATATCTATCGCGAAGAAATCTTCGGCCCGGTACTGTGCGTCGTCAGGGTGCCGGACTTCGCTTCGGCGGTAGCGCTCATCAACAGCCACGAATTCGGCAATGGCGTGTCCTGCTTCACTTCCGACGGCGGCATTGCCCGGGCCTTTGCGCGCCAGATCAAGGTGGGCATGGTCGGCATCAATGTGCCGATTCCAGTGCCCATGGCCTGGCACTCCTTCGGCGGCTGGAAGCGTTCGCTGTTTGGCGATCACCACGCCTACGGCGAAGAGGGCGTGCGCTTTTACTCCCGCTACAAGAGCGTGATGCAACGCTGGCCTGACAGCATCGCCAAAGGCGCCGAGTTCACCATGCCAGTCGCCAAATGAGCGGTGGGGCGGGCCTGGCCCGCCCCACAAGCCCATCGCCACCCAACGCATCACCTTCGTTGCAACACAAGCCATAACCTCACTCATGCAGGGGAAGAACCGATGCGAATAGGAATAGGCGGCTTTCAGCACGAAACCAATACCTTCGCCCCATCCAAGGCTGCATGGGAGGACTTCGCAGACAAAGGCGGCGGCTGGCCCCGTCTGGTCAGCGGCCCGGCCATGTTCGCCGCGGTCGCGGGGGCCAACATTCCCATCGCCGGTTTCATCGAAGCGATGTCAGGGCATACGCTCCTGCCCACTACCTGGGCAGCGGCCAGCCCCTCTGGCCCCGTCACCCGTGATGCCTTCGAACGCATCAGCGCGCTTATTCTCGACGGCCTGCGCCAGGCCATGCCGCTGGACGCGGTCTACCTCGACCTGCATGGCGCAATGGTGGCCGAGCATCTGGATGACGGCGAGGGTGAGATGCTGCGCCGGGTGCGCGCACTGATCGGCCCCGACGTGCCGCTCGTCGCCAGTCTGGACCTGCACGCCAATGTCACGCGCGCCATGATCCGCCATGCCGACGGGCTTACCTGCTATCGCACCTATCCCCACGTGGAT
This sequence comes from Bordetella avium, assembly GCF_034424645.1. NCBI lineage: Bacteria > Pseudomonadati > Pseudomonadota > Betaproteobacteria > Burkholderiales > Alcaligenaceae > Bordetella > Bordetella avium. The sequence goes on from NZ_CP139969.1 coordinate 3,239,067, forward strand.
ATGGCCGAGACTGGGGCGCGTACCGCGCAGTTTCTGCAAAAGCGGCTCGACGGGATGCCCCGCCCTTACGTGGCCCTGCGTTCGCTACCTTTCCTGATTTCACTGTGCTGGCAATCCACCGACATCGAACCGGCGCGCAGCCTATACCGGCTGCTGGGCGATATCGAAGACCGCTCAGCCCTGAGCCTGTCTTTCGCCACCGGTTTTCCGGCGGCGGACTTCCCCGAGTGCGCCCCGGCCGTCTGGGCCTATGGCGAGAGTCAAAGCGCGGCCGACGCCGCCGCAGATGAAATGACGCGTGCAGTTCTGAACGCCGAAGAAGACTTCGGCGGCCCGATTTACGACCCGGATCAGGCCGTGCAGGAAGCCATGCGCATCGCAGCGGACGCCATGCGGCCGGTCGTCATCGCCGACGTGCAGGACAACCCAGGCGCGGGCGGCAGCTCGGATACCACGGGGATATTGCGCGCCCTGATACGCCACGGCGCGCGCCATGCCGCCATCGGCCTGATCGTCGACCCGGCTGCGGCGATGGCGGCGCACCGCGCTGGCGTCGGCAATACGGTGCGCCTCGCACTGGGCGGACACTCGGGCATTCCCGGAGACGAACCGCTATCGGCCGATTTCCTGGTCGAGAAAATATCGGACGGCCGCTTCGATACCCATGGCGCTTTCTATCGTGGCTTCCATATGGATCTCGGACCCAGCGCCTGCCTGCGCATCGATGGCATCCGCATCGTGGTGGCCTCCATCAAGGTGCAAATGGCCGACCAGGAGATGTTCCGCTTCGTTGACATCGAGCCCAGAAGAGCCGCGATTCTGGTGCTCAAGAGCACGGCGCACTTTCGTGCCGACTTCACCGACATCGCCGATAGGATACTGGTGTGCGCCGCCCCCGGATCGATGCTCATGGATGCGGAGAAACAGCCATGGACACGCTTGCGGCACGGTATCAGAATGGCACCCTGCGGACCGGAATTCTCCGGCCGTGTAACGCCCTAAACGCCGTATTGCACGGCATGTTCACAACAAGGGTGGCGTCATGCCGCCTGCTTGCAGAATCAGGGGAATATCCATGCTGAAGTTCGTACGCGCAGCCTTTGTCGCCGGAGCCACAATGATGGCGGCGCATGGCGCCTATGCCGACACCGCCATCAAGGCGGTCATGCATTCGCCATTACGCCTTACCGATCCTCACGCCACCACGGCCTACATCACGACGTGGCACGGCTACATGATCTACGACACGCTGCTGGCCACCAACGCCGACAACAAGATTCAGCCGCAAATGCTGGAAAAATGGGAGGTCTCGCCCGATGGCAAAACCTACACCATGACTCTGCGTGACGGCCTGAAATGGCATGACGGCAAACCGGTCACGGCCGATGACTGCGTCGCCTCGATCAAGCGCTGGGCCGCGGGCGACGGCATGGGCCGCACCCTGCTGCGCTTTACCGACAAGATCGAGCCGATAGACGACAAGCAGTTTCGCATCGTCATGAAAGAACCGACGGATCTGGCGCTGCGCGCCCTGTCCAAGCCTACCGGCACGGCGGCTTTCATGATGCCCAAGCGCATTGCCGAAATGCCGATCGGCCAGCCCATCACCGACATGACGGGCTCGGGCCCCTTCAAGGTGGCGGAATTCAAGCCGGGCGTAAAGACCGTCTACGTAAAGAACACCGATTATGTACCGCGCAAAGAACCGGCCAGCGCGCTGGCTGGCGGCAAGGTCGTCAATGTCGATCGCGTCGTATGGGAAGTGATGCCCGACGCGCTCACCACGGCGAATGCCCTGCTCAATGGCGAGATCGATTTCGTCGAGCAGTTCCCCTATGACCTGCTGCCCATGGTAGAAGGCAACAAAGACCTCAAGGAAGAAACCCTGAGTCCGGTCGGTTACTTCACCATGTACCGCTTCAACTTCAAGCACCCGCCCTTCGACAACAAAAAAATCCGCCAGGCTGCGATGTACGCCGTCAACCAGGAGGATGTCATGAAGGCCCTGGTGGGCAATCCGAAGTACTGGCAGACCTGCGCCTCACTGTGGGGCTGCGGCACGCCGCTGCAAAGTGATATCGGCAAGGACATGACCGTCCCTGGCAATATCGAGAAAGCCCGCGCCCTGCTGAAAGAAGCCGGCTACGACAACACCCCCATCCTCATCATGCACGCCACGGATGTCGGCACCTTGAGCGCCCAACCGGTCGTAATCGCTCAGGCGCTGCGCAAGGCCGGCTTTAACGTCAACCTGCAAGCCATGGACTGGCAAAGCGTCGCCACACGCCGCGCCTCCAAGGCCGCGCCCAAAGATGGCGGCTGGAATATCCACAACACCAACTGGTACGCCACCGACATCATGGACCCGGTGCGCTCGGCGCCGGCTGCGGCAAGCGGCGATAACGCCTGGTTCGGCTGGCCCGAGTTCGCGCAGATCGAGGAGCTGCGCACCAAGTTCGCACTGAGCTCCGACCCGGCGGAGCAAAGAAAAATCGCCGACGAAGTGCAGCGCATCGGCGTAGACGAGGGGCTGTATGTGCCGCTGGGCCAGATGTCCGTTCCCACGGTGTACTCCTCCAAGCTGAGCGGCCTGGTGCACGCACCCGTGTTCGCCTTCTGGAACGTGAAGAAAGCACCCTGATCTGAGCTTGACCCAGCCCGCGCGTTCCACGCGCGGGCCGGCTGCGGCGGCGGCCGTGACAACAAAAACGGGGAAGTACATATGCTGGCATTCGTATTACGCCGGCTGCTGGCCACCATTCCAGTACTCATCATGGTGGCCGTGGTCGTATTCGCAATTCTGCGCTTTAGTCCGAGCGATCCGGCCATCATCATGGCGGGCGACGGCGCCACGCCCGAGCGTGTCGAGCAGATCCGCCAGGCCATGGGCCTGGATCAGCCGCTGCTCAAACAATTCCTCATCTGGGGAGGCAATCTGCTTCAGGGCGACATGGGCACGTCGCTGATGTCGGGCGTGCCCGTGCGCGAGCTGATCCGCCAGCGGCTAGAGCCCTCGCTGAGCCTGGCTGTCATCACTCTCATCCTTACCCTGCTCATCGCCCTGCCGCTGGGCGTGCTGGCAGCCTGGCGGCGCGGCAAACTCTTGGACCGGGCCGTGATGGGTTTCTCCGTGATGGGGTTTTCGGTACCTGTGTTCGTGACCGGCTATCTGCTGATCTGGGCCTTCGCGATCAAACTCGGCTGGTTCAACGTTCAAGGCTACACCCCGCTGTCGCAGGGATTCTGGCCCTATCTACACCGGCTCATCCTGCCATCGCTCGCGCTATCCACGGTCTATATCGCCCTGATTGCCCGCATTACGCGCACCAGCGTCATCGAAGTCATGGGAGAGGACTTCATCCGCACAGCCCGCGCCAAAGGGCGAGGAGAAGCCGGCGTGATGCTGGGCCATGCCTTGCGCAACGCGGCTGTGCCCATCGCCACCGTGGTCGGCGTGGGCATCGCCTTGTTGATCAGCGGGGTCGTGGTCACGGAGTCGGTATTCAACATCCCCGGCCTGGGCCGCCTGGTGGTGGAGGCCGTGCTGGCGCGCGACTACCCGGTCATTCAGGGGCTGACGCTGTTTTTCGCCTTTGTTTACGTATTCATCAATCTGCTTGTCGATTGCGCCTACACGGTGTTCGACCCGCGAATCAGGTATTGAACATGCAGACTGACGCCATCAACGACACCCCGCTGCCCGGCAGCGGCAGCCCCAACGCCGGCGCCTGGCAGCGTTTACGCCAGGAACTGCGCAGTTGGCCCGTCATGCTTTCTCTGGCCATTCTCATCCTCGTGGCCCTGGGCGCGATTTTCGCCCCCTGGATAGGCACCGTAGACCCGACCGCCATCAACCCCGGCGCCCGCCTCAAACCGCCTTTTGGCGAATATCTGTTCGGCACCGACGCCTTTGGCCGCGATGTCTGGTCGCGCGTGGTGTACGGCGCCCGTGTCTCGCTCCTGGCGGGCCTGGGCGCGGCCTTCATCAGCGTGGCGGTCGGACTGGTCATCGGCGTGCTGGCCGGCTGGTTCCGCAGCCTGGACGGCCTCATCATGCGCACGATGGACGCCATCATGGCCATCCCGGGCATTCTGCTGGCCATCGCGCTCGTTTCGGTCGGCGGCGCCAGCCTGACCACCGTGCTGGTGGCCATCACCATTCCCGAAATTCCCCGGGTGGTGCGCCTGGTGCGCGGCCAGATCCTGAGCGTGCGCGAAGAGCCCTATGTCGAAGCCGCGCTGGCTCTGGGCACCCCGCTGCCGCTGCTGTTGTGGCGCCATATGGTGCCCAGCACGATCGCGCCGCTCACCGTCCAAGGCACCTATGTCTTCGCCTCGGCCATGCTGACCGAAGCCATCCTGAGTTTTCTGGGTGCGGGCATCCCGCCCGAGATTCCCTCCTGGGGCAACATCATGTCGGAGGGTCGCATGTATTTCCGCATGCTGCCAGGCCTAATTCTTTTTCCCGGCCTGTTCCTGTCGCTGACCGTGCTGTCGGTCAACATGCTGGGCGACGCCCTGCGCGACGCGCTCGATCCCAAGATGGCACGCCGGAGCTGAACCATGAAACCAGCCTCTCACCGCGATGCGGTGCTCTCCATTCGAGACCTTTCGGTCGAAGTACAAGGCACAGACAGCCGCGTGGTGCGCCAGTTCAACCTGGATGTCCACCCGGGCGAAACAGTCTGCGTGGTCGGCGAATCCGGCTCCGGCAAGTCGGTCACATCCTTGGCGGTCATGGGCCTGCTGCCCGCCGGCATTCTTAAGGTCAGCGCCGGTTCGATCACGATCGATGGCGAGGATATCGTCAATGCCTCGCCGCGCCGTCTGCGCGAAATGCGCGCCACCCATATGGCCATGGTGTTCCAGGAGCCCATGACCGCCTTGAATCCCGTCCACAGGGTGGGCCAACAGGTTGACGAGGTGCTGCGCCTGCATCGTAAAACCATGAACCGCGCACAGCGCCGCGACAAGGTGCTGGAGATGTTCCGTTCGGTACACCTTCCGGACGTGGAGCGCATTTACGACGCTTATCCGCACCAGCTCTCGGGCGGCCAGCGCCAGCGCATCGTGATCGCCATGGCGCTCATCCTGGAGCCCCGGCTGCTCATCGCCGATGAGCCGACCACCGCGCTGGATGTCACGACGCAAAAACAGATTCTCGCGCTCATCAAGGAGCTACAGGAGAAGCAGGGCACCGCCGTGCTGTTCATCACGCACGACTTCGGCGTCGTCGCCGAGATCGCCGACCGCATCGTCGTCATGAACCGGGGTGACCTGGTCGAGACCGGCACCCGCGATGACATCCTGACACGGCCCAGCCAGCCCTACACCCGCCGCCTGGTGTCCTCCGTCCCCAGCCTGGTCCCGACACAGCGGCCCGCCCCCGACGGGCAGGCCATTTTGCATGTGCAGAATTTAGGGCGCACCTATGGCGCTAAGCGCGGCCTCTTTGGCGCGGGCGGCCATTCTGTCGTGGCGGCGGCCGATGTGAACCTGGTGCTGCGCCGGGGTGAAATTCTGGGCATCGTGGGGGAGTCCGGCTCGGGCAAATCCACGGTCGCGCGTTGCATCGTACGCCTGATCGAACCCACTGCCGGCTCGCTTTGCCTGGGCGGCGAAGACGTCGCCCGAGTGCAGGGCGCCGCGCTTCGCCCCTTGCGCAAACGCATCCAGATCGTGTTTCAGGATCCCTACCGCTCGCTCAACCCGCGCCGGCCGGTCGGCGAGTCCATCATCGAGGGCCTGCTCAACTTCGGCATGGCGCGCGAAGCCGCCGAACGCCGCGCCGGCGACACCTTGCGCGTGGTCGGCCTGAGCCCGGACGTCATGCAGCGCTACCCGCACCAATTCTCGGGAGGCCAGCGCCAACGCATCTGCATCGCCCGCGCCCTGGTCATGGAACCCGAAGTGCTGGTGGCCGACGAGGCCGTGTCAGCGCTGGATGTATCAGTGCAGGCGCAGGTACTGGATCTGCTCGAAGAGGTGCGCCAGCGGACCGGCGTGGGTGTGCTGTTCATCACGCACGACCTGCGCGTGGCCGCCCAGATCTGCGACACCATCATGGTGATGCAGCGCGGCCAGGTCGTCGAAACGGGCAGCGCCGCCACCGTTCTCACCCATCCCCAGCACGCCTATACCCGCGCCCTGATCGATGCCGCGCCGGGGCGCGGCTGGGATTTCCGCAATTTCCGCCCCCTGCAGGCGGCCGCCTGAGTTGGCCTGCATATCCAGGCATTCCTGACATGACAAGGAGCAGTAAATGCGTTGGCTGTTAGCAATGATCAAGCACGAGACGAACACGTTTTCGCCCGTGCCCACACCTCTGGCGCGTTTTTTTCGCGGCAGCCCGGAAATCCTGTGCGGCGAACGCGCCATCCGCGCCTACGAAGACACCGATAGCGGCCTGGGCGGCTACATCGAAGTGGCGCGCCGCGTCGGCGCCGAAATCGTCGTGCCGGTGGCCGCCGAATCCTGGCCCAGTTCGCCCACCGATGCGGCCACCTACGAACAGCTTTGCAGCCTGATCCTCAATGAAGTGCGCAAGGGGGGCTATGACGCCATTTTGCTCGATCTGCATGGCGCGATGGTGGCCGAGGGGGTCGAGGACGCCGAAGGCCAATTGCTCAGGCGTCTGCGCGAAATCGACCCGCGCACACCCGTAGGAGTGACGCTGGACATGCACGCCAACGTCTACGACGACATCATCCAGAACGCGAACGTCGTCACCGGTTTCCATACCTATCCCCACGTGGACATCCGCGAAAGCGGCGTGCGCGCGGCCGAAGTGATTGTGCGCACCCTCAAAGGCGAGATCAAACCCGTGATGCGTTGGGGCAATGTGCCCATGCTGCCCCACGTCATGTGCCAGGGCACCCATGCCGACCCCAACAAATCCTTGCAGGCGCGCTGTATCGAGCTGGAACAGGGCGCGGTGCTGGCCGCTTCGGTATTCGTCGGGTTTCCGCACGCGGACATCCGCGAGGCGGGGCTGTCGGCCGTGGTCTGCACCAATGACGACCCACAGGCCGCACAGGCCTATTGCGACGCGCTGCTGGATCAGGCCTGGACGCAACGCGAAAAATGGGTCTTCCACCCGGAGCCGCTCGAACCCACCATTGCACACGCAAAATCGCTGACGCAAGGGCCGGTCGTGCTGCTGGATCACTTCGACAATACCGGCTCGGGCGGCACGATGGACACCACGACCGTGTTGGCCGAGATCCTGCGCCAGGAGCTGGAAAACGTTGTGTTCTACGCTATCTGCGATCCGCAGGCCGCGCAGGAGGCCGCCTCGGCGGGTGTGGGCAACACCATCACGATCCAGCTGGGCGGCAAAGTCCCCATGCCTGCGCTCAAGGTGGAAAACCGGCCGCTCGCTGTGACGGGCCGCGTCAAACTGATTTTCGACGGTGTGTATCTCAATCGCGGCCCCATGTACCGGGGCGTGCGCAACGATACCGGCCTAACCGTCGTGCTGGACACCGGGCGGGTCGAGATCATCATCGTGTCGCGCCACCAAGAGCCCTTTGACATCAACTGTCTGCTGTCGGCCGGTATCGATCCGCTGCAAAAGCGCTATGTGGTCTTGAAATCGCGCGTGCACTGGCGGGCGGGCTTCGCCAGCATGGCAAGCGAGATCATCGAGTGCACGGGCACGGGCGTCACCACTTCTGATTACAGCCAGATCGAGTTCAAACATGTCAGACGGCCTATTTATCCGCTGGACACTATGTAAGGCGGCTTAGCCCCCGGGCTATACTTCCTCGGGTTTACCCTTGCCGCCACGCGGCAGACCGGCACGCCAGGGTTTTCACACCCTGGCGCGCGCAACACCAACGAGGAAAACATGAAAAAAAGCGTGGCGCTAACCGCTGGCGTGGTCATTGTGCTGGCAGGCGCATGGTTGGGAGGCACCTGGTACACGGGCCAACGTGTGGCCGACGAAAGCCAGGTGCGGCTGGATCAGATCAACGACTATCTGACGGCCAATTTCCCCGGAGAAGGCCTCAAGCTCGAACAGCTCTCCTATTCGCGTGGCTTTTTTTCGACCCAGGCCCGTTACGGGCTGAGCGCCGGCGGCCTGCCTGCCAGCATTCTGAAGCCGGGCGCACGCCTGGAAATCGACGCGCGTGTCGATCACGGCCCGCTGCCGGCCGGCTCGCTGGCGCAAGGCCACTTCCTGCCCACCATGGCCTATATGCACGCCCAGATTGCCGACACCGAGGCCGCACGCACCCTGTTTGCCGGCGCCCAGGGCAAGAACCCCTTGAGCGCTGACGCCGTGCTCAAGTACGGCGGCGGCGCCTCGGTGCAGGCCGAAGCCGCCCCCCTGCAATTGGCTGAACCCAAACTCAGCTTCGGCGGCGCCCGCTTCGATGGCGACCTGGGCAAGCAGCTTTCCACGGTCAAGGGCAAACTCAGCCTGGAGCCGGTCACGCTGCTGCTGCCGGAAGACGAGCAGACGACGCCCATGCTGGTGAAGCTGGGTCCGTCCGTGCTGGACATGGACGGCAAGGCCAGCCAATACGGCTATCACGTCGGCTCCAGCACGCTGCATGTGGACAGTATCGACGTGCAAGCGCAGGGAGAAGGCGGCGGCCATTTCGCCATCGGCGGCCTGAATTACCGGGCCATCGCCAGCGAGAACGGCCAGTTCATCGACGGCCAGGCAGATTTCGGCCTGAACTCACTGAGCATCAATGGCAGCGCGCTGGGCAGCCAGCAGCTTTCGCTGAAGTTCGCCCGTATCGATGGCGCGAAGGTCAAGGCCTTCAATGAGGTGTATACGCGCCTGGCCGCCGAAACCGCGGCAAAAGGCCGCCCGCAGGATGACTTCGACCGCGCGCAGATAGAGCAATTGGTCAATGCCGGCCTGCCCCTCTTGGCCGACAACCCGACTATCGCCATCGACCCCCTGGTCTGGAAAAACGACAAGGGCGAAAGCCGCCTGAACCTCACCCTCACGCTGGCCCTGCCTGCCGAGGCCCAGAAATACGATGCCAGCTTTGTGCGTCAGGCCATCAAAAACCTGGACCTCAAACTGACGCTGAACAAACCCATGCTGACGGAGCTGGGCAGCACGATTCTGCAATTGCAGGGGCAGCCGCCCGAAGCTGCCGCGCAACAGGCCGTGCGTCAGATCAACAATATTTCCGGCATGGCAATGATGCTCAACCTGGGCAAGCTCCAGGGCAATGACATCATCAGCGACCTGCACTACGGAAACGGCATATTCAGCCTGAATGGCCGCGACATGCCTGTAGATGCCTTGCTGGGCATGCTGCCGCAGCATTGATCGCGGACTCGCGCGCATCCCTCGGCGCGAGGGATGCGCGCTTGATCCATTTGCAATTTGACATGGCTAGTAACCTGACAGGCTGTTGTCTGTCTTGCCTGGTCGCTATACTCGCCGCGGGCCGGACCTGGCCGCGCGCGCGCCGCGCCATTACTCAGGAATATAAAAAATGAAGAAGCGTGTTGCGATCACCTCCGGAGTGGTCATCGTTGGAGTGGGAGCGTGGCTGGGCGCCACGTGGTACACGGGTAAGCGCATCGAAGAGCAGACCCATCAGTATCTGGCGCAGGCTAACGAAAAGCTGGCCAACGTCTTGCCGGGCCTCACCATCCGCCTGGAGCAAGACCGCTATGACCGCGGCTTTTTCAGCAGCCAGGCACGCTATACCTTGAGCTTCACCGCCGATAAGGACGACGAGACGCCCCTGGCCATCTCGTTCAAGAGCGATATCGCCCACGGCCCCTTCCCCGGCGGCGCCATCAAGCGCGGCAAGTTCCTGCCTCAACTGGCTTTCGTTCACTCCGAACTGGAAAGCAACGAGCAAATCAAACCCCTGTTCGACATGGCCCAGGGTAAAACCCCGCTGTGGAGCAACGCGATCATTTCCTATGACGGCGTGGTCGATGATCAAGCCGGCATCGCCGCGCTGAGCCTCAACAAGGACGGAGGTGCAATCGATTTCAGCGGCGCGGCCATTAATACCGTTTATGACTATCGCACGCAGGCCGTAAAGGGCCGACTTCAGGCCGACCAGCTCTTGGTCGATGTGCCCAAGGGCGACACGCCCTCCAAGGCAAGCCTGAACGGCCTGAGCCTGGACATCGATACACATCTGGGCAAATTCGGCGTGTCGGTGGGCAATTCGGGCCTGCTGATCAAACGCCTGGAACTCCAGACGCCCAATATCGACCAGAAGCTGCTCATCGAGAACCTGGGCTATGCCGTAGTGGTTTCCGAAGACGATAAATTCGTCGGCGGCAAGGCGGTGTACAAAGTAGATAAGGTCGGCCTGGCCGACACCGATCTCGGCGGCGGCGAGTTGGCCCTGTCGGTCAGCCATCTGGATGGCCCGGCCCTGAAGTCGCTGAGCGCAACCTACAAACAGATGATGCACAGCCTGATGGGCGCCGGACAGGCAGATGAAGGCCAACAGGACGAGCAGGTCGCTTCGGTGATCGAAAACGCCACCAAACTGCTCGCGGCCAATCCCAGCCTCGGCATCGACCAGCTTGTGTGGCGCAACACGGCCGGCGAAAGCCGCTTCAATCTTGCGCTCGACCTGACCCTGCCGCCGGGCAAGGACCTGGCCGCGCTAGACCTGTCCGAAGGCGCCTCGCAACTGGTTCAACAACTCGTCAAAAGCATCGCTGCCGAACTGAAAGTCTCCAAGCCGATGGCAGCCCTGCTGGCGCAGCAAGTCCTGACGCTGCGCGGCGCAAGCCCCGAACAGGCCAAGCGCGAAGCCGACGAAACCATTCAGGGCCTGGCAGGCATGGCAGAAATGATGGCGCTGGGCCGCAACGATGGCGATAACATCATCAGCAAGTTCAACTATGCCGATGGGCGCGGTGAGCTCAACGGCAAGGAAGTGCCAGTCAAGGAATGGCTGGCCGAACTGGGCAACTCGCTGGGCGGCGACGACGTTGAGGAGGCCGAAGAAACGATCATCTTCGACACCCTCGAGGCCGACATGATTGGCGCTCTGCTCGACGAAGCGGGCTACGACTACGACTACGATGCCGCCACGCGCCGCTTCACGATCGATCCCGATGGGATGACGCCCACCGCTATCAGCGCTACGCTGATCTGCGCGCCGGACTGCACCACGCTGCGCATGCAAGCCGTCTATGACGACCTGCCTGTCCCCTCCCCAGCCGACATCACGCGCTGGAACGAGGAGTACCAAACCTTCGGACGCGCCTCGATCAACAAGCGGGGGAAGGTCGTATTGCAAAACGATGTCGATGTCTCCGACGGCCTCTCGCTCGACGTCCTGCAAATCTACCTGCTGACCTTCTTGGCCATCAGCGACGATTTCCCGGAAATCGAAGAGTAAAACTCAGCAGATCTACAGGCAATCCTCAACCCCAAGCGCTGGCATTCCCGCGTTTGGGGTTTTTTCTCATCTGCATCCAGGCCAGCGGAAAATAGCCCTGCATAAAGCCAGCAATATCGACTCTTTTTGACAGACTAGACTGCTTTATTGGTCCGTCTGGTATGGTTTGTCGAGGGCTTTGGCCATCATCCGGAAGTCCTCGCCCCGCCAGGGCGGCCCCTCCCGGAGCCGAACCCATGTCTTTTACTGCCAGGTTAAGCGCCGCGGCCAAATGGCCCGCATGGCGCGCTCGACGCACGCTCTGGAAAATCAATAAACGCCGCTATCGCCCGAGCTTCGGTCCTGCCTATGCTCCCGGCCTGGCGCTGCGCAGCATGGGTACGGCCTATGGCGGCTGGACTTTTGTCGATGATCCGCAGTTGCGCTGCGCCCATATCATCAGCTGCGGCCTGGGCACCGATGCCTCTTTTGACATCAAATTCGCCACCCACTACGGGGCAAGCACGCTTATCGTCGATCCGACGCCCAGCGCCATCCGCCATTTCAGAGCGATCGAGGCCAGGCTGGGCGAACCCGCGGCCCTCCCCTACCCGAAAAAAGGCAACATCCCTGCCGAAGCCTATGACTTACGCGCCATCCGGCCAGGCCAGCTACGCCTGGCTCCCACGGCCCTGTGGGTAGAGGCCGGCAACATCCGTTTCTACGCTCCGCCCGACAATGGCGTGTCGCACTCGATCAACAACTATGGCAATCACTACCGGCACGACACGCCTTATATCGAAGTCGCCGCCGCGCCGCTGGACATACTGATGCGCGATTACGGCCTCAGCGTCCCGCCGCTGATCAAACTCGACATCGAGGGTGCCGAAATCGAAGTCATTCACGACATGATGGAGAAAGGGATTTTCCCGCAGCAGATACTGGTGGAATACGATGAGCTGGCCCGCCCGAGCGCCCGCAACCAGGCGCGCATTCAGGACGCACACCACGCCCTCCTGGCCCACGGCTACCTACTCGTTCACTGCGATGGCCATATGAACTTCACCTACTGGCGAAACTGAGGCGACAAGGGGTAAGGGCTATCCCCCCTGCGCGGGCCTGCTGCCCATAAAAAACCGGCCGCGCCCAAGCGCGGCCGGTTTTTTTGACGTGCCGATCAGATGTAGGCTTCGATGGGCAGGCAGGAGCAGACCAGATTACGGTCGCCATAGGCGTTGTCCACCCGCGCAACCGGCGGCCAGTACTTGCCGTCGCGCAGCGACGCCAGGGGATAAGCCGCCTGCTGACGCGGATAGGCATGGTGCCATTCTTCGGCCAGCAACATCTGCGCCGTATGCGGCGCGTTCTTGAGCACATTGTCTTCGCGGTCACGTTCGCCGCGCTCGACTTGGGCAACCTCGGCGCGGATGGCGATCATGGCATCGATGAAACGTTCCAGTTCCGCCAGACCCTCAGACTCGGTGGGTTCAACCATCAAGGTACCTGCCACCGGGAAGCTCATGGTGGGAGCATGGAAACCATAGTCCATCAGGCGCTTGGCGATATCTTCGGCACTGATGCCGATGCTTTCCTTGAGCGGACGGATATCCAGAATGCACTCGTGCGCTACGCGGCCATGACGGCCGGCATAGAGCACCGGATAGTATTCACGCAGACGCGTCGCCACATAGTTGGCATTGAGAATCGCCACCTCGGTCGCGCGGCGCAGGCCTTCCGCTCCCATCAGCGAGATGTACACGAAAGGAATGGCCAGGATGCCCGCGGAACCGTAGGGCGCGGCCGACACCGGACCCACCTTGGCTTCGGCATCCAGCTTGCCCTGCTCATTGAGCACACCCGGCAAGTAAGGCGCCAGATGGGCACGGACCGCGACCGGACCGACGCCCGGGCCGCCGCCGCCATGCGGAATGCAGAAGGTCTTGTGCAGATTCAGGTGAGAAACGTCAGAGCCGAACTTGCCCGGCTTGGCCACGCCCACCATCGCATTCATGTTGGCGCCATCGAGGTAGACCTGACCGCCGGCGGCATGCACCCGCTCGCAGATCTCGGTGACGGTTTCTTCGAACACGCCATGCGTCGAAGGATAGGTGATCATCAGGGCGGCCAGACGATCCCCGACCTGCTCGATCTTGGCTCGCAGGTCATCCAGATCAACGTTGCCATGGTCGTCCGAGGCCACGACCACCACATCCATACCGGCCAATTGCGCAGAGGCCGGATTGGTGCCATGGGCCGACGACGGAATGAGGCAGATATTACGCTGATGCTCGCCGCGCGCCTGATGGTAGCCGCGGATGGCCAGCAAGCCGGCGTACTCGCCCTGGGCGCCGGAATTCGGTTGCAGACTGATATTGTCGTAGCCGGTGATTTCGCACAGGGCCGCCGACAGACGCTCGATCAGTTCGCGGTAACCCGCAGTCTGGTCAGCGGGGGCAAAGGGATGAATCAGGGCGAACTCCGGCCAGGTGATGGGAATCATCTCGGCCGTGGCGTTCAGCTTCATGGTGCAGGAGCCCAGCGGGATCATGCTGCGGTCCAGGGCCAGATCCTTGTCGGCCAGCTTGCGCAGATAGCGCAGCATATCGGTTTCGGACTGCACGCTGGAGAAAACCGGATGCGACAGAATCGGGGATGTGCGCACGGTGCCGGCAGGCAGGCCTGCCTCGGGCGCCAGGGTGGCGGCGTCCAGCGTGATGTCGTCCTTGCCCAGACCGGCGGCAAACACATTGATGAGAGCCTGCAAATCTTCGACGGTGACGGTCTCGTCGATCGAGACGGCCACGCGCCCGGCATCCACGCGGCGCAGATTGATGTGCGCGCACTCGGCCGCGCGCAAGACAGCGGGCGTGGCCGGGCCGGTATTGATCAGCAGCGTGTCGAAATAGCTGTCGTTTTCGACCGTCAAGCCCAGCGCCTGCACATGCTGGCGCAACACACCGGCAAACGTGTGCACGCGCGTAGCGATGCGGCGCAGGCCGGCCGGGCCGTGCCAGACCGCATACAAGCCAGCCATCACGGCCAGCAGCACTTGGGCCGTGCAGATGTTCGAGGTGGCTTTCTCGCGGCGGATGTGTTGTTCGCGGGTTTGCAGCGCCAGACGCAGCGCCGGATTGCCCTGGGCATCTTTCGAGACGCCGACCAAACGGCCCGGCATATTGCGCTTGAAGGCATCGCGGCAAGCCATAAAACCCGCATGCGGGCCACCAAAGCCAAAAGGCACGCCAAAACGCTGAGCCGTGCCAACGGCGATATCGGCGCCCCACTCTCCCGGCGGCGTCAGCAGCGCCAGTGCGAGCAGATCGGTCGCGCAGGCCACGACCGCGCCCTGAGCGTGAGCGGCTTCGGCCAACTCACGGTAATTCACCACGCCGCCCAGGCTGTGCGGATATTGCAGCAGCACGCCAAAGCACTCCGGCAGCCCCTGCGACTCGTCGCCCACAAGCACGTCGATCTCCAGCCCCTGGGCACGGGTGCGCACCACCTCGATGGTCTGGGGGTGGCAGTGCTGCGAAACAAAAAACACCGCGCTCTTGGACTTGGCGCTGCGGCGCGCCAGCGTCATGGCTTCGGCGGCCGCCGTGCCTTCGTCGAGCAGCGAAGCATTGGAAATATCCAGGCCGGTCAGATCGGCGACCATGGTCTGGTAATTGAGCAAGGCCTCGAGACGGCCCTGCGAAATCTCGGGTTGGTAGGGCGTGTAAGCCGTGTACCAAGCCGGGTTTTCCAGCACGTTGCGCAATACGACGTTGGGCGTATGCGTGCCGTAATAACCCTGGCCGATGTAGTTGCGAAACACCTTGTTGCGCGCCGCCATCTGTTTCAATTCGGCCAGCACGTCCGGCTCGCTGCGCGCGCCGGGCAGCGCCAGCGGCGCCTGATTGCGGATGCGGGGAGGAACGACCTCCTCGAGCAAGGCATCCAGGCTGGAGCAGCCTATGGTTGCCAGCATCTTAGCCTGATCCGCTTCGGACGGACCGATATGGCGGGGGATGAAGTCGGAGTGGGTGTCTAGGGCGCGCGACATGGTGTTCTCGATAATTCTGGATAAGCGCGGACCGGGGGCCCGCGCAGCCGGTCAGCCGTTGGCGACTGCCTCGTAGCCGGCTGCGTCCAGCAGCTTGTCGGCGTCGGCGGCATTGAGCGGCTTGATCTTGAAGATCCAGGCCGTGAAGGCCGACTCATTGATCAGGTTGGGATTGGCTTCCAATTCATCATTGAAGGCGACGATCACGCCATCAACCGGTGCGTAGATATCCGAAGCCGCCTTGACGGACTCGACCACGCCGGCGGTTTCGCCCGCCTTGAGGTTGGCGCCAACGCTCACGTCGCCCACGAAAACCAGATCACCCAATTGATCCTGGGCGTTTTCGGTAATGCCAACGACGAATACGTCGCCTTCGGCCTTGACCCACTCGTGGGAGGTGGTGTACTTGCGATCGGTAGGCAGACTCATGAGAGCTCCTGAAAAATTCGGGTAAAAAAGGGAATACGCGCCTTGCGCGCGGAGACGCCGCGCACAAGAGACAAGTTTACGAGTGTTCGACGGCTTTGCCGTTACGCACAAAGGGCAATTTGCAGACGAGCGCCGGCACCCATTTGCCGCGGATGTCCACCTCGACGGCGCTACCCGGCTGCACATCGAGCGGCAGACGGGCGAAGGCGATGGACACGCCCAAGGTGGGCGACATGGTGCCGCTGGTGGTCAGGCCCATGCCCTGCGGCGTGCGCACCGCCATGTGCGCGCGCATGACGCCACGCTCGGACAACTTCAGGCCCAGAAAGGCGCAGGGCGTGGCGAATTGCTCCAGCGCATCGCGGCCGATGAAGCGGCGCTCGGCATCTTTGAGCGACACCGTCCAGGACAGACCAGCCTGATTCGGCTGAACGAGTTCATCCATATCCTGGCCGTAGAGATTCATGCCCGCCTCCAGACGCAGCGTGTCGCGCGCGCCCAGCCCGCAGGGACGCACACCCTGAGCGACCAGATCCTGCCAAAGCGCAACGGCAGCGCTGGCCGGCAGCACAATCTCGAAACCGTCTTCTCCGGTATAGCCCGTGCGGGCCACCAGGGTATCTTCCGGCAGGATGGCGGCCGTGAACGGGCCAAGCCCCTCGGATGCAGGCTGCCAGGCGGGACGGGCCGCCCAGACCTTGGCGCGGGCATTGGGGCCCTGCACGGCAATCATGGCCAGATCCCGGCGGGGCGTGATGACGACATCAAAGTTGCCGGCGGCAGCCACGCGCGCCATCCAAGCCATGTCTTTTTCGGCGGTACCGGCATTGACGACCACGCGCCAGGAGTCCGGCGCGAAGTAATAAATGATCAGGTCGTCGATCACGCCGCCCTGCGGATTGAGCATGCAGGAGTAAAGGGCTTTGCCCGGTGTGTTCAGGCGCGCGACATCATTGGCCACCAGATAGCGCAGAAAAGCCGTCGCGTCCGGGCCGGTGATATCGGCGTTCAACATGTGCGAAACGTCGAACATGCCGGCATCCTGACGCACGGCATGATGCTCTTCCAGTTGCGAGCCATAGGCCAGCGGCATTTCCCAGCCGCCGAAATCGACCATGCGGGCGCCAGCGGCCAGATGGGTTTCGGCCAGGGGAGTATGTTTCAAAGAGGCGGACATGCGAGGGCGCTCCAGTGGCATAGAAAATGCCGGCCCCAGGGATGCGGAAAACGCCCGGTAGCCGGTCGGGATTCCGCCCCTCTGTCCTTTTGCCTGAGAGTTGCCCCGCAGCCATCGCGGGTTTGCACCTTCGGCGCCTGGGCTGGCCGCGTCGCGGCGCCAGGTCTCTCCAGAGTGCTGTGACAGCCCGCCGCGAAACAGCAGGCCGAGCAATGCGCGGTATGGGTTACCTGAGCGATTCCGGGCGAATTGCGCCTTCGGCGGCGGGCCTATGGCCCGCTCTCTCCCGCGACATGCATGACAGCGTGCGAAGCATACAACGAAAGCGGGGGCAGGCAAAACCCCGGCGCGCGCGCCTCAGGGGGTCATGATGACGCGCCCGACGACACGCCCGGCCTCAAGATCACGCAAAGCCTCGCCCAACGCACTCATGCCGCAGGTGGCCACGGGGATAAGCTCCAGGCGCTCACGCGCGACCAAGGCCACCAACTCCCGCAACTCGGGGAGCGACCCCACATAACTGCCCTGGATGGTGATGGACTTGATGGGGATGAGCGGCAGCGGCCAGGGTGCGGCGCCGCCGAACAAACCGACCAGCACCAGCCGGCCGCCCTTGGTCAGAAGATCAAACCCCAGGGCGGCGGACGCCGGATTGGCCACCAAATCCAGCACCGCGCGCACCGGACCGCCCACCGCATCGCGGATAGCCTGCGCCGCATCGGGCCGTGTTGGATCGATGGCGGCCAGCGCGCCCGCCTGCAACGCTGCCTCGCGCTTGGCAGGATCAAGCTCGACCATGACCGCGCCGGGCAGACCCAGCGCCTGCAGCAGTTTCAGGCACATCAAGCCCAGGCCGCCTGCCCCCACCACCACAATGGGGCCGCGCGCCAGGACGTCCTCGCCAATCTTGCGCAAGGCAGAAAAGCAGGTCAGCCCCGAGCAGGCCAGCGGAGCGGCCCGCACCGGGTCTAGCCCATGCAGATCCACCAAATAGCGCGGATCGGGAACCACGATGTAATCCGCATACCCCCCCGCCCGGTTAATGCCTATCGTGCGCGGCGTCAGGCATAGATTCTCCCGCCCTTCCCGGCAGACCTCACACTCGCCGCAGCCGACCCAGGGGTAGATCAAGCGCAAGGCGCCCACCGGCACCTCGCCGGCGTCCTCGCCAACCGCCTCGACCATCCCCACGGTTTCATGGCCCATGGTCAGAGGCAGCGTCACGCCACGCTCTTTCAGGGACAGCGTGCGGCCATGCCCCAGATCATAGCCACCATGCCAAAGGTGCAAATCCGTGTGGCATACCCCTGCCGCGCGCACACGCAGCAGGACCTCGCGGCCTCGCGGCACCGGCGTGGGCGATTCTGCGGCGACCAGGGGCTGGCCGAACTCTGTCACTTGCATGCTTTTCATTGATTGTCTCCTGCGCTGCTTGCGCATCCATCCTCTGCCGTCGCCCAGGCCTGCGCCACGTCAAGCGCCGCGCGCAAACGCGCAGGCGTGAGGGCAGGCACGAGATGCCGGCTGTAATCCGTCGCGAGCGTGGCCTCGATCAGCCTTCGCCACTGCGCCTCGTTCAGTTCTCGCTGCAAACCCAAAGCCGCCAGGCAATCGGGCAGGCCTACCGCTCGCATCAAACCAAGCACCGGGCCGGCTTCAGCGGCAGGGCAGCCCATGGCCGCCATCTGGACCAGGGTGCCAAAGGCCACCAGTTCGCCATGCAGACGCACCGCCAGCTCAGGCACGGTGGTCAAGCCCCGGATGAGCGCATGCGCCAAGGACAGGCCACCGCTTTCGAAGCCCAGGCCCGAAAGCAAGACCGTGGCTTCGACCACGGCCTCGACATCGGCGCCGCCACGCTGCGCGCGCACTGCCTGCATCGCCGGCACCCCTCGCGCCAGCAACACCTCCAGGCACAAACGGGCCAGACCTTGGGCGGTATCCGTGGCGCGATAGCCATAAGCATTCCGCCCGCCCGCCGCGACGCAGGCGCGCACCTCAAAAGCCTTGCTCAGGGCATCGCCGATCCCGGCAGCGAACAAATGCGCTGGCGCTCGCACAATGACGTCGGTGTCCACAACCACGGCATCCGGATTGCGACGCAGCTTGTCCACACCGGCCACCGCGTGCTCGGCGTCATAACGCACTATCAATCGGCTGGTCGGCGCGTCACTCGACGCGGCGCTGGGACAGACCACGATGGGCAGGCCCCGCTCTCGCGCCACTCCCTTGGCGGCGTCGATCGTTTTGCCCCCGCCAAAGGCCAGCAGGCAATCCCTGTCCGGCGGCACGGCGGCCGCCAGCGCCGCGATAGTCTCGCTGCTGCACTCGCCCGCAAAGGGCAGGCGCGGCATGTCGGCCATCAGCACTGCTGCAAGCGGCGCGACGGCGGGGTCCACGACGACGGTAGGGCGCGACCAGCCCAGTTCCGCCAGCAGTTCCCCAAGATGCGCCAAGGCCCCAGGGCCCTGCACATAACGCCCCGGAAAGCCCATCCCGGCGATCACGACATCACCCAGCCACCAGCCACGTCTATCACCTGCCCGGTTACGAAGGACGCCTGTGCAGAGGTCAGATACAGGCAAGTGTCCGCCACCTCGGCGGGCCGGCCCAGACGCCGCAGGGGCGTGCGGGCCACGACCTCGTCGTTGACGCCATCAGCCACACCGCGCACCAGCGGCGTATCGATGCGTCCCGGAGCCAGGGCATTGACGGTAATGCCGTGCGGCCCCAGCTCTCCGGCCAGATGGCGGGTCAGGCCGGCAATGCCCGCCTTGGTGGCGCTGTAATGCGCGGCCACCATGTCCAGATACACCTTGCCAGCTACCGATGACATCAACACGATGCGCCCAAACCCGCGCTGAATCATGCTGCCCGCCAGCAGATGGGAAAAATAAAAGGCGCTGTCCAGATTGACAGCCACCACCCGGCGCCACTCGGTCGGGTCCATCTCGTGCACGGGGGCCGGCCGCCCGGCATGCTTGGGGGAAATTCCCGCGTTGCAGACCAGCGTATCGGGCATGCCCAAGGTCTCGCTCAGGCTTGCGACAGCCCGGCGACAGGCCTCGAAATCGCCCACATCGGCCGCCGCGAAGGCGGCGCGCACCCCTTGCGCCTGCAACTCGGCGGCCTGCCTCAGGCCCGCCTCTTCATCCAGATCGACCACCCCGACCGCCGCGCCGCGCTCGGCGTAGGCGGCCACGATGGCCTGGCCGATGCCGCGCAGGCCGCCGGTCACCAATACAACACGCCCTTCGTGATCCTGCTGCATGGCGGGCCCCGGCTCAGCGGATGAACTGCTTGACGTAGTCATCGGGAAGACCGAGCGAACGATAGTGCTTGCGGGCCGTCTCGATTTTGGTGAATACATCTTCGTAGCCCTGCGCCACGCCTTCCGGGTCCACATAGGTGTAGCCGCCGGTAACGTGGAACCAGGTAATCATTTCGGGCACATCCTCGGGCACGAAAAGCGTATGCGTTTCGCCTGCCGGCTCGAAGGCGTAGCCGCCCTGCTCCGCGACCCAATCATGCTCCAGGTAATACCAGCGCCCTTTGAGCACCATCGCATGGACCGGGCCGGTATGGCGATGGCGCGACACGACGCCGCTGCCGCGCACGCGCAACAGATTGATGTAATAGCCCTGGCTAGCGCTGAACAACAAAGGCTTGAAAGAGACGGTCGCCGAAGAAGGCACCCAGAGATTGTCGTCGGCCAACCAGTCTGTCGCGACGCCGGGATGCACGAGGTCGCGCATCATATCGGGCGCTTGCGGCAGGCGATAGGCGATGGCCTGCTCATCGGGTCGATGGATGTTTCCGCTCATGATGAATATCTCCTTGCGCGTCTGCGCAGTGTTCAATGGCCCAGATAGGCGCGCCGCACATGCGGGCTGTTCAACAATTCCTCGCCGCTGCCCGACAGGGCGATACGGCCGTTTTCCAACACATAGCCCATGTCGGCCAGCTTCAGCGTGTGGTAGACGTTCTGCTCGACGAGCAGCACGGTGATGCCCTGGCGCACGACATCGCGAATCACCGCAAACATCTGCTCGACCAGGAGCGGAGACAGGCCCAGCGAAGGCTCATCGAAAATCAACAGCCTGGGGCAGGCCATCATGCCGCGCGCGATGGCCACCATCTGCTGTTCGCCGCCAGACAGCGACCCCGCGAATTGGTCCAGACGTTCGCGCACACGCGGAAACAGCGTCAACACCTCTTCCAGACGCTCCTGCGCAACCGGCCTGGCGCTACGCTTGTAAGCCCCCATCAGCAGGTTGTCGCGCACCGTCAGGAAAGGGAAAAGCTGCCGCCCCTCCGGAATCATGGTGATGCCGCGCTCAACGATCTGATGCGGCGTTTCACCGGCAATCTGGCGGCCCTCGAACTCAATGGTGCCCGCCGACGGACGAATCAAGCCGCACAGCGTCTTAAGCGTGGTGGTCTTGCCCGCGCCATTCGCGCCGATAAGCGTGACCACCTTGCCCTCGGGCACATCCAGGGAGATGCCCTGCAACACCTCGCTCTTGCCGTAACCGGCGGAAAGATCACGAATTTTGAGCATGCAGGTACTCCTTGCCGAGATAGGCCTCGATGACTTGCGGATCGTTCACCACCGCCTCGGGTGTGCCGCTGATCAGCACCTGGCCCAGATTGATAACCAGAATGCGGTCCGACAACGCCATGGTTGCCTGCATCAAGTGTTCGATGAGCAGCACGGACACACCGGCGTCGCGCACCCGGCGCACCATGCGGATGGCGCGCTCCACATCGGTGGGATTGAGCCCAGCCATCACTTCGTCCAGCAAGAGGATGCGGGGTCGCGTGGCCAGCGCCCGCGCCACTTCCAGACGCTTGAGGCCGCCCACGGTCAGGCTGCGCGCCTCGGCATCCAGGCTGGCCGTCAGCTCGGTAAGATCAGCCACCTGGCGCGCGATCGCCTCGGCCTCGCGCCGATCCGAGGTATGCAAGAACGCGCCCAGCATGATGTTCTCCAGCACGCTCAGGCCGGCAAAGGGCTGGGCGATCTGGAAGGTGCGCCCCACCCCCGCACGGGCAAAGGCGCGCGAATCGGCCGGCTGCTCCCAGCCTGCCGGGCCGCGCACGCTCACCGTGCCGCTATCCGGCCGGATAAACCCCGAGAGCTGATTGAATACCGTGGTTTTACCCGCGCCATTAGGCCCGATCACGCCAAGAATTTCGCCCTCGTTCAGCGTGAGCGACACATTGTTGGTGGCGTGCAAGCCGCCGAAGTGCTTGTTGAGCGACTCGGCTTTAAGAATCGGCGTCCCCACGCCCGCGCTCTGAGCGAGCGTGGGCGCCGCCGCAGGCGCGACGGGGCTTTCCGTCGGACCGGGCAGGCGATCGACCCAGGCCCGCACTCGGGCGCCGAACTGACCCACAATGCCGCGTGGCATCGTCAACACCACCAGCACCAGAATGACGCCATAGATGAAACCATGCATGCCGCTGCCGAAGGCGCCCAGCCAGCCACGCGCCAGTTCAGCGATCGGCACGACCAGCACGGTGCCGGCCAGCGGGCCGGCCACGCTACCCAGTCCGCCGATGAGCGCAAACATGGCGATCTGGATCGAGAGTTCCAGCGAAAAAGCCGCAGAAGGCTCGATAAAGGTCAGATACATCGCATGGAAGGAGCCGACCATCGCCGTCAGCATGGCCGAGATCACGGCGGCGGCCAGTTTTACACGCACCGTATCGATGCCGACCGCCGGCGCGGCGTACTCGCGCTCACGCACGGCCACTAGATAAAAACCCAGGCGCGAATGGCGTATGGCCCAGGCCACCCAGATTGTGATCGCCAGCATGCCGAAGGCCACCAGCAAATAGGCCCACTTCTCACGGAAGATCATCCACTCCAGGCCGATGTTCAAGGGCACGCTCAGGCCCGCCGCGCCGCCGGTCCAGCTGTCCTGGTTCACCACCAGCAGCTTGACTACCTCCAGCACGGCAATCGTCGCCAGCGCGAAAAAGGGT
Source organism: Bordetella avium (assembly GCF_034424645.1). Taxonomy (NCBI): domain Bacteria; kingdom Pseudomonadati; phylum Pseudomonadota; class Betaproteobacteria; order Burkholderiales; family Alcaligenaceae; genus Bordetella; species Bordetella avium. The sequence continues at coordinate 3,262,042 of NZ_CP139969.1, forward strand.
CCGCGCAAACGGAAGGTGGGATAGGAAATCAGCAGAGCCACCAGCGCGGCCACCGCCATCCCCACGAACATGCCTATCCACGGCGAAATGCCGAAGTTGATGACCAGCAGCGTGGCGGCGTAACTCCCCACCCCATAAAACACGGCATGACCCAGCGAAAGCTGTCCTGCATAGCCGCCGACAATATTCCAGGCCGTCGCCAGCGCGCCGTACAGACAGATCAGCACGAACAGGTGATAGGCAAAAGGCGACTGGATCAGGAGAGGAATGATCAGCAGCAGGGACAGCGCAAGCAGCCCCACGTAGACGCGCGGGCGTCGGATATCGGGAAACATGGCAGCCTCTCTTTATTCAGATCCGCGGCCCAGGCCGAACAGACCGGTCGGGCGCAGCACCAGGATGAGCAGGAAGATCGCGAAATACACGACCTCTTTGAGATCCGGCGCGATGTAATAGCCGGCCAGACTGTCCACCAGCCCGATCAGCATGGAGCCCAGCAAAGCCCCGAACAGACTGCCCATGCCGCCTAGCACCACGATGACGAAGGCGGTGAGCACGAAATAGGTGCCGATAGTCGGAAACACGGGGTATTGCGGCGTGAGCAGGGCGGCGGCCACGCCGACAAACGCCGAGCCGATGCCGAACGCCAGCACATAGATGCCGCGCACATTGACGCCCATCAGAGCGGCCGCATTGCGATGCTGGGCGACGGCCCGAAAAGCCCGGCCCAGATAGGTGCGCGTCATGAACCAATGCATGCCGCCCGCCAGCGCCAGGGCCGCGATCAACGTGATGAGCTGGCCGCTGACGACGCTGATGCTGCCCAGGCTGATAATGCCGGTGCCCAGCTCCACGGGCGTGGCGCGCACGTCAGCGCCGAACACCAGCAAGGCAAGATTCATCAGCGCCGTGGATACGCCCACGGTGGCGAAAATCTGGATATGCCCGTCGGCGTCCAGCAAGGGCTGGACGACAAAGCGCTGCATGGCCGCGCCAATGACGAAGAGCAACAGGGCCACCGGGGCCAGAGACACATAGGGATGCCAGCCCAGATTCATGGCCAGCAGATAGGTGGCGTACATGCCCACCATCAAAAACTCGCCGTGCGCGAAGTTGACGACGCGCACCACGCCGAAGATCAGAGTCAGGCCGATGCTGATGATGGCGTAAGCGCCGCCCAGCAGCAGACCGTTGACGATCAGTTGCAGAAGAATGTCCATCTGGGAATGTCCTAGCGTGGACAGGAAACCCTGTCCACCGGGATATGCGAGATCAGCGCTTGATGATGGGCTCGGTCACGGCGGCCGCCTTGGGCCACACCGTAACCAGCTTGCCGTCCTGCCACTGCATCAAGGTGGTGGTGGCGGCGCGATTCTGGCCGTTTTCACCAAAGTCAAAGCCCCAGCCCGCCGCATTGCTGCCGACCGGCTGCTTGTAGGCCAGCACCGCAGCGCGAACCTTGTCCTTATCGAGCGAGCCGGCCTGCTCGATGGCATCCAGAAAGGCTTTCGCGCCAACATAATTCACCAGGCTATGGCCAGAACGCGGCTCGCTGTTGAAGCGCTTTTTATAGACCGTCACAAAGTCGGACAGGCCCGGCGCACCCTTCTCGTTCATGGCGAATTGCGGAAAGTCGACGTCAAAAGCGCCGTCCATCTCGCCGCCCAGCGCCTTGGCCGTGTCCGACAAGGAATAGCCGCCGCCAGCGCCGATGACCGCACGCGGCTTAAAGCCCGCCGACTTCGCCTGGCGGAAGTACAGCATCGTGTCATTCTGATAAGAGGTCTGCAACACCACATCGGCCTTGGCGCCGTGCAGACGCAGGATCAGGGACGACAGGTCTACGGCCTTGGCCGAATACGGCAGCACCTCCACCACATTCAGCCCCAGCGCCTTGGCGCGCTCCTGCTGGAAGCCCGCGATCGTTTTGCCGTACAGGCCATCCTCGTGAATGATGGCCAGCCTGAGCGCCTTGGGATCGGTCTTGAGCGCCGGGCCAATCACATCGACGACGCCCTCGATGGTGCCATTGGCGAAGTCGCGCGCAGTGGAGTTGCTGCGAAACACGTATTTGAAACCGCGGTCCGTCACACTGTCGGAAACCGCGCCCAGCTCCAGAAAGGGCACGCCCGCCAGCTCGGTCACCTGGGTTGCGGCAAAAGACAGCGCCGAGGAGAAGCTGCCAAACACGGCCGCGACATTTTCCACGGAAGTCAGCCGGCGGGCCTCGCCCACGGCCTGATTGGCGTCAACGGCATCCGCCTTGACCAGCACGATCTGCTTGCCCAGCAGGCCGCCTTTGGCATTACGCTCTTCGATGGCCATCTGCAGACCGCGATAGCTTTCATCGCCCAACTGGGCCAGGCCGCCGCTGAAAGGAAACAACGCCCCCATCTTGATCTCATCAGCCGCCAGCGTGGTGGCCGTCAGGCCCAACGCCACGGACATGCCCGCCAACAGGCGCGCACAAACCTTCGCCACTTCCATGTCTTGTCTCCAGTTGTCGTCATTCCCAAGAGGCCACCAGATCCAAAGCACTTGAAGCGCTTCAAATTTGTTTTCAAAAAAAAGCCAATTCATGATTAAAAATCGGCTTTTTGGCTATCTCAGGTTGCTTCTATATTTTTGAAACGCTTCAATTTTGAGGCCAACTCTGGCAAGCTGTCAATCTGCTCCGCGTAAACTTCGCGTTTTCCCCAGGAGCGTCCTGCTTACACTCGCCGCTTGGCTTCCAATCCTATGAAACCCTCCATACGCCGCCCCACCCTTGCCGATGTCGCCAAACTGGCCGGCGTTTCGCTGGGCAGCGCATCGCGGGCGCTGTCCGTGCCCAATGAGGTCAAACCGGCCACGCTCGAGCGCGTGAACCGCGCCGTCGCGCAATTGGGCTATATCCGCGACGGCGCCGCCGCGGCGCTGGCTTCGCGCCGCACCCGCACGGTGGGCGCGGTCTACCCCACGCTCAACAATCCCATCTATGCGCACTCCACGCACTCCATGCAGCAAACCCTGTGGGAGATGGGCTACCAACTGCTGATCGCCAGCCACGAATATCACATCGATGACGAAGCCGCCGTGCTGCGCGCAACGGTCGAGCGCGGGGTGGACGGCATCATCATGGTGGGCACCGATCACAGTGAAGAAGTCTTCGCCCTGCTGCATCAACGCAGCCTGCCTTACGTGCTGACCTGGTCGGTAGACGACAGCAACTATCCGCATTGCGTCGGCATCTCGAACTACACGGCCGCCTACGATCTGGCGCGCTGCGTGCTGGCGCACGGCCATACCCGTGTTGGCATTTGCGGCGGCCCGATAGAGCGCAACGAACGCGCCCGCGGACGACGCAACGGCGTGCTAGGCGCTTTGCGCGAACAGGGGCTTTCTGTGCCGGCCGAATGGATCAACGAGCAACCCTTTTCATTCGAAGGCGGCCGCCAAGCCATCCGTGAGTACTGGTCACGCCCCGAGCGTCCGTCGGTTATTTTCTTTGGCACGGACCTGCTGGCCATGGGGGCTTTGCACGAGTGCCGACGCTTGGGCATTGCCGTACCGGAACAGCTTTCCATCGTTGGTTTTGACGGTATCGACGAGGGCGAAATGATGCAGCCGGAACTCACCACCGTGAGTATTCCGGCGCAGGAGATCGGCCGGCGGGCCGCGCGCCATATCGTCGACCTGATTGAAGACCGTGAGCCGGCGCCTAGCGGCCCGCTGCCGCACACTGTGCTCGAACGGGGCAGCTTGGGCGCTCCCGCCACTGCGCCGCGCCGCGCCGCAAAGACTGAAACCCGCGCTTAGAGCGCCCGGCCGCAGGCAGCGGCCGATGCCCAAGCCCACTGAAAGTTATAACCGCCCAGCCAACCGGTCACATCCACGGTTTCGCCGATAAAGTACAGGCCAGGCACCGCCCGCGCCTGCATGGACTTCTGGTCCAGACCGCGCGTATCCACCCCGCCTCGCATCACCTCGGCCTTCTTGTATCCCGCCGTTCCGGTGGGGATAAGCGACCAGGCATGGATGCCGGCAGCCAGCTGGCGCAAGCGGCGATCGGGAACATCGGCCAGCCTGGCATGACCCAGCCCAGGCTCCCCCGCCAGCCAGGTATCGGCCAGCCGCTTGGGCCACAGGCCGGACAGCAGGGTATGCAGTTGCTGGCGCGCCCCCGTTTTAGCCGCCAGCAGCTCATCGCCCAGATCGCGGCCCGGCGCCAGATCGATGCGGATCTGCGTCCCTGGCTTCCAATAGCTGGAAATTTGCAAAATAGCCGGACCCGACAGCCCACGGTGCGTAAACAAGAGGTCTTCGAGAAACTCCCCCCGGGCCTTGCCCTCGCCAGTCGTCAGGCTGACCTCCAAGGCCAGGCCTGACAACTCGGCAAAGGCTTGCCACTGCTGGGGGTCGAAAGTCAGCGGCACCAGGGCCGGACGCGGCTCGACCACTTTGAGACCGAACTGCCTTGCGATCTTCAACCCGTAGTCCGTCGCGCCAAGCTGCGGGATGGCCATGCCGCCCGTCGCGATTACCAGCTTGCCCGCGCGAATAGCGCCGCCATCGGTGGCCAGCGCCCAGGTCTCGCCTTCCCGGGCGATCTCGCGCACCGCGCAAGGCATGCGCCAGGACACCCGGCCACGGTCGCATTCGCTGCGCAACATCTCGATGATGTCCTCGCTGCTGTTGTCGCAGAATAGCTGGCCGCGGTGTTTTTCATGCCAGGCGATGCGATGCTCGCGCATCAGGCTCAGAAAGTCCTGGGGCGTGTAGCCCGCCAGCGCAGACCGGCAAAAATGCGGATTCTCGGAGAGAAACTGGCCGGGGCTGGTACCCAGATTGGTGAAATTGCAGCGCCCGCCGCCCGAGATACGGATTTTTTCGGCCAGACGGCTGGCATGATCGATCAGCACGACCGACAAGCCGCGCTGGCCTGCCACGGCCGCGCACATCATGCCCGCCGCGCCGGCGCCTACGATGGCGACATCAAACATGTGGCTTCCTGAAAAAAGATGGGCCTTGCGGCCCATCGTTGCTGAAGCATTCCCGCCCGATCAGGCGTCGCCTTCCTTCAGGCAGTCCACGTAGTAGCGCTTGGCGCCGTCCGGACCAACCTCATCGGCCAGGCCGTGAATATAGGTTTCGAAACCGGGGAAGCGCTCATTGAACTCACGCGCGAATTGCAAATATTGCACGATGGTGCGATTGAAGCGCTCGCCCGGAATCAAGAGCGGAATACCCGGCGGATAGGGCGTGAGCAGCACCCCGGTCACGCGGCCTTCGAGCTGATCGATCTCCACACGCTCGACTTCGCGGTGCGCCATCCTGGCAAAGGCGTCCGAAGGCTTGAGCGCGGGCACCATATCGCTCAAATACATTTCCGTGGTCAGGCGCGCCACATCGCGCTCGCGGTAGGCTTCGTGGATCATCTGGCACAGATCGCGCAGACCCAGGCGTTCATACTTGCGGTGCTCGCGGCAGAAATCGGGCAGGATGCGCCACAGAGGCTGGTTGCGATCGTAATCGTCCTTGAACTGCTGCAAAGCGGTCAAGAGCGTATTCCAACGGCCCTTGGTGATGCCGATGGTGAACAGAATGAAGAAGGAATAGAGACCCGTCTTCTCGACCACCACGCCGTGCTCGGTCAGATACTTGGACACGAGCGCCGCGGGAATACCGGTTTCGCCGAAGCTGCCCGACATATCCAGGCCCGGGGTGATGATAGTGGCCTTGATGGGGTCCAGCATATTGAAGCCTTCGGCCAGCTCGCCGAAGCCATGCCAGTGATCATTGGCTTGCAGCATCCATTCGTCGCGGTTGCCGATGCCTTCGGACACCAGACGATTGGGGCCCCACACCTTGAACCACCAGTCTTTCTTGCCATACTCCGATTCCACCTTGCGCATGGCGCGGCGGAAGTCCAGGGCTTCGCGGATACTCTCTTCGACCAGTGCGGTGCCGCCCGGCGGCTCCATCATGGCCGCGGCCACATCGCAAGAAGCGATGATGGCGTATTGCGGCGAAGTCGAGGTGTGCATCAGGTAGGCTTCGTTGAACACATTGCGGTCCAGTTTGCGCGACTCCGATTCCTGCACGATGATCTGCGAGGCCTGCGAAATACCGGCCAGCAGCTTGTGCGTGGAGTGCGTAGCGAACACCATGGCGTCCTTGCTGCGCGGACGGTCCTGGCCGATGGCATGCATGTCCTGGTAGTACTCGTGGAAAGAGGCGTGCGGCAGCCAGGCCTCATCGAAGTGCAGCGTATCGACATAGCTGCCGAGCTTTTCCTTGATCATTTCGACGTTGTAGATCACGCCGTCATAGGTGCTCTGGGTCAGGGTCAGGATGCGCGGGTTCTTGTTCTTGGCTTCGCGGGCGAAGGGATTGGCCTCGATCTTCTTGCGAATGTTCTCGGGGTCAAACTCTTCGAGCGGAATGGGGCCGATAATGCCCAGGTGATTGCGCGTCGGGCGCAGAAACACCGGAATAGCGCCCGTCATGGTGATGGCGTGCAGAATCGACTTGTGGCAATTACGGTCCACGACCACCACGTCGCCGGCGGCGACGTTGGCATGCCAGACAACCTTATTCGACGTCGAGGTGCCGTTGGTCACGAAGTAGCAGTGATCGGCATGGAAGATGCGCGCGGCATTGACTTCCGACTCGGCAATCGGCCCGGTGTGGTCCAACAATTGGCCCAATTCATCGACCGCATTACATACGTCGGCGCGCAACATGTTTTCACCGAAGAACTGGTGGAACATCTGGCCCACCGGGCTCTTCAGAAAAGCCACGCCCCCCGAGTGGCCGGGGCAGTGCCAGGAATAAGAGCCATCCTGGGCATACTTGACCAGTTCGCGGAAAAACGGCGGCGGCAGGCTGTCAACATAGCTGCGCGCTTCGCGGATGATGTGACGCGCCACGAACTCGGGCGTGTCTTCAAACATGTGGATGAAGCCGTGCAGCTCGCGCAGGATGTCATTCGGAATGTGTTCCGAGGTGCGCGTCTCGCCGTACAGATAAATCGGGATGTCGGCGTTGCGAAACCGCAGCTCGCCGATGAAGGTGCGCAGATTCTTGATCGCGCTGGCCACGTCCTCCGGAGAGTCCACATCGAACTCTTCATCATCGATAGACAGGATGAAGGCGCTCGCGCGGCTTTGCTGCTGGGCAAAAGAACTCAGGTCGCCATAACTCGTCACGCCGATGACCTCCACGCCCTCGGCCTCGATGGCCGACGCCAAGGCGCGAATCCCGAGACCCGAGGCGTTCTCGGAACGGAAGTCTTCGTCGATGATGAAAATGGGGAAGCGAAATTTCATGCTGGCGCTCCTGGGCGGCAAGGCAAAACGGACGCGAGTGTACTTCGGGGACGCCCGCCTGAAACGATCAAGCGGACGTGGAGCCGGCGATTCGGGGAGAATTGTAGGACGGATTCTTGGTCACGCGATGACAGCAGGCCAAATTGCTTGTCGGGCTCAACGCAATAGGGCCGGGCGGGCGGCGCGCACAGCCGCCTCAAAACGCCCATAGAAAACAGCTAGGGGTTCTTGCACCCTGCCCTGGAGCGTACTTTCCACCCGCGAAATACCGCAGAGACAAACGTCGAACACCGGTTCGCCTATCACGAGCACCACGGGATCATCGTTGTCGCAGACCTCGTATTGCCCCCCGTGGGCGCGCCGCGCGACTTCGTACAGATAGGCGGCCATGCCGACCCGCTGCATGGGCGATAAGCTCAGGGTGCCGGCCCGCACACGCGCGGCGACCCTGTCGAGCAAGGCCACACTGGCCGGCTGATAATCCAGCCCCTGCGTGTCGGACAGCGCAGCCAGAAAGTCCGCAGCGGCCTGGCTTACCCGGTCGATAAACTCAGCCTGCACCTCTGGATTGGGCAATACCGCCTGCGCTTTTTTCTTGAACAGACCAAACATCGGCGACTCCTGCGCGTTCGGGTATGGTTACGCCAGGGCTGCGGCGTCAGCACGGGCCCCTTCGCACAAGGTATCACTGATGAGTTCAGCCTGCATACGCCCGCTCGGGCCCGAATCCGCCGCATCGTTTCAAGCGCTACGCCTGGCCGCGCTATGCGACACACCCGACGCCTTTGGATCAAGTTACGAAGAAGAACAAAGGCTTACGACTCAGGAATGGGCAGGACGGATCACGCCCACCTCGGCCAGCCTGGTATTGGGCGCCTGGGAAGCCGAGCGGTTGGTGGGCTGTGCAGGCCTATACCGCCTCAGTCCGCTGAAGCAGCAGCATAAGGCGGTGATCTGGGGGGTATACGTTGCGCCCGCGCAACGTGGCGCAGGTCTAGGGCGGCAGTTGATCCTGAGCGCCATCGATCATGCCCGGCAATGGCAGGGGCTGCGGCAACTGCTGCTCACCGTGAACAGCAGCAAGCTCGCGGCCTGCCAGCTGTATCGCAGCCTGGGCTTCAAGGCCTATGGCCATGAACCAGCGGCCCTGTACATCGATGGCCGCCCCATCGACGAAACCCTGATGCTCAAGCCGCTCGATGACTGATCAGGTGCGCGGCAGGGTCACGCCGCGCTGGCCCTGATATTTGCCGCCACGGTCGCGATACGAGGTCTCGCAGACTTCATCGCTTTCCAGGAACAGCATCTGGGCGCAGCCCTCGCCCGCGTAGATCTTGGCCGGCAAGGGCGTAGTGTTGGAGAACTCCAGCGTTACATGGCCCTCCCACTCGGGCTCCAGCGGCGTGACATTGACGATGATGCCGCAACGCGCATAGGTGCTCTTGCCCAGGCAGATGGTCAGCACGCTGCGGGGAATGCGGAAGTACTCCACCGTGCGCGCCAAGGCGAACGAATTCGGCGGAATGATGCAGACATCACCCTTGAAATCCACGAAAGAGCCTTCGTCGAAATTCTTCGGATCAACAATGGTGGAGTTGATGTTGGTGAATATCTTGAACTCGTCGGCGCAGCGCACGTCGTAGCCGTAGCTGCTCGTGCCATAACTGACGATGCGCCCGCCGTTTACGGTGCGCACCTGTCCGGCCTCGAACGGTTCAATCATGCCGCCCTCGGCCGCGCGGCGTATCCAGCGGTCGCTTTTGATGCTCATGAATTCTCTACCTTATATGCAATCGGCGACTATTTTATCGCGTCGGGCTCATTGCCCGCCCAGCCAGCGGTAGACCAGCTCGATGCCATTGACGGACCCCCCCTTCAAATCCAGGGACAGGCCTTTCGCCAAAGCATAGCTGGCCCGGCCTACGGTTTCGCTGCCGGACATGGCCTGTTCCACGCTCAGCGTGATGCCATTGGCGAAATTCTTGCTGGCAACCAGGAACTGGGTGGCCAGATCGGCATCGGCATCCCGGTTGACGGAGCTGGCCACGGTGCGGTCGGGCAGCACACTGCCCGAGCTGCCAATGGCCCCGGTACGCATGCTGACATCGTCCAGGCCGAACTGCTTATACAGGGGCGGACCCTTGCCGCTCAACAAGGATGTGCCTAGGGACAGCAAGAGCGCGGTATCGCCGCCGCCGGCATCAGGGCCGCGCCCCAACACCAGCCAGGACAGCTTCTCGACATCGCTGACATCGGGGTAGGAGACCAGATCGATACGCGGCCGTTGGGCTGTGCCCGCCACGCGCACGCCCGCCTCGACCGCCTTGCCGGTGCGCAGAGCCTCGATATCCAACAGGGGATTGTCCAATCGGCCCTGGAAGGTCAGAGTCCCTCGCCGCAGGCGCAGCTTTTGCCCATAAGCCTCGATGCCGCCGTCCCGCGTATGCAGGGCGCCGATGCCGCTCAACCTACCGTCTTGCATCAGTATCTGGATACTGCCGACCAGCCCGGCGTCCAGGCCCATGCCGGTAATGTAAAAGCGCGGCCCCATGTCCACCTTGAGATCCATGCTCAACTGGATGGGGGGGCCGGCCTTTAGGCTCTGCCCTGGATGCACCACCCGCACATCGTCATCCAGCGTGGGCACGCCTTGCAGAATTTCCAGGCTGAACCAGCCCGCGTCCGCCGTGATGCTGCCGTCGATGCTGACCCGGGGCAGGGCGGCGTCGATATCCACCTTGCCGCTGACCATCGCGTAGCGGTCCGAACGCTGAAGCGCCGGGAAGCGATACAGCGTCACACCGACCCGGCCCGCCGACTCCGCCAGGTTCCAGTCACCCTTGGCCTCCAGATACCCCCCCTTGGCGCCCGGATTGGTGGTGATCCACTCTTTCGTGCGCCACTCATCCGGCATGACACGCAGCACGGCAGGAAAGCGCAGGGACTCCAGCACCACCCGGTCGCCGTCAAGGCGGGCCCGCAGAGTGCCGTCCATGAGGCGTACGCCATCATCGATGCGCACCATGCGCAACTTGTCGCCCTCGATACTGCCTGAGGCCTTCCAAGCGCCGCCCAAGGACCCATCGGCGCGCACATTGGCGCGCAGAGAGCCGCCCAACTCCAGCGTGTCGCTCACGAACAAACCAACCCAGGCCAGATCGGCGATATCCGCCGACACCTCGGCGCGTATCGCCTGATTAGGCGGCAGCGTCAAACCTCGGAGCTGAGTGCTGGCTGTGGCCTTCACATCGCCCATGTGCTCGGTGGTCAGCGCCAAAGCCGCATTGATCCGGCTCGCATTACCCCCGCCCGGCGTAGCGCTCAGGTCCAGTTGCAAGGTTTTCAGGCCCAAGGGAATCGGCGGATCGCCTGGGATCTGCAAATCCCCATCCCGCCGCGCCAGACGGACCCGCCCCGACAAGGCCTGGTCATATTTCAGATCCCAGGAAAAATCGAGCGCGATGCGGCGTTGCACATCTGCCGTCACGGCATTGACCTTCGCCGCCGCGCCCGCCTCAGGTTCCAGGGCCTGCATCAGTTGGCGCACCATAGAGGCGCGCAAGACGAAATTATTGGCGCGTCCGGCGCTTTCCCAACGCTCAGGCCCGCCACGCGAACCGGCGTGAGACAAGACAAGGCTTTGCTTGTCCGGGAAAACCGCCTGGATCTGCGCCGCGCCCACCTGCCATTGCCATTGCGGGGCATCCGGCAAATAAGCCAGCGCCATGGCGCCGGGAATGGCGACCGTGAAGCCGGCGCTTTGCGCGGACAAGCCCGTCAGCTTGCCACGCCAGCCTGCCTGACCATCCTGCTCCGCCCAGCCGCCGTCAAAAGCCAAACGGGCCTCGACCAGCGCACGGCCCAGAAGCTTGGGCTGCGCACCAGGCGGGGTGTAGCGCGCATCGAGCTTGCCCCGATGATGCGCCGCATCGCCATCCAGCGTCGCCTTGAGCACGGCGCCGCCAGGCAGATCGGGCCAGAAAGCGGCCAGCTCCGGGGCCCGCGCATCCAGCATGAGCCTGGCGCGCTGCGCCTGTAGCTCACCCTGCGCAAGAATACGGTTTTTCCCCAGGGTGAGGTCGATATCCAGCATCGGCAGGCGCCAGCCCGCAGGCAGACCCGGCGCAAGGGCGCCCCCACCGGCGCGCAAATCCGCTTTCACCGCACCCGACAGGGCTTGCTGGTTCCAGCGGCTGTCCGGGGCGATATTCAGCCGCACACTGGCCGAAAGCAGCTCACTCAGGTTCAAGACCTCAGCCTGCACCTCGGCCTGCGCGCTCAACAACGCCTGCGGCAGGCGATCACCGACCAGCCTGCGCAGATCCAACCGATCCGCCCGCAGCTCGGCCTTGACGTGATCCGGCGCCCCCGCCTTTTCGGCCGTTTGCCAATCGAGCGTGGCGCTCAGGCCAGAGCCATCATCCCGTTTGATGTCCACCCGCGCGCCACGCAGCGGAAAAGCCGCCAGCGGCGCGAGCGCGGCCTGCGCATCGATCGCAATGCCCCCGCCATCCCCCTTGAGCGTAAGGGCCAATTGATCCATCGACCCTTGCGCACGGACGGACACCGTGACCGGGCACATCTGATCCAGGGTTTCGAGCCAGCGCTGCCGGCCGGTGTCATCGATGACGGCATCCCGGCCTAATAAGGCTGCAGCTTGATGCTGCGCCTGCGGCTGAGTCATGAGGTAGGCGCCCAGTTCGCCCGCCTTGGCGGCCGCTTCCTCGCGCTTGCGTCCCGCATGATCCCATTCGGCGCACAGTGTGGAGTCCGGCCGCGTGGCGGCCGCCCGCGCCTCGATCTGAGCCGATAAAGGCCAGGGTGCGGCCAGCTCATGCAAATCAAGCACGCCGTTCAGGCGCAATTGGCCCTCATCATGATCGACACGCAGACTCTCGACAGCCAGACGCGCCGCCTTGTCTCGTTGCACATGCAAGGCCAGCACGATATCGCTCAGGGCGACCGGCAAGGGCTTGCCAGCCTGAGTCAGCGAAAACCTGCCTACCGCCAGCCGATCGACATCAATGGAAACCGGCAAGGACAAGGACTCGGGCAAACCGCTCTCTTGTGGCGGCTTAGCCCCGGCCTCCTCCGAAGGCGGCAAGCCGATAGCCAGATTGGCGGCCGTCAGTGCCCGCACATGCGCGCGCCCTTGACCGAGCGCGCGCCAATCCACGTCCAGCCCAAGGTCGTCGGCCCGCACCTGGGTTGCGGCCACCGTGACATCCAATTTGCCTATGCGCAGACCGCGCAGGACAGAACCTTCGATGTTTTCGATCTGGCCATCCAATAGCTGCACGGCCGAAGTCAGCAGTAAACGGCTGCCATTCTGGGTGGCCACCAGCCAAAGCACAAAGGAAGCCGCCAGCGCAGCCAGCATGGCCAAGCCCGGCAACCACCACACGAGCACATGCCGCAAGACGGCGCGCAGCTTGATCAAAACGCGATCCCCAGCGAAAAATGCAAGCGCAGATCGCGCTCACGCTGGCCATAGGCCACATCAAGAAACAGAGGTCCGGCGGGCGTGCGCACGCGTGCGCCCACGCCATAGCCCACCGCGAGGTCCATGGAGCCAAAAGACTCGGCGGCATCGCCCGCATCGACAAAAAAGCCGATTCCCCAGCGCTCATCGAAGTAGTGGTCGTATTCAACACTTGCGACCGCCAGGGTCGGCGCTCCGACGGTAGCGCTATTGCGCTTCAAACCGATGCTTTGATAACGATAGCCGCGGATGGAACGCGCGCCCCCTGTGCGAAAACCGAAATCGTCAGGGACGTGCGTCTTGCTGTTGGACCATACACGCCCAAGCTCGCCGCGCAGCGTCAGGACATCCCGCTGGCCGACCGGCCACCATTTCTGGCCGCGCAGCCGCAGACGAAGATAGGGATCGCCATTATCGAGCACCGCGCCCAGGCCTGCGCCCGCCGCAATCAGGTTGCCCTCGCGCGGGTCGTACTTGCTGTCCACGTCGCGGCGCAGCCAGTCGGCCGTCAGCGTGGCCGTGGGCAGGTCATAGGTCGGGCCGCCATCGATCTGGACATGGTCATGCGCCAACAGACCGCCCCAACGCGTTTCATACTCCACCCGGCTCTCGCCGGCCGCCTTGCGATCCTGCGCCTGGGTGAAACCCAGGGCGTAACGCGTGACATCCAGCCCCTGGATATCCGAATGCTGGGCCAGCACACCGATGGAATTGCGCCGCCCGCGTGCGTCCGGCGGCAGGGTGAAATCCATGAAAGCGCGCTGCTGCAAACGGTCGGCGCCCACCCCGGTCTCCATCGTGAGCGGCAGGCCAAACACCACATTCTGGCGATACAAGGTTTCAAAACGCGCGCCGGCGGTATCGTCGAAGCCCACCGCCACGGTCAGGGCCTTGGGCGGCGCCTCGACCACACGGACATCTACCGGCAGGGTCAGTTCGCCATCCGAATCGTAGGCCTGCGGCGCCACGGCCGGGGCGGGCTGCGTTTTGACATCGGCCGGCGGGCCCGATGGCGGCGACGTCTCGGTTTGGACCGGCTGCGCGCCCGAACGGCGCAGGGTCACGAAGGCGCCGCGGAAAAAAGCGGTCGACTGGAGCTCCTGCTGCCAGTCATCGAGCTGCTCCTGGTTGTAGGGCGCGCCCTTGTCATAGCGCACATACCGCGTGACCAGGCTTTCCGGCACACGCTCAAGCCCCTGGGTCTGCAAGGCGCCAAGACGCACCAGCGGGCCGCTGTCGATCACGACCTTCAGGTCTACCTTGGCGTCTTCGGCATAGACATCCGCTTGCGAGCCGGTCATGGCGGCCAGCATGAAGTCCCGCGCCGAGACATTATCCAGCAGGGTGGCTTTGGCCTTGCTCCAGTTGTCGTTGATAAAGGGCTGACCGACCTTCAGGCTCCAGTCTTCGCGCCACTGGGCAATGCGGGCCGCGTATTCCGGCCGCAGCACGCGGCCCGTGAATTGCAGGTCTACCGAGCGGATCGTCGCGCGCGGCCCTGGCCCGATGGTGATGTCCCAGGTATCGCCCGCCACATCGGTGCCGGGCGCCAAGGTCACCGTCGGCGAGAAATACCCTTGTGTCGCAAGAGCGGCCACGGTCGCATCGCGCGCACGGCGGCGCAAACGGGTGGTTTCACCGCCGTCCTGGTCTTCCGCCAGCCGGGCGATTGCATCAACCGCCTCGGTGATGACCTTCAGCGACTGTGGCGTAACGCCGCCCGGATCAATGATGATTTCGGGCTTGGCCTGGGCATGGGACACATACACCAGGGCTGCCAGGACAACGGCCGCTCGTGACCCGCGCATCCTCAGGAGGGCCGCTGCTGCTGAACGACAACCGAAGGCATCCGCCCTGCCATGTCACGCGGCAGAGCCGCCACCTGTGCGGCCACCTTGCGAGCAATCTCGCGATACAGGCCGGCGGCCTCGCTTTGCGGGTCCGCCACCACCGTGGGCGCGCCGGCATCGGTCTGCTCTCGGATGGCCAGGGTCAGCGGCAGGCTGCCAAGCCAGGGCACCTCGTATTGGGCCGCCATGCGCTGCCCGCCGCCCTCGCCGAAGATATGCTCAGCGTGGCCGCACTGACTGCACACATGGATAGCCATGTTCTCGACCACGCCGAGAATCGGCACCTCGACCTTCTGGAACATGCGCAGGCCCTTGCGTGCGTCCAGCAGCGCGATATCCTGAGGCGTGGTCACGATGACCGCGCCCACCACGGGCACTTTCTGGGCCAACGTCAGCGCCACATCGCCCGTGCCCGGCGGCATGTCGACAATCAGATAATCCAGGTCACGCCAGTTGGTCTGGCGCAACAATTGCTCCAGCGCCTGGGTCACCATCGGCCCGCGCCAGATGGCGGGCGAGTCGGCATCGATGAGAAAGCCGATGGAATTGGCCTGGATGCCATGGCCCACCAGGGGCTCCATCGATTTGTTGTCCAGGCTCTCCGGACGGCCGGTGATGCCCAGCATGGTCGGGATGCTGGGCCCATAGATGTCGGCGTCAAGCACGCCTACACTGGCGCCCTCGGCCGCCAGGGCCAGGGCCAGATTGACCGAAGTGGTGCTTTTGCCAACCCCCCCCTTGCCCGAGGCCACGGCGATGATATTGCGCACATTGGGCAGGGGCTTGAGGCCGCGCTGCACGGCATGCGCCTGCACAGCCACCTTGACCGCGATCTCGGCCTGATCAACCCCTACGGCGGCCAGCGCGTCACGGGCCAGCTCGGCCAGGCGCGCCTGTGCCGCCAGCCCGGGATAGCCTTGTTCGATCAGGAGACGAACCCGGCCATTTTCGATGTGGATGTCACGATCTTTTACAGAAGCGCCCAGGGAAAGGCCGGTTATCGGATCGGAAACTCCGCGCAACGCGGCGCGGATTTGGTCTATCGTTATACTCATGTCACTATGATTTCAGAGGCAAGGCGGGATTCGCATCAACCGTTACCCACAAGGATAGCGGAAGCAAGGGAACCTAATGCCCTGTTTTAACATCCTATATCCATGACAAACGCCCTCATTCGTTTTCTCCGCGCCATTCCCATTATCTTGCTGGGCTTGATCGGCACGCTGATGGCGCTGGTGTTCATGGCCTCGACCGTGATCGCACTGGGCATTCTGTATCTGGTTGCCAAGGTGCGCGGAAAACCCTTTGGCGTGCGCGCCTACTGGAGCCAACGCCAGGCGAACCGACCCTTTCAGGGGCCCTTCCCCGGCGCCAGCGCGCCCACGCGCACCCAAGACGTCATCGACGTCGAGGCTCGCGAAATCCGCTAGCTCCGCCCGGCACGGCGGGCAATCCGTTTACTATGCCCCCGCTCTGCCCCTGCCCCCCGTTTAGCGGGCAAGCCCATGGCTTGCCCGTCTGGCCTCGCCCTCCGCGCCAGGCCTTAAAATAGCCTCTCGCTTCCTGGCGGGTGTTGCCCGCCTTCCTCTCAACGTCAGATCCGACATGTCACGCACCCTGTTCGTCACCACTGCTCTGCCCTATGCCAACGGCTCCTTCCATATCGGCCACATCATGGAATACATCCAGGCTGACATCTGGGTCCGCTCGATGCGCATGGCGGGGCACACGGTGCACTTCGTGGGCGCGGATGACGCGCATGGCGCGCCCATCATGCTCAAGGCCGAAAAGGAAGGGATCACGCCCCAAGCACTCGTGGCCCGCTACGCGGCCGAGCGCCCCCGCTACCTCGACGGCTTCCATATCCGTTTCGACCACTGGCACAGCACGGACTCGGCCGAGAATGTCGCCCTGTCGCACGAAATCTACAGGGCGCTGAAGGCGGCCGGCCTGATTGAAACGCGCTCCATCGAACAGTTTTTCGACCCGGTCAAGGGCATGTTCCTCGCCGACCGCTATATCAAGGGCGAATGCCCGCGCTGCCACGCCAAAGACCAATACGGCGACTCCTGCGAAGTGTGCGGTGCCGTCTATGCCCCCACCGAACTGATCCAGCCCTATTCCGCCCTGACCGGCGCCACCCCGGTACTCAAGCGTTCAGACCACTTCTTTTTCAAACTTTCTGATCCGCGCTGTGTGGAATTCCTCCAGCAATGGACGACCGGCAGCAATCGCAACGGCATCAAGCACCTGCAATCCGAAGTCCAGGCCAAGACGCGGGAATGGCTGGGCGGCGAAGAGGGCGAAGCCAAGCTGGGCGACTGGGATATCTCGCGCGACGCGCCCTACTTCGGCATTGAAATCCCCGATGCGCCGGGCAAGTATTTCTATGTCTGGCTGGACGCCCCGGTCGGCTACCTGGCCTCGCTGAAATCTTACTGCGACAAGATCGGCCTGGACTTCGACGCGCTGCTCGACCCGTCCAGCGCCACCGAACAAGTCCACTTCATCGGCAAGGACATCATCTATTTTCACGCGCTGTTCTGGCCTGCCATGCTCAAGTTCGCCGGCCGCAAGACACCCGACGCCCTGAATGTGCACGGCTTCATCACCGTCAGCGGCGAGAAGATGTCCAAGAGCCGCGGCACCGGCATTTCCCCGCTGCGCTATCTCGAAGTCGGCATGGACCCCGAATGGCTGCGCTACTACATGGCGGCCAAGCTGAACGCACGCGTTGAAGACATGGACTTCAACCCCGAGGACTTCATCGCCCGCGTCAACAGCGACCTGGTCGGCAAATACGTCAATATCGCCAGCCGCGCGGCCAACTTCATCACCCGCCACTTCGAGGGCAAGCTCGCGTATCTGGGCGATACCGCTGCGCTGTCGGCCGAGTTCGCGCAGCAAACCGAATCGATCCGCGCAGCCCTGGAGGCGCGCGAGTTCAACCGCGCCATCCGTGAAATCATGGCCTACGCCGACGGCATCAATCAGGCTTTCGACGCCGCTCAGCCCTGGGTCCTGGCCAAGGGCTTCGCCGAGGCCGACGAGGCCCGCCGCGCCCAACTGCAAGACATCTGCTCGCGCGCCCTGGCCGGCTTCAAAGCCTTGTCGGTCATGCTTGCCCCGGTGCTGCCCGCCCTGACCTCGCGCGTGGCGCGTGAGCTGTTCGGCGCCCAGCGTGACTTCATCTGGAGCGATGCCGCCGACCTGCCGGCTCAGGTGGCCCCCTTCAAGCATCTGATGCAGCGTGTCGATCCGCAAATGCTCGATGCCTTGTTCGAGCCGCCCGCCGAACTTGCCGCTCCCGCTCCCACACCAGGCGGCGAAGCCCTGGCTGACACCATCTCCATCGATGATTTCGTCAAGGTGGACCTGCGCATCGCCAAAATCATCAATTGCGAAGAGGTCGAAGGCTCGACCAAGTTGCTACGCCTGACCCTGGACGCAGGCGAAGGCCGCCACCGCAATGTCTTCTCCGGCATCAAGTCCTTCTACAAGCCCCAAGACCTCATTGGCAAGCTGACGGTGCTGGTAGCCAATTTGGCGCCGCGCAAAATGAAGTTCGGAGTATCCGAAGGCATGGTGCTGGCCGCCAGCCACGCCGACGAAAAGGTCGACGCCGGGATCTACGTGCTCGAGCCCTGGCCTGGTGCGCAACCTGGCATGCGCATCCACTAAAACCCAGGTCCAGCAAAGGGGCGCCCATCGCGAAATGGGCGCCCCTTTGCTTTACCGGTAAGGCGGCGACGTCAGACCGGCTTGAGCGCCGGATCGAGGGCATGGCGCTCATCAAACACAAAACAGGCGCCGTCATAGCCCGGCCCGCCAGTTTCCTCGAAGTATTTCAGAATGCCGCCTTCGAGCTGATAGACATGCGCTATCCCGATATCTTCCATGAAGATGGCGGCTTTCTCGCAGCGGATGCCCCCGGTGCAGAAACTCACCACCGTTTTCCCTTCCAGTTCTGCGCGGTGTTCGCGCACCGCATCCGGGAACTGCGTGAAGCGGTCGATACGCCAATCGATGGCGTTACGGAAGGTTCCCACATCCACTTCGAAAGCATTGCGGGTGTCCAGCATAACGACCTCGCGCCCGTCATCATCGCGCCCCTGCTCGAGCCAGCGAGCCAGGGTATGGGCGTTGACGCTGGGCGCTCGGCCCGCCTCGGGACGGATGGCCGGATGATTCATGCGGATGATCTCTCGCTTAAGACGCACACGCATCTTGCCAAAGGGCACGTCGGCGGAAGTGCTGTACTTGACCTCGATGTCTGCAAAACGCGCATCGGCGCGCAGGCCAGCAAGAAAAGCCTCGATCGCCTCGCCCGAACCTGCCAAAAACAGATTGATGCCCTCGGGGGCCAACAGAATAGTGCCCTTGAGACCCAGGGCATCGGCGCGCTCCTGCAAGGCCTCGCGCAGCAAGACGGTATCGGGCAGGCTTACGAATTTATAGGCGGCAATATTGACGATAGACATGAAAGCAGACGGCAAAAACTGAAAATAAAAACCGGGCGGGCTTATCGCGGCGCCCTATTCGCCAGGCGGACGAAGTCCAGCACATCGCCCGAGGCCAGCGTAAGCGTCAGGCGCTCTGGCCTCGTGACATCGTTCAGATGGCTGGCGGTAATCCCTGTCAGGCCCGCGAGATAATCCTGCTCGAGCTGCATGGTGTCAGTCGGGCAAGCCATATAGGTCACCACAGGAGGCGATTGCACGAGCAACTGGCCATTGGCCACCACATACTGGCTCGAGTAGCTATTGCACCCGGCAACCCCCCCCATCTGCCCTCGCCCCCTGTCCTGCGTGAAGACCAGGGTGATGGGTCTTTGCCCGCTGTGCGCATGCGGCACCGGACGCAATGCGCCACCGGGCCGGGTCCAGCGCGCGAGCTCCCAGCTTGTCTGCGCGAAAACATCCGATTGTTGCCCGACCTGCTGCCCCATGACGGGCGACGGCGCAGGCCGTGAAGCGCAGGCAGCCAGCCCCAGCAAAAGCGTCAAATAGCACAGCGGACGAAAGATAGCAGGCATAGCGGCTTCCTTGATGCAGGCCGGCTGAGCGGCCGAAACCCCTATTTTATGCCCTGCCGTCCATGGGCCGCATCAGAGGTTGGATGCATCCTCGCGACGCGAAAACTCAAGCACGTCACCCGTTGCCACGTTGAAAGTCAGATGACGCGGCGCGCCGCTGGCATCCAGCGTGAACGAGCGGATAGCTGCCAGGGCGCGCAGATAATCCGCCTCGAGCTGAGCCTGCTGCGGGTCCGGGCAGGCCATGCGTGTCGAGGCGGGTGCCGTGATGCTGAGCTTGTCGGCCTCCAGCTTATAGCTGCCGCGATAGCGATTGCAGCCCGAAAAACCATGAACCGTGTATTGCTTGCCATCCGCCAGGAAAGTCAGCGAGATCGGCTCGCCTCCTTTCGTGATATCACGCTGATTGCCCAGCGCGTCGGCCCAACGGGTCAGCTCCCAGCGGGTTTGCGCCAGCGAATCCGCGCTGGTGGCGGCATTGGCGGCAGCCGACCCGACGGGCCGGGCCTGACCGGTATGGGTCGCGCAGCCGGCCGACAGGGCCAGCAAGCCGGCGCACAGCATTGCTCGAGGAAGGGACATCACATTCTCTCTGTCTGAGGAGTAGGCATCTACTGTAACCGCCAAGAGATGTTCGAGCTATAGCGCAGGGTCGACGCAGAACCGTCTTGTTTTCGCCGCTCAACAGCGCGCGCCGGATAAAGCCACGGAGACTGCCGGGCGTCCTTGTCATGAGGCTTGCCCCGCCAACGCCTGTGTCCCTAGCCTCTTTCCGTACTCCGCCGGCCTGCAGCCGTACGGCCTTCGCGGCCCTGTTCGTACTGCTCAACTCGCTGCTGTTTATATGGCCGCTGCTGCGTTATGCCGCCCGGCACAACGACGGCCACATCAACATTCTGATCACGCTGATCCTGACGCAGGCCGGCCTAAGTTTTTTGCTGCTCGCCCCCTTCGCGCTGCTGTCTCGCCGCGCGGCCAAGCTGGCTGCGGCCTTGCTGCTGATCGGCAATGCCATCGCGCTGTACTTCATCAACACCTATGGCGTGCTGATAGACCGCGCCATGATGGGCAATGTGCTAAGCACCGACTGGGCCGAATCGAGCGAGCTGCTGCACCCGATGCTGGGCTTCTATGTACTTGTGCTGGGCCTGCTGCCCGCCGCCCTGCTCTGGCGCCTGCGCCTGCGTTCAGGCGGGAGGCTGCATCTGGCAGCCAGCGCGAGCGCCGTGCTGCTTGCTCTGCTCGCCTGGCTTTACGCGGCCAGCGGCAGTTGGTTGTGGCTGGACCAACATGCCAAGCGGCTCGGCGGTCTAGTGCTGCCCTGGTCCTACCTCGTCAACACCGTCCGCTACGCCAGCCATGAAGCAGGCCAGCAGACCGTGCAACGCCTCTTGCCCGACGCCGCGCTGCCTCCCCCCTGGCAGAAAAAGAGGTCGTCGTACTGGTGATCGGCGAAGCCGCCCGCTCGGCCAATATTACCCATTACGGCTACGGGCGAGACACCAATCCCTACACCCGCGACACCACCTTGCTTGCCCTACCGGGCGCCCGTTCCTGCGCCACCTACACCACCGCTTCGCTGGCCTGCATGTTGTCGCACAAGGGTGACGCGGCCAGTCTTCCGGTCAGCGACGAGCCCTTGCCCAGCTATCTGTCGCGCCAGGGTGTGGACGTGATCTGGCGTGGCAACAACAGCGGAGAACCCCGCATCGCGGTCAACACTTATGAGCAACGCGGCGACATCGCACAGGATTGCCCCGAGTGCGACGGGCATGACGCCGATCTGCTCCATGGGCTGGCCAAGCGCATCCAGACCTCAACCTCGGAACGGGTATTCGTCGTGTTACACCTGGCTGGCAGCCACGGTCCGGCCTACCACCGCAAACATCCGCCAGCCTTCACGACCTTCACGCCCGTATGCCGCTCTGTGCAGCCCAGCGAATGCTCATCGGAATCGCTCATCAACGCCTATGACAACACGCTGGTCTACACCGATTACGTGCTCGGCCGCCTGATCGGAATGCTGTCCAGCCTGCCCTATCCGGCAACGCTGCTTTACGCCGCCGACCACGGCGAATCGCTGGGCGAGCATGGCTGGTATCTGCATGGCGCACCCAATGCGCTGGCGCCCGATGTTCAACGCGACATCCCCTTCTATCTCTGGTTATCCGACTCCCATCCCCGCCTGCGCCTGCCTACGCAGGCGCCAGACGATCTCTCGCACAACCATGTCTTTCACAGCGTGCTGGGCGCCTTCGGCATGCAATCGCCCATCTACCAGCCCGAACGCAACCTGTTCCGGGAGAAAACACCATGACCTTCCGTAACATCCTGCGCCTGCCCCTCAGCTATCCGGCCGCACGCCTGAAGCTGCTGGGTTCGGGCTGGTGCCTGGCCATCGCAGCCATGGTCTTTCCTTACGACCATGACAAGCATGTGTCGCCCGATGCCCCCGCCGCCGCGTGGGCGGTGGAGCATGTCGGCCGCCACCTGAACACGCTCATGCAGGTCTCCATGCCGCTTTTGACGCGCGATTGGGTCGGCCTGAAGCAACTGCTGGTGGTCGCCATCACCGCGACCGCAACCGTGCACGGCCTGAAGCGTCTGCTCAACGACGTCGAAATTGCAGGCAGCCGTCTCGGGCAGCGGCCGCGCTCGGCCTCCAGCAAACACAACATGCCCTCAGGACACTCCTCCTTGGCCGCCTCTGGCGCATGGTTTGTCGCGCGGCGTTACGGCTTGATCTTCCTCTGGATACTCGCACCGATGACGCTCATGACCATGTGGGCGCGCGTGATGCTCGACGCCCACACGATCTGGGCCACCCTGGCCGGTGCGCTGCTGGGCATATTGTTGACCGACCTGTTCACCACGGCCCGACATAAGCGGCTCCGCCCCGCCAACGTCTAACGCCGACGCTAAACCGCACCGTGCTTTTGTCGCGCTACGTGGCCAGCTTGTCACGGACTCCGTCTTGATTACGGCACATCGCGCGCCGCCCATCGCCCAGCCCCGGATGATTGCCCAACACCCCACTCTATATCGGTTCTCAAGCATGCGTAGCGATGCTTTACCGCATACCTCCGGTGTCCTGCGCAAACACCTTGTTTCTCCTAAGCCGCCATCAATAATGACTCCACCCCCCCCCCCGCTCCTTTCGTCCTATATTTCGCCCGGCTCCACTGGCCCTTTATCTGTCTCTGCTTTCTGCAGCGCCGGCCACATACGCCCAGGTCCCGCAGCCAGATGCCACATTGAGCAACACCGCCGTTACCGTCTCCGGCGAAAATGTCCCGAACAATGTGAAAAACAAAAACAAAATTCAACTGTCCGGCTCCGCATCGCTGACCATCGAGAACGGCGGGTCCCTGTCGCCCGCCGACTGGATCATCCTTCCCGGAGCCACAGCTTCCGTCACCGTAACCGGCGCCGGCTCGACGCTCACCACCGGTGAGGTGCAGATTACCGAGAGTGGGGCAAGCCTCAAGGTCGAGGACCAGGGCAAGGCAGTCTTGAACAAACTCAACCTGGACAAGGGGCAAACGCTGGTCACCGGGCAGGGTTCGTCTTTGCAAGTAAAAGCCGATGGAAGTTTCCGCGTCGGTAACAACGGCGCAGCCACGTTGCAAATCAAGGATGGTGGAGCCCTGACGAGCGACACAATGCTGACGCTCACGAACACAAACACCGACTCCGCCACGCTCGGCATTGATGGGGCAGGCTCCTCGCTTAACGTTAGCGGTGAGGTGTCATCCGGCGCAGGCGGCACCACTGCGATCACTGTGCTCAATGGCGGCAGCCTCAACAGCCAAGGCGCAACACTGGGCAAGTCTGACGGCAACAAGACCACCGTGCTTATCGACGGCGCCGGATCTCGTTGGACCAATACCGGAGCCATCACCCTCAACGCACAGGCCAGCGTGCAGCTTCGCAATGGCGGTGCGCTGGATCTCGGTGACAAAACGCTCACGCTGACAGGCCAGAACACCAGCCTGAACCTCGGCGGCACAAACACCGAAGGCGCCGCCGCCACTGGGACGCTGCACGCAGCAGCAGTCGCATTCTCGAAGAGCGATGCGACCGCCGCCACCCAAGCGCTGGTCTTCAACCACTCCGACTCGGAGGGCTTTGAGTTCGGCGCCAAACTTTCTGGCGATGGTAAGGTCATACTGAAACACGGCCTGACACGCCTGAGTGCGGATAGCTCGCAATTCAGTGGCAGCACGGAGATAGCCGGCGGATCGCTGCAGGTCGTAGGCAAGTTGGGCGGAAAGCTCAACCTCATTAATGGCGAGCTCCAGGTGTCCGGAACGGTCGATACGCCGGAGGCGCTGACGCTCACGCAAGACACCTCCGATACGGCGAGCCTGTTGATTTCAGGTTCAGGCGCCAGCCTGACAACGGCGCAAACCGTCGATTCGAGTACCGGTGGCGGCATGGCCAGCATCAAGATTCTCGATGGCGGCAGCCTGAACAGCCAAGGCGCGACACTGGGCAAGTCCGACGGTGACAAGACCACTAGCGTGCTGATAGACGGCGTGGGGTCGCGCTGGACCACCACGGCAAAGCCCTTCACACTTAACGACAATGCCACTTTGCAATTGCGCAATGGCGGTACGCTGGATCTCGGCGACCAAGCCTTGACACTGTCGGGCAAGGATGCTGAAGTGTCCATCGGCAGCCTGTCAACCGAAGCAGCCGTCGCACCGGGGCTACTGAAAACACCAGAGGTTGCGTTCGCCACAAATAAGTGACGACACACTGCAAATACTCGCCTTCAAGCACACCACCAATGGATTGGATTTCAGCCCCAAGATCACGGGCAATGGTTCGATCGTAGTAGAGCAAGGCCTGACAAACCTGACCGCAGATAGCTCGACGTTCTCGGGTGAAACACTGATAACCGGGGGCTCTCTGGACGTTGCGGGAAAACTCGGCGGCGCACTCACCATCAGCAATGGCGAGCTCAAGGTTTCCGGCACGGTCGATAGCCAAAGCGCTGTTCAGCTTAAATCCACTCGCAGCAGCAGCCTATTGGTCGAAGGCGAGAACGCCTCGCTGACGACGGCCTCAACGGTCAACGCCCAAGCTACTGAAGGTAAGGTTGATATCAAAATCCTTGACGGCGGCAGCCTGAAGAGCCAAGGCGCAACCCTGGGCAAGCCTGGCGACGGCGAGTCTACCACCGTGCTTATCGATGGCGCGGGGTCACACTGGGCTGCGACACAGGCTTTCACGCTGAACGACAATGCCAGCGTCCAGTTGCGCAATGGCGGCACACTGGACACCGGAAACAAGGCCTTGAGCTTGCAAGGGAAGCACAGCCGCCTCATTCTGGGCGGTGAGGATGCAGCCGCAGCCGCCGGCACACTGTCCACCAAGGGGCTGGAATTTTCCTCGCTCGACGACAGCGCCGCCACGCAACAACTGGTTTTCAACCATAACTCCGACAACTATGAGTTTGGCGCGCCTATCACCGGCCGCGGTCACATCACGCAGCAACATGGCGTCACCCTCTTGACCGGAGACAGCGCAGCCTTTGCCGGCCAGACAGATGTTCTGGGCGGTACGCTGCGCGTCGATGGAAAACTGGGAGGAACACTTACCGTCCATAGCGGCGCATTCCTGAGCGGCACGGGCCAGATCGGCTCGACCGTCATCAATGAGGGCGGCACGCTTTCGGCCGGAGGCCGCCAGCCTGTTACGGTCATGGGTGACCTGGAGATCAAGAACGGCGGCGCCTTAAGCGTCGCGCTCGCCAGTGACACCGTGCCCACTCAGGCGCTGCTCAATGTGAGTGGCAAGACAAAGCTTGAAGAAACCAGCAAGCTGAACGTGGAGGCTCGTGACGCGCAACTCGACGCGCCCTATCTGTTGCTCAAGGCGACGGGCGGCGTCGAGGGCAAGTTCGGCACGGTATCCAGCAAGGTGGACAACAATCTCGCCTTTATTGACACCACGCTGGACTACAACACCCCAGGACAGATTAGTTTGACACTGACCCGCCGCGCGAACGACACCTTCGCCAGCCAGGCCGTCAGCAGCAATGAGCGCGCCGTCGCCAACGCGCTCGACCACATGCCCGAGAGCGGCGAACTCCCTCAGTTCGTGCAACGGCTGCCCAAGGGCGCTCCGGCCGCCGTGTTTGATGCCCTGGCAGGCGATGCGCACACCTCGGTCAGCAACGCACTACAACAAAGCGCAGTGGCCCCTGTGATGCAAGTGCCCATGGCCCATCTTCGCAGCAATCTGCAAGCCGGTCTGCTGCCAGGCGCGCCATTGGCGCAAAGCGGCGGCTCCTACCCGGTTTCCGCCCTGCCCTCCTCGGCCGCCCAGCCTCTGTGGGCCCAGACATTCGGATCGTGGCAGCACGACAAAGGTGATAGCAACGCCCCCGGCGGCCGTGCCTTCACGGGTGGGCTCTTCATCGGGGTAGACCAGGCTCTTGGCAAGAATAAGGACATACGCCTGGGCGCCGCCCTGGGCTACAGCCAGACACAGGTCAACATCCGCACGCGCTCGGCCAAGGCCACGATCGACAACTTCAGCTTGACCGCTTACGGCGGAAAACAGTGGGAAACCGGCTTGGGCCAGTTGAACTTGCTGGCGGGCGGCGCTTATACCTCGCATCACATTCGCAGCAAGCGCGATCTTTCCCAGGTGGGGCTGGCCGATACGCTGAGGGCCGGCTACCACGGCAATACCGTGCAGCTCTTCACCGAACTCGGCCACGCCTTCCCCTGGCGTCACGGCTATGTCGAACCCTATGCCGGCATCAGCCTCAACCGCCTGCACACCGAGTCCTATACGGAAAGCGGTGGGGTTGCCGCCCTACATGGCGCGGCACAAAGCCGCAGCAACCTCGTGACCTCGTTGGGTGTTCGTGCTGCCTACGATCTGAAGGTGTCGGGTAAAGATCTGCGCTTGCGGGCCGGCTTGGCCTGGCGCTACACAGGCCAGGACTTGACGCCGCAATCCAAACTCGCTTTCCAGAATGGGCCGGATTTCACGGTAAGCGGCACCCCGATCGCACGCAGTACGGCACAGGCCGAATTGGGCGCGGATCTGGCCATCAGCCCCAAGGCGACGCTGGGCGTAGGCTATACCGGAGAGTTCGGTTCCCGGTCACGGCAACAGACCGCTACGCTGCAAGGCCGCTGGGCATTCTGACCCCGCCCAGGGCTAGCATGGACGATGGATGAAACACCTGATGACATTCATCGGGTGTTTCGATGCGTTGAGGGACAGCGCCGGGCCGCTCTCGAACGGTTGGAAACCCGCTTCCCTGCCTTCCATCAAGGGGGGAGGCTGACAGGCTCCCCTTGTTATCTCTCGTTAAAGGCAAGACATGGCTTTCGCTTTCAAACCGCAGACTGTAATCGACTGCATAAGAACGACCTCCGTCGTCTTGGTCGCGCTTGCTGGCATGGCAGCCGTCCCGGCGCATGCCTCCGATGGCGTCATCACCATCACCGGTGAAATCACCACGCAAACCTGCAAAATCAATGGCAACACACCGCCCTACAATCTGCTGGTCACCCTGCCCAAGATTTCGTCGTCAGCCCTGAAAAACGTCAATGACACGGCCGGCAGCACCGTCTTTCACATCGAGCTGACGGAATGCCCCGAGTCCCTGAAAAACAAGATGCTGGCCGCCTACTTTGAACCGGGCCCTGCGGTGGACCTCGCGACAGGCAATCTCCAGACCTATACCATCGACACGCTGCCCACGAAGGCGGCGAGCACCATTCCTGGCGACCTGGACAGCAGCAAGTTATTCGACAATGTGGAAATCCAGTTGGCCAATACGGATGGCAGCGCCATCAAGATCGGCGCGGCCGACCATCGCAGCAAGGGTTTCACAGCCGTGGAGGCCGGCTCGGGCAACAGCAAGACGGCCAGCGCCACGCTGACCTATCTGGCACGCTATATCAAGACAGGCAACGGCGCCATCAAGGCGGGCAAGGTTCATACCTACGTACAGTATTCGATCCTCTACCCTTGACGCCGTATCAGGGTGGATTTGCCGAACAGGCTTTCCACCAATTCGGCCGCCACCATGGCGGTACGGTTGCGCACATCCAGCGCGGGATTGAGTTCAACGATGTCGAGCGAAGCCATCAGCCCCGTGTCGGCGATCATCTCCATGCATAGCTGGGCCTCGCGATAAGTCGGGCCGCCAGACACGGTGGTTCCTACACCGGGCGCAATGTCGGGGTCGAGAAAATCCACATCAAAGCTGACATGCAAATGGGTGTTGTGATCCAGGCCCTCGAGCGCGGTTTGCATGGTGGCGCGCATGCCGGCCTCGTCAAGATGGCGCATATCGAACACCTCCAGACCCGCCTCGTATATCCGCAGGCGCTCGCCGTCATCGACGCTGCGAATGCCGATCTGACGCACCCAGCCTGCCTCGATGGCCGGCACGGCCCCTGACAGATTGATCAGCGCTTCGGGTCCCGCCCCGCACAGACAGGCCACCGGCATACCGTGGATATTGCCCGTCGGCGTGAGGACTTGCGTGTTGAAATCGGCATGTGCATCCAGCCACAACACCCGCAGCCCTTTGCCGGCTTCGCGGCAATGACGCGCCACGGCGCTGATCGAACCAATGGCCAGGCAATGGTCCCCTCCCAGCATCATGGGGAAATGACCGGCGCGCAACTCCGCGTACACGGCCTCGTAGACGAGGCGGTTCCAGGCAATGACCTCATCCAGATGGCGATAGCCGGCCGAGGGGGGTTGCCAGGGATTGGGCGGGCCAGCCAGATTGCCACGATCGTGAACCCGCATGCCGCGCTGGCTCAAGCGTTCGATCAGGCCTGCCACACGCAGCGCCTCAGGGCCCATTGACGCGCCACGCGCGCCGGCGCCGACATCGGTCGGCACACCGATCAAACTGATATCTCTGGCCTGCATGGCATCTCCTTCTGGTCGGCGGGGGGTTTGAGCGTCAATCTGCTGGCGCAATGGTAGAACGCTTGAGCGCTATCGGATAGATAGAAAAATGATGCTTTTCGATAATCCTCTATTCAATAAGCATAGAAATCTGGCGTTCTGACTATTTTTCACTATGATCAGGGCTTTGACTGCTGCCGGACCCATCATGTTGCTCGATCCTTTGGACCGCCGTCTTATCGCGCTATTGCGCACCGACGCCCGCCTGCCCACTGCGGCCTTGGCCAAGCAGTTAGCGGTGTCACGCGGCACCATACAAAACCGCATGCAGCGCCTGGAACGCGCCGGGGTTATCACGGGCTATACCCTGCGCATGGCCGAACATGAAGATCAGGCTGGCGTGCAGGCAGTGACCCTCATCGAGGTGCACGGGGCCGCCACAGACCAGGTGATTGCCGCCCTGCGCCGCCTGCCTGAGGCGACCCAGGTGCACTCCACCAACGGGCGCTGGGATCTGGTGGTGCATTTGCACACGGCCGACCTCGCAGCATTTGACCGGGTGCTGCGCGAGCTGCGCGGCATAGCCGGGGTGGCCAACTCAGAAAGCCATTTGCTGCTGGCGGCGCATCGCTAAAGCCCCTGTTGCCTCGCCGCCGGCCAAGCGGTCTATCCTGGATAAGTCGGCGTCCGCCCCACTCAGGACGAACTTGCCGCCGTGCGTCGGCGCTCGAGCTAAGCAAGAGCCATCCCCGCTATCTCGCCCTATAACGTCAGCCAGCGCCCAGTTGGCCTGCCTGATACCGCTGGCGCGGACGGACCAGGGTGGCCTATCTGATATCCGAGGCCTCCCACTGCCTCAAAAGCCCAGTCCAGGCGCCAGCACGGTGAGCCGCGTTGACTCCTCGGCCAGTTGCGTGAACACCTTGTCCGCCGCCGCGAGCAGGATGTCGGCATGCTCTGTTCTGAAAGGTAGTTGCGGACGCAACTTAAGCACATTGCCATGCAGACCGGTAGCGCTCAGCAGCACATGGTTTTCGCGCATGAGATTCACGAAACGATGCGTATGGGCCTTGGCTGGCGTTTTGGCCTGGCGGTCACTGACCAGCTCGACCCCCAGGAAAAGGCCATCGCCCCGCACATCGCCGATAAGCGGGTGGCGCGCCGCCAGCGCCCGAAAGCCTTGGCGCAAGTAGTGGCCGACTTCGGCGGCATTGGCCTGCAAGCCCTCGTCTTCGATCACCGACAGCGTGGCGGCGGCCGCTGCGCAGGAAACCGGATTTCCGCCAAAGGTATTGAAATAGCGGGCTTCGCTGCCAAAGCGGGCCAGCACATCGGGGCGCGCCACCATGGCGGCGATGGGATGGCCGTTGCCCATGGGCTTGCCCATGGTGACGATATCGGGTTCCAGCCCATGGCGTTGAAAGCCCCACATACATGATCCGGTGCGTGCAAAGCCGGCCTGCACTTCATCGGCGATGAACAGCCCGCCCGCCTCGCGGATGACCGCCACAGCAGGCCCCAGAAAACCCGCGGGCTCGGCATAGACGCCATCGCTGGAGAAAATGGTATCGACCAGGAGCGCCGCCGGCTGGATGCCATGACGGCGCATATCTGCGATGGCCTCACGCACGCGCTCGGCAAACCAAAGGCCCAGCGTCGCCGGGTCCTGGCGGTAACTGTCAGGAACATCGATCGCGCGGGTATCCAGACCCAGCGGCACGGCCTGCCCCAAAGACGGCGAAACCGCAGCGACCGCCGCCGTGACGCCGTGATAGGCCAGCCAGGTCACGATGACGCCGCTGCCGCCCGTATGGCTGCGGACCACGCGCAAGGCCAGGTCATTGGCTTCGCTGCCGGTGCAGGTGAAGATGACCTGTGACAGAGCGGGCGGAAAGGTCGCGAGCAGGCGCTCGGCGTAGTCCAGCACGCCCTCATGCAGATAACGCGTATGGGTGTTGAGCACCGCCGCCTGGGCGGCAATAGCCTGCACCACGCGCGGATGGCTATGCCCCACCGAAGCGACGTTGTTATAGGCGTCCAGGTAGCGCTGGCCATCGGCGGCATAGAGCCATACGCCCTCGCCGCGCACGATATGCAAGGGCTGGTCGTAAAACAGGCGGTAGGCCGGGCCCAACATACGTTGACGCCGTTCGATCAATGCGCGCTCGGCCTGCGGCAGGCCCGCAGCCGCCGCAGGATCGAAGGCATTGAGCATGGCTTTATCTCGACTCATGCGGAATTCTCCAAGGAGGTGTGGCAGGCTGCGAACACAATGTCGCGGGCCTGGGATCGGGGCAAAGCATCCAGGCGGGCCAAGCCGTTCCAGGCGAGGGCGTTATTACGCAAGATGTATTGCCGGTTCTCGGGGTGCTGGCGCGCACGCCAGCCGGTGATCGCCACGGTGATGAGCAGACGCGCGGCAATCAAACCCGGGATCAGCGCGAGCTCGGCCTCGCCCAGCGGCAGCACCTGGTGATAGCTCGCCACGCAATCGCGGGCAGCCGTGGAGAGCGGGTCCGGCGCGTCCTCGAGCTGATAAGCGCAGGCGACGGCGATATCCTGCACCAAGGGCGCGCGCACCATATCTCCGAAGTCGAGCAGGGCGGCGATATGGTCGGCGTTGTCGGCGCCGACCATCACGTTGTACGCATTCAGATCGTTATGGATCACCTGACGCCGCAATCCCGTCAGAGCGGGCCGCACCCGCTGCGTGAAATACGCCATATGCTTTTCGGCCAGCGCGCGGCGCTCGGGCTCTTCGATCAAGGGCAGCAGGTCGGCCAGCCGGTCCGCGTGTTGCACATCCCAGAGCAGCTCGTGATCCGCCATCGGATGCTCAAAACCGCTCAGCGCGTGATCGACACGGGCCAGGGCCCGCGCCAGCGCGCGCCGCTGCGCCGCGCTGCGGCCCACGCTATGCAGCGGACGGCCTTGAATAAAGGTGATGAGGCGGATGGCGCGGCGGGCGCCGTCGGCCCCCTCGTGCCAACACACATACTCGCCTGCCAGACCGGGGACCAGACGCGGAATGGGTAGATCGCCGCCCGCGCGCATCATATGAAGCTGAGCCTGAGTCTGGAAATCCGTGACAGCCGGGTCCTCCGCAGGATGCGTGGCCTTGAGCACATAGCGCTGGCCATCGGCCAGGGTCAGGCGGAAATTCTGATCACGCTCGCTGCTCAAGGTATCGGCCCGCGCCGTCAAACCGTAAAAGCGGGCCGCCAGCGCTTCCGCCTCCCCTGGGGTCAGCTTGGGCGGCTCGGCGGCGAATAGCGCCTGCGCTGCGCTGGCGCTCATACGGAGCGCTCCTCCAACCCGCACCACTCGGCGATGAACAACGCAATCGTCTGCGTCACTTTGCGCACCGACTCCAGGTTGACGGCCTCATCGTAGCCATGCGGCATACGGCACTCCGGCCCGTAGACGATCGCGGGCGTGTCGGCATAAAGACCATAGAAGCGGGCATCGGTCGCCGCGGACGTCGCATATTCGCGCAGCGGCTCGCCGAACACCCGTTCATGGGCCGAGCGCAGGGCGACCTCGACGGCTTCCGAGTCTTTCAGCTCATAGCCTTCGGCCATAAAGCCATGGTAGACCACCTTGGGCGGATGCTGAGCGAGGAAGGGATCTCGCGCCGCGGCTTCGGCGATGAAGGCCTCGATTTCGGCGCGGGCGGACTCCAGGCTCTGACCCGGATAAACCGCCACGCGCATGTCGAAGGTGCACCAAGCCGGCACACTGGAAGGCCAGTCGCCGCCGGCAATCTTGCCCAGGTTGAAGCGAATGGGATGCGGGTGATCGTGGAAATGCCGGTGGTCACACTTGCGGCCATTCCAGCGCACCTCCAGTTCGTCCAGCGCCTGGATCAGGAAAATGGCCTTCTGGATGGCATTGGCGCCCGCGCCCGTAAAGGCCGCCGAAGCATGCTGCGGGTCCCCCTCGACCTGCACCTGGAACCACATCGGGCCAACCTGAGCGCGCATCAGCATCGGCAATAGCGGCTCAGGGATGAAAGCCGCGTCGGCCCGGTAGCCGCGCGCTAGGCAGGCCAGCGCTCCGTTGCCGGTACATTCTTCCTCGACCACCGATTGCAGAAACACATCGCCCGCCGGCGCCAGGCCCAGGCTGGCCAGCGCGTCCATGGCCGACAGGCAGGCGACGAGACCCGACTTCATATCGCCCGCGCCGCGTCCGTGCATCCAGCCATCGACAATGGCCGGATCATAGGGATCGCGGCTCCATTGGCTCAAGGGGCCGACGGGCACCACGTCGATATGGCCATTCAGAATCAGCGAGCGCCCCTGCAAGGAGTGCGAGCGATAGGCTCCCACGACGTTGTAGGCATGGTCATAAGAGACCGCGACCGGGGAAAAGCCCGGCAGATGGCGAATGGCGTCCACGTCGATCTTCCAGCGGTCTACCGCATAGCCGCGCTCGGCGTAGCGGGCCGCCATGAAGTCCTGGGCGGTCGCTTCTTCGCCGCGTTGTGAGGGCAGGCACACCAATTGCGCGGTCAATTCCGTCTGGGCTGCGAATCCCGCATCGACAGCTTCGAGAATGCGCGCTTTCAGCGCCGGCGTCAGTTCTGGCATGATCTTTCCATTGGCAGGGTGATGCCAAGGATGATAGAGAGAACTGGCCCTAAACTCGATAGCCAGTCTGGCAAATTTTATATAGCCACTTTATCGACCCGCCAGACCTGGAAACCGAGGCCGCACCAAGCGAGCGCTTTCCAACTCGCCACATCTTCGATCTCAAACAATGCGGATTTTCTACGCTGCGCAGGGCGTGCCGCCACCGCATGCCCGCCGCCTCGGCACAGCGAAGCTCGGGCCAGATTTTGAGCGCGCATCCTGTTCACCCTCGCTTGCGCCAACGCCGCCCGCCCTCAAGAAGCCGGCTTTCCCGGATCACAGGCCAGCATAGCTGCGCTCAGGGCGGTGTTGCCCCGCTCGGCAAGCGCCTGCGCGGCGCCCGCGATGTCACGGGAGGCCTTGTTCTGACTCAGTTTGAACTTCCCCTCGATTGCCGTGATATCCACCTGGATACCGACAATGGTGCGCAGCATGCCGTCGATGAAATCCGGCGCGCTATCGCTCATTTTCCAGGGTACGGCCTCGCCCGCCTCATGGCGCCGCGTCAGGCGCGCCACGACGCCGCGTACATAACGCTCGTCATCGCGGATGGTGATGCGGCCCCGCGCATGCACCACACGGTAGTTCCAGGTCGGCACCTGCTGATGGGTCTCGTGCTTGCTGGGATACCAGCTCGGCGACAGATAGGCCTGTTCGGCGCGGAACACCACCAGCACCTCGTCGCCATCGGCCACATCCTGCCAAACGGGGTTGGCGCGCGCCACATGCGCGCTCAGACGGCCCAACGGCCCCTCGCCGGCATCCAACTCGAAAGGCAGATGATTGGCATCCAGCCCGCTGCCACCCTGTGTGACCAGCATGCCCAGAGGATGGTCACGCATAAGGGTATGCAAGACGGCGGGGTCGCTGACCGTGAAAGGGGCGGGGATATACATAGCGGCTGTCCGGGAAACAATGCGCCATTCTGCGTGCCGGACAGGCCCGCGGCTAGAGCCAGACGGCGCCATTCGACAGGGGCCAGACGCGGTATTGCCCCCTTGACGCCAGGCAGGCAGGGAGACGCCCGCGCGCAACGCCCGCCTGAAAAGCCGGCTTTCTGCCCAAATTATGACTTTTTGCACAGCACAAAAATCACTATGTAAGGCGCTTACGAGCAAGATGCACAATTTCTGCGTTGAACTGTGCAGTTTGCCTGATTCAAATTGGTAGCCTGCCCCGGAGACAATATCCCGGTCGCCGCTTAGCGGCCTAAAGAGCTTGCCTATGACCCGTTTTATCGATGTTCCCGCCATGTCCCAACTCATTCAGAAGGTCGGTCTGCCCACCTTCATCGGCGAGTTGGCCGACACCATCAAGGCCGACTTCACCCGCTGGCCCGACTTTGACAAATCCGCGCGCGTGGCCAACCACAGCGACATTGGCGTCATCGAACTGATGCCGGTATCCGACGCCCAGGATTACGCTTTCAAATATGTCAATGGCCACCCCGGCAACACGGCGCGCGGCCTGTACACCGTCATGGCTTTCGGCTTGCTGGCCGAAGTTGAGACCGGCTACCCGGTGCTGCTGTCCGAACTCACGCTAGCCACCGCCCTGCGCACCTGCGCCACCTCGCTGATGGCCGCCCGCGCGCTGGCCCGCCCCGATTCGCGCGTGATGGCCCTGATCGGCAACGGCGCCCAGAGCGAGTTCCAGGCGCTGGCCTTCCACTGCCACCTGGGTATCGAAGAACTGCGCGTCTATGACATCGATCCGCAGGCCACCGAAAAATTGATCCGCAATCTCACGGGCTTCCCGGACCTGAAAATCGTGCGCACCGCCTCCACGGCCGAAGCCGTGCGCGGCGCCGATATCGTGACCACCGTCACGGCCGACAAGGCCTACGCCACCATCATCACGCCCGACATGCTGGAACCCGGCATGCACTTGAACGGCGTCGGCGGCGACTGCCCCGGTAAAACGGAACTACACGCCGATGTTTTGCGCGCGGCCACCGTGTTCGTCGAGTATGAACCGCAGACCCGCATCGAAGGCGATATTCAACAATTGCCCGCCGACTTCCCGGTCAAGGATCTGTGGCGGGTGCTGGCAGGCCATCTCACCGGCCGCCAGGACGCCAAGGAAATCACCGTGTTCGACTCCGTGGGTTTCGCCCTGGAAGACTACTCAGTCCTGCGCTATGTGCTGGCGAAATCGCTCGAACACGATATCGGCAAGACCGTGCAGCTCGTGCCCGAGGCGGCAGACCCCAAGGATTTGTTCTGCCACACCGGCCAGGGCGCCGCTCGCCTGCGTCGCGTCGCCTGACAGTTTGCACAAGGGGCCGCGCGGCCATCACGAGGCCGCGCCGGGGCGCCTGCGTCTCGCCCCTGGCGCGCCGCGCAGGCCTTCATGCGCGACACGGGGAGCGGGCCCGCGTGCGCAGGCTCCGCAGCACCTTGGCGCCAGCACTTGACCGCCGCCACCGCTTCAGCGTCGCCCGCCAGCCTGACAAGCCCTTGTCCGGCCTAGACATCCCCTGCACCCATGCCCAAGATCTTTTCGCTTAGCGCCGCTGAACCCACCCTCTACCTCCCGCGTGGCTCGCGAAACAGTGCAGGCACCGTAGGCCGGTTTACACTGCCTGCTGCCTACCTTCGGGCGTCCAAGCAGCAGACCCATTCATGAGCGATACCTATCACTTCGAAGCGGGCTCCACCCCGCTGTTGATCTCCATTCCCCATCTGGGCAGCCTGATCCCCGACGAGCAGGCGCCAGACATGACCGCGATCGGGCTGAGTTCGGCCGACACCGATTGGCATCTTGACCGCCTCTATGCCTTTGGCCGCGCGCTGGGCGCCTCCTTTCTGTGGGCACGCTATTCACGTTATGTCGTCGATCTGAACCGGCCGCCCAACGATGCCAGCCTCTACCCCGGCCAGGCCAAGACTGGCCTGTGCCCCACCCATACCTTTGACGGCCAGCCTCTTTACCTAGACGGCCGCGACGCGATCAGCGAAACCGAGCGCGAGTCGCGCCGTGTGCGTTACTGGCAGCCCTATCACGATCAGCTCCGCGCGGAAATCGAACGCCTGCGCGCGCGTCACGGCAAAGTCCTGCTCTGGGAAGGGCATTCCATCGCTAGCGTCATCCCTCGCCTGTTCGACGGCAAGCTGCCCGATCTGAACATCGGCACCGCCAGCGGCGCCAGCGCAGCCCGGGCCGTGCAAGACGCTATCCAGCAGGCACTGGAACAACAGGCCGGCTATAGCTGGGTGGTCAATGGCCGCTTCCAGGGCGGCTACATCACTCGCCACTATGGCGACCCCGAGCGGCAGATCCATGCCGTGCAATTAGAGATGTGCCAATCCACCTATATGGAAGAACGGCCTCCCTATGCCTGGGATGGGGCGCTGGCAGCCGCCGCCAGCGGCGCCGTCGAAACACTGGTGCGCGCCGCGCTTGACGCGATCTGAGACGTAAGCGCCTGGCTGGGGCGCGAAGACTAACGCGCTAAGAACGAGCAGCGTCAGGCTGCCCTGGCCTCGTCACGTTCGCCTCCAGATCGCGAGAGAGGGCGGTCTGCCAAGCGCACAGCCATTGAGGGCACGCAGGCTAGCACTGCTGATATTGAGGCCAGCCCCCGCCCACCTCGCCCAGCGGCTGCGGACCCGCGCTCAGGAAGATACCCCGGGTTGGTGAAATGGACACATGAAGCTTCGCGCTGGCGTTTGACGCTAGCAAGCACTGGCGATATCTTGATCGGCCACAGGGCTGCCTAAGTCCACTTTTCCGGGCCTCGCAATGAAAGAAGTCTTGCTCGCCGACCTGCTGACCGGCTCCCTGTCACGCGCGGCCGACGAGCCGCTGCAAAAACAGATTTATGAGATCGTCCGGCGTGGCGTGCTAGATCACACCTTGGCCGCCGGACAACGCCTGCCCTCCTCGCGCGCACTCGCCGAAGAACTGGGGGTCTCGCGCATCACCGTCACGCTGGCTTATGAGCGACTGATTGCCGAGAGCTATCTGAGCGCGCGCGGCGGCAGCGGCACCTTCGTCGAGCAGACCGTCGACACACCGCTGCGAACAGCGGGCGCAGCCGACCTGATCGAGCATGAGCGTCCGGCATTGTCGGCGCGAGGCGCCATCACCGGCAGCGGCACTGGCGGCCTGGGTCAGCATACCGGCGCCTTCGTGCCCGGCATTGCCGACGCCAGCCTGTTCCCCTTTCATATCTGGCGCCGCCTGGTCTCGCGCCACCTGAACAAATCCAATCTGGAGCTGGCCGGCTATGCCAAAGACGGCGCGGGCTTTCTACCCCTGCGCATGGCGATCGCCAACTATCTACGCCTGTCGCGATCGGTGGTGTGCGAGCCGGCGCAGATCATCGTCACGGCCGGCACGCACCAGTCCGTTGATCTCTGCGCGCGGCTGCTGGCCGAATCCGGCGATAGCGCCCTGGTCGAAAGCCCCTGCCACTGGGCCTTTGCGCCGGTCTTAGGCGCCGCAGGCCTGCGCACCCGGGCGGCACGGCTGGACGATCAAGGCATCGACATCGCGGCAAGCCCCCTGCCGCGCCGCGCCCGTATGGTCATCACCAGCCCGTCACATCAATACCCCACCGGCGTCATCATGCCGCTGGCCCGGCGGCTCGAATTGCTGCAACAAGCGCGCGCGCGCAGCCTCTGGGTGCTCGAAGACGACTACGACAGCGAATTCCGCTACGACGCCGCGCCCATTCCTTCGCTGCAAGGCCTCGATGCCGACGGACGCGTGATCTATATGGGCACTTTCAGCAAAACCATGTTCGCGGGGCTGCGCCTGAGTTATATGGTGGTTCCGGAACACGTAGCGCATGCTTTTTCAAATGCTTGCGCGCGCATCTATCGACCCGGCCACCTGCACTTGCAGGCCGCCCTGGCCGACTTCATGAACGACGGCCACTTCTCGCACAACATCAAACGCATGCGCCTGGAATACGCGCAGCGCCAGTCTGTGCTGCGCGAGGCCCTGGAACGCCGCATTGGCGAGCCACTGCGCCTGTCGCAAGCCCGAGCCGGCCTGCATGTCTATGCCCGGCTGGGCCCGGAAATCTGCGTCCAGGCGTTGGCCGACGCCGCCCGAGCCGAAGCGCTGGTGCTCGGCATGCCCCACTTTCTGGATGACGATACCCACTCCGACCGCCAGGCCGTGGTGCTCGGCTACGGCGGCGTGCCGTCAGACCATATCGAGGAAGGCGTAAGCCGGCTGGCGCGCTCGCTGGAGCACGCCAGCCGCAAGACCAGGTCGGCGGCAAAGCGCGCGTAGTGCTGATGGGGCGCAAAGCCGAGGCCGATCTGCGCAGCAGATGGAAAGCACTCCCGCAATCCAGTTTCCCAGACAGGCATCGCCGCTCTACAGGCGCAGACAAGCGCAAGGCATCAGATTGATGGCCGGAGCGACTTATGGGGGTGAACGCGATGTTTTCTGAACACCGACAGAGGCCAGCAGGCCCTTGAGCCTCAGGTATGGCGCTCGCTTCCCAAAATCTGCATAGGTTTGGGAATGAAAACTGGAGCGGGTGATGGGAATCGAACCCACGCTTGAGGCTTGGGAAGCCGCCGTTCTACCATTGAACTACACCCGCCTTGGGAGGCTGGCGCCGAAGCGGGCTTGAGCCGCGACAGCGCAGGCGCGAATTATAGCTTGCCTTTGGCTGCTTGGGCGGACTGGCCCGCCGATCCGCACAAAGTCCTGAACCGAGCCTGCCGAGACCGCATTTCCGGGGGGGCTGCGCCTCCCACTACAATTCAGCTTATGAACGCGAACACCCCGACCCCTATCGACGGCCAGCCGACTGAGCTCACGCCGTCCACCCAGGCTGCGCTGGAGCCGGCCAACCATGCGCCCGCCAGCCCTGGCGCCACGCATATCCGCAGCTTCGTGCATCGCCGGGGCCACATTACCCAGCGCCAACGTGATGCGCTGGAACAATTGATGGGCAAATGGGCCATCCCCTATGCGCCGCGCCCCCTGAACCCCGCCACGGCTTTCGGACGTGAAGCGCCGACGATTCTGGAAATCGGCTTCGGCATGGGCGAAACGACCGAAAAAATCGCCTTGGCCCGCCCGGAAGACAACTTCCTGGGGGTGGAAGTCTTCAACGCGGGCGTGGGCTCGATGCTGCACCGTATCGAAACCTCGCAGATCCCCAATGTGCGCATCATCCAGCATGACGCCGTCGAAGTGGTGCGCGACATGATCGCGCCCGACTCGCTGGCCGGAGTGCATGTGTACTTCCCCGATCCCTGGCCCAAAAAACGCCACCACAAGCGCCGCCTGCTGCAACCGGCCTTCGTGCAACTGCTGGCCAGCCGCATCAAGCCGGGCGGCTATCTGCATTGCGCCACAGACTGGCAGGATTACGCGGTGCAGATGCTGGAGGTGCTCGGCGGCGAAGCGCTGCTGGAGAACACCGCCCAGGATTACGCCGAGCGCCCCGCTTACCGTCCGCAGACCAAGTTCGAG
The DNA here is from genome assembly GCF_034424645.1 of Bordetella avium. Taxonomy (NCBI): domain Bacteria; kingdom Pseudomonadati; phylum Pseudomonadota; class Betaproteobacteria; order Burkholderiales; family Alcaligenaceae; genus Bordetella; species Bordetella avium. The sequence continues at coordinate 3,301,698 of NZ_CP139969.1, forward strand.
ACGCGCGGCCTGCGCCTGGGCCATGGCGTCTGGGATCTGATTTTCAAACGCAAGGCCTGACAGGCCCGCCGACAGGAATCCGCCCCATGCTCTACCCCGCTATCGAACCCTACCGTCACGGCATGATGGACACCGGCGACGGCCATCAGGTGTATTGGGAGCTTTGCGGCAACCCGAAAGGCAAACCCGCCGTCTTCCTGCATGGCGGGCCGGGCAGCGGCTGCTCGCCCGTGCACCGGCAACTGTTCGACCCTTCGCGCTACCACGTGCTGCTGTTCGATCAGCGCGGCTGCGGGCGCTCCACGCCGCATGCCAGCCTGGACAACAACACCACCTGGGATCTGGTGGCCGATATCGAGCGGCTGCGCCAGGAGGTGATGGGCGTGCAAAGCTGGCTGGTGTTTGGCGGCTCCTGGGGCTCGACGCTGGCGCTGGCCTACGCCGAAACCCACCCCGAACGGGTAAGCGAACTGGTCGTGCGCGGCATCTTCAGCCTGCGCCGGGCCGAGCTGCAATGGTTCTACCAGGAAGGCGCGTCCTGGCTATTCCCGGACTATTGGGAAGATTACCTGGCGCCGATACCCCAAACCGAGCGCGGCGACATGATCGCGGCCTACCGCAAGCGCCTGACCGGCGCCGACCCGGCCGAACAGCTACGCGCCGCCAAGGCCTGGAGCCAATGGGAAGACCGCACGGTCACGCTGCTGCCCAGCCCGCGCCACCAGCAAAGCCACGCGGCCGACCGCGCAGCCCTCGCCTTCGCACGCATTGAAAACCATTATTTTGTGCATGCAGGCTTTATGGAAGAAGGCCAATTGCTGCGCGACGCGCACAAATTACACGGCATTCCAGGCACCATCGTGCAAGGCCGTTACGACGCATGCACCCCGGCTCGAACCGCCTGGGAATTGCATCGCGCCTGGCCGCAGGCCGACTTCCACCTGGTTCCCGACTCGGGCCATGCCTTCGACGAACCCGGCACCCTGGCCCGCCTGATCGAGGCCACGAACCGTTATGCCAGCTACTAGGACTGATATGCAGATTACCTTGAACGGCCAGCCGCGCGCGCTGCCGGCCTCGCTTACCGTCATGGGGCTGCTGGAAGAGCTGGGCTATGCGGGCAAACGCGTCGCCGTTGAGCGCAACGGCGAAATCGTGCCCAAAAGCCGCCACAGCGCCACGCCGCTTGCCGATGGCGACCAGATCGAAATCGTCGTCGCGGTCGGCGGCGGCTGAACACCACTCCTCAAACCCTTCGCAAAAACGATAAAGGGGCCGGCGGCCCCTTTATCCATCAGGCGAAGCAAGCCGGCCCGTTCAGCGACCGAAACCGCCAAAGCGGCCCAGGCCCTTGATGCCGCCCATAGCGCGCATCATCTTGGCCATGCCACCCTTTTTCATCTGCTTCATCATGCCCTGCATCTGCTCGAACTGATTCAGCAGCTTGTTGACTTCTTGCACCGGCACGCCCGCGCCCGCAGCAATGCGCCGCTTGCGCGCGGCCTTGATGAGTTCCGGCTTGGAGCGCTCTGCCGGCGTCATGGAGTTCAGGATGCCCTCCGTGCGGCGCAATTGCTTTTCCGCCTGCCCGCCCTGTAGCTGGCCGGCCGCCTGCTGAAACTGCGAGGGCAGTTTTTCCAGCAAGGAACTCATGTCGCCCAGCTTTTTGACCTGCCCCAATTGCTCGCGGAAGTCGTTCAGGTCGAACTTGTCGCCCGACTTGATCTTCTTGGCCAGCTTCTCGGCCTCGGCGATATCGATGTTCTTCTGGGCTTGTTCGACCAGCGAAACGATGTCGCCCATGCCCAGCACGCGCTGCGCCATGCGCTCGGGGTGAAAAGGCTGCAAGCCGTCCAGTTTTTCGGACACCCCCACGAATTTCAGGGGCTTGCCGGTGATATAGCGCACCGACAGGGCCGCACCGCCGCGCGCATCGCCGTCCAGCTTGGTCAGGACCACGCCGGTCAGGGGCAAGGCCTCGGCAAAGGCGCGCGCCGTATTGACCGCGTCCTGACCCTGCATGGCATCGACGACAAACAGCGTTTCCACCGGTTTGACCAACGCATGCAGCGCGGCGATTTCGCGCATCATGGCCTCGTCGATGCCCAGGCGGCCGGCCGTATCGACGATCAGGACGTCATAGTGATGGCGGCGGGCGTGTTCGACCGCATTGCGGGCGATATCCTCCGGCTTCTGGCTGGGGTCCGAAGGCAGAAAATCGACGCCGACCTGGGCCGCCACCGTCTTGAGCTGTTCGATGGCGGCCGGACGATAAACGTCTGCCGACACCACCAAGACCTTTTTCTTGCCGCTCTTGCGGCCGTTTTGGATGTGCTCGCCTTCCGACAGCCAGCGCGCCAGCTTGCCGGTGGTGGTGGTTTTACCCGCCCCCTGCAGGCCGGCCATGAGGATGACGGCCGGCGGCTGAACGGCCAGCGACAGTTCGCCGCTGCCCGGGCCGAGGTCTCCGCCCATCAGAGAGGTCAGCTCTTTATGGACCAGGCCGACCAGGGTCTGGCCCGGCGTGAGGCTGGAAGCCACTTCCTCGCCCAGGGCCTTCTCTTTGACGCGGGCAACGAAATCGCGCACCACGGGCAGCGCCACGTCCGCCTCCAGCAAGGCCATGCGCACTTCGCGCAGCATCTCCTGGGTGTTGGCCTCAGTCAGGCGGGCTTCGCCGCGCAGCGTCTTGACGACGCGCGACAATCGTTGGGTAAGGTTATCGAGCATGAGAGGCGTTTCCGCTTAAACTAGTTGATTGAACGGGACCGCCCAGGCCGCGAGGCCGTCGATTGGGGCGATGTCAGCGGGTGGCATTCCCCCGGTTCCATCCAGACAACGGTTTTTATGTCATCAGGCATTGTATTTCACGCCGTGGCCGCCTTGGTCTATGCCGTGCTCGGCGCCTCGATGTGGCGGCGCCTACAGCGGGCCGGCAGCGTCGAGCATACCGGCAAAATTGCCCGGCTGTGCCTGCTCGGCGCGCTGATCGTGCATGGCTACGCCCTGCGCGAGGCGATGCTAGGGGCGCATCATATCTTTATCGGCTGGGCCCTGGCCCTGTCGGCGGCCGTTTGGCTGGGCCTGGTCATGTACTGGCTGGAGAGCCTCTTCATCCGCATCGACGGCGTGCAGCTACTGCTTTTGCCCCTCGCCTCCCTGGCCACCCTGCTGGCGGCCCTGTTCCCGCAGGGCATCCAGGTTCCTCATGAGGGCAATCCCTGGCTGCGCATCCACCTGCTGATCGCGCTGGCGGCCTATGGTCTGATCACCATAGCCGCGCTGCACGCCATGCTGATGGCCCTGCTGGACCGCCATCTGCACCGGCCGCTGGACGCGCCCGACGGACGCAGCATCATCGGCCGCGTGCTGGACGCCCAGCCGCCCCTGCTGGTGCAGGAACAACTATTGTTCCGCATCATTCTGATCGGCTTTATCGTGCTGACCCTCGCTGTCGGCACCGGCTCGGTCGCCTCCATTCTGCTTACCGGGCGGATTCTGCCCTTTGATCACAAAACCATCTTCACCCTGCTGTCCTGGCTGACATTCGGCGGCCTGCTGGTCGGCCGCCAGGCCTGGGGTTGGCGCGGCCGGGTTGCGCTGCGCTGGACCATCGTGGGCTTTTGCTTTTTGATCCTGGCCTACACCGGCAGCCGGTTCGTGCTGGAAATGATCCTGCATCGGAGTTGATCCAGATGGGCAAAATAATCTTCTGGTTCTTCGCCATCCTGACCATCCTGACGGTCTGGCGCATGATCAACGCCCGCAAGCCCGGCACGACGCGGCAGCCTCCGACCGCCAAGGCCGTCGAACCCATGGTGAGCTGTGCCCATTGCGGCCTGCACCTGCCCCGCTCCGAGGCCGTGCAGGCCCATGGCCAGTCCTGGTGCAGCCAGGAGCACGCCCGCCTGGGCCAGTCCAAATAGCGGCCCGTTAGGCAAGCGCGCGGTCCAAGCGGCATAATGCCTGGCTTGGAAACTCTTCTTTTCGCTATGTCCTTGCCGCAACTGGATCGCCACGGCTGGCTGCACCCCGCGCCCACCGTCACCCTCCTGCCCTCGCCCAATGTCGACGCCCGCCCCCCGGGCGCGCAGGTGTCGCTCCTGGTATTGCACAACATCACCCTGCCCCCCGGAGAATTCGGCGGCCCCTATGTGGCCGACCTTTTCCTGAACCGGCTAGATCTGAATGCGCATCCCTGGTTTGCGCGGCTCAAGGGTTTGCGGGTGTCGGCGCACTTTTTTGTGCGCCGCGATGGCAACATCGTCCAGTTCGCCTCCATCCACGATCGCGCCTGGCATGCCGGCGTGTCACGCTTTGCCGGACGCGAGCGCTGCAATGATTTTTCCGTAGGCGTCGAACTGGAGGGCACCGACCGCCTGCCCTATACCGACGCGCAGTACACCACCCTGAGCAAACTGGCCCGCCGCCTGCGCGCGCGCCTGCCCATCCGGGCCGCCTGGGGACACGAAGACATCGCGCCCGGCCGCAAAACCGATCCGGGCCCCGCTTTCGACTGGCCGCGCTTTGCGCGCGGCGCCGGCTTTCTGCGGCGCGAACTGCCGCCGCGCTAACACCGAGGACATGCAATGCTGAAGATCTGGGGACGGCTGAGTTCCGTCAATGTGCAGAAGGTGGTCTGGGCCGTGCGCGAATTGGCGCTGCCGCATACGCTGACCGAGGTCGGCGGCAAGTTCGGGGGCCTGGACACCCCGGAATACCTCAGCATGAACCCCAACCGCCGCGTGCCGGTCATCGACGACAGCGGCTTCATCCTGTGGGAATCCAACGCCATCGTGCGCTATCTGGCCTCACGCTACGGCGCCGGTTCGCTGTGGCCTGTTGATCCTTGCGTGCGCGGCGACGCCGACCGCTGGATGGATTGGCAAACCACCGATTGGCAAACGGCGCAGGGGCCTGCCTTTCTGGGCCTGATCCGCACGCCAGAAGACCAACGTGACAAGGCCGCCATCGCGGCCTCGATCGCCAAGTCCAACGCCAGCGCGCTAATCCTCGAAAAAGCGCTGCAAGGCCGCGAATTCATTACCGGCCCGCAGTTCACGATGGGAGACGTGGTGCTGGGCTGCGCCGCCCACCGCTGGCTCGCCCTGCCCATCGAAAGGCCCGACACGCCCAATATGGCCGCCTGGTACCGGCGTCTCATGATGCGCCCGGCCGTTCAGGGCGTGCTGACCCTGCCCCTAGCCTGATCGGCAAAGGACAGCGCCCAAAAACAAAGCGGACCCGATCAGGGTCCGCTTTGTCATGCAGCCTCAGGCTGTCATACCTTCAGCAGCAGCGCATTCAGGCGCTTCACAAAGGCCGCCGGATCGGCGATCTGCGCGCCTTCGGCCAGCAGCGCCTGATCCAGCAACAACTGCGCCCAGGCGCCGAAATCCGCATCGGCAACGTCGCGGATACGGGCGATCAGGGCGTGCTCCGGGTTGATCTCCAGCACCGGCTTGACCTCGGGCGCTTCCTGCCCGGCCGCCTTGAGCATGCGCAGCAAATGCGGGCTCAAATCATTCTGGCCCACCACCACGCAGGCAGGCGAGTCCACCAGGCGCAGGGTGACACGCACCTCTTTGACCTGCTCTCCCAGCGCCGTTTGCAAGCGCTCGATCAGCGGCTTGAAAGACTCGGCCACCTCGGTCTGCTTTTTCTTTTCTTCCTCGTCCGCCAGATCGGCCAGATCCAGACCGCCCTTGGCCACCGACACCAGCGACTTGCCCTCGAATTCGCGCAGATGCGACAGCATCCACTCGTCCACGCGGTCCCACAAGAGCAGCACCTCGATGCCCTTCTTGCGGAAAATCTCCAGATGCGGGCTGTTGCTGGCCGCCGAATAGCTGTCGGCCGTCACGTAATAGATCTTGTCCTGGCCTTCTTTCAAACGGCCCAGATAATCTTGCAGCGACGTCGTCTGCGACGCATCTCCCGCATGGGTCGATGCAAAACGCAGCAGTTTGGCAATGCGCTCCTGGTTAGACGGATCTTCGCCCACGCCTTCCTTCAGCACCTGGCCAAACTCGCCCCAGAACACCGCGTAATCGTCCTTGCGGTTCTCGGCCAGGTCTTCCAGCAGCGACAAAATGCGCTTGGCCGAGCCCTCGCGGATCGCGCGGACATCCCGGCTTTCCTGCAAGATTTCGCGCGACACATTCAGCGGCAGATCCGCCGAATCGATCACCCCACGCACAAAGCGCAAATAGGCCGGCAGCAGCTGCTCGGCGTCATCCATGATGAACACCCGCTTCACATACAGCTTCACGCCGCGGCGGGCATCGCGGTCCCACAGATCAAAGGGCGCCTGACGCGGCACATAGAGCAGCTGCGTATACTCACTGCGGCCTTCCACGCGGTTATGCGTCCAGGCCAGCGGCTCATCAAAGCCGTGCGACACCGTCTTGTAGAACTCGCGGTACTGCTCATCGGAGATCTCGCTCTTGGAGCGGGTCCAGAGCGCATTGGCCTGATTGACCGTCTCCCACTCATCCCGCGTGACCTGCTCGCCCTTGTCGGCGTCCCACTCTTCCTTGCGCATCAGAATGGGCAGCGAAATATGGTCGGAATAGCGGCGCAGCACCTCGCGCAGCTTCCAGCCATTCAGAAACTCATCCTCGTCGGCGCGCAGATGCAGCACGACATCCGTGCCCCGCGTGGCCTTCTCGGCCGATGCAATCGAGAACTCGCCCTGGCCGTCGGATTCCCAGCGGATCGCCTCATCGGAACCGGCGCGGCGGCTCAGCACGCTGACCCGGTCCGCCACGATGAACGACGAATAAAAGCCCACGCCGAACTGACCGATCAACTGGGCGTCTTTTTGCTTGTCGCCCGTCAATTGCGAGAAAAACTCGCGCGTGCCCGAGCGGGCGATCGTGCCCAGATTGGCGATGGCCTCTTCGCGCGACAGGCCGATGCCGTTATCGGCGATCGTGATCGTGCGCGCCGCCTTGTCATAGCTCACGCGGATCGCCAGCTCGCTATCGCCCGCCAGCAGCTCAGGCTGATCGATGGCTTCAAAGCGCAGCTTGTCGCAGGCATCCGATGCGTTCGAGACCAGCTCGCGCAAGAAAATTTCCTTGTTGCTATACAAGGAATGGATCATCAGGTGCAGCAACTGCTTGACCTCAGCCTGGAACCCCAGGGTTTCGGACGTGGCATTTTGAGTCATGGATGTGATCGTCAGATTAAGAAAAAAGAATGGCAGAGAACCTGCCCAGCCTTCCCGACATGGGGTCTGAAGCCCCTAATTCAAGAGTCTAACGCCTGCCGCGGCGGGCCCACGGCCAGCGCCCCGCCCGGAAGCCGGTAAAATCCCGCTCCGCCCGACCAACCCGCTCTTTTTTCCACCATGAGCTCCGCTCCTCAAACCCAAACCCACACCCCCCCGGCCCACGGCCAAGTCACGCCCGACCTCATTTATGGCCCCGATGACCGCCCCGCCACCCCGGTCGCCTTCATCGCCGCCCTGCAACACCTACTGGCCATCCTCGTTCCCATCGTCACCCCCGGACTGCTGATCTGCCAGGCGCTTGGCGTCTCCAGCCGCGACACCACCCTCATTGTCTCGATGTCGCTGGTCATCTCCGGCATCGCCACCTACGTGCAATGCCGCCGTTTCGGCCCCTTCGGCGCCGGACTGCTCATCGTGCAAGGCACCAGCTTCAACTTCGTCGGCCCGCTCATCGCCGGCGGCAGCATGATGGTCGCGCAAGGCACCCCCGTCGAGGCCGTCATGGCCGCCATCTTCGGCGTCGTCATTGCCGGCTCCTTCGTCGAAATGGGTATCTCCCGCATCCTGCCCTTCGTCAAACGCCTCATCACCCCGCTGGTCACTGGCATTGTCGTGCTCCTGATCGGCCTGACCCTCATCAAAGTCGGCCTGATCAGCATGGGCGGCGGCTTCTCCGCCATGCAGAACGGCACCTTCGCCAACAGCGAAAACCTGCTGCTCTCCGGCCTCGTGCTCGGCACCATCATCGTGCTCAACCGCCTGCCCATCGTCTGGGTGCGCAGCGCCGCCCTCGTCATCGCCCTGATCGTCGGCTACATCGCCGCCGCCTCCCTCGGCCGCCTCGACCTCTCCAGCGCCCGCGACGCCGCCCTGTTTCAAGTGCCCCTGCCCCTGCACTTCGGCCTGTCCTTCTCCTGGCCCCTCTTCGTGCCCATGCTGATCATCTACCTGGTCACCTCGCTCGAAGCCATCGGCGACATCACCGCCACCAGCCAGGTCTCGCGCCAGCCCGTCCACGGCCCGCTCTGGATGCAGCGCATCAAGGGTGGCGTGCTCGTCAACGGCGCCAACTCCCTGCTGGCAGGGGTATTCAACACCTTCCCCAGCTCGGTCTTCGCCCAAAACAACGGCGTCATCCAGCTCACCGGCATCGCCAGCCGCCGCGTCGGCATCTGGATCGCGGGCATGCTCGTCGTGCTCGGCCTCTTCCCCGCCGTCGCCGGCCTGCTCCAGGCCGTGCCCGAACCCGTGCTGGGCGGCGCCGCCATGGTCATGTTCGGCGCCGTTGCGGCCTCGGGCATCAACATCCTCGCTGGCGTGCGCCTGGACCGCCGCGCCCTGCTCATCATCGCCGTCTCCCTGGCCCTCGGCCTGGGGGTGTCGCAAGTGCCCGAATTCCTGGCTCACATGCCCCACGCCCTCAAGAGCATCCTCGAATCCGGCGTCGCCACGGGCGGCATCTGCGCCCTGCTGATGAACTGGTTCCTCCCGGAAAGCCCCGCCCAGGCCAAAGCCGCCTGAACCGCCCCGCCCACTAGGGCGGGTCCTTCAGGCTGTCTGATTCATCGATCCGGCCGGACTGCCCTTGAGGCGGCCCGGCCCGCAGGGCCCGCGCGGCAATATAGCCATCCGCTATCCCGGCCGCACAAGAAATCAATCCAACCCAGCATCATCAGCCGCTATGGTGAGGCTCCCTCAACAAGGAGCTTCTCGTGCACAAGACTGCCATCTCTCTGGGCATGGCCATCAGCGCCACCCTCTGTCTGCCCGCCCTGGCGCAAGAGCCCACCCTCACCCTGGACAACGGCGCCCCCGTCGGCGACAACCAGAACTCCCAGACCGCCGGCCCCAACGGCCCCGTGCTACTGCAAGACGTGCAGTTGCTGCAAAAACTGCAACGCTTTGATCGCGAGCGCATTCCCGAGCGCGTCGTACACGCACGCGGCACGGGCGCCTACGGCGAGTTCATCGCCCACGAAGACCTCTCCGACCTGACCCAGGCCGAACTCTTTCGCAAAGACATCAAAACCCCGGTCTTTGTACGCTTTTCCTCGGTCGTCCATGGCGTGCACTCGCCGGAAACCCTGCGCGACCCGCGCGGCTTTGCCGTCAAGTTCTACACCACCCAGGGCAATTGGGATCTGGTGGGCAACAACTTCCCCACCTTCTTCATCCGCGACGCGATCAAATTCCCCGACATGGTCCACGCCTTCAAGACCGACCCGCGCACCAACCTGGACGACGATCGCCGCCGCTTCGACTTCTTCTCCTTTTTCCCCGAAGCCACCCGCACCCTCACCCAGCTCTACGCCAACGAAGGCACCCCCGCCAGCTACCGCCATATGGACGGCAACAGCGTGCACGCCTACAAATTCGTCAACGCGGCCGGCCAGACGCACTACGTCAAATTCAACTGGCGTACCCGCCAAGGCAGGAAAAACCTCGATCCCGGCGAAGTCCAGGCCATGCAAGGCAAAGACTATAGCCACATGACGCGCGACCTGGTTGAGGCCATCGACCGCGGCGACTACCCCAAATGGGATCTCTACATCCAGGTCCTCAAACCCGAACAACTCGCCAGCTTCGACTTCGACCCGCTCGACGCCACCAAGATCTGGCCCGACGTGCCCAGCCGCAAAATCGGTGAAATGGTGCTCAACCGCAACCCCGAGAATGTCTTCCAGGAAACCGAACAGGTCGCCATGGCGCCCAGCAACCTCATCCCTGGCATCGCGCCCTCCGAAGACCGCCTGCTGCAAGGCAGGCTCTTCGCCTACGCCGACACCCAGATGTACCGCCTGGGCGCCACGGCCCTGTCCCTGCCCATCAACCGCCCGCACAACGCCGTCCTCACCCGCAACCAGGACGGCGCCCTGAACGCCGGCCACACCCAAGGCAGCGTCAACTACCAACCCAGCCGTGTCTCGCCCGCCCTCGAATCCGCCGCAGCACGCGCCACCCCCACCCCCTTGAGCGGCACCGTTCAACAGCGCCCCATCCAGCGCCAGCAAAACTTCAAACAGGCTGGCGAGCTCTACCGCAGCTACAGCGCCAAAGAACGCGCCGACCTCATCCAGAGCCTGGGCAGCGAGCTGGCCCGCACCCAAGACGACACCAAACACATCATGATTTCCTACTTCTACAAGGCCGACCCCGAATATGGACAAGGCCTGGCCCGCGTGGCCAAGGCAGACATGAACAAAGTCCGCCACCTGGCCAGCCAGCTCGCCGACTGAGCCCGGCCCACCGCCCGCCGCGCCAAACGGCGGGCGCCCCCCAACAAGAGAAGCCCGCCATGCTCACCCGACCACTGCGCATCCCCCTCCTCTGCGCCTGCCTAACGCTAAGCAGCGCGCCGCTGCTGCACGCCGCCCCGCCCGAGGCTCCCGCCGCTCTCCAAGCCGAACTCCAGGCCCGGCTGCGCCAGGCTGCCCGCGAAGGCGATATGACCGCGCTCGCCGCCTTCGCCCAGGCCGCCACCAACTGGAACGCCCGCGACGCCCAGGGCCGCAGCCCCCTCATCCTCGCGGCCTACCACGGCCAGACCGACGCCCTGCGCTTTCTGCTCAAGCAAGGCGCCGACCCCTGCCTGCCCGACGCTCGCGGCAACACCGCCCTCATGGGCGCCCTCTTCCAAGGCCACGACAGCGCCGCCCGCCTCCTGCTCGACACCGCCTGCCCCATCGACCAGACCAACCACGCAGGCCAGACCGCCGCCATGTACGCCGCCCTCTTCCAACGCCACGCCCTGCTCCAGACCCTGCGCGAACGCGGCGCCAACATGCAGGCCCAAGACAAGCAAGGCAATACCCCCGACACCCTCGCCCGAGGCGAAATCAAAGGCCCCCTGGGGCAATAAACCCGGCCACCCTCCCCCAAAACGCAAAGATCACGTATAATTGCGGACTAGCTTCCAGCCTTTCCTGCCTGCCAGGTCAGCGCATCCTCCCGCCCGGGTGGTGAAATTGGTAGACGCAGGGGACTCAAAATCCCCCGCCGCAAGGCGTGCCGGTTCGATTCCGGCCCCGGGCACCATCTGGCCTTCCCAGCAAGGCCCATAGCCAACAAATTCGCTTTTACATCAGCGAGTTAGCGCTAGACAAAATTCCCAGCGAGTCCCATAGATTCCCGCTGGGGTACACCGAAGCCCGCTTTTCTGGGTTCCCTGGCGTGTACCCAAAATGCTCTCCGAATTCCCCGTGGGTACACCCATTTCTGGAGAGCATATGAAGCTTACGGCCAAGCAATGCCTGGCGGCCTTGATCCCGTCTGGCAAACAAGAAACCCTTTTGAGCGACGGCGGCGGTCTTTACCTACGGCTGCGGCTACGATCCGACGGCACAGTCAGCCGGGATTGGCTATTCCGCTTTACGGCTCCAGGAGGCCGCAAGGGCAAGCTCAGCCTCGGGCGGCTAACGGACGTGCCACTTACTCTAGCGAGAGAGCGTGCCGGAGAGCAGCGACAGCTGCTGTCCGCCAAGGTCGACCCGAAGATCCACCGCATCGAGCAGGTCACGGTTGCCAAACGCCGCGCTTTTGACACTATGGAGACCGTGGCACGCGCCTGGCATAAAGAAGCCGCGGTGCTGGGAAAGTGGTCGGCAAATTACGAGCGCAAGGTTCTGCGAATGATCGAACTCCACCTGCTCCCGAAGTTGGGCGCACGGCCTTTGCACCTGGTATCCCCTCCAGAGGTCCACGGCCTGCTAATGTCTGTGGCCGTGGAAACGCGCGAGACGGCAGGAGAGCTGCGCACACACCTCAAACGGATGTATGCCTTCGCCGTACGCAACGAAATGATCGTGCCGGCGGCAAACTTTATGGCAGTGACCCAGATGGACCTGCCGGTTTATCGCACAACGAACTTCGCTACGATTCTGAAGCCCGAAGCCGTTGGGCAGTTGCTACGCGACCTCAAAGAGTATCGGGGGAACTTCATCACGAAATCTCTGTTGGAGATCATGCCGCTTGTTTTCCAGCGCCCCGGCCAAGTGCGCAGGATGAGCTGGGATCAGATCGATTTCGAGACGGGCGTTTGGACGTGTCCAGCTGAGATCATGAAGCTGCGCCGCGTGGACAAGGAACACGAACAAACACCAACGCATTTGGTCCCGCTTTCGAAGCAGGCCCTCGAGATCCTGCGTAACCTGCATCAGGTCACAGGGCCGTCCGGCTTCGTGTTCAAGCCGGCAGCCAGACGCAGCGATGCAACTCGGACCATCTCGGAAAACACAGTTAACTCGGCTCTCAGAGCGCTGGGTTATGACACACGTACAGAGATTACGGGCCACGGCTTCAGAGCTATGGCGCGCACACTGCTAGTCGAGCGACTGGAATGGAACAGGGATGTCGTGGAACGGCACCTTGCTCACAAGACGCGAGAAGAGCTGGGCACAAGTTATGACCGCACTCAGTTCCTGACGCAGAGATTAGCGATGGTGCAGGCTTGGGCAGACTACCTTGATGGTCTGCGCGACGGGAAGACGACACCCGCAGTTCGTCTGGCGGCCTGATGACCGTATCGCCGGGGCCACTCCTAGGCCCTGGCTACATCTGAACGGGATCTATTCAACATTAAGGCTTCCGTACTCTGGGCCTGAAGTTCCCCTCGGAGCTCACTAGTCAGGGGTCTTGGTGACCAAGCTTTCACCGACTTGTGCACTTAGGACAGACTGTTGTTAGAAGCCCGGCTTCCTGTATCGAGCTTGGCTGCCCGCAGTTCTCGCACGTTTCAACGCTGACGTGTTCGGCGTGGCGGATCACCCGCGAAATAGCCTCGGCCGCTGCGTCTCGCCTAGCATCGTCCTCGCCATCAACTTGGCAATAGAACCGCAAGGCACCGAACTTTTCCTTGATCTGCACGACTTTCGCCGTGCAAGCGGGATACTCGCTCAGAATAGTGTCGATACGGAAGAGTAGGTCCGCGAGCAACCCATCCCAGCCGGGACCGCATTCCAGCCCCCACGGAAGATTGGCGTTCTGAAGCACACGAGGGAATTGCTGTTTCAACGTATCTAGTCGATTAGAGTGTTCGTTCATGGTTAGGGCTTTTTCGGCAGGAAATCGGTTCAATCGACGCAAAGGAAGGGAGCGCTCAAAGGCGCTAAGCCTCAGAAAAGCACTAGGGTGCTGCGGAGCTCTCCCCAAGGTCCAGCAAGGCTCGATTGAACAAGGAAAGGCTTCTAATAGACGCGCTGAGAAGGCCGTGTTTGTGATGGCCTGTCTGTATAGCCTATACAAACACAAGGCTCTGATCGACTCTTTTCAAAGGGAGAAATCAGGGCAATTTCCAACTCCGCAGCAAACCTACCACCTCGCCCATAGAGCGGCAGGCCCAATGTGTGTAACAGTGCATCAGTGGCAAATCTGCGACGCCGTCTTCTCATTCATGAAGATATTTCGCGGCTTGACTACCCGCAAAGTGGTGGGTTTGCTGCGGCGTTAGCGCGAGAGCCTCTGGCCGGCAGGCACCGTTTTGAAGTGGCTGGCAGCCCGTCTGGACTGCGGCCGCTGGCATAGCAGGTCATAGGTTCGCTGCGGAATTGGCGATGTTGCCTCTGAAAATCATCGATTGGCATGCGACTGACTACGCCTCCGGACCACGGAACCCGCTACACCAAAAGTGGTGGGTCTGCTGCGGCGTTGACTAGAGAATCTCTGGCTTGCACCGTTTGGAAGTGGCTAACAGCACCTCTAGACTGCGATCGCTGGCACATCAGGTTGTAGGTTCGCAGCGGAATTGGCGATGTTGCCCCCTGGAAATCATCGATTAGCCTGCGACTGACTACGCCTCCACGCTAAGGAACCCGAGACACCAAATATGGTAGGTTCGCTGTGGAATTGGCTGGAATGGCGGTGGCGTATTCTGCGAGGATCTTGATGCGATTTGCGTTTCATCCACGTCGCCGAGCGAGTCGGACGTCCTTTGTGGCATTTGAGCTATGCGGCGAAAACAAAACTATGACTGCTCAGCCTTGCCAACGCGTACGCTATCCGCTACCCGTCACGGCCTGTCCAATCCTATGCTGGAGGCAACAACCATGCAGATTGATGTCTTCTTCCGGGACGTCCTGCTAGGGGTTCTTGATCGCGATGACCAGGACCATTTCACGTTCACTTATGCGCCCTCGGTGCCCGCCAAGCATGCGCTCGCTATCGGCATGCCCATAACCCAGCGAGAATGGAAGAGCAGAACGCTGTTCCCGATATTCCAAGTTTCTTATCCAGAAGGATTTCTGGAACGATTGCTCGAAAAGCGTCTGGACAACGAAGGCATGCACGCATCCGAGCTGGACACGCTGTTGGCCAGCGGCCAGAAGCGAATCGGCAATCTCCGCCTAGTTCCTCACGGCGAGCTCCCCAGAGCTCGCCCTCTTGAACTGATGTATGCGGGCGCCGACTTCGAAGCGTCTTGCTTGGCCGATTTGGATAGAGTCGCCATCGGGAACCTGCCCGGCATCTCTGGTGGCTTCCCTAAGTACCTCAGCTCTGCACCAAGTCAAGATTCGTCCTCGTCGGAACCCCTCTGGATCGTCAAAACCAATGATGCCGATCACCCCGAGCTAACCGTGCTTGAGTTCTTTGGCATGGAAGTCTCTAGGCGCATGGGGCTTCCGACCGCGACTACCGTACTATCCCCCGATGGGGAGCATCTGTACGTCAAGCGCTTCGATGTCGCCGAAGACGGTACGGCACTTCAGTTTGAGGACGCATGTTCGCTGCTGGGGCGGCCTGCCCGCGATAAATATGCGAGTTCCATTGAACGGGTGATACGTATTATCCGCAGCACCGTAGCTCCCGAAGCGGCGGCTCGAAGCTGCGCGGACCTGTTTGGCCAATACATCCTGGCATCTGCGATTCGCAACGGAGACGCGCATCTCAAAAACTTTGGCGTGCTCTATTCGCCCGGTTCAAGCCCGCGGCTATCTCCCGCCTAAGACGTGCTAACCATGGGAGCCTACGCGCCACGCGCCAATAATGGCGACGCACTGGATGGCATGGCGCTCACATTACGAGGCACGCGGCGCTGGCCAAGTCAAGCCGATCTCGACGCGCTAGCGCGCCTTTGCGGGGTTTCCTCCCTGGAGAAACAAGACTGGTATGAGCGGCTGGGCGCAGCGATCATCGGCGTCAGTCGGGAAGTGGAGAAGTTCTGTTATGACAGCCGCGCCCTCCCCACCGTTAAAAGGCTTGTAAGAATGCTGGAGCTATGGTCGATCGGCTGCGCCCACATATCGCCGAGCGCCAGCTCAGCCGCACTAAGGGTCAGTCGCGGGCAAGCGGCCTCCAAGCTTTGCAAATCAACGGAGGGGTGACTTTGGTCGAAGCCAGAGTTATTTAACAAAAAACCCGGCAACCACAACGGAAAAATGCAGATCGTAACAAAATATATGCATCGAAAAATTTACTGACAGTGAAAAAATATTGACTTCTGTCTGCATCTCTGTAGCATGTCGCTTGGAGGGGCGTTTCGCCCCGGCGCTCTTTAAACGGTCGATTTCATCGTTGCACAAGCATGGCGTGGTAGGACTGCATCGCTCTTGAGGTGATGCACTCGTTTGATTGAAGTCTCCCCCTCGCTGCCTGCCCGTCCCCTCGCCCCACCCGGCCCGAGTCGTACGTAGCAGGAAAGCTGCACACCTTGCGACTCTGTCTTGGCTGTACTCATCGTTGTCCAGATACCGGTCTATGCCGTATCTGCACCGCAGGCTACATGCGAAGCACGCGTCACAAAGTATGGGAAGCTGTTGGTTGGGATGTGGTTTGTGGTGTTAGCTCTTCTCCGTTCGGCCATTGCTTGTGGAAGCTGGGCAATTTTGCCCGGACTTGGAGAGATCCGAAATGAAGTCAGACCAGTTGAAAGCCTGCATCGAAGCGCTTCGCGCGTTTCATCAGGAAAAGCACCATGAGCTAAACACCAGCGTCAATAGTGAGTTAACGGCAATCATCGCTGCATTGGAGGATTGCCAGGAAGCAGCGGCAAACAAGCCCCGAGTTTCTTACGAAACCTGCCAAAAGGCATTGGAACTAATGGCTAAAGGCCTGTCGGTCGTAACGAACCTCAGCGCATTGATTGATCGATTCTTCCACTCGGATTGATGCAGCAAACCACCATTTCCATATTTAGGAAAAAACATGAACCTTGGTCGCGCCATCACGCTCTGTAGAAAGCAGCGTGGGTTCAATCAAGCGGCTCTCGCTGAAAAAGCGGAGATTTCCGTCTCATACCTTTCGCTGCTTGAACAGAACAAGCGAAAGGACCCAACGCTCACTACCATCCAGAGAATTTCGGAAGCCTTGGGCATCCCGTCTGGAATCTTGTTTTTTCTAGCGGCGGACAAGACTGAGCTATCAGGTCTGCCGGTCGAACTGCAAGAGAAACTGTCCTTTGCTGCGCTACAGCTGCTGCATGAGTCGTCCGAACAGACCCTTATATAAGGGCGACGAGATCGCCAGTTCTGATGCCCTGGCAGAGGTGCTCGGACTGACTTCTCCACAACTACATCAACTGGCTGCCAACGCCAGCAAGATGTATCGTGAGAACCCCCAGCGCAAGAAGGATGGGTCTTTGCGCATGACATGGGATGCACACCCTCAACTGAAGAAGGCTCAGAAGCAGATCAACCTGCGAATTTTTGGTCGAATCTTATTTCCGTTGTACCTGCAAGGAAGCATCCGAGATCGGGCATATCCCAGAGATTACGCACGAAACGCGAACATCCATTCGGGCGCCGCCGTCACCATCGCGATCGACATTCAAGATTTTTTCCCCAGCATCACTCCGGATCAGGTCCTGTCTGCATGGCTTGGGGTATGCCATTTCCCCTGGCAAGTAGCTGAGTTGCTTACCCGGTTGACCACGAAGGATAGCTTCCTTCCCCAAGGCGCACCGACTAGCAGCTACTTGGCTAACCTGGTGCTATGGGAAAACGAGCACGAGCTTGTGCGAACTCTTCAAACGCGAGGCTGGCACTATTCCAGACTAACGGACGACATCACGCTCTCGAAGAAAGCACCCGTCGAAAAAGACGAAATCACCCGCACCACATGCACAGCGATCGGCTTCATCCAGCGCAACGGATTCACCGTCAAGCGTTCCAAGCTTAAGGTGATGAAGCGCAACGTCCCCATGACTGTCAACAACTTGGTTATCAATGAGCACCCTGCGCTGCCCAAGGCTGAACGCCGCCAAATCCGAGCTCAATTGCACCAGGCGAAACTCGCTCTTGCGTCTGGCGCCCTAGTCGACGCTCAAGCCATCAACAGTGCACGCGGAAAGGTCGGGAAAGTAGTCCGCTTTCACCCGCAGCTCGGCGCCAAGATGAAGGGTGAGCTCGATCAAGAATTAGACTCCTGGACAGTCCGGCAATTGAATGATGAAGGCTGAAATGCCCGAATTCCGCAAAAACAATCACTACGTGCCGCAGCTTTACCTAAAGCAGTGGGCTACAGAGGGCAGGATCCAGACCTAC
Organism: Bordetella avium; assembly: GCF_034424645.1. Lineage (NCBI taxonomy): Bacteria > Pseudomonadati > Pseudomonadota > Betaproteobacteria > Burkholderiales > Alcaligenaceae > Bordetella > Bordetella avium. The sequence goes on from NZ_CP139969.1 coordinate 3,319,407, forward strand.
CGGCTTCTCGTCCCGCGCGCAAACATCCCACTGTGGAAGAAGCACTCGCTACGAGGCATAGCCTCCCATCAGCATCTGTACACGTACCTGATTGGCCAAGAAGAAACAGACGAGTTCGAACGATGGCTTGCCCAGGAGTTTGAAAACCCTGCTACAGAAGCCATACGACGGGCAGTCAATAATGAGCGGATGACGGCCGAACATTGGAAAGCCCTGATCCGCTTCACAGTTGCGCAGGATGTACGCACTCCGGCAAGTTTGGTGAATTTCTTGAGCCGGCAACAAGAAACCCTACCATCTCTCATAAACGAGACCCTTGAGAACTCCGTCAGAGTCCTTGAAGAAATGGCCAGGACCGGTGCCAGACCTCCAACGCCACAACCAACTACTTCGGGTGCCTTTCCATTCAAGGTGACCACCGAGAGGAATCCGAATGGGGAGGGGGATGGAACCATCCGAACCGAAATGGTCGTTGGAAGAAGCCTCTGGCTATGGAGCCTGCGACATCTCCTGACCGAAACGATCAAGAAGGTCCCAGACAGCCGTTGGACCATCATTCATGCACCCGACGGCATCTCGTGGCCGACGACCGACCACCCTGTCGTCAAGCTCAGATACATGAGTGCTGATAGCTACACCTACGGCGGAGGCTGGGGAGTTCCCAAGTGCGATGTTTTCATGCCGCTCAGTCCCAAACATCTGCTGCACCACTTCGTAGGTCGAAGAAGTTGGCCGAGAGGTGCCATACTCGATGTAGTCACTGCGCAGCGGATTAGAAGGATCATTATTGAACATGCCCACCGCTACGTTTTCGACAAAGAGGAGAGCGATGTTCCTCGCATCCTCCCCAGAAGAGTGAGTTTGGCCGACTACCAGCAAGAACAGGCTACTTGGAAAAACTGGCATCGGGAGCAGAGTGAGGCTGAGATGGATTTTTCGAAATAGCAAATGATGCAGAAGAAAAGACACCATTACGTTCCTAAAGCCTACCTCAAAGCGTTCTGCGACAGTGCAGGACGGCTGCTGGTCTATCGGAAGGACAAGCCCGACGAGCCCCTACGGGTTACACCGGACGCGACCCAATTCCAGGGGTATTACTACTCTCAGCCGACACCAGACGGCGGTGTGGACAACAATACCTTGGAGGACTTCTTCTCTGAAATAGAAAGCGACTGGCCTCAGATTGTCGCTAAACTTCATCGAAGGGAGAACGTCAACAATAGCTTGGAAGCCATTTTTCAATTCATGGCGTTGCAGCGTGCCCGAGTCCCAGCGAGCCGAGATGCAGTCGAAGCAGCGCTCGCTTCGACTGTCAAGGCTACGATGAAGGCCATGCTAGCTGCGGGAGCCCTTCCTCCCCCACCGACGGGGCTTGAAAATCTCCCTGACCTAGTTGAGATAGCGATTGATCCGCACCAAAGCATCCATGCCATGGTGACGATCATTCAAAGTATGGGCCCGATCTATGACAAGATCGGGCTAGTGGCGATCCACAACGCGACGTCACGTCCGTTCTTGACAAGCGACAACCCCGTTGCATGGTTTGACCCATCCCTGCCCTTCGAAAGCCAGCTTCCATACGCGCTGAGTCCTGATGGGCCAATTACTCTCCAGTTTCCTATTAGCCCGACCGTCCTTCTCCTTGGAGGCACTCAGTACCGAGAGCCCTTTGCAGCTAAAGGGCTCGTGCACTGTGACGCCCCTCACGACACGTGGGTGGAGCACATCAACGCTCAAACATGCAGGTTTGGGTACAACGCCGTGATCTCACAAGGTGCGGGCCAAGAATATCTGATTAAACAATTTGCCGCGGTATCACCCGTGCATCAGGCTGTATTGGCGCCATCCATCGACGGAGCCGTATTGCATCGGCAGGTGTTCGGGCCCCGACGGCCCAAGCCCAAATGGCGCGATGAGCCTCAAGCGAGCCCAAGAGCGTCCTCATAGTTTCCCCCATAAGCGCCCAAGCAATATAAGGAATACTTCACGCCGGACTTTTCGTCAAACTTATGCTTACTTGAAGTCAAAAGCTGGATGGACCGCCTCGCGAACATGGTATACCGAGCCGCAGCGGACGTACTTCGAGAGCTAACTTCGCTCTGACATGGCGCAATAGACACCATGTCGGAAAATGCATGTGCTGAGCACGTGTTTGCTGAATGCGTATGAAGGACTAGCTAGAATTACCATCCACCTACGCCACTTGATGCGGCAGCCGGCAACACCGCGCCGACGTTGCTGGCCATCAACGCGCCCGAGGAACCTGCCCACGGCTTCGATCCTGAGCTACGCTCGCGCCCCAGTGAGCTATCCAGTCACTGCGCTCTTGTTCAGCCAGACGGCAGATCTCGACGTGTTCGCGTTGGATCCCTTCCCTCTTTGTGACAATCGCGCATTCCCGCTGTCGCGCCTGACCGACAGCAGCCTCGACTTGGGTGCGGAAATCCACCAAACCCCTGCTTCGTAGAACCTCAATTTCGACCTTGCACACCTGGTCTAAGCGGTTCCGTACCTGATCGACTACTGCCACAGCAGCAGCATAGGTCTGCCGCGACTGATCAACCAGATAAGTAACTCGTCGCATGGCGCAAGCCGCATCCTGGGCTTGCTGCTCGACCACGACGAGAGCTCTCTGCCTAAGACCGCGCCGGTGGAACCAAGCGCGGATAGGGTGCTCCTGTGGCCAACAGGCTAGGCTGCATTGCGCCTTGTTGGCAAGCATTTCAACCTTTTGATGAATCAGGGAAATACGCTTCACTCGAGCTTCGGCACGGTCGTGACGCGTCGTAGCCTCCTTGAGAGCACTCGTAGCACCCACAACGGCGGGAGCAGCCGCCAAAAGTTGCCTCATGTCATGCTCGATCATTTCCGCTTCTAAAGTCAGATCAGCAGAGGGGCGTTCAGCGCTAATGCGCATGGATATCTCGAGCCGCGCCTGATCCACCTGAGTCTGCAAAGCCTGGACGCATGCGCGAGCGCGCGCTTCGGCGCATTTGCCAACCGCGGCCTCGCGGGCGCGCTCGCCCATGACCTCGCGGTCGGCCACTTGCCTGTCCTGCCGAATCCGGGATGACTGCCCGGTACGACGCTCGACGGCGGCAGCATGAGGGCCGAGATGCGCGGCGGCTTCCCGCATGGTCATTCCTTGTTCCCTCAAGCTTCTATGATCGATTCGCACGCCCAGGCCCGCTAGCTCAAGATGCGCGTTCGCCAAGTTCGCCCACGCTACACGCCATCCTTGCAACTGTTCCTTCGAGTTCCAACTCCGCTCCTTCTTTCCGAATCCACTGCTTTCAACCGTGCGTGTGGTCGCCATCACATGAAAGTGCGGATTTTCGCCTTCGAGGTCATGCAGGTTCAGCTGCACCACCATGCCCTTGTCGACCATCTCGCGTTGAACAAAGGCGCGGGCCAGAGCTAGCTGCTGTTTCCGGTCTAGTTCACGCGGCAGTGCGACGTTGAACTCGCGGCAAAGCTGGGCATCTTTTCGGCGATCTGTCTGCTCAACATGGTTCCACAACTCGGACCGATCGAGCATCCAGGTGGGAGCATTGGACGGCACCATGATCTCGTCGTGAAACACTCCTCCCTTGCGCGTGAAATCATGGATCTCACCGGTCCGAGCATCAACCATTTTCGCGCCGGCCCGATATGCCGCCGCAGCAACAGAAGAGCGTCCGACAGACCGGCCAATGATCTGAGCAGAAAAGTGATAAATGGCCACAGCGATGCTTCCAGGTTTTGTAAGTCGGCCCGCCGACGCGCAGCCCGGAACGGGCGAAGGGGTCAAGGGCGGAGCCCTTGCGCACCATTGACGGAGTCAATGTATAAGTGCGCCATTCCATGGGGGCCGCTCAATCGGCGCGGGCCTTCGGCAGAGATTCAAGCATATCTATGCCGCTGTACGTTGCAACTCAGGTTAAGGGCAAATATCCTGGATTTTTTAAGCAGCGGAGGACAGTATGTCGAGCCTACTGAGGGCACAGGCCAAAGTCGATGAGCTCGCCAAGAAGCTTAGCCAAGCCAAGGCGCCGGAGCAGGCGATCCGAGCGCGGAATCGCAGCAAGACCAACAAAGCTGAACGAGCTGCCGATACGCGTCGCAAGGTTCTGGTAGGAGCCTTTGTAATGGCTCAAACGGGTGGAAAGGTATCGGGCATGACCCTGCATGGGGCAAGATTCACTGACTACCTCACGAGAGATAGCGATCGAGCCCTGTTCGGCCTTTCACCCTTAGCCGCTGACGGGGCTGCTCAGCCAGAAGGACTTCCTACCCTAAAGGCCAAAACGCCACACCTAGGGCACTCCGATTGATTCGAAATCAATTCGAAGCAACTCTTCCCTTCCACGAGTGGCGATGTCGGAGCCAAGACCCACCGCCGAACCCGTGGAAGGTTGTCAGCGTTCTCTTGGTTGGTTTTCAACGCAACGTGCGCGCGAAAAGCGGGCGCGTTGCGTTCTGCTGCGTCAGGCCAGCCGGCCGAGAAACTCATCGTTCTGCTTCTGGCTTCTCGGCAAACCGTGCGAACCACGGACCTATCTAGATCCTGTAGCTCGTGGAGCAAGTAGCACGCTGCTCCAGCAGCGTCGTAGATCTGCTTCATATGGGCGCCGCGGCGCCCTGGAAAGCACTCTCGCACGTGCCGACGAAACGTTCTATACGTGCCTGGGTGCAAGGTGACAATCAAGTGCAAGTGCGGGCAGAGAGTGGCCCTGTGGGTGCCGACAGCCTTCACATACTCCCAATGGATACCTGCACGGCGCAGCCGATCCGAGAGCGCCTTGCAGGCCCGCTTAAGTTCTTTGAACTGGTCCGCTAGCGGTCGACCGTGCCACTTCCGGTCAAGCGTCAGCGTCATTGTGTAGACCTTCAGCCCGGCACATTGGCCCGCAACGATCCCCGTTAGAGCTCGGGAATAGTGGGCTGCCACTCTGCTTTGTAGCTGCCGGCGAAAGGCGGCGTTGAGGTCTACTTGGATTCCGCGACTTTTGGCAAAGGCATCGCGCGCCAGGGCGTCATTCCGTTGAACCGCTCTCACGCAACGTAGGCGATGGGACGTGCTGCAATAGCGACGGGTACGGCCGAACACCGGATTGCCCTCCATATCGAAGGACTTAAGCACAGCTGTCCTGAATCCGCTGGCGCGAATGCTGTCGTGAAAGGCCATCACGGCTCGCGCCGTGTCGACCATCTTCTTACTACGTCCGAGCGCCGTCAGACGCCGATGCACCGCGAAGACCGAATCTGACTGCTCGGATTTCTCTCTGCGTTTTGTTTGCTTGCTAGCACGTTGAGCATGGACTACTGCCTGGCTCTCGGTGGCGGCCCTCCTCTCTGCTGCAGCTTGCACATGATCGGCGTGGGCCTTGCGCCAAATTTCGGCAACCATCTCGATGGCGGCAGCCCCCCAGGATTTAGCCCACGCGGGCGCCGGGTTGGCAACCAAACTCTTGGCTGCGGTAGGCCTACAGCTTCGACCAGAACTGCTTGCGAGCGGCCAATCGCCACCAGTAGAATTGCCATACAACATAGAAGCTCCCGTCTTCTGTGTCCACACCAGCATGACGTAGCTGCCATGCCAAGAAAGGCCCACTCCTGCCAGAGCGGGCCTTTCGCTTTAGGGTGACTGTTATTCGACGGTGAAGGTCATAGCAGGGCACTTGGCGTCGATCCAAGACATGATCGTTTCCCTGCGCCAGTACGGCGTAGTGCCCAGCTTGTGCGGCGCGGGCAAGTATCCGTCGTCCACCCAACGGTGCAGCGTAGACTTAGTAATATCCAAGCCGCACATCAGGTCGGCCCGGTTCAGTAGCTCGGCATCAGGGAACGTCCGAGGTTTGCGAGGGGCGGGGCGCTTGGTGGATGACATGGTCTGACTGGGTGAGTTGCGATGAGTTAATGAAACCATGCACCCCATGAGTGCTCAAGGCAAAACCGATCACATTTGGGAGAAATTTGCCTCGTCGAGATAGAGCGTCAGGAATTTGGATGCTGGATGTCCCCAGCGCGTGCCCGCGGACTGGTGCTTTCCCCGAGACCCGCTTAGAATAAGGCCCTGAGAGCATTTTGGTGTGCAGGCCCCGGGCACCACTTAAAAATCCCTATTATTTACAAGCATCTAGCGCGATTTTTAGTCTTTCCCTAGCACTAGGGGATTTTCCAAGTTTGTGAGCCAGCTACGGTTTCGCTATCGCGGCGTAGCACCGAGCCTAATGCCGGAACGTTCAACTCGCATGGCGACCCCCATCTGGTACCTGCACAGCCGTCATGCGCGAGACGAGTTAGCCAAGGTCGTCCAACATTCCGCGTCGAAACCAAGTCTGGAGGGAGGTCGCGCGGGTCATGCCGGAGTATGCGCAGTGTCGGCAGTGGTTGAAAGAGAATGGGACAGGACTAAAAGTGTGATGAATCAAGCTCGCCCCGTTTGAACCTTTAGCGACTTGCCCACACCTGAGCCCAGCAAAGCGCTGCACCCTGACAAACAGCAAAAAAACCGAATTAGGCACAATAGAACCCAATATGGGTACGAAAGCCACTCTCCCCTCTCCTCAGAGCCCGTCCGACGCGCTCTTCCCCGGCAACAAACAGCGCGTGCTGGGGATTTTGTACGAACAGCCCGACCGTAGCTTGTACGCGAACGCGTTGATCAGGCTTGCCGCCAGCGGATCAGGTGCCGTGCGACGTGAACTGGCAACGCTCATCCATAGCGGCCTTGTCTCGATGAAACAGGTGGGCAACCGCGTTTGAAAACCTGAGCGGCCCGAATAAGCCGCTGCGGGCCGAGCCGCCAGACAAGCGGGAGTTCGAAGGCTTGGTCCGCTCAGGACATGCCCGTCTGCGGGACGCGCTGAACGAGTCGCTGGCCATAGAACGCCGCCTCGATCTGGCCTATAACGCTGCGCATGCATTCTGTCTTGCTGCGCTACGCTGGCATGACTATCGCTCCAGCAAGCGATATGTCATCTTTCAGTTGCTGCCGCACACGCTCGATCTAGGCCCTGCCGTCTGGCGCGTAACCGAGCAGCTTGCAATGACGTCGTTCTTGACCGTGAAATTGCCAAACTCGACAAACTCAAATCGGACTCAGAGCGAGCCATCACCCTGCTAGCACGACGACGCAATGCCCTAATTGCCGCTGCCGTCACCGGCCACATCGACGTTCGCGCCGTAGCCTGAACACGCATCCAAGAAAAACGTGAAACCCTTCCAAACCGTACCCCGCAACCGCCTACACCGCTGGAACCGCCGCCAGCGCAAAAAACTGCGCCTGGGCGAATTCCAGGAGCTGGGCTTCACCCTGCATCTGTCCTTCCACAGCCCGCTGGATGAAGCGGCTTATGAGCGGCACTGGGATGCCATTATCGAGCGCATCGAAGCGCTGGGCCTGTGCGTCGGCGGCCTGGGCGGCACGCTGCCCATCGCCGAGACCGAAGGCTTTGTCTCCAGTTGGGACCCTGGCTCTGTGACGCCAGAGCAGGTGAGCCGCCTGCTGGATTGGTGCCGCGCCCGCCCCGAGGTGAAGGAGGTCCGCGCCGGCGAGTTGGTCGATGCCTGGCATGGTTGGGGCCTTGCTTAGGCCTTGGCGCCTTGTTGGACGACCCCATTCCCTATCGTGAAATCACGCCGTTTTTTCTAATTTAGATCGGCACTAAGCTGGGTTAGGGGCAGATGAAATGCAAGCGCTCGCCGCGGGTTTATTGCGGGCAATGGGCCAAAAAACCAAGGCATTTGGCGCTGACCGGGGTAAAGATATTCTTGCGTCGCCTGACGGTTTCGGGTTTCAACCGCCTCGTATCGTCATCGAGGTAACGCATCGGAATGGCCGCCATAAAAATAATCGTGGCCTTTATGTCAGCACCGGAGGCTTCACGAAAGCGGCGCAATATGACGCTGAGCGGCCCAGCATGGCGGCGGCAATATCTGCTGACAAGCGACGAAGGCAGCCAGAGCAGGCCCCTGTGTGTCCAATACGCAACATTCCTAGATAAAGGCGCCGCGCATCACAACCCATCCGCCTAGACCCTCATCGGCGCCCGGATCGCCGGCCTTTAGCGTTGAGCCCGCTGACCCCTTATCGGGAAAATGCCGAGATCTATGTCCGCCCGCACGGAAAGCGAAGGCCGATTCTCTCTTGGACAATAGGGGTAGCGATCTGAGGCGGTGCAGGGCTGCCGCAAGCAGACCGACAGCACGAGGGTGTGGGTGCGGGCGCAAGCCGCGTAACCGGGACGATGGCAAATGGAACGATGGCGTATTGACGAAAATACCGTGCAGCGCCATATTTTCTGGCATGTTCTACGGTGGGTTTTGCATTGTTTATGCTGTCAGCGCGTCGAATTTTATTTAGCATCGAACTTTAATCGGACTCGTACTAAATTATTGAGGCGCGGGGCTTGGTTACCATCGTCTATAAGCGTTTGGCACTTGCCATCTAAAAAGCTTTGATCAACGCAATGTCTTCAAGCCGGTCTACGACCGGTTGCTTCGTTTTGAATCAAGAGACGCGGCTACGGCGTAAGCCTTACGCATTAGCCAAAAATTCAAATCGAGCTTTACGATCAACGCAACCGTACCCGTGGGCGCCGTGTCCAGCGCCATGGTGGGCTGGAGCATTTCTCGCGCCAGCAGCGGTTTCAGCAATGCCTATAACCTGGAAAAGCGGCAACAGAACATCTACAGCGCGGGCTATAGCTACAACCTGTCCAAGCGCACGTCGCTCTATGCGATTGGCGCTTATTCGACCGGTTTTGCTTTCCAAAACGTCCGTGGCCAGCAGGTGATCGTCGGGTTGGATCATAGTTTCTGAACGCCCTTGCCTCATGCTTGCCGGGCCTAGCATGAAAAATTCACTCTAAGTCGAGTTCAGGAGTAGCTTGTGTCAAGCGCGAATCAACATGGATTTTCCCGCCGGGATTTCATCAAACTGGGAACCGTAGGGGGTATTACGCTATTTTTGGGGCGCTTACCGACGGCACAAGCCTTGGAGGTGAATTCTGGCCCTAGCCCTACCGAGTGGATAGGGCGCAACGGCAAGGCCAAATCCCGCTGGGATGGCGTACGCAAAGTCACGGGTCAAAAGAACTTCGCTTTTGATTACCGCTCACGCGACATTCCCGGCTGGCCCAAGCAGCAAGGCTATGCCTTCATGCTCAAAGCCACTGATGCGGAACACCGTTTTGCAGGGGTAGACCTCGCCGTGCTGGGCGATGGCTTGCAACCCGACCGGCTGATCTTGCAAAAAGATTTGGCCGGCAATGGCCTGGAAGCGCCCAAGAGCATGGGCAGTCGGTTTTATGGCGAGCATATTCTGCTGCCTGTGGGCGAAACCGCGCCGCTGCTGGGGCATCCTGTCGCCATTCTGTTCTATAAAGATTTTGACCGCTTCCAGGCAGCCAGAAGGCTGCTGCAATTCAATACCGAAGCCGTCAAGTATGGCGAGTTCACCGGCGCTAAGCCGCCCGCCAATTACGGCGCCGGCCGCTTTGTTCGCATTGGCGGGGAAACCCCTTCTGCCGCGCCTGAATTCGCGCCTTTCCAGAATGGCGCCATCAAAGGCGGTTTTCATGGCAATGAGGTGATATGGCCGCCCTTTAAGCCGGACCCCGCGCTGTTTGTTCCCGATGTGATCAAGAGAAAGCGCGGCAGCGGCTTCGAGGATTCGCTCTACGCCGCCAGCCTGGACCCGAGCGTGGCGTCGCAAGCGATGGATGCCGCTATGGTGATCGCCGGCGATATCGAGCAGGCCCGCAAGAATCCAGACAAGATCGTGCTGCAACGGCAGGGGTTTTCACAATCGATCGACCCCTGCGCGATGGAGCCTGACAACTGTACGGCCTGGTACGACGCCGCCACACGCAGTCTGCATATCATGACGGCCACCCAGTCTCCGGTGGGTATCGTCAGCGCAGCCGCAGACATGGTGAAGAACAATACGCAGGTTCCGGTCGAGCGCATCATTTTGCTGACCGGCTCGACCGTGGGCTATGGCTCCAAGGATTATTCGGTTTTCCCGTATTACGCGATTGCGGCCTGTCTTTACAGCGATGGTCTGCCTGTTCGGGTAGCCAATAATCGCTATGACCAGTTTCAAATGGGCATGAAGCGCCATTCCGTCGAAATGGATGTCACCATTACGGCAGATCGCAAGACAGGCAAGTTCGAGATCCTGAAGGGCTTCTATAACTGTAATGGCGGCGGGCGGGAAAACCTGTCAGTCGCCGTGTCGCACGTGGCCGCACGCGGCGCGCAGTCGATTTACTACTTTCCCAAATCTGACCTGGCGACCGTCGCGATGGCGACCCGCGCTGTCGAGGCCGGCTCGATGCGCGGGTTTGGCTCCTTGCAGTCGATGAGCGTCACGGAAGTCATGGTCGATGAGCTGGCCGATCAGCTGGGCATAGACCCCATAGAACTGCGCCGCCGTAATGCCTTGCGTGAGGGCTGGCAAAACACCCAAGGCGGGGTGCAAGCGGGTGATCCGCGCATCATAGAAATGCTGGACATGGCGGAACAACACCCCCTGTGGGCCAATCGCCAAAAAGCCAAGGCCGAGTTCGAAGCCGCCAATCCAGGCAAACGCTATGGCGTTGGCTTTGCCCAGGTGCAGCAGGTGTATGGGTCCAGCGGCGACCCCAGCATTTTGGCGCTGGAGTTCGACAGCCAGGGCAAACTGACCATGCGGCATTGCGTCCAAGAGATTGGCACCGGGGCCACCACTGCGCAGCAAGTCATGGTGTGGCAGGGCTTGGGCAAGGCGCCGGATCAGGTCGAATTCGGCATCACCGACTTCCCGGAGCTACCGCTGACTAGCGCTTGGGCCGATCAGAAGCTACAGGATGAGTTCTCCAAGAACAATCCCTATTGGGTGCCGTCTATCGTGCCCGATATGAGCTCGTCAGCGGGGGTCTATTACATCGGGTTTGCGACACGCCAGGCCGCCCGGTTTTTGCTGGAATTCACGCTCTGGCCGGCCGCGCGCGCCATTTGGAGCGAGGGTGCGGGCGACGGGTCGTTTTCCAGTTTCGACATGCAGTTCAGCGACGTGCGCATCGGGCCGGACGGGCTGGGCGGCGGCGGCATGAAGCCTCTGCCCTTCGAGACGCTGGCGCGCAAGGCGCACGAAATGGGCTTGATCACCGGGGTGGCTTTGCACACCTTTAGCCGCTGGGAATGGGCCCGCGCCGAATTCGATATCCCGGGTGTGGGTCTACGCAATCTGCCCATCGACGCCCTGGCAGTACGGTATGGCGATGGGGCTTCGGCTGCGCTGAAAAGCAGAATGACGACGGCCGGATACGACTTTATCAAGCGTAAAAGCGCCACCTACCCCCCCACGCAACGCAGCAGCGCCGGGCCGACCACCTACACGCCAGCAGCCTATATCGTGGAGTTGAACGTCAACACCTTTACCGGCCAGGTCGAGGTCATGAGCCATCACTCGTTTATGGACCCTGGCACCATGATCGTGCCGGAGCTGGTATCGGGTCAGCTTCAAGGCGGCGCGGCCATGGGGATAGGCCATGCCTTGATGGAGGAAATGCCGCTCTATGAAAATGGCCCTGGCGACGGCACCTGGAACTTCAATCGCTACACCCTGCCTCGCGCCAAGGATGTAGCGGTTTGGACGCAAACGGCGAGTTATTTGCCGCCGTTGTCAGAGACCTCGCCGCCCAAGGGGATGGCGGAGCTGGGCATGATTCCCGTCGTGGCTGCGGTGAGCAATGCCATTAGCCATGCCGTCGGCAAGCGCTTTTATCACTATCCGATTACCCCGCAGAAAATCCAGGTGGCATTAGCGGCGGGCTAAACACCGGCCCTCGTTTGCGAGGGCCGAACCAGGCAGGCCCCCCTTGTCCGGCTCTCGCTGCCCGCCCGCCATGAGCCGCCCAGGTTTTCTTGAACCGCGCCGTTTCCTCCATTGCTCGGCCGCCCTCCCCCGCAAGGCTTGCCGCCATTCAAACAGCCCGCCCCCGTAACAACGGGGCGGGCCCTTACTCAAAAGCGAATGCGGACAGCGCTTAAGCCGCGCAAGCCTTAAGGCCTTGCCGCGCCGTCAAGCGGCGGCGGCCGGCGCACCCTATCCGACGATTGCCGGACATTGCAAGGGTTTGCGGCGCTGGCGCATTCCTCGTTATGCGCGGGCCTGAGGCCTAAATAGACTAGACAAAACTGAATTTGTCCTAGACTATTGGCGCCGAGGACTTAAGATTCCAATGACCCCGCTAACACGCTCCCCTGTTTTGGCCTCTCTTGACGCTGACGATGGCGCCCTGCCGATCGCAGCCGTCGAGCGCGAAACCGGCATCGGCAAAGACACGCTGCGCGTGTGGGAGCGGCGCTATGGTTTCCCTAAGCCATCACGCGATTCCTCTGGCGACAGACGCTATAGCGCTGCACAGCTACAGCAGCTCAAGCTGATCCGCAGGCTGCTCGATGCCGGGGCCCGCCCCGGCAAGGTGGTGGGCCTGGATCAGCCGGGCTTGCAGGCCTTGCTGACGCAGCAGGCTTTGGCGCCTCCCGTTCATTTGTCTAGGACAAACCCAGGCAAGGTTTCTGACTACCCCTTGCTCCACGAGTTGCTGAGCGCCATTGGCGCCCACGATCCGCAGCGGCTGCGGCACGGCCTTAGCTATGCGCAAGCGCGCATGGGGCTTGAGCGCTTCGTGACGGATCTGGTGGCGCCCTTAACGACGGCGGTTGGGGAGGCCTGGGCGCAGGGGCGCTTTGAGATTTTTGAGGAACACCTGTACACCGAGGTGGTCACCGGCGTGTTGCGTCAGGCGACAGTCTCGCTGAGCCCACCGGCAATCGCGCAAGGCCCTAAGGTGCTGCTCACGACCATGCAGCAAGAGCCGCACGGCCTGGGCCTGCTCATGGTCGAGGCCTTGCTGGCGCTGGAATGCTGCACCTGCGTGTCGCTCGGCACACAGACTCCGCTTAGCGACATTATCCAGGCGGCGCGCGCGCACCGGGCCGATGTAGTGGTCATGAGTTTTAGCAACATACACAAAGGGGCCGTCGTGCCTATCTTCCTGCATGAGTTGCGCGCCCTGTTGGCCGCAGACACCGAGCTGTGGGTGGGCGGCGGCTGCACCGCGCTTTATCAACGCCCGCTGGCGGGCGTCAGCACCGTAAGAAATCTATCGGGTTTAGCGCCTCTGGTGGCGCAGTGGCGCCAGGCTCATCGTACCTAGAAAGCATTACATGCCTACCCTTACCTTCATGTTCGAACACGTATTCACATCGCCGAAGCCGGCCTCTGTTTCATGCCGTGGGCGTCGGGGCCTGTTGGCAGCGCTGCTGGCCGGGAGCGCCTTGCTGCTGGCGGGCTGTGCGGCAACGCTTCCGCCGCCGGGGGTGACGCCTGTCAGCCCCTTTGAGGTGCAGCGCTATGAGGGACGCTGGTACGAACTGGCAAGGCTGGATCACAGCTTCGAGCGCGGCATGACCGATGTTTCAGCCACCTACACCGCGCAGGCTGACGGCAGCGTGCAAGTCATTAACCGTGGCTATGCGCCAAGCACTGGCAAATGGCGCGAAGCCGTGGGCAAGGCCTTGTTTATCGGCTCGCCGACCACCGCCTCGCTCAAAGTGTCTTTCTTCGGGCCTTTCTACGGCGGCTACCACGTCGCCGCGCTAGACCCCGATTACCGCTGGGCGCTGGTGCTTGGCAACGATACCGGCTATGCCTGGATTCTGGCGCGCGACAAGCAGCTATCTGCCGCACAGCGTGACGCCATTGTGGCGCAGGCGCAGGCCCTGGGGGTCGATACCTCGGCGCTGATCTGGGTATCACAAGAACGCAAAGACCCGCGCTACGACCCGAGTTCGGCCGCTACGCAATAAGCCCAGCTTGCCCGCTTTGCAGTCTGATGCGATTGCGACGAACACTCTCCGAACTGAGCCCAGATGTTTAGCCTATTCAAGAATCGAAACCTTGAAGCATTACGGAACGCCGTTCCGATGATTGAGTTCCTCCCGGATGGGCGCATTCTTGCAGCGAACCATCGTTTTTGCGACATGATGGGGTATCACCCGGACGAGCTGTTGGGCCAACACCATGACATCTTCTGCGTGCCCGATCCGGTAGGGGCTGCGCGATATACGTCGATCTTGCAAGACGTCGCAGAGGACAAGCCGGCAACTCGAGTATTCAAGCGCCTGCGCAAAGATGGGGTGGCGGTGTATCTGGAGGCCACTTATCTGGCGACAAGAAGCCAAAATGGCCGGATAGCATCGGTACTTCAGCTCGCCCAAGACGTGACGGCCCAGCACCTCAGCCGGCAACAATCCGGCGCCATCGTCCAGGCCTTAAACGAGTCCACGGCGATGATCGAATTTACCCCGGAAGGCTTTATCGTCAACGCCAATGACCGCTTTCTTCGTAGCGTGGGGTATCGGCGAGACGAGATCGTCGGCTGCTCTGTAAGCCCCAGTATGCGAACACGGCAGAGTATCGTGGTTTTTGGGAGAGGCTAAGACAGGGCGTGGCAGGCGTGGGGCTATTTGACAGGGTGCGCAAAGACGGCACGCTCTTGTGGCTCGAGGCCTCTTACAACCCCATCAAGGACGACATGGGGAATGTCAGGAGTGTTTTGAAGTTTGCGACCGATGTGACGCAAAGAGAGAATTTCAACCGCGAATCCCGCCTCGCCGTTGAAGAGACATACCGATCTTCTACCCGCGCGCAGCAGCAAAGCGAAGTCCTAAGGCTGACCGGCGGGGCCAGTGAGCAGCAAGTTGAGGCGCTGGCTGGCTTGGTGAGTGAAAGCGCCGGAAAAATAATGGCGCTGCTCAAGCTATCCCATTCCATAGGCGAGATGGCGAGCGGCATCTCGGACATTGCATTTAAAACGAATATCCTGGCGCTCAATGCGGCCATCGAGGCGGCTCGTGCCGCAGAGGCCGGGCGGGGCTTTTCCATCGTCGCGGCAGAAGTACGCTCCTTAGCCGGGGCAGTCGCCTTACAGGCCAAGGAGATTGACCGCCTGACGCAGCTCACGCAACGCGGGGTCAGGGAGGCCGTCACTGCGCTCGAACAGTGCGACAGCAAAGCCAAAGAAGCGCTTGCCTCCACGCAAACCGCGTCAAGCGCCTTAAAAGAACTCAACCAGTGCACGACGCAGATGGAGGCGGTTTCTCGTAGTTTGGCCGCTGTCTTCCAGGCCCAGCCGGCTTGAGCAGTGACCGCCCCCTCGCGCTGAACTTGCCCGCTGCGCATCCATCGCAAGTGCCAAGCGGCTGGCGGGTGTGGGCTGGCGCGAAGATCCGCATTCATCCTGTTGCCTGGGGCGGAAAATCTTGAGTGCCCGAATTGACGCAGGCTTGGCAAACCGAGGGACCACGGGAAACACCTCGGGCCCGCGGCCTGCCCCAGCACCACGCCCTCCCCTCAACACCTGCGACCTGATGCCGTTGTGCTTGGCGCTTGGCGCTTCTTCGGACGGCAGCCACCGCGGTTCTTTAGGTTTTCACATCTGTTACAGCCTCGCACCCAAAAACCTAGGCCTGCGAGCAGTCCCAGGTCTGGATGGGGGCCATCTCATCATTTTTTTCCGCCCGTTCCACCACCATGATTCCCATACATCGCTCGCTCGGCTTTCTTGCATCAGACGGCCTGTGCCACGGTTGCAAATCGGGCGAGGAAGGGTCGATCGAGATGACGTTCGCGTTTCAACCCATTGTCGACATGGCATCGGGAGAGGCCTATGCCTATGAAGCGCTGGTTCGCGGGCCTCAAGGGGAATCGGCGGCTTCCGTATTGGCGCAAGTGGACGACAGCAAACGCTATCGTTTTGACCAGCGTTGCCGCACGACAGCGATCGAACTCGCGGCCCGGCTGGGGATGGACCGCTTCCTCTCCATCAATTTCATGCCGAATGCGGTCTATCAACCCGCCGCGTGTATTCGCACGACCTTTGAGGCCGCGGAACGCCATGGTTTCCCGACCGATCGGATCATTTTCGAAACGACAGAAAGTGAGAATATCGTCGACCGCGCGCATTTGTTGGCGATATTCAAGGCCTATAAATCGTATGGCTTCAAGACCGCCATCGATGACTTTGGGTCAGGCTATTCGGGTTTGACGCTGCTGGCTGACTTTCAACCTGACATCATCAAACTTGACATGGCCTTAGTGCGCGGCGTCGACGCCGACAAGGCGCGCCAGCGCATCATCTCAGGCGTCCAAAGAATCTGCACGGATCTGGGCATCCGGGTGATTGCAGAAGGGATTGAAACCGTCGGCGAGCGTGATTTCCTGGCCTCGGAAGGCATCACGCTGATGCAAGGGTATTTGTTCGCCAGACCGGCCTTCAAGGCGATGCCGCCGATATCCCATGCACCCTGAGCTTGCTGCTCGGCCGAGACAGGGTTTTCTTGGCCTGACCTTGGCCTAATGAGACGAAGCGGCTTTGCGCAAACGAGCACGGAGCGGTTTGGCACCGTGCTCGTACGGCCTTAGCCGAACCTGAGCGTCGCAGATTCCGCGTTATTTGGGCATCAATACCGTATCGATGACGTGAATGACACCGTTGTCAGCGGCGATATCCGTCTTGACCACGTTCGCGCCATCGACCTTGGCCTTGCCGTCAGCAACAGTCACCGTGACCGGGCTGCCCTGCACGGTCTTGACCTCGCCCGCCTTGACGTCCTTGGCCATGACCTTGCCCGGCACGACGTGATAGGTGAGAACCTTGGTCAGCGCCGCCTTGTCTTTCAACAGCGCGTCCAGCTTGTCCTTGGGTATCTTGGCGAAGGCCGCGTCTGTCGGCGCGAAAACAGTAAAGGGACCCGGTCCCTTCAGGGTATCGGTCAGGCCGGCAGCCTGCACGGCAGTCGTCAGTGTTTTGAACTCGCCCGCCGATTTGGCCGTATCCACGATGTCGGCGGCATACGCCCAGCCACAGGCCAGCGCAATCGTTGCTCCAACCAGAAAACGCTTCATGATGAGCTCCAGAAAGTCAGAAATTTCAAGGGGCCCTATTGAGGCGCCCCTCAACCGCGCACCGCAACTAGGACGAAGCGACAGGCCGGATTAGCTTAGGAAGCGTCAACGGCTTTGTCCATATTCAGGCCGGTAAATTTCTTATTCAATGGTTGAAAAATGCTTCAAAGCTAAAGCGCTTTTCCGAAACCGATCTTGCACTGGGCGGCTCAAGCGCCACCTAGCGGCAGCCCATGGCGATCCGACTCGCCTGTAAGCTTGCGTCTCGGCGCAGCGCCAGGAACGGCCCTCTGCCGAGGGCGTGCTGCGCGGCCAAGGGAGAGCCACCGGGCGCTGAGACCACTCGCTGAGCTCGCGCCTCGGTTGGAGGGCCGCAGGCCCATATCGGTCAAGATGCCGCGCCACGATCATGCTCAGCTGCCTGAGCGCCTTGCACATGGCGCAGCAAGGGCGTCTGCTGCGCCGCGATTTGCGCCTGGGTCGTCTCCCGCTCTTTTGGGTCAGAGCGGTGCCGCAGCGCATAGATCAGAAATCCCGCAGCCACCATGGCCGTGCCGATGAGGACCTGCTCCCACCCCAAAGAGGGCAGTTGCGCCGCCGCCGCAATCGCGGCTAGCGCCGGAATCAGGCCACCGAAGGGCAAGCGCAAGCCGATCGGCCCCCAGCGCTTCCAGGCGATGCGACATGCCGTGATGTCCATCATAATCAAAGCCCAGATGCCTGCAACACTGCAATAGGTGATGATGGACGCGATGTCTCCGGTCAGCATCAGCACACAGGCCACGGCGCCGGCAATCAAGACGCTCATCTGCGCATGCCCTGCGCGGCTCATACGTCCCATGAACGAAGGCACATAGCCTTTAGCCGCCATCCCTATCATGAGTTCGCTAACCCCGAGCAGCGTGGCGTTGGATCCGGAGAGCGTAGAAATGCAGGCCGCCAGGGCAACCAGCCAGGCGCCCCATTTGCCCATTAGGACTTCGGCGGCTTTGGCCAGACCGGCGTCGCCAAGATCGCCGACGTCGGCCATCAGCAGCGCAAAGGTAATACCGATATAGACGACCGCCACCACGCCTATGCTCAGCATCAATGCACGCGGCACGGTTTTCTGCGGATTCTTGACGACCCCGGCCATATTGGTGATCACGCTAAAGCCGAGATAGGCGCTGAAAAGCATGGCCGCAGTCGATAGAACCGGCATCTCGCCTTTGGGGAAAAAGGGCGTCAGGCGTTCACCGCTAAATGCGGCCAGACCGAAGCCGATCATGGCGAAGAGCACTAGCAGTTTGAACCCCACCATCAGACTTTCGGCCTTGCCGATCACACCGACCGAAGTCAGGTTCAATAACACCAGCGCCAAGAGTCCAACGAGCGCCACGAGGAGCGCATCGACGCTGGAAAAGAAGTACTGCAAATAATTGCCGAAGGCGATGAGCATGAAGGCGACGGCTGTCACGGTGGACACGTAGAACGCCCACATCGTGATGAACTGCCAGATTTGGCCAAGCTCCACGCCAACCGGGGTATAGCCGGACTCTCCTTCCGGCGCACGGCTGGCCACCACGGCGAAACTCAAGGCCGAAAACCCCACCACGATACCCGCAAGCAAATAGGCCAGCAGTGCGCCCGGGCCGGCCATGTTGACGGCGACGCCCGCCATCGCGAAAACGCCGCCGCCCACCATGGAACCCACGGCGAAAGCCACGCAGGAGATCAAGCCTAATTTCTGTCCGCCCCGCCCACTCTGTTTCTGCTGCATCATCGTCGCGCTCGTTTTAGGCATCGCGTGCCATGTCAAAGACGCCTCGGCCCTGCCCGAAAGCCAAGGCGCCGAAGCGGCCGCCCGTAGACATGCCCGGCCAGTCAGACTGGCCGGGCATGTTCTAGGCCCTGCCTCAGGCGGCGCCGCGCCCGCCTGGAGCCGTCTTGATGGCGGCAGCGGATTCGGGCTTGGCTATCAGATGGCCTTGGCCCAAGGCTTGCATCTTGGCCTCGACGTCAACCCTCCATTGCGGCTTGCGAATATGGTGGATATAGAGCGGCAGTCCGGTCAGAACGACGGTAATGCCGATCACGATCGCAGCATCCACAAACGAGAAGGTGAACAGCGTCAGGATGATGGAGGCCAGTATGGTGCCCAGGAAAACCACGATCACCACCCACAGCCAGAAATTACCCTTGCTATTCGCGCCCCCAATGCGGAAAGGACGCGGGACATCGGGCTGTGCCTTGCGCATCTTGACAATGCCCACCGCCATCAGGATGTAGACCACGCAATAGATGACCGATGTTGCGGTCACGAGCAGCAGGAAGGCCGCATTGACAGCGGGAATCAGCAGATAGACCAGCGCGAACAGCGAGATGATGATGGCCTGGGTAAGGATAATGGTGCGCGACACGCCGTACTTGTTCTCGCGCCAATAGCCCAGGCTAGGCGGATACAAACCACGACGGGCGCTGGCCTGAATGGTCTTGGCCGGACCTGAAGCCCAGGCAGAAAGCTGCACGGCTACGCCGATAAAGACGCATCCTGCGAACACATTGCCGATCCACATCGGCAGCCCAAGCGCCTGCAGCCAGAGCAAGGGGCCTTGTGCAATATTGTTAAGCTGGATTTGACCTGGTGCTACGGCATTGGCGAGCAGGAAAGCGTTGACCAGGTTAAAGAGCAGCATGAACACCAGGGCAATAAAGATACCCTTGATATAGGTCGCGATCGGATTCTTCAGACGCGGGATGTAGACCGACGACATCTCGATGCCGGTATAGATAAAGCATATCGCCGCGAAGTACTGCAAGGACCCTGTCGCCGACAGCGTGTCCGGGAACAGCTTTGCAACCGAGAATTCGCCAAGGTAATTGTTGGTCTGGATACCCGTCTTGATGGTCGCCGCCACGCCGAGCACGAGCAGCATGATGACCGGGATGTACACCCCGAGCCAGGCGCCGATTCTGCCGCCGATCTTGGCCATGTCGAAGAACATGTTCAAGATGGAAATGGCCCAGTAAACGACGAGAATGCAGATCAAGGTAAACGTATTGTTCTCGCCTATGGCGTTGTTGCCGATGGCGATGGCCAGCAAGGGAGCGAGTGAGGAGGCGACCATCACCATGCCAGGAAACATCTGCACCCACAGCAGCCAGGAGGTGACAAAACCCCAACGCTCGTCGATGCCGCTCGTCACCCAGAGTTCGGGACCGCCTTCCTTGGGCTTCATCCCGGCGAACTCGCCGGAGATCAGCGTGATCGGCAGGGCGAACATAAACGTCGCCACGAACATATAGAAAAACATGCTCCAACCAGTCGCCGACAGGTCGGGAATGTTGCGCACGCTGGCTACCAGCGCGCAAGTCATACCAATAAATGTGAAAAGCCCGATAGGGTTCGAAGCAGGAGATGCACCCGCTGCCGATTTGCTCACCATGAACATGCTCCTGGATTCAAGGCACAGAGATCATTGACCGCCAATACACTGCCGGCTGGTGGCAAGCTGCGCGCCGCCCCCAGCCGTATCGCGGGCGGCTTAGCCCTGAGTAAGCACTTCCTGGAGCCGCTGCTCCAGCGTGGCTTTGATCGCCTTGGCGTAGTAATCGAACAGCGCGTCGTTAGTGAGGTAAGGCGTCATGATGGCCGCACGCAGCAGCGTGACCGACTTGACCGCCTTCCATTCCGACTCCGAGAAGCCCATGGACTTGACGAAAGGCAGAGGGCTGTCGCCGTAGTCATCTGTCGAGAAGGCCGTATGCGAAGTGAGGAAACGATTGTTGAAGTCGTTGCCATTCAGGTATGACGAGTAGTTGAATACCGTTTCGTTGAGCTGATTGGTCGCGGCCAGGCTTTGTTCCCCTTCGACCTTGAACACCCAATCCACCATATTGAAGTCGGGATGATTGAGCGGGTGCGCCTTGACCACCTTGTCGCCAAATTTGAACTCCAGCGTGGCGAGAAAGGCTCTGAAACGCTGGGCAGCTTCGATCGATGCGCCCACCAGACGGCCGTAGCCGCTTACGTTCAGCGGCACGCAGCGGTGCGCAGCCCAAACCGCCGCAGCCGTGGCGCCCGCCCGTGACCCTTCCAGCGTAAAGGCGCCAAGCATGTCGGGCGCCTGGATGCCTTTCTCAAACACATAAGGCGCGAAATAGGAAATGATGTTGCGCATCGCCTTGTGCTTGATGGCGATGCCGCCTGCCGCATACGGCACATAACCCATTTTGTGCGGGTCTACCGTCACAGACTCCACGTCCTTGATGGCTTTGTAGCCCTTATAGACCGACTCCGAAATCTGCACGTCATAGTTGAAAACATGATGCTGTTTCAGCAGCGCAGGGAGGTCTGCATAATCGACGAAGCTGCCGTCCTCCTTGATAAAGAGCGAACGGCCGTAGCCGCCGTAAGCGGCATCGCAATGGATGTAGAAATAGATGCCTTCGGCCTTCAGCTTCTCGCGCAGCGCCACAATTTTGTCGAGCTCGTCGACCGCACCCTCTTCGGTCGTGCCGATCACCGCGACCACGCCCAGAATCGGTGTGCCTGCCGCGGCGAGGTCGCGGATGGTCTTCTCCAACACCGTAACGTTCTGGCGGTAATCAGTCTGCACGGGAATCTGCACAACCTGATCCAGGCCAACGCCGATGATGTCTGCGGCCTTGACCCAGGAGTAATGCTTGGTCTGCGGAACGAGCCACTTGCCGAGCTTGGGCAGGTCCCGGCCGCTGCGGGACGACGCCGCCTTGACCTGGTCATACTCCTCGGGTGTCAGCGTGGCGCAGATATCCAGGATCTCCTCGACCGACATATTGAGCAACTGCCACTCGCTCTTGCCCGCCACCCTGGCCGGCAGCACGCGCTTGAGCGCCAGCGGGATGGACTTCACGCAGCGCGCATACCAAATGCCCTCCAAGTTGGCGATGGAGCCGTCCGCCGAGATATGGCCCCAGCCCTGGTCGAAACCGAAGAGCTTGGCGAAATCCGCGCCGATCTCGGCTTCCATGGCGGAGGTGGCCATCGATGCTTCGAGCGCCACATTGTTCGGATTCCACAGCATGACGAAGCTGTAGGCGGCGATCGCTGGCAGCAAGGTTTCGGAATTCATCTGCCCCCAATAACGGCCTGCGCTATTCCAGGGTACCGAGCCGCCGCGCAGACGGCGCGAGAGTTCTTCCATGACCTCACCCATGCGGGCGTCCGTCGCGATAAAGCTGGGCGAGCGCTTTTCTGCATCGGTGATACCCGGCCTGTCATTGGGCATATAGTCCCGGCGCCAGCCGAGGTGATCCTGGATCAGCTGATTCAGAATATGCGTGAATCTTTCACCATTTTCTGCCTGATCGCCGATGAACAGAGCATGAATGTTGGTATCCGTGGTCATAACCCCTTCCCTTTGCTGACGCCCGCAGGCAATACGGTGAGATATACAAAAGTCGGCATTTGCGTTTTTTTGCTTACATTCAAAACCATCAATCAACGAGCCCGTGAGAATGACCTGACCATACCGGCCATAAGCGTCATTGATTTTTAGTTCAAGTCAGATTGAAAGCGAAAAATATCCAATGTGCCATTTATTTAAAATCATCATCGTTTTTATAAATCTAGAAACAGAGGGGTCACTGTATAGGCTATTGCTATTAATAAAAATGATTAACGGTATTTTTAGTTCAAGTCAGATTTAAACCAGATAATCTGCAAAAAAACAGGGATAGGCAGTCACGATCTTTTTTAGACCGTGTTATGCCTGGCGCCGTGGGCGATTTATTTTTTGGCCCTGTCGGTTCGGCCAGGCCTAGAACGCCGCTCCCTGTGCGGCATGTCGCACCTTGCCAGCGTGCTTGTCGCGGCGGATGGCGATGACGCTGAGTCGCGTAAGCGCTACGGGGAGGCCCTGCGCCGCGTGTGGGCTGCATGCGCCCAACACAGCCCGCCTTTGGATGCCTTCTTGCTGACGCCCCACAGCCCCCTTCTCTTTATCCGCAATTTCTTCGCGCATCCGCTGCGCGGCGGCATGGCTGAGATTATTTATCTGCGCTGTTAAGCCTGTTAATTTCTGATCTCAACTGTTCAAATATCCCATGATTAATCATCGATACCTTCTTGCTTCTTTGGCTTTTTCCCCGCTCACCGGACTACCTATGGCGGCCCATGCTCATGTCGATGCCGATGTTCAGGTGGCGCATTATCACTGTGATGCGGGCAGGCCTTTCCGGGTGGTTTATGAGTTTGATCATCCGCGGCCCGAAGCCCATATGCATATTCATGGACGGGCGGAAAAACTGGTTTACGAGGATGGCGGGTTCAGCAATGCGCGTTACACCTTGCAGGGCAAGGTGAACCGCGCCAACGTGGCAAAGACCGGTGTGTTTCTGTTCGAGCACACGCGCGAGAAGTTCAATGGCAAGTGGCAGTCTGTCGATCTCATGCTTGGCAAGAACTGCATGCCAGCCAAGCGCCCCTAATGCCGGGCTGCCGCACCGCGTAAGCGGGCTTGTTAGTGGGGAAACAGCCTGGGGCTTCGCCGCCATCACAAGCCTGAAACATGACTGTGCTCTGCTATCGCCCGAGCCTGTCAATCCTGTTTCGCTATGCGCTTCGCCCTTCCCGTTTTTCCCGCTCCCCTTGCCGTTCAGGTTCTAGCCGCCTGCGCACTGGGCGTCTGGGGTGCGATTTTGCTGGCCCCGGCCCCAGGCGCCATGCCTGCGCCCCTGGCCGCCGCACCACCGCCAGCCGCCGACAATCAGGCGGTGGCGCGCTGGTTCGGCCGCGACGAAGCCCTGACTAGCGATGTGAAAATCCTGGGCGTCATCGCCGCCGGGCGGCATGGTTCGGCCGTGCTGAGCATCGACGGCGGGCCGCCGACTGCCTACCGGGTCGGCAATGCGCTGCCCGGCGCGCTGGTGCTGCGCGACATCGGCGCAGACAGGGTGGTGCTGGATCAGCGCGGACGCGAAATGCAGCTGCGCACGCCGTCCCGTGAGGCCGCGCCGGCTGGCATCGTGCCGCTGCCTTGAGCAGCGCCCGCACAACGTCCAGCCGGTATTCGAGGCGTCCATAGGCCGCTTTAATATTTCTGCACTATTTCATTTCCATAATCCAGTTTTTCCCAAAAAAACTGAGATCTCGCGTGCGTCATCGTTCCCCTCTTTCCCTACAGCGCGGCCTGACCCTGATCGAAATGCTGGTGGTGATGGTCATCATCGGCGTGCTGGCCGCCCTGATCGTGCCCCGCGTGCTAGACCGCCCCGAACAGGCCCGCCAGGTGGCGGCGCGCCAGGACATCGCCGGCATCATGCAGGCGCTGAAGCTATACCGGCTGGACAACGGCCGCTATCCCAATACGGCTCAGGGTCTGCGCGCTCTGGTCGAAAAGCCCGATGGGGTCAGCGGCTGGCGCGGCTATCTGGACAAGCTGCCCATCGACCCCTGGGGCCAGCCCTATCAATACCTCAATCCAGGCGTCAAAGGCGAGGTTGACGTGTTCTCTTTCGGCGCGGACAACAAAGCCGGCGGCGAGGGCAATGATGCAGACATCGGCTCCTGGGCGCTCTGAGCGCGGCTTCACCCTGCTGGAAATGCTGGTGGTGCTGGTCATCGTGGGCATGACGGCCGGCATGGTGACGCTGGCGGTGCGGCCAGCCAGCGATGCCTTGCTCGAGGACGCCCGCCGGCTGGAGCGCGCCTTCACCGTGGCCCAAGGCGAGGCCTTGAGCGATGGCCGTGCGATCCGTTGGCGCGCCAACAACGCGGGCTGGGCGTTCGAACGCGATGGCCGCGCTCTCACGCTGAGCGCTCAGGATGATCGTGTGCCGCCACCCGATGATTTCTCCACCGACGAACAATTGCGGCCGATGCGCTTTACGGCCGCGCCCGTAAGCCTGCGCTTAGACCCCGAACGCACGCTGACTTTCAATACGGAATGGGTCGCGGCGCCCTTTGCGCTGGTCCTGGAAAGCGCCGGACGGCGGGTGGAACTGCGGCGTGACCCGGCAGGCAACTATGACATCCGATAAATCGCGGCATCAACAAACCGGCTTCTCGCTGATCGAAGTGCTGGTGGCGCTAGCCATCATTGCCATCGCCTTGACCGCCGCATTGCGGGCGACCGGCCTGATGGCCGCCAACCATCGCGCCTTGCACAATAAAACGCTGGCCCTGCTATCGGCGCAAAACGCGCTGACACAGCTCAGGCTGGAGCCCGTGCTGCCCCGGGCAGGCAAGCAGACGTCGGCTTGCCCGCAGGGTGGCCTGCCCATGCGCTGTGAAGTCACGATCGCCAACTCGCTCAACCGCAGTTTCCGCCAGGCCAGCGTGCGGGTGCTTGGCAATGATGGCGCGGGCGTGCTCATCCAATTGGATGGCTTGATTTCCCGTATCCGATGAACGCGTCCCCTCACCGCCGCCAGCTCGCGCAGCAAGGCTTCACGCTAATCGAAGTGTTGGTGGCGATTTCATTGATGGCCCTGGTCAGCGTGATGGCCTGGCGCGGCCTGCGACAGGTGGCCGACGCGCGCGAGCGCATCGATAGCCAATCGGCCGACACCGATCAGGTCATGCGCGCCATCGGCCAGCTCTCGCGCGACGTGGAGCTGGCCTATACCGGGCCCGCTTTCGATCCGCCCACCACGGAGGAGATCACCCTCACGAATGGCATCCGCCTGAACACGCGCCAGCTCGGCCAGCCAGTACTGGAGATTGTGCGTCCCGACCCCGATGGCGCGGGCCTGTGGCAGCGGGTGCAATGGCGGGTGGATGGCCAAGGGCTTTGGCGGGCGACGGGCATGGCCGCTGCCCGCATGCCCCTGCCGCAAGCGGATCAGCGCGTGCTGCTGTTGCCGGGCATCACCTCGCTCTCGCTGCGGGCCTGGGTGCCGGGCGCCGGTTGGGTGCCGACCGCGCGCGCGCCGGGCTCGGCGCCCGAGGGCCTGGAACTGGCGTTGGAGCGCGGCCCGCAGCAGCGCTACACCGCCTTGGTGGAGCTGCCATGACGGGACAACGCAGGCAAGCGCTAGCGCGCCAGCGTGGCACGGCGGTCATCATGGCCCTGATCGTCGTCGCGGTTGTCGCCGCGCTGGCGACCAGCCTCTTTCAGCGCCAAACCGCCAGCACACGCCAATTCGAGAATGCGCTGTCTGGGATACAGGCCCGCCAGTTTCTGAAGGGCGGCACGGATTGGGCCCGTCTGATCCTGCGCGACCACGGCCGTCAGAACCGCATCACCACGCCCGATCAAGTCTGGGCGACACCCGTCATGGATACGCGTATCGAGCGGCCAGGGGATGAGCGGGTGGCGGTGTTTTCCGGCCGTCTTGAGGACGAGCAGGGCAAATTCAATTTGTATACCCTGGCCCGCAATGGCGCACCGCAGTCCGAACAACAAAAGGTATTGGCGCGGCTGCTGCAATTGCAGCAACTGCCGGAATCACTCGCCGACACCCTGCTGGAGGCCATCGCGGCCGCTCAGGCGCCCGCCGCCCTAGCCAGCAACACAGGCAATCCCGATCTCCAGGCGCCCTTGCCCAGAGGGGTGGCCGAACTGGCGGCGTGGCTGCGCCTGCCGCCGTCGGCCCGTGCTGCGCTGACGCGCACGATGACCCTCTTGCCCGCCGCCGTCAGCGTTAACGTCAACACCGCGCCGCCCGAGGTCATCGCCGCGCTGATACCCGGCCTGTCGCTGTCTCAGGCGCGCTCGATCACCGGCGAGCGTGACCGGGGAAACGGGTTCAACAACAGCGCAGACTTCAGCAACCGCCTGGCGGCCTTCGGCGTCAACGAGGGCATCCCCCCGTCGTGACCCACAGCAATTGGTATCTGGCCAGCGGAACACTGGTCTACGAACGCGCGCGGGTTGGCATGCAGGCCCTGTTGCACAGTGCCTCGCCCGCGGCGCCAAAGACGCAATGGATAAGAGAGTTGCAATGAAAAACATGCTGCGCGTGGCCTTGCCGCCGCTGGCGGCGCTGCGCGCCGACACCCTGCTGCCTTATGCCTGGCATGACCGGCGGGGCGGCTTGCGCCAGGGAGAGAGCACCGCGCAGGCGCTGGCCACCGCCTTTCGCCGGGCCCCGGCAGAGCTGGTGATGCATCCCGACGACATCATCACGACAGTCATCGGCGTGCCGCCGCTGGGCCGTGCCCGGCAGGCGGCGGTGGTGCGCGGCGCTCTCGAACCGCTGGTGCTAGGCGATCTGAATGAAGTCGCGATCGGCTATGCCGATACGGGTGCCGATGGGCAGGTAGAGGTCGCCTGGACGCCGCGCCCGGCGCTGGAGCAAGCCTGCGCCCTCCTGGCCGGCCAGGGCATGCGGCTGCGCGCCATTATTCCGCCCTCGGCGCTGGGCGAGGGCCAAGCCCTGCAAGCGCGCGGCGACCCGCGCTGGCGGGCGCCCTCCCCCGGCTGGTCCCTAGAGCTGCCCCGCCAGGCAGGCCATACGGTCTCCCAATGGCGCAGCCCGCTGCAATGGACGGCCGCCGCTGCGCTCTTGTGGCTGATCGGCCTCAATCTCTATGCCAGCCACCTGGACGCCGAGGCCCGCGCCCTGCGCGCCCGCATGACGCAACGCGTGCAGCAGAGCTTTAATCTGCCAGTGGTGCTTGATCCCTTGCGTCAGGCGCAGCAGGGCCTGGCCGCCCTGGGCAGCGGCCAGGCCAATTCCCATGATTTTCTGTCACTGGCACGTGATGTTGCACGCTTGCCCCTGCCGACCGACGACAGGGTCAAGCAACTCCATTACGCCGATCAGGCGCTGACCCTGCAACTCTTTGCAGAAGAAGATGCCGCCAGGCAACTGGCGGTCACCCCAAAGCTGATTCAGCAGGCCGCCTCGCTTGGCCTCAAGCTGGAACAGCAGGAAAAGACACCGACCTGGCGCATCACGCGTAACTCACCATGAAGCGATTGACTCAATACTGGCTGAAGCTGAGCCAATACGCCGCACCGCAGCTCCATACGCTACGCGCCCGCCATGCGGCGCTCAGCCTGCGTGAACGCCGTCTGCTGCTGGTCGTCAGCGCGATTTTGGCCGCTGCGGTGATCTTTCTGGGTTTTATTGAACCCCCGCTGGCCAAACTGGCTCGCCTGCGCACCGATCTGCCCAGCCTGCGCATCCAGGCGGCGGCCGTGGATGATCTGGCCGCTCGGGCCAGCGCGCTGTCGCGCCGCGCCCAGGTCCGCGCAGAGCTGCCGACCCCTTCCGATCTGAGCGGCAGCCTGATCCGCGCCGGGTTGCCGGCAGACCACTGGACACTCACGCAGGAGGACGCCGTTTATGTGCTGACGCTGAACGATGTGCCGGCGCAGCGGCTGCTTGATTGGCTGGAAACCAGCGCCCGGGATTGGGGGCTGCTTGCTCGGCAGGCCGAACTGGCCCGTGCGCTCAACCCCAATGGCAGACCCCTGCCTGGCCTGGTCAATGCCAGCCTGCGGCTGGCATTGACCCAGGGAAACTAAGATGCGAGGCCTCAATAGCAAGTCTCTGCTGGCCGCGATGGGGCTGGTCTTGTGCGCCCTGATCGCCGGGCTGACTGTGCTGCCTGCACGCTGGCTGCTCCTGATCTCGCCGGCCGGCGCGCCCATCGGCCTGGCCGATGCCCAGGGCAGCCTGTGGGAAGGCCGGGCCTGGATCGCGCTGGGACCGCCCGATTCGCGCCGCCTGCTGCCCGAGCCCCTGCAATGGCGCGTGCGCTGGGCACGTCTGGATATCGAGGCCACCCATCCCTGGCTGCAAGGCCCGCTTGTCATCGCACCGCGTCTGGACGGTATAAAAATCAGTGCGCAGGGGCTGCGCGCGCCCGCCGCCGCGATGGCGGCGCTAGGCGCGCCCTGGAACACCCTGAGTCCGGGCGGCCTGCTGGACATGCGCTGGCAGGCGCTGACCTTGGGCCGTCCCATGAGCGGCCCAGTCGCGCAGATCCGCTGGCAGGACGCCAGCACCGCCCTCTCACCTCTGCCGCGCATCGGCGCTTATGTCATGCGCATACAGGGCAATGGCAAGGACCTGACGCTAGCACTCTCGACGGAAAGCGGCGTCTTACAGGCCGACGGTCAAGGCATTGCGAATCAACATGGCGTACGCTTCGCCGGCCGTCTCAGCTATGCGGCCAACACTGACGCGGCACAGCGGCGCGCGCTCGATGGGCTACTGGCGATGATAGGCCCGCGCCAAGGCGATACGGTAAGCTTCGGCACGCCGGGCGCGGCCATGGCGCCATGAAACCTGGCCGCCGGCCTGTTTCAATCGTCCTTGGTCACCCTCAAGACCTCCTCGGCCGAGGTCTCTCCCGCATCGACCCAGCGCTGCCCATCTTCGCGCATGCTGCGCAGGCCCGCCGCCACGGCGGCCACGCGCAATGCGCGTTCGTCGCGGCCGTCGTGAATATGGCTGCGCGCCCCATCATCGACGACAAACAGCTCATGAATGCCCGAGCGTCCGCTATAGCCGCTGTGATTGCAAAGGGGGCAACCCACCGCGCGATATTGCGGCCCGCCATCGACCGGCGTTTTGCAGGCCGGGCACAGACGGCGCACCAGGCGCTGAGCCAGCACCCCCAACAGGGAGGAGGCGAGCAGGAAAGGCTCTACCCCCATGTCGACCAGACGGGTGACGGCGGACACCGAATCATTGGTGTGCAGGGTGGCTAGCACCAAATGGCCGGTCAACGAGGCCTGCACAGCGATCTGCGCGGTTTCGAGGTCGCGGATTTCACCGATCATGATCACGTCCGGGTCCTGACGCAGAATCGCGCGCAGCGCCATCGCAAAGCTCATGTCGATCTTGGCGTTGATCTGTGTCTGGCTTACCCCCGGCAGGTCATACTCGATCGGGTCTTCCACCGTCAGGATATTGCTGGTGGCGGCATCCAGACGGCTTAGCGCGGCATACAGGGTGGTGGTCTTGCCGCTGCCGGTCGGACCGGTCACCAGCACGATGCCATGCGGCTGGCGTATCAAACGATCAAGCTGGCCCAGCACGCGGGGACTCATCCCCAAGCGCTCTAATTGCAGCCGCCCAGCCTCTTTATCGAGCAGACGCAGCACAGCGCGCTCGCCGTGCCCGGTCGGCAGCGTCGAGACACGCACATCGATCGGCCGCCCGCCCACCCGCAGGGCGATACGCCCGTCTTGCGGCAAGCGCTTCTCGGCGATATCCAGGTGCGCCATGATCTTGATACGTGAAATTAGCGCAGCATGCAGCCCTTTGCGCGGCGTGACCACATCGCGCAGCGTGCCATCCACGCGAAAGCGCACCGCAGAATGTGTCTCGAACGGCTCGATATGGATATCGCTGGCGCCATCGCGCGCGGCCTGCGCAAACAGGGCGTTGATCATACGAATGACGGGCGCGTCATCCTGGGCTTCCAACAGGTCCGCTACTTCGGGGATATCTTGCAGCAGGCGGTCCAGATCGATTTCGTTCTCGGCCACACCCATGACAGAGGCCGCGTCTTCGCCATGCGTGTAGCTGGCGGTGAGCAGGCTTTCCAGTGTTTGGTCATCCACCTCGTGCAGCAGAACCTCTCCATGCCGGCGCCGCACCTCGCGCACCGCCCAGGAGGGCGTGCGGGGACTGACCGTCAGCTGCGCCTGCCCGGCGCGCAGACTGAGTACCGCGCGCTGCGCACGCGCCCAGGCATAAGGCAGGGGATGGACACTCATAGGCTTTTGATGATCTGCGCCGGATAGCCCAACTCACGCAACAGCGTCATCGCGGTCTGCACAGTGCCCGCGTCATTGGAGACCTGGCTGCGCACCACATAACCCATACCGCCTGGGCCGACCTGCACATAGGCCGACAAGCCGCTGGATTGCACGCGGCGAGCGATCTGCTCGGCTTCGCGCTGCTCTTGCACCGATGCGAATTGCAGCACCGTGCCGTCATTGCCCGCCGTCGATTCCAAATCGGAGGGGTCGAGCGCCACCGTCACCCCAATCGGCAGACTCGCGCGGATGGGCTCATCCGGAGAGAACTTGCGCGTCGGCGGCAATTGGCGCACCACAGACGCGCTAAGCGTCGGCGGCGGATCGCGGCGCATGGTCTGCGCAAGCTGCTCCGGACGCATATCGTAGATGTTGTTCGACACCGATCCACGGCTTCCCGGCGGCGTCAGTTCGGGCGTCTGCACCTGCGGCAACAGCCAGTGCGCCTCGGGTTGCGAAGCGGCCTGCTGGCGGCGCATATAGTCGTAGCGGTCCATCGTCAGCGAGGCCGCACGGCGGTTATCGCGCACCACATAAGGGCGCAGAAAAACCATCAGATTGGTCTTGGTATGACGCCGCGAATCATAGCGAAACAGCGCGCCCAGAATAGGGATAGACGACAGGCCCGGCACACCATTGGCGCCCTGCGACACGCTGTCCTCCAGCAGGCCGCCCAGCACAATGATCTGGCCATCTTCGACCAGCACGCTGGTGTCGATCGCGCGCTTATTGGTCACGACACCGGACACCGCCGTCGAGTTGCTGGTGTCGATGCTGCTGACTTCCTGATAGATGTCCAGCTTGACCGCGCCCCCCTCGGAAATCTGCGGGCGGATATTGAGCTTGAGGCCGACGTCTTCGCGCTCGATGGTCTGAAAGGGATTGCTGCTGCCATTGCCGCCGGAGGTTACGTATTGCCCCGTCACGAAAGGCACGGTTTTGCCCACGAGTATGCTGGCCGACTGGTTGTCCAGCGTCAGCAGATTCGGCGTAGAAAGAATATTGGCTTCGCCGTCTTTCTGCATCGCGCGGGCCAGCACGCCCAGATTGATGACCTTGTTGCCCAGCACATCCACTGTCCCCTTGACCACGCCCAGGCTCAGGCCCTTGCCCAGCACATCGAGCGAGGTCGGTCCCTGCACGCCGCCCAGGCCGCTGCCGCCGAGATTAGTGCCGCCAATAAAGGAGGTGCTATTGCTGTTGATATTGCCGGCGCCGGTCATCCACTGAATACCGAACTCTGAGGCCTTGTCTTCCGACACCTCGACAATCATGCTTTCGACCAAGACCTGCGCGCGGCGCTGATCGAGCTGGTCGATCACCGTGCGCAGATTACGGTAAAGCGGTTCGGGTGCGGAAATAATGAGCGAATTGGTGGCCGGGTCGGCCTGCACCGTCGCGCCGCCTGCGCTGAAGGACAGCGGCTGGTTGCTCACTTCCTCGCGTGCGATGCGCTCATTGCCAGAGCCGCCCAGACCGGTGCTGCCGCCGTTGTAGTTGCCGCCCGACGCGCCGCTACGCGAGGGCATATTCCCGGCGGGCGGGCTGGCCGCGCCGCTACGCGAGCCGCCCGCGCCGCCGTTGATCGCACTCCCCGCCTGGTTGTTCGCCTGGCCGGTCAGCAGACCGCCCAGCACCTCGGCGATGCGCGCGGCCTGTGCGTTGCGCAGATACACCACATGCAGATTACTCTCGACAGATTGCTGCGCATCCAGTTTGACGATCAGATCCCGCGCCAGCCGAGTGCGGCCAGAACTCCCCGAGCGCACCAGCACGCTGTTGCTGCGCGGGTCGGCCACGATGGTGATGCGCTGCGTGGGATCGTTGCTCTGGGTGTCCAGCAGTTGCGAGGCCAGGGCGGCGATGTCGGAAGCGATACCGCCCTTGATCGGCACCACGTCGGTAGACAGGGCGCTGGGCACGTCGATGCGGGCGATCACCTCGGCGATGCGCTCCAGATTGTCGGCGTAGTCGGTCACCACCACCGTGTTGTTACCTGGATAGGCCGTCACCGGGTTGTTGGGCGGCACCATAGGGCGCAGCACCGGCACGAGGTTGGCGGCGTTTTCGTAGCGCAGCGGGAACACGCGGGTCATCATCTGCCCGCTGGCCGCGCCCCGCAGAAAGTCGGAGACCGGCACGGGCCCGCCCGCCGTTCTCCGCGCGGCGCCCACGACCGTGCCTTGCAGCTTGGCATCCGCCTCGGGCACGACGCGCATGATGCCAGCGACTTCAACCATGGAAAAACCCTGAAGGCGCAAAGAACCGCTCAACAGGGCCAGCGCCTGCTCGCGACTCACGGGCCGCTCGGAAACCAGGGTGATTTTGCCTTTGACACGCGGGTCGATCAGGAAGTCCTGATCCGTGAACAGAGAGATTGCGCGCACAACGGCTGGAATATCGGTGTCGACGAAATTGAGGCTGACTTTGCCATCCGATGTGCTGGCTGGCTTGTCGGCTGCCGGCTGCGCGAACGCGTTGAGGGGACTTGCTGCGGTCAGCACCAGGGCGAGACCCATAGACAGAAAGAAACGCATGACGAGATGAGCACATTGGCCAGTAACGAGTGCGGGAAAGCACCTGAGAACGGCGAGTATGACCATGAAATACTACGGTCATATTTCAGCGCCAATCTGACAGCCTCGCAGTTTTTGCATTGCAGGCAGATGACATGCCCTCCTACCGCTATGAGGCCAGCGACGCTCTGGGAAAAATCGTCCGGGGCACCCTGGATGCCGAGAGCGAACGCAGCGCCCGCAATCAATTGCGCAGCCGTGGGCTTTTCCCGATTTCGACCGCGCGCGCGGCTCAGGGCGGCGCCTTGCAGGCCCGCCTTTCCGACGCAGATCTGGCCTGGCTCACGCGCCAATTGGCCAGCCTGCTGGCGGCCAGCTTGCCGCTGGACGCCGCCCTGACCATCACGCTGGAGCAGGCCGAAAAGCGTCATATCGCCACGACCCTGACCGGCGTGCGCGACGACGTGCGCGCCGGCCACAAGCTGTCCTCGGCCCTGGCGTCACGGCCGCGGGACTTTCCTGAAATCTATCGCGCGCTGATCGGCGCGGGCGAAGAGTCGGGCGATCTCTCCCAGGTCATGGAGAAACTGGCCCACTACATCGAAGAGCGCAACGCCCTGCGCAGCAAGGTGCTCACCGCCTTCATCTACCCGGTGGTCGTGGGTGCGGTGTCGGTGCTGATCGTAATTTTTCTATTAGGCTATGTCGTGCCGCAAGTCGTGTCGGCTTTCAGCCACGCCAAGCAGCAACTGCCCCTGCTCACCCGCATCATGCTGGCGCTTTCAGACTATGTGCGCGAATGGGGCCTGATAAGCGGCCTAGGGCTGACGGCCCTGATCGCGCTATGGCGCTATAGCCTGCGCATGCCGGCAGCCCGCGCTGCCTGGCACGGCCAGCTGATGCGCCTGCCGCTGGCAGGCCGTTTCGTGCTGGGGGTTAACGCGGCGCGCTTTGCCTCGACACTGGCGATTCTCTGCGGCAGCGGCGTGCCGATTCTGGCCGCGCTCGATGCGGCTCGGCGCACCATGACCAACGATGTGTTGCGCACCGCCGTGCAGGAGGCCGCCGAGCACGTCGGCAAGGGCGCCTCGTTGTCTGGCGCCCTGGCCCGCCGCAAGGTCTTTCCGCCCATCCTCATCCATCTGGTGGCCAGCGGCGAAAAAACCGGGCAGCTGCCCGAACTGCTCGATCAATGCGCACGCAACCTGTCGCGCGATCTGGAACGGCGCGCCCTGGCCATGACGGCCTTGCTCGAGCCCGCGCTCATCCTGGTTATGGGCGGCTTGGTGCTGCTCATCGTGCTGGCCGTGATGATGCCCATACTGGAAATGAATCAGCTCATCCGCTGATCCCGCCCCTATGTCTATCCCTGATCTTCTGGCCGCGATCGCCGCCGGTCTCCTGAGCGGGCTGATGGCCTGGCTGGCCGCGGAGCGGCTGCCCGGCCTGGTTATCCGGCAATGGATGCAGGACGAAGCCGCCATCGAGGCCGAATTCGGCAAACTTTCGCCGCCCGGCCGCGGTCGCAGGCAAGCCCTGTTCCTTGCCGCCGCCTGCACCCTGGCCCTGGCTTGCGGCTGGCGCTTTGGCTGGACACTGGGTTCGCTGCAAGCACTGCTCTTGTGCGCCGTTTTACTTACCCTCGCGGACATTGACCGGCGCACCCGCCTGCTGCCCGATATCCTGACGCAGCCCCTGCTCTGGGCCGGATTGCTGGTGAACCTCGACCATGCTTTCGCTCCGCTGGCTCAGGCCGTCGTAGGCGCGGCGCTGGGCTATGCCCTGCCCTGGCTGGCCGCACAGGGCTTACGCCTGGCGCGTGGCAGCGACGGCATGGGTGGCGGCGACTTCAAGCTCATGGCTGCGCTGGGCGCCTGGTTCGGAGCCATCCGCCTGATCGACATTGTCTTGCTGGCCAGCCTGAGCGCCATCCTGTGGATGCTGACGCGCGGTCACCGCGCCTTGCCCTTCGGCCCTTTTTTGGCGGCCGCCGGCATAGCAGCTTTGTTTCTCCCCTCGCTGCCGCTCTGATCAGACCCTGTCACATTACTGCCCCGCCAAGCCCACAAGGGCGCAAAGAGGGCACGCGACCGCCGATCAATGGTTTTTGTTGCCCGTGAACAGGTTGTCGATAAAGGCCTGATCGATCTTCTCGCCCCCCAGTGTGCGGGCAAGCAGCTCTCCCACCATCTGCTGCAGCGAGAACACGATATCGGGCTGCACCCGTTTGAGCTTGACGAGATGCTCGGGCAAATTGGCTACCGCTACGGTTCGGGTTTCAGGCGAGCCGACATCTTTGGCCGCCAGCACGATAAAGGCATTTTCGGCATCGTCGCCGCTCAAGGCCAGCACATAGCGGGCACGCTGTGCGCCGGCCTCAATCAGCACCGCCGAAGTGGTGGGGTCCCCCTCGATCAGGTCTGTCCCATCGGGATAGCGGTGCTGCTCACCTTCCGGAACAATTGCCGTAACGGCGTAACCATGGGCGCGGAGCACCGGATAAACCGCCGCAGCGAGCGAGGAGGCACCGGCGAGAATAATGTGGTCGTGACGCATGGCGTGAGCGATCCTGCCTTTGATAAGTCGTTTGACGTTGCCGCCAATCACTGGGCCCGCGATGGCGCTAATGGAAGTGGCGAACACCGTGATACCCAGAATGATGACCGACAGCGTGAAATAACGCGCCGCATCGCTGTGCGGCACGATGTCGCCATAGCCGACCGTAGACATCGTGACGACCGAGAAATAAATCGCCGCCGGCAAGCTGCTGATGGCCGGCGCGAATTCCGGCCCCAGATACAGACTGCCGAAGATGGCATAGGCCAGCAAGGAAAGAATGGCGATGACGGTGAACAGACTGCCCGCCGCCAGACTGGCCCGGTTGAACACCGACCATGCCGCCACCAGAAGCATAAAGGTCAGCAGGTTGAAAAGGTTGAGCAGCATATTGGCGCTGCCCAGATAGCCCAATATCCCCACCACCACCAGCATCAACAGCGAAAACGCCCAGGCAATCCGCGCCCGCAGCAACAGGCCCAGCGCCATGAACACCAGGCCCAGGCCGAGCAGGGCGCGGGGAGCGTCGAGCAGGCCCACCGCCTCGATGGCGTCGCGCCAAGAATCGAAACTCGAGAAAAACTCGAAATCGGGCCTGCCGGCCTGATTGAAGGCAGACAGCAGATGCAGGTAACCGACGAGGGCAACCAGCACCGCAAGAACCAGATGGGAGGGGAAAAAGCGCGCGAAAAAGGAACGCAGCTTGGTCAGCATGGTGTCCGCAAAAAGGCCAGGGCTGCCAAAGTTTATCAGCGCAGTATCCGTGACGTGGGCCTATTTTTCCCCGCCCTGCCGCTCACAGGCGGCAGAGCGATGGCGAATCAAGCCAGTAACACCCCTGGGCGCGACGACGAGCGCGTGCCCTCGACAGGCGGACAATCTTCCGGGTAATAGGTATGCACCAGAGACAGCTTGACCCTGCCGCTACGATTCTGCTGCGCCGCATGCAGGGTGCGGCAATGGAAAAACACCACATCGCCCGCCTCAAGCTCCGGACTTACGGCGCGCGCGATCCAGGCCTGGTTGGCCGGCAAGTCGTCACGGAAGAATTTCTGGCTATCGAAGCACTCGGGACCATAGGCGGCCGCATGCGAGCCGGGCACGAAAAACAGGCCGCCGTTATGCGGCGACTCCGGCCCCAGGGCCAGCCAACAGGACACCAGATCCTGTTGCGGAAACGACCAATAGCGGATGTCCTGGTGCCAGCCCGTCAGGCTGCCATACATCGGATGCTTGGTCATGACACAGTTGTGATGCACCGTCGAGACCACCGGCCGGCGTCCGTCGAAATAGGCACGCAACACCTCGCTGATCGCGGCTTGCGTAGCCCATTGCTGAAAGCGCGGCCCCCGGCCGTAGGCATCAAGCAGACGCCGCACGGTCATGCCGCCTGCCGCCGCCCGCGAGGATGGCGCGCCGGGATATTGCAGGTCGGCTTCGTATTCGACCGGAGCGATCTGATGGTGCAGATCATGCTCGGCTGCGGCGCGCAGCGCCTGAACCTCTGAGGGTGAAGCAAAGTTGCGGGCTATCGCGAAACCCTGTTGGCGCAGGGTGGCGACCAGATCGGCAACCGAAAGGGTGGGCATTTTCTCTCTCTATACTAGGCAAGGCAAGACCGCGTCGCCTGACCGGTCTTCCCGGGCCTAGGATACTCCTGCGGCGACTCAGTCGCTGGGGCCAGGACCCCGCTCAGAAGGCATGCCACGCTCCAGATCGCAATCACGCTCGGTATTGCGCACCCATTCGCGCCAGATGGCGACCAGCAAAGCCATCAGCACCGGCCCGACGAACAGGCCCACGATGCCCATGGTTTTCACGCCGCCCACCAGGCCGAAGAACGTCGGCAGAAAAGGCAGTTTGACCGGCCCGCCTACCAACCTGGGCCGCAGCGTCTTATCCACGATGAAAAGCTCGACCGTGCCCCAGACGAACAGGCCGACGCCGGCCACCAGATGGTTGGACCCCACCAGGTAAAGCGACACCAAGGTGAAAGACAGCGGCGCGCCGCCCGGAATCAAGGCCATGAAGCCGGTAATCACGCCCAGCAAGACGGGCGACGGCACCCCGGCGATCCAATAAGCCAGGCCCAGCACCACGCCTTCGCCCAGGGCGATCAGGCACATGCCGGTAACGGTGGAACTGACGGTGGCCGGCACAACGCGCGAGAAACGCTTCCAGCGGGCCGGCAGCACGCGCTCGCCAAGAATATCCAGCTGGGCAACCATGCTCTTGCCATCTTTGTAGACGAAAAAGAGTGTGATCAGCATGAAAAGCAGCGTCAGCAACCACTGAAAAACATTACCCGTGGCCGACAGCGCCATGCGGTAGATATTGCCCAGATGCTCTCCACTGACCAACTCCACCATCGCACCCAGGGCATGCGGCTCGCCCAGGTAGGTGGTCCAGTACTGAGAGAGGCGCTCCCCCACACCGGGCAGAGAGGAAATCCAGAATGGCACCTCCACACCATGTTTATTGGCCGCCAGCGCCCAGGCGAAAAAGTTGCTCGCCTCTTTGAAGGCATAGGTCAAGGCCATCGACAGCGGCACCACCACCACCAGCACGACGATGCACAATGCCAGCGTGGCCGCCAGAATGTTGCGGCCTTTACAAAAGCGCACTACCCGTTCGTAAAGCGGCCAGGTCGCCAGGCCGATGATGAGGGCCGCCAAGGCGGGCACCAAAAAACCGGAAAGAAAATAAAGCCCCGCAGCCACGACCAGCAGCAACAACCAGCGGGCGATCAGGTAAACGGGAAAGACGGGCTGCTGCATAGGCTAGACGGCTCTCTGGTATTGCAGGAAAGACCCCTGCAATATACCTAGTTTTTAGGTTCCGTCCCCATCATGTGGCCTGCCGGTCTGAAATTTACATAACGAACTCGGGCATATCTTGCGGCACGCGGCGGCGCGCTTCATGCTCGCCAGCCGGCAGCAGCGTCGGCTGCTGAACCTTGCATACCAACACGCCAGGCTCATTTTCATCACGGCCCGACAAGAGCGTGCAGCCCGCGAACAAATCTGCCACCCAGTCGGAAAACACCCGCACCTTGGGCGAAAGCTGACGATTCTGCAAATACAGCAGCGAAATCGGCACCGACTTGGGCTTCCATTGCGGCAGCACCTCGACCAAGGCCCCAGACAGCAGATGCGGCAGGGCCATATAGCGTGCCGTCTGGATCAGACCAAAGCCGTTAAGGCCGCAAGTCAGATGGGCGCTCCAGTCATTGACCGACACCGTACCCGCCACGTCCACGAGCTGCTCTTTACCATCAACCATAAAGGTCCAGGCGCACTGCCGGCCGCCCGAAGAAAAATAGTGCACCGCATGGTGGCGCTCCAGATCCTGCAAGGACTCGGGCGTGCCATAACGCTCGAGATAGCTGGGCGTGGCGCAGGTCACGGTCTGAACCGTGCCGATACGACGCGCAACCAGGCTGGAGTCTTCCAGCTCACCGCTCCGGATCACACAGTCCACGGCCTCCTGAACCAGATCCACTTTGCGGTCGCCCATGCCGATCACCAGCTCCACATCCGGGTAACGGGTGTGGAAATCACACAGGGCAGGAATCAGGATGAGCTGACCAACGGACGCCGGCACGTCGATACGGAGACGGCCTTGCGGACGTGCGGCCGCATCCTGCAAACAGGCTTCCGTCTCGTAGACCTCGGCCAGAATACGGGTGGCGTGCTTGTAATAGGCCGCGCCGTCTGGTGTCAGGCTGATGCGCCGCGTCGTGCGGTTTAGCAAGCGCACGCCGAGATGGCGCTCCAGATTTTGAATGATGGTGGTAACCGTTGTGCGGGGCAGCGTAAGACTCTCTGCGGCGCGCGTGAAGCTGTTTGCTTCGACCACACGAACAAAGACCTGCATGGCTTGGAAACGATCCATGTTTCTGTCCTATCAAGAAATTGTGCGCCTAGGATACAGCCGATTTTCGATTAATTGTACGTTCAAAACGAACAGTATTGCCGGATAGCCATTGTTTATTCTGCCCGTCGAAACGCTCAGAATCGCCCCGTCTATCTCGGTTTGTCGGACTGTCTTCGAATTGCGCGCCGCAGCATTCCTACCTGCCCCGCCCTTCCCTCACCCGGCCCGATCCCCCCCAAATACTTGCATCAAGGAAACACCATGACGCTTTCGCGCCATCGTATCGCGGCCCTGACGGTTGCCGCCGCCCTGCTGGCCGCAGGCGCCGCTTACACGCTATTACCCGCCTCCGGGGGGGTGGCCCACGCCGAAGGACAGCCCGCTGCGGCCGCCGTCGATGTCGCGCCCGCCCTGGCGCGCACCATCCTTGACTGGCAGCGCTACTCCGGCCGCCTGGAAGCCATCGACCGGGTGGATATCCGTCCCCTGGTGTCAGGCACCCTGACCGAGGTCCACTTCAAGGATGGCGCGCTGGTCAAAAAGGGAGACGTGCTGTTCACCATCGATCCCCGCCCCTATGCGGCCGAAGTCGATCGTGCTGCCGCGCAACTGGCTGCCGCCCAAGCCCGCGCCGCCTACACGGCCAGCGACCTAGCGCGTGCTCAGCGCCTCTTGAGCGACAACGCCATCGCCAAGCGGGACTTCGAGGAGAAACAGAACGCCGCGCGCGAGGCCGCCGCCCATCTGCTGGCCGCCAGGGCGGCGCAAGAATCGGCGCGCATCCATCTTGGCTACACCCGTATCACCGCGCCCGTGGACGGCCGGGTCTCGCGTGCGGAAGTCACGGTGGGCAATGTGGTGAACGCCGGCGCGCAAACCCTGCCGCTCACCACGCTGGTCTCGGTCTCGCCTATTTACGCCGCTTTCGACGTGGATGAGCAAACCTTCCTGAAGTCTGTTAACCCGGCGCGCGCCGCCGGCACCGAGGTGCCTGTGCAGCTCGGCCTGGCCAATGAAGACGGCTATTCGCGTGAAGGCGTGGTGCATTACGTGGACAACCGCCTGGACAGCAACTCGGCCACCATCCGCCTGCGCGCGGTGTTCGACAACCACGACGGCAGCCTGCTGCCCGGACTCTACGCCAGAGTGCGCCTGGGCGGCGGCGGCCCCCGCGAAGCCGTGCTGGTCGACGAAAAAGCCATCGGCACCGACCAAAACAAGCGCTATGTGCTGGTGCTAGACGATCAACACCGCGCCAACTACCGCGAAGTGACCCTGGGCGCCAACCTCGGCCCGCTGCAAGTTATCGAAAAAGGCTTGAAGCCCGGCGAGCAAATCGTCGTCAACGGCTTGCAGCGCGTGCGCCCAGGCTCGGTTGTCGCGCCCACCGTCGTGTCTATGGACACGGCGCCGCAAGCGGTCAAGACGGCTGCGGCAGCCCTGAAGTAAAACCAGGCCCGGAGCCTCACATGAATATCTCCAAGTTTTTCATCGACCGGCCCATTTTCGCGGGCGTGCTGTCGGTGTTGGTTCTGCTGGGCGGTCTGCTGGCCATGTTCCAGCTACCCATTTCCGAATATCCGGAAGTGGTGCCGCCTTCGGTCGTGGTTCGCGCCCAATACCCCGGCGCCAACCCCAAGGTCATCGCCGAAACCGTGGCCTCTCCGCTCGAAGAAGCCATCAATGGCGTCGAGGACATGATCTATATGCAGTCGCAGGCCAACAGCGACGGCAACCTCACGCTGACCGTGAATTTCAAGCTGGGCATGGACCCCGACAAGGCGCAGCAACTGGTGCAAAACCGCATCTCGCAGGCCTTGCCGCGCCTGCCTCCGGATGTGCAGCGCCTAGGCGTCACCACGACCAAAACCTCGCCCACCCTGACGCTGGTGGTGCACCTGATCTCGCCCAACGACCGCTACGACATCACCTATCTGCGCAACTACGCCATCATCAACATCAAGGACCGCCTCTCGCGCATCAATGGCGTGGGTGAGGCGACAGTATGGGGTTCTGGCAACTATTCGATGCGCGTCTGGCTGGACCCGCAAAAAGTCGCCCAGCGCGGCATGACCGCCTCGGAAGTCGTAGCCGCCATCCGCGAGCAGAATGTGCAAGTCGCCGCTGGCGTGATCGGCGCCTCGCCCACCCTGAGCGATGTGCCCTTGCAGCTCAACGTCAATGCGCGCGGCCGTCTGCAAACCGAAGAAGAATTCCGCGACATCGTCCTCAAGACTTCGCCCGATGGCGGTGTCACCCATCTGGCTGGTGTGGCCCGGGTGGAACTGGACGCGCAAGAATACGGACTGCGCTCGCTGCTGGACAACAAGCCCGCCGTAGGCATGGGCATCATGCAGTCGCCCGGCGCCAACGCACTGGATGTCGCAACGCAAGTACGCAACACCATGCAGGAACTCTCGCAGGACTTCCCACCGGGTGTGGAGTACCGCATCGAGTATGACCCCACGCAGTTCGTGCGCTCCAGCATCGAGGCCGTGGTGCATACCCTGCTCGAAGCCATCGCCCTCGTGGTGCTGGTCGTGATCCTCTTCCTGCAAACCTGGCGCGCCTCCATCATCCCGCTGCTGGCCGTGCCCGTCTCCATCGTCGGCACCTTCGCCTTCTTGCTGATGTTCGGCTACTCGATCAATGCCCTGTCCCTGTTCGGCATGGTGCTCGCCATCGGGATTGTGGTGGATGACGCCATCGTGGTGGTGGAAAACGTTGAACGCAATATCGCAGCAGGACTGAGCCCTAGAGAGGCCACCTATCGCGCCATGCGCGAGGTCAGCGGTCCCATCATCGCCATCGCCCTCACGCTTTGCGCGGTGTTCGTGCCGCTGGCCTTCATGACCGGCCTGTCTGGCCAGTTCTACAAGCAATTCGCCATGACCATCGCCATCTCGACGGTGATCTCGGCCTTCAATTCGCTCACGCTCTCGCCCGCCCTGTCGGCCCTGCTGCTGCGCGGCCACCATGACAAACCCGACTGGCTGACACGCCAGATGAACCGCTTTCTGGGCCGATTCTTCGCCGCCTTCAACCGCCTGTTCGGCAGCGCCTCCGACCGCTACGCCACCAACGTCGAAGGCGTAATCCGGCACAAGAGCAAGGCCATGGGCGTGTACGCGCTGCTGCTGGCGCTGACCGTGGGTATCTCCTATCTGGTGCCCGGCGGCTTCGTGCCCGCTCAGGACAAGCAATATCTGATCGGCTTCGCGCAACTGCCCAATGGCGCATCGCTGGACCGCAGCGATGCCGTCATCCGCCGCATGACGGACATCGCCCTGGCCGAACCCGGCGTGAAAAGCGCCATTGCCTTCCCCGGGCTATCGATCAACGGCTTCACCAACAGCTCCAGCGCAGGCATCGTGTTCGTCACGCTCAAGCCCTTCGAAGAGCGCCAATCGGCTGCGCTATCGGGCAATGCCATCGCCGCCAGCCTGAACCAAAAATTCGGCGCCATCAAAGACGCTTTTGTGGCCGTCTTCCCGCCCCCGCCGGTCATGGGCCTGGGCACATTGGGCGGCTTTAAACTACAAATCGAAGATCGCGGCGCGCTCGGCTACGCCGAACTGGACCGCGCCGCGCAGGCCTTCCTGGCCAAGGCTGCGCAAACCCCCGAGCTTGGGCCGTCTTTCTCCAGCTACCAGATCAATGTGCCGCAACTGGATGTGGATCTAGATCGCGTGAAGGCCAAGCAGCTGGGCGTGCCGGTAAGCGAGGTGTTCGACACCATGCAGATCTACCTGGGCTCCATGTATGTGAACGACTTCAACCGTTTCGGCCGCGTTTTCCAGGTTCGCGCCCAAGCAGATGCCCCCTTCCGCTCGCATCCACAAGACATCCTGCAACTGAAAACCCGCAATGCTGCGGGCGAGATGGTGCCGCTGTCCTCGCTGGTCACGATCAAGCCGACCTTTGGCTCCGAAATGGTCGTCCGTTACAACGGCTATACCGCCGCCGACATCAATGGCGGCCCGGCGCCGGGCTTCTCCACCAATCAGGCCCAGGCGGCCGCCGAGCGCATCGCCGCCGAGGTGCTACCTCGCGGCATGAAGATGGAATGGACCGACCTGACCTATCAACAGATCTTGGCGGGCAACGCCGGCCTGTGGGTCTTCCCGATTTCGGTGCTCCTGGTCTTTCTGGTGCTGGCTGCGCTGTATGAGAGCCTGGCCCTGCCCCTGGCCGTCATCCTGATCGTGCCCATGAGCATCCTGGCCGCGCTGACCGGCGTCTGGCTGACCGGCGGCGACAACAACATCTTCACGCAAATCGGTTTCATGGTGCTGGTGGGCCTGTCAGCCAAGAACGCCATTCTTATCGTGGAATTTGCCCGCGAGCTGGAAATGCAGGGTTCGACACCGCTGGAGGCAGCCATCGAGGCCAGCCGCCTGCGGCTGCGCCCCATCTTGATGACCTCTATCGCCTTCATTATGGGTGTGGTGCCGCTGGTGCTGTCTTCCGGCGCAGGCTCCGAAATGCGTCATGCGATGGGCGTGGCCGTGTTCTTCGGCATGCTGGGCGTGACCCTCTTCGGCCTCTTCCTGACACCGGTCTTCTATGTGGTGTTGCGCACCCTGAGCAAGCGCAAGCTGCACTCGGCCTCGCCTCATGACGCGCCCCTGCATCAACATCACGCTCATTGAACCTGAGAGTTCTAACATGACACAACGCATCGCCCGCCTATCCGCCCTGCTCGCCGCCCTTCTGGTGCTGGCGGGCTGCGCGGTGGGACCTGACTACCACCAACCCGCCGCCGCCACGCCAGCTCGGTACAAAGAAGCCGCGCCGCAGGAAGCCGGCAATTGGAAAACGGCTCAGCCCTCGGAAGCGGCGCTGCGCGGCGAATGGTGGAAAATTTTTGGCGACACGGCCCTCAACGCCATGCAGGAGGAGGCGCTAGGCGCCAATCAAAGCCTCAAGGCCGCCGCCGCACGTCTGGCGCAGGCCCGCGCCCTGCAGCGTGACGCCCGCGCCGACTTCTTCCCCAAGGTGGACGCCGGTGTCGGCCCTAATCGCCAGCGGCCTTCCCCTGCGTCGCAAGACTTGTCCGACAACGCCTCCCCTAGCGCCTCAACCCAGTGGCGCGCCCAGGCAAGTGCCGCCTATGAGGCCGACCTGTTCGGCAGAGTCGCCAACAGCGTAGACGCCGCCACGGCCGACGCTCAACAAAGCGAAGCGCTCTACCG
Organism: Bordetella avium; assembly: GCF_034424645.1. Lineage (NCBI taxonomy): Bacteria > Pseudomonadati > Pseudomonadota > Betaproteobacteria > Burkholderiales > Alcaligenaceae > Bordetella > Bordetella avium. Next base: position 3,364,180 of record NZ_CP139969.1, read on the forward strand.
CTCCATCCTGCTGGCCCTGCAAGCAGACGTGGCCTCCACCTATTTTCTGGTGCGGGAACGCGATGCCGAATCGCAACTCTACCGTCAGACAGTCGCGCTGCGCGAAGCAAGCCTCACGCTGATTCAGCGCCGCTTTGAGGCCGGCGACATCGGTGAGCTCGACCTCGCCCGCGCCAAGTCGGAGCTGGCTCAGGCCCAAGCGGAAGCGCTAGGGGTAGACCGCCAGCGCGCCACGGCCGAACACGCGCTGGCCGTGCTGCTGGGAAAAACCCCTGCCGAATTCAGCATGCCCCCGCAGCCGCTCAAACCCCTACTGGTGACGGTGCCGGCCGGCTTGCCTTCGGCGCTGCTGGAGCGCCGTCCCGACATCGCCGCCGCAGAACGCGCCATGGCATCGGCCAATGCCCGCGTCGGCGTGGCCAAGTCGGCATTCTTCCCGCGCCTGGAAATCACCGGTGCGCTGGGCTATGAATCCTCGCAGTTGAGCAAGCTTTTCCAGTGGTCATCCCGCACCTTTCTGCTCGGCCCCCTGGTCGGCACCGCCTTGTCGCTGCCCATCTTCGATGGCGGCCGCCGTCAGGCAAGCCTGGATCGGGCCCTGGCGGTTTACGAGGAAGACGTGGCGCAATACCGCCAGACCGTGTTGAGCGCCTTTCGCGAAGTCGAAGACAACCTCGCCAATCTACGTATCCTGGGTAATCAGACCCAAGCGCAAAGCGAGGCCGTTGACGCCAGCGCCCGTGCAGCCAGCATCTCGCACGCGCAGTACCGCGAAGGGTCGATCAGTTATCTGGACGTGATCGAGGCCGACCGTACCGTGCTGACGCAACGCCGCCTGTCGGTACAGCTCACCGGCGAGCAGGCGCGATCCACGGTCGATCTGATCCGTGCGCTGGGCGGCGGCTGGGACAGCGCCGTACCCGCAGCAGGCCAGGAAACCGGCAAGACGGCCGCAATGCGCTGACTGACGTGGCCGGCAGTGTCACCGCCGGCCACCTCTTGCGCTCGGACAAAACCCGCATGGCACAATCGCGCAACGCTACTACCGCCACACACCATGCTGATCCTGCTCGATCAAGACGGCGTGCTCGCCGATTTTGAACACGCCTTTATCGACGCCTGGCGTCAACGCTACCCCGATATTGCGCCTGTCGCCTATGAAGACCGCCGTTCATTTCATCTTCTTGAAGACTACCCCGAGGCGCTGCGCGCCCGTGCCGAAGCGATCTACACCGCGCCCGGCTTCATCCGCCATCTGCCGCCGGTAGCGAGCGCGCTGGAGGCCGTGCGCGAACTGATTGCCCTGGGCATGGATGTGCGTATCTGCACGTCTCCCTTGCGGCAATATGACAACTGCGTACTCGAAAAATATCAGTGGGTCGAACATCATCTTGGCCGCGCCGCGACCGAACGACTCATCCTCACCCGCGACAAAACCCTGATCCAGGGCGATTTGCTCATCGACGACCGTCCGAACATTCCGGGCGCGGTACGCCCACAATGGCGCCACATCATTTATGACGCCCCCTACAACCGGCAGGAAACCGGCTGTCCGCGCCTGACATGGCAGAACTGGCGCAACATCCTGGCCGGCGCGCTCTACCAATCGGATACCTGATCTCCTCACACCAGGCAATTGACGCTATGCTGTTTGCAAAAGGCCCACACCGGGGGCCGGCCCTGACCAGGTGAGCCATGAATCTGCACCGTCTGCTCAAACAGCGCGAGACCGACAACAAGCCGCTGCGCCTGGCGCTGATCGGTATTGGCAAGTTCAGCGCCATGTTGTTGAGTCAGGCCCAACGCACCCCAGGCATCCGTCTTATCGCCGTAGCCGACCGCGATGCCTCGCGGGCCCGCTCTGCCCTGACCCGCTGCGGCTGGCCCGCCCAGACACTGGGCGCGTCCACCATCCACGAGGCGCTCAAACACGGCAAGGTCTTTTGCTGCGATGACCCTTTACAGGTCATCGCCGACCCCGATGTAGAAATCGTCATCGACGCCAGCACCCTGGCCGCCGAAGGCATCGCCCACACGCTGTGGTGCTGCGAATATCGCAAAGACATCATTATGGTAAACCTCGCCGCCGATGCACTGGCGGGTCCGCTGCTGGCGCGCCGCGCGCGCGAAGCCGGCATTGTTTACTCGCTGGCCTATGGCGATCAGCCTGCGCTCATCTGCGAAATGGTCGATTGGGCAAGGGCTTGCGGGTTCGAAATCATGGCCGCAGGCAAAGGCACCAAATACCTTCCTGAGTTTCACACCTCCACGCCTGATACGGTATGGCCCTATTACGGCTTCACCGACGAAATGGTGGCTGCAGGCGATTTCGATGCCCGTTTGTTCAACAGCTTTCTGGACGGTACGAAGAGCGCACTGGAAATGGCCAGCGTCGCCAATGCCACGGGCCTGACGCCCGCGCCGCAGGGGCTGTTCTACCCGCCCTGCGGCGTCGATGACCTAGCCCGGGTGCTGCGCCCGCGCGAGCACGGAGGCATCCTGCATCATCGGGGCCAGGTGGAAGTCGTGTCCTCATTGGAGCGTGACGGCCGCTCGGTGTTTCGTGATCTGCGCTGGGGGGTATTCGTCACGCTGGCCGCCGATAGCGACTTCGTGCGCAGCTCTTTTCGGGACTTCGGGCTGGTCACCGACCCCAGTGGTAATTACGCCGCCATGTACCGGCCCTACCACCTGATGGGCATGGAACTCGGCATGAGCGTGGCCAGCATCGGCCTGCGCCGCGAACCCACCGGCATGCCCACGGCCTGGCACGCCGATGTAATCGCCACCGCCAAACGGGATATGGCGGCAGGCGAGGTGCTGGATGGCGCGGGCGGATACAGCGTCTATGGCCGCCTAGTGCCGGCTCGGATTTCAACCGATGATGCCTATCTGCCTATCGGCCTGGCCGAGGGCGCAGTACTGAAACATGCGGTGCGCCAATCGCAGCCTATACGCACGCTGGACGTCAGCTACGACGAGGAAACCCTGGCCGCGCGCCTGCGCCGCGAAATGGAACAGGCCTTCGCTTAAGCGCTCAGGGATAGACAATGGAATACTGCACATAGGTCACCAGCTTGCCTGCCGCAATATTGCCATTACCCGTTTTGATATAGCGCGCCAGATAACGCAAGGTGGCGCCCTTTTTCCCGCCGCTCTCAACCAGAGACACGCCGCTCGCGCCTGAGGGCGATTCACCGATCATGATTTTGCTACCGTTGGCATTGGCCAGTTGTATGCCCAGGTTATCGACTTTAGCTGCTGCGATCGTCGGCATGCTCGTCGCAGCCTGCGTCACCGAAGCCGCATCGGTATAAGCGAAAAGATTGCCGTGCGCGTAATCTGTCGTCGCGCCAGGTTCAAAATGCGCTTTGACATCGCCAGCCATCGCTTCAGGACAATCAGAAAGCGTGATAGTAAATGCCGTGGCGCCCGCCGTATCCCCGACGCTTTTCAAGGCCGAGGTCGAGATCTTGGGCAGCGCCACGAAAATATTGGCCGGCGGCTCCTTCCCATTGATCTTGCAGGTGCTATCGGTAATCTCGCCGGTAATGGTGACAATGCCATCGGCGGCATGGGCCGGCGCGGCGGCCATGCCCGCCAGCGCCAGCAAGGTGAAGGCGGTGATCTTCACGCATTCAATTGCGGATTGCGGATTGCGGATTGCGGATTGCGGATTGCGGATTGCGGATGAAAGCATTGCTTCAACTCTAAAACATGGGCTGGTAGAGCTTGAAAGTATGTCTGCGCATGGGTATCGGATTGGGGCTGTATTTCGCGGCTGTCCCGATCTCGTCTTGAGACCGGGACATTTAAAATCAGGCTGGTCTTTGGTTCTCTAGCCGGAGTTGCGTAGTCCGGCCGCAATCCCGTTAATAGTCAGATGGATGGCCCGTGTCAGGCGCGGGTCTTCTGTCTTCTCGGGTTGGCGCTGGGCAGCGCGGTGGCGGCGGATTAAATCGATCTGCAAATAGTTCAGCGGATCGATGTAGGCAAAGCGTTCGCGCAATGAGGCGGCCAGCGTGGGGTTGTCCGCCAGCAGTTCGCGCTGGTTAATGAGTTTGAGCATGGCCAGGGTGCGGCCGTGCTCATCCGAGATGGCGCCGAAAATGCGTTCGCGCAGCCCGCGTTGCGGCACCAGCATGGCATAGCGCGAGGCGATTGCCAGGTCCGATTTGGCCAGCACCATCTCCATGTTCGACAGCAGCGTGCGAAAAGCCGGCCAGTCTTGGGCCATGGCACGCAACTGCGTCAGCCGGCCCCGTCGGGAGCGTGGCGCGCCCTGGGCGCCCAGTTCCAGATAGGATTGCAGCGCCGAACCCATGCCGTACCAGCCCGTCAGCATGAGACGGCATTGCGCCCAGGAAAAGCCCCAGGGAATGGCGCGCAGGTCTTCGATACGCTGCCCCTGCTTGCGCGAGGCCGGACGCGAACCGATATTCAGACCCGCGATTTCGCTGATGGGGGTGGCCGCGAAAAAGTAGTCAGCGAAGCCGCTGGTTTCATAGACCAGTGAGCAATAGCTTTGGCGCGCGCTGTCCGACAACACCTGCATGAGCGGACCATGAAGCTCATTATGCGCATCTTCGGCCTGCCGCGCCGCCGGTTGCGGCGTCAGGCTGGCTTGCAGCACGGCAGACACCAGCAGCTCCAGATGTCCGCGGCCGATCTCGGCGTCTTTGTATTTGCTCTGGATGACTTCACCCTGCTCAGTCAGGCGCAACTGCCCGGCCACGGTTCCCGGCGGCTGCGCCAGAATGGCGTCAAAACTGGAGCCGCCGCCACGCCCGACTGAGCCGCCCCGGCCGTGAAACAGCCGCAAACGGACCTGACGCGCGCGAAACACTTCCACCAGCTCACGCTCGGCGCGGTAGAGCGACCAATTCGAGGTCAGGTAGCCGCCGTCTTTATTGCTGTCCGAATAGCCGAGCATGACTTCCTGGGTGTCGTCCTGCGCGATTTTCACTCGCCGGCGCACTTCGGGCAGATCCAGCCAGGCGGCCATGATGTCCGGACCCCGCTCTAGGTCGGAGATGGTTTCAAACAAGGGCACGACCATTAAACCGTCATCGGGGGCGGTGGGTGGGATCAGACCAGTTTCTTTCTGCAACACGAGCACCTCGAGCAAGTCGCTCAAGCTTTCCGTATGCGACACGATGGTCTGGCGCAGGGCGGCGCGGCCATAGCGCCTGCGCGCGGCTGCCGCGGCGCGCAGAATGGCCAGTTCGCGGCGGGTGTCTTCGCTGTACTCCAGCCAGGGTGAGGCCAGCGGGCGTGCCGTAGCCAATTCATCGCGCAGTAATTGCACGCGCTCGGTCTCATCCAGCAGGTCGTAGCGGGGCGGCCCGCCCGCGCGAGCAAAGAGCTCGGTCAGCACGCGTTCGTGCACGTCTGAACTTTGACGCAGATCCAGGGTCGCCAAGTGGAAACCAAAGACCGAAACCGATTGCAGCAGGCCAGACAGCCGCAGCCTGGCAATCGGGCTGCCATGGTGGCGCGAGAGCGAGTCCATGATGACGTTCAGATCGTTCATCAGCGCTTGCGGGTGATCGTAGGGCGCTGCCGGCCGCGTGCTGCGCCGGGCAAGATCGCGGCCAGTCAGGGTGTTCGCGGTTGCGGCCAGGCGCGCGTAAATGCCGATCAGGGCCCGCCGGTAGGGCTCGTCCTGGCGATGAGGGGAGCTGTCGCCGCTGGCATCGGCTAATTCGCGCAGTGCATCGCTGACATGGCTGAGCAGGGTGGTGATCGAGAGTTCGGCGCCCAGCGCATGAACCTCGTTCAAGTAGTACTCGAACACTACCGCAGCCTGGCGCAGCATCGCCAACTCCAGGGTGCCGGCATCGACGTTGAGGTTGCCGTCGCGGTCGCCGCCTATCCAGCTTCCCATGCGCAGAAAAGGCACCAGCGGTTCGGGCGCTGCGCTGAAAGAGGATTCCGGACGTAGCAATTTCGACAGGCCGGTGTACAAGCGCGGGATGGCGGGCAGAAACGTGCTGCGGTAATAGGACAGCGCGTTCTCGATCTCGTCTGCGACCGTCAGCCGCGTATAACGCAGCATGCGTGTCTGCCAGAGCGTGTCCACACGGCCTAGCAAGGCGTTATCGATGTCGGCGATTTCTTCGGCAGTCAGGGTTTGGTCGCGCTGCGCGAGGAGGGCGGCGATCTCGCGGTGTGCGTCCAGCGTGCTCTTGCGCTGGACTTCCGTCGGATGGGCGGTCAATACCGGCATGACGCAGGCTTCAGCCAGCAGACGCCGGATACGCTCTGCGGTGACGCCCTGCGAACGCAGTTGCTGCACGGTGTGGTGCAGGCTGCCCGGCGCCGGCGCGGTCAGCGCTTGCGCGCGCTGGCGCCGGTGTTGATCGCGGTCCTCGGCAATGTTGAATAGATGCAAAAAGTAGCTGAAAGCGCGCGCCACCATATTGGGATCGGTGCCGCGCAGTTGCTTGACCAATTTCTGCATCAGCAGGCCGTCTTCCGGCTTTCCCTGGCGCCGGAACCTGACGGCGCTGCGGCGTAGCGTTTCGATGGTGTCGTAGACCCGTTTACCTTCGCAGGCTTGAACTACGATACCCAGTTGATGCCCGAGCAGGCGGATGTCGTTGCGTAAGGGCTCGGCCAGATTGGACGGCGTGCGTGTTGCGGTCATCAGGAGTTCCAGGAAAGGACGGCTGAGTTGCGGGCAAGCTGCGTAAATTCTACGCAGCCTTTCTTACATCGGGGGCTGCGTTACAGTGGCAGCTGCCATGCACTTTCCCGTTTTCATCATGCAAAATCATCAACGCCGCGCCCTGGTTCTGTTTTCCGGCGGCCAGGATTCCACCACCTGTCTGGCCTGGGCCCTGGATCGCTATGCCCATGTCGAGACCGTCGCTTTCGACTATGGCCAGCGCCACCGTATCGAGCTGGACGCCCGCTTGAATGTGCTGCGCGAGATCCGTGGCCGTTTTCCCGCCTGGGCGGCGCGTTTGGGCCAAGACCATCTGCTGGATTTGAAAGTGCTCGGTCAGGTTGGCGATACGGCCATGACCAGTGATCGGGCCATCGAAATGCAGGCCAATGGCCTGCCCAATACTTTTGTGCCGGGGCGCAACCTGCTGTTTCTGACCCTGGCGGCCGCGCTGGGCTACCGCCGCCAGCTCGATGTGCTGGTGGGCGGCATGTGCGAAACCGATTTCTCGGGCTACCCAGATTGCCGCGATGACACCATGAAGGCGCAACAGGTTGCACTCAGCCTGGGGCTGGGTTCGCGCGTCACGATAGAAACGCCGCTCATGTGGCTGGACAAGGCCGACACCTGGGCCCTGGCCGATAGCCTGGGCGGCGAATCCCTGGTGCAAACCATCGTCGAAGAAAGCCACACCTGCTATGTGGGGGAGCGTGGCCAGCGTCACGATTGGGGTTATGGCTGCGGCGAGTGTCCGGCCTGCGTCTTGCGCAAGGCAGGATGGTCGCGCTGGGCGGAGCGCGCGCCGCGCTAATGGCCGGCCTGGCGGCCGTCGTCAGGCGTGATGAGGCGGCGGGGTGTGCGCGCCGTCGCCCAGCGTACGCTGCATGAAAGTGGTATCCCGCCACTGGCCATGTTTATAGCCAACGGCTTTCAGGGTGCCTGCCACTTCGAACCCGCAGCGCGCGTGCAGCGCCAATGAGGCTGGGTTGTTATCGCCGACCACGGCCAGCATCTGACGCCATCCGGCCGCCGCGCATCGCGCCACCAGCGTATCGAGCAGGCCGCGCCCTATGCCCAGGCCATGACGGCCTTCTCGTACATAGACCGAGTCTTCGCAGGTATGGCGGTAAGCCGCTCGTGGGCGGTAGAGCGTGGCATAGGCGTAGCCCACGATTTCTCCGTCACGTTCGGCCACCAGATAAGGCAGACCCTGGGCCAGCACTGCGGCGCGTCGCTGGAAAATGTCGTGGATGCCCGGAGGGTCCAACTCGAAGGAGGAGGTGCCGTGCAACACGTGGTGCGCGTAAATAGCCTGTATCGGATCAAGATCAGTTTCCGCGCTGTCGCGGATCAGGAGGTTCAGGTTCACGCGGGCTCTCGTTGCGCTTAAGGCGAATAGCTTGCAAGTGTGCGCCCACCGTAAAAATAAATGAATACCCAGGGAAAACCCGGGGTCTGAACCGCGCCGGCCTCTCATTGTTATGCCCTCAGGCTCGTATCAGGGCGGTGATACCCGATCCAGCGTAATATTTATATCTTTGCTGACATTACCGCCCGAGAAGGATCATGCCGCACTACCGTTCACGCACCTCCACACATGGCCGCAATATGGCTGGCGCGCGCGCGCTTTGGCGCGCTACCGGCATGAAGGATGGCGACTTCGGCAAGCCCATCATCGCGGTGGTCAATTCGTTCACGCAGTTCGTGCCCGGCCATGTGCATCTGAAGGATCTGGGCGCCCTGGTGGCCAGCCAGATCGAAGCGGCCGGGGGCGTCGCCAAAGAATTCAACACCATCGCCGTCGATGACGGCATCGCGATGGGGCATGGCGGCATGCTGTATTCCCTGCCTTCGCGTGAATTGATCGCCGACTCGGTCGAATACATGGTCAATGCGCATTGCGCCGACGCCATGGTCTGTATCTCCAACTGCGACAAGATAACTCCGGGAATGCTGATGGCCGCCATGCGCCTGAACATTCCGGTCGTGTTTGTGTCCGGCGGCCCCATGGAGGCCGGGAAGGTCGTTTCGCCGACCGACGGCAAAGTGATCAAGCTGGATCTGGTCGACGCCATGATCAAGGCAGCCGATCCCAACGTGAGTGACGCCGAGGCCGAACAGGTCGAGCGCAGCGCCTGCCCGACCTGCGGCTCCTGTTCCGGTATGTTCACGGCCAACTCCATGAACTGCCTGACCGAAGCCATCGGCCTGGCCTTGCCGGGCAATGGCACCATCGTCGCCACGCACGCCTGGCGCCGTGGGCTGTTCGAGCAAGCTGGCCGCCTGGTTGTGGATCTGTGCCGCCGCTATTACGAGCAGGATGACGCCTCTGTTCTGCCACGTAGCATCGCCACCAAGGCGGCATTCGAGAATGCAATGTCGCTGGACGTCGCCATGGGCGGCTCGACCAATACCGTGCTGCATTTGCTGGCTGCCGCACAGGAGGCTGGCGTGGATTTCACGATGGCCGACATCGACCGCATTTCGCGCAAAGTGCCCTGCCTGTGCAAGGCCGCGCCCGCGACGGATAAATACCACATTGAAGACGTGCACCGCGCCGGCGGCATCCTGGGTATTCTGGGTGAACTGGGGCGTGCTAACCTGCTTGATCTGTCCTGCGGCAACGTACACAGCGGCACCTTAGGCCAGGCCATCGCACAATGGGACGTGGCCGGCGGCGCGGGCGAAGCCGCGCAAACCTTCTATCGGGCGGCGCCCGGCGGCGTGCCGACCACGGTGGCCTTCAGCCAGGATAAGACTTTCCTGACGCTGGACTTGGATCGCAAGGCCGGTTGCATTCGAAGCAAAGAACACGCCTATTCCCAGGACGGCGGCCTGGCTGTGCTCTATGGCAACCTTGCCGAGAAGGGCTGCATTGTGAAGACTGCTGGCGTCGATGAATCGCAGTGGGTATTCACCGGTCGTGCGCGTGTGTTCGAAAGCCAGGAAGACGCCGTGGAAGGCATTCTGGGAGACAAGGTCGAGGCGGGCGATGTGGTCATCATTCGCTACGAAGGCCCCAAGGGCGGTCCTGGCATGCAGGAAATGCTCTACCCGACCTCTTACCTGAAGTCCAAGGGCCTGGGCAAAACCTGCGCCCTGTTCACGGACGGCCGTTTTTCGGGCGGCTCGTCAGGCCTGGTGATCGGTCATGCCTCGCCAGAGGCCGCCGAGGGCGGTGCGATCGGTTTGGTCGAAGATGGCGATGTGATCGAAATCGACATTCCCAAGCGTCGCATGCATCTGGCGGTGGACGATGCCGAACTGGCCCGCCGCCGCGCTGCCATGGATGCCCGTGGCGACAAGGCCTGGCAGCCGCTGGATCGCGAGCGCGTAGTGTCCCTGGCCTTGCAGGCCTATGCGGCGCTGGCCACCTCCGCCGACCGTGGCGCAGTGCGGGATCTGTCGCAAATCAAACGCTGATTAGCGCCATCACCCATCCCAAAAACCGCCGTAGCCCGGCGGTTTTTTTTCGACCTGATAGGGTGCGTCTGATATGCACCCAGACTTGTCGGAGAGGCCAGGCGAGCAGGGGGGGAAAAGTGGACTCGTCGTATGGCGTCACTTGTGCAAACTGTCGCTGCTATGCCCACTAGATGCTGATGAGTCCCAATGCCCAACGATCCGCAATCCGCAATCCGCAATCCGCAATCCGCAATCCGCAATTGAATGCGTGAAGATCAGCGCCTTCACCTTGCTGGCGCTGGCGGGCATGGCTGCTGCACCGGCCCATGCCGCCGATGGCATTGTCACCATCACCGGCGAGATTACCGATAGCACCTGCAAGATCAATGGTGGTGATCCACCTGCCAATATTTTCGTGGCGTTGCCTAAGATTTCGACCACGGCCTTGAAAAATGTGGGCGATACGGCGGGCGCCACGCTGTTCACCATCAAGCTGACGGACTGCCCCACTTCACTGACGGGCAACGTTAAAGCGCATTTCGAACCCGGATCGACGACCGATTACGCCAACGGCAGTCTTTATGCTTATACGAATGTGAATTCCGTGAGTGCTGCCGTCGGCAGCATTCCTTCTCCGGCAGCCGCCAAAGTCAGCAATTTGGGCATACAGCTGGCCAATCCCGATGGCAGCAAAATCACGATCGGCGAATTACCATCCGGCCCTGGCGAGGCTCTGAATGCTCAGACCGACGGGAAGAAAACAGCCACACTGCGCTATCTGGCGCGTTACGTAAAAACGGGTGACGGCGTCATTAATGCAGGGAAGGTGGTGACCTATGTGCAGTATTCCATCGTTTATCCCTGATCGCGCAGGCGTAATCAGCGGTCTGATTCCTTATCGGTGTCTTGCCTCTGTGGCTTGCGTTGAAGGCTGAATTTCGGAAGATTCTGAGCTTGTGGCGCAGCCATACTGCGTCTCTGTGCTTTCCTTCATAGCAAAGATAATGACGCAATCCGCAATCCGCAATCCGCAATCCGCAATTGAATGCGTGAAGATCAGCGCCTTCACCTTGCTGGCGCTGGCGGGCATGGCTGCTGCACCGGCCCATGCCGCCGATGGCATTGTCACCATCACCGGCGAGATTACCGATAGCACCTGCAAGATCAATGGTGGTGATCCACCTGCCAATATTTTCGTGGCGTTGCCTAAGATTTCGACCACGGCCTTGAAAAATGTGGGCGATACGGCGGGCGCCACGCTGTTCACCATCAAGCTGACGGAGTGTCCGTCATCATTGACGGGCAACGTCAAGGCGCATTTCGAACCCGGATCGACCACCGATTACGCCAACGGCAGTCTTTATGCCTATACAAATGCGAGTTCGGTGAGTTCGGCCGCAGACAGCATTCCAACCGGGATGGCAGCCAGCAAGGTCGACAACCTGGGCATACAACTGGCCAATCCCGACGGCAGCAAAATCACGATCGGACAGCAACCCTCGACCGCCTCGGGCGCCACTCTGACAGAGGCTAGCGGGAGTAAATCGGCCACGCTGCGTTATCTGGCGCGTTACGTGAAAACCGGCACGGGCAGCATCAATGCAGGCAAAGTAGTGACCTATGTGGAGTACTCCATCGCCTACCCTTGACCGTGCAGGCCTAACGCCAGGGGTCTGATTTCTTATCAAGGCCCTGCCTGTGCGGTCTGCGTCGCAGGCTGAACTTCGGAAACTTCTTAGCTCAAGGCGCAGCCATACTGCATCGCTCTGCCCCCTTCGTTTAGCCAAGAAGCATGACGCAATCCGCAATTGAATGCGTGAAGAGCACCGCCTTCACCTTGCTGGCGCTGGCGAGCATGGTTGCCGCACCGGCCCACGCCGCCGACGGGCTGATCACCATCACAGGTGAAATCACCACCCAAACCTGCAAGATCAATGGCAACACACCGCCCTACAACCTGCTCGTCCCCCTGCCAAAAATCTCGACCTCGGCGCTGAAAAACACCGGCGACACCGCAGGCAGCACCGTTTTTCAACTCAAGCTGAGCGACTGTCCAGAGGCGCTGGCGAACCAATCCCTGTCCGCCTATTTCGAGGCCGGCCCCACCGTGGATTACGCAACGGGCAATCTGCTGGCCTACAAAACAAACGCCCTGCCCACCGAGGCGGCAAGCAGCCTCCCCAATACCGGCCTGGGCAGCAGCGATGTTTTCAGCGATATGGAGATTCAACTCGCCAATACAGATGGCAGCGCCATCAAAATAGGCTCACCCGCTGCCGAACAAAACAGCAAGGGCGTGACAGCAGCCAAAGTCAACAGCACCGCCAGCGCCACCCTCACCTATCTGGCCCGCTACATCAAAACCGGTACGGGCGCTATCGGCGCGGGCAAGGTGCAAACCTACGTTCAATACTCCATCGTCTATCCCTGACAGCCACGGCCCGGCACAGATTCAACTGTCCATCTGGTGGACGCATCATTGATCAATTCGTCCACCTGTAGCAATTCTGAGTAAGATATTTCTACAAATTCCAGGTCGGCGCTTATGCCTGCCTGGGCACAAAGATCTTCTGGCTATCGCACAGAACGCAGCAAGGATGAGACAACGGTGCCGCCGTGCCCACGCCCTGGATGCGACTTGCGAAGCCATGGCTTAGCGAGTTTTCATGGGCTTTCCCATCCAGAATCTGGCCATCATCGGCGCGGGCGCAATGGGCAGCGGCATTGCCGCGCTGTTCGCCTCTCGAGGCCTGCCGGTCGTACTGATCGACCCCGTGGACGGTGCATTAGCACGCGCCGCCGCGATCATCGAACGCCAACTTGGGGTTTATGCGCCCAATGACGTCGCCGCCTGCCTGGCGCGCATCCGTATGGAACCCGGTCTACAGGCGGCCGCCGACTGCGATCTGGTGATCGAAGCCGTTCCGGAAAAACTGGATCTCAAACGCCAGCTCTTCGCCCAGCTCGACGCGCTGTGCAAGCCCGCCACCGTCTTCGCCACCAACACCTCGGGCTTGTCGATCAACGCCATCGCCCAGGCCGTCAGCCGCCGCGACCGTTTTGTCGGCATGCACTTCTTTACCCCGGCCGATGTCATCCCGCTGGTGGAAGTCGTGCGCGGCGACGAGACCTCGGATGCCACCGCCGATCTGGCCATGGCCGTACTGCGCGCCGGCGGCAAACGCCCGGTGCGCGTGAATCGCGACATCCCCGGCTTCATCGCCAACCGCATCCAGCACGCCTTGGCCCGAGAGGCCATGTCATTGCTGGAGAAAGGCGTGGCCAGCGCCGAAGACATCGATGAGGTCGTCAAGTGGAGTCTGGGCATCCGCCTGGCCTTGACTGGGCCGCTGGAACAGCGCGACATGAACGGCCTGGATGTGCACCTGGCCATCGTCGATTACCTCTACGCCGACCTCGAAAACCGCGTCACGCCTTCCGATCTGCTCAAGCGCAAAGTCGAGGCCGGCGAACTCGGCGCCAAGACCGGCCAGGGTTTCTATGACTGGCCGGCCGAACGCCGCGAGCGTGTGCTGCGTGAAAAAAGTGCGGCGCTGGCCGCGCTGGTGCAGTGGCTGAACACGCAAAAACTCGACTGATTCCCCCCGCGCGTCTGCGCACAAAACATAAACACAGCACAAGCCTTATTAGAGTCTGTAGGAGGCATCATGAATAAACTCACTTCTTTTTTCACGGAGTTGATGCGCAAGTATCTGCCCGATCCTTTTGTCTTTGCCATCGCCCTGACCCTGCTGACGGTAGTGTTGGCCTTTGCCGTCGAAGGCCAAGGCCTGCCGCAAATCACCCGTGAATGGGGATCTGGCTTCTGGAGCCTGCTGGCCTTCACCACCCAGATGGCCGTCATCCTGGCCATGGGCTATGTGCTGGCCACCGCCCCCCTGACCGACCGTCTGCTTGACCGCATCGTGACCCATGTGCACAACCCGCGCACAGCCATCATCGTGGCCACGCTGGTCGGCGGCATCGGCAGCTATCTGAACTGGGGCTTCGGCCTGGTGATCGGCGGCATCGTCGCCAAGAAACTGGCGCTCAAGGTCAAAGGGGTCCATTACCCGCTGATCATTGCCGCCGCCTATAGCGGCTTTACCCTCTATGGTCTGGGCCTGTCGGCCAGCATCCCCGTCCTGGTCGCGACGCCAGGACACCCGCTGGCCAAAGACATGGGCGTCATTCCGCTATCGGAGACCATTTTCTCCGTGCCCATGCTGCTGACCAGCCTGGTCATCATCATCACCTTGCCGCTGCTCAACGCCTGGCTGCACCCCAAGGCGGGCGACAAAATCGTCGAAGTCGATCCCAATATCGACAAGGCCACCGAAACGGCACAGCCGGGCCACAGCATCGCTGGCGAGAACACGCTGGCCAACCGCCTGAACAACAGCCGCATCCTGAGCCTGCTTATCGGCCTGCTGGGCATCGCCTATGTGGTGTTCTACTTCGCTGACGGCAAGTCGCTGGACCTGAACCTCATCAACTTCATCATTCTCTTCCTGGGCATCATCCTGCTGGGCACGCCCGCAGCCTATGTCGCCAAGTTGAACGAGGGTATCAAAACCATCTCCGGCATCATCCTGCAATATCCCTTTTATGCCGGCATCATGGCCATCATGGCCGGCTCCGGCCTGGTCAACACGATCTCCAAGATCTTCGTGGATGTGGCCACGCCGGCCAGCCTGCCGTTCTGGGGCTTGATCAGTTCCTTCGTCATTAATTTCTTTGCGCCTTCGGCTGGCGGCCACTGGGTCATCCAGGGCCCCTTCATGATCGACGCCGCCAAAGAAATCGGCAGCGCGCTTAACCAGACCACCATGTCGGTCATGCTGGGCAACGCCTGGAACGATCTGGTGCAGCCCTTCTGGATTCTGCCGGCGCTGGCCCTGTCCAAACTGAAGTTGCGTGACGTGATGGGCTATACCGTCATCATGATGCTCTGGGTAGGCGTGATTCACATCGCCGCCGTCCTGGCCTGGGGCTACCTGACTCACTGATTCTGGAGATCCCGCATGAAACCGACCGCCTACCTGGTTACGGGCGCAAGCAACGGCATCGGCGCAGCCATTGCCCATGCGCTGCTCAATGCCGGCCATACTGTCGTAAACATCGATTACCGTCTGCCCGAAGCCGCGCCGGCCGGCCTGGTGTCTTTTCCGGCGGACCTCACCGATGCCGAGCAGACCGAAGCGGTGGCCCGCCAGATCACTGAGCAATACGCCATTGTGGGTCTGGTCAACAATGCGGGCGCCACGCGCCCCGGCAGCGCCGATACGGCCACCTTGGCCGACCTCGATTATGTCGTTTCCCTGCACCTGCGCACGGCGCTCATCCTGACCCAGGCGGTGCTGCCAGCCATGCGGGCCGCCGGCTTCGGCCGCATCGTCAACATGTCCTCGCGCGCCGCGCTGGGCAAGCCCGAGCGCGTGGTCTACTCGGCCACCAAGGCCGGCCTGATCGGCATGACACGCACCCTGGCCATGGAGCTAGGCGGAGACGGCATCACCGTCAACGCCATCGGCCCCGGCCCCATCGCGACGGATCTCTTCATGCAGAGCAACCCCGCCGGAGCGCCGCAAACACAACGCATCATCGACAGCATCGTGGTCAAGCGACTGGGCACGCCGGAGGACGTCGCGCGTGCCGCGATGTTCTTCCTGTCCCCGGACAATGGCTTCGTAACCGGCCAGGTGCTGTACGTGTGCGGCGGCACCACATTAGGCGTAGCGCCTGTCTGAAGACGGCGGGGCCCGGGCCACAAGCCCGGCCTCACCGCACGTTTGACCAAGCGCAGTCGCTCGATGCAAGGCTGTTCTCCCGCGCTTAAACCTAAGCACGCCGCTCTCCCACGCCATCACTATTACAGACCTCTCCTATGATTTCTAAGCTCGTTCCAAGTGCGGCAGCCGCCCTGGCGGATGTGCCCGATGGCGCCACCATCATGATCGGCGGCTTCGGCACCGCCGGCCAACCCATGGAGCTGATCGATGCCCTGCTCGATCAAGGCGCCAAGGATCTGGTCATCATCAACAACAATGCCGGCAACGGCGAGACGGGCCTGGCCGCGCTGTTGGGCGCCGGCCGGGTGCGCAAGATCGTCTGCTCCTTCCCCCGCCAGGTGGACTCGCAGATCTTCGACGGCCTGTATCGCAGCGGCAAGATCGAGCTCGAACTGGTGCCCCAGGGCAACCTGGCCGAACGCATCCGCGCCGCCGGCGCAGGCATCGGCGCGTTCTACACGCCCACGGGCTACGGCACCCCCCTGGCCGACGGCAAAGAAACGCGCGAGATCAATGGCCGCCAGTACGTGTTGGAGTACCCGCTGACCGCCGACTACGCCCTGATCAAGGCCGAGCGCGCCGACCGCTGGGGCAATCTGGTCTATCGCAAGACCGCACGCAACTTCGGCCCCATCATGGCCAGCGCGGCGCGCGTGGCCGTGGCCCAGGTGCGTGAAATCGTCGAACTGGGGGACATCGATCCCGAGACCGTCGTCACCCCGGGCATCTTCGTCAAACGCGTCGTACAGATCGACGCCGCCCACGGCGCCAAGGAGTAAGCATGAGCGAAAAACTGAGCCGTGACGCCATCGCCGCCCGCGTCGCGCAAGACATCCCCGAAGGCGCCTACGTCAACCTGGGTATCGGCCTGCCTACCCTGGTCGCCAACCACCTGCCGGCCGACCGCGAAGTCATTCTGCACACCGAGAACGGCATGCTGGGCATGGGCCCCGCGCCGGCCAAAGGCCAGGAAGACTACGACCTGATCAATGCCGGCAAACAGCCCGTCACCGAATTGCCAGGCTGCGCTTATTTCCATCACGCCGACTCTTTCGGCATGATGCGCGGCGGCCATCTGGATATCTGCGTGCTGGGCGCCTTCCAAGTGTCACAGCAAGGCGATCTGGCCAACTGGCATACCGGCGCGCCCGACGCCATCCCGGCCGTCGGCGGCGCGATGGATCTGGCGATCGGCGCCAAACAGGTTTTTGTCATGATGGAACTGCTCACCCGCGACGGCCAGAGCAAGCTGGTCAAGGCCTGCAGCTACCCGCTGACCGGCGTGGGCTGCGTCTCGCGCGTTTATACCGATTTGGCCGTCTTCGACATCAATAAAGACGGCATCACCGTAACGGATTTGTTCGGCGGCATGACGCCCGAACGCCTGCTCGAACTCACCGGCCTGCCGCTGAAGTTCGCCCACTGATTCTGGCGGGCCTGCCCTGGCCCTGCCCATCGATGCCGGGCGGCCAGCCGCCGCCCATTCAAGGAGAAAGAGCATGCTGTACATGGTCGAAATGCAAGTGAATCTGCCGGTTGACATGCCTGCGGACAAGGCCGACAAACTCAAGGCCGACGAAAAAGCCCTGGCCCAGAAGCTGCAACACGAAGGCAAATGGCAAAGCCTGTGGCGCGTGGTGGGCCGCTATGCCAACGTCAGTATTTTCAACGTTGACAACCACGACGAGCTGCACCAGTTGCTCTCTTCGCTGCCGCTGTTCCCCTATATGGATATCCGCGTCACCGCGCTGGCGCGCCATCCTTCGGCCATCTGATCCCGGAGCCGCTCATGCCTTACATCATCGAAACCTTCGACAAACCCGGCAGCCTGGCCCTGCGCCAGGCGACCCGCAACGAACACTTGGCCTTTCTGGATGCCAACAAGCATCTGCTGCTGGCCTGCGGCGCAAAGCTGCACGATGACGGCACGGACATGGGCGGCGGCCTGTACGTGGTCGATGTCGATACCCGCGAAGAGGCCGAGCGGCTCATCCAGGCCGATCCCTTCTACCAGGCCCAATTGTTCGAGCGTGTGTCGATCATGCGCTGGCGCAAAGCCTATGTAGATGGCAAGAGCTATCTTTGATGTTGTGAACGGCGCTTCGCGCCAGTATTCAGGAATTTCCATGCCCTACGCCGATCTCAGCCAGGTTCGCCTGTACTACGTCGTCGACGGTCCTGCCGACGCCCCCGCCCTGGTCTTGTCCAACTCCCTGGGCACCAATGCCGACATGTGGGCGCGCCAGGTTCCGGCCCTCGCCCACCACTTCCGCGTTGTGCGCTACGACACCCGCGGTCACGGCCGCTCGTCCGTGCCGGATGGCGAATACTGCTTCGAACAGCTCGCTGGCGATGTGGTCGAACTGCTGGATCATCTGGGCGTGGCCCGCGCCCACTTTTGCGGTCTGTCCATGGGCGGTCCCACCGGCCTGACCCTGGCGCTGAACCACCCTGAACGTATTGACCGCCTGGTCCTGTGCAACACCGCCGCCCGCATCGGCAGCGCCCAAGGCTGGAGCGATCGCATCGCCGCCGTAGAGAAGCAGACCCTCGCAGCCATGGCCCCTGCCGTGGTTGAGCGCTGGCTGACCGAGGGCTATCGCCAACGCGAACCCGGGCTGGCCCAGCTGCTGGTGGACATGCTGCGCCGCACGCCCGACGCCGGTTACCAGGCCAATTGCGCCGCCCTGCGCGACGCTGACCTGCGCCCGCGCCTGGCCGAGATCCACACCCGCACTCTGGTCATCGCCAGCACCCACGACCTGGCCGCCACACCGGCCGATGGCCAGTACCTTGCGGCACATATTCCCGGCGCCCGCTATGTCGAACTGGATACCTCCCATATCTCCAACTGGGAGGACCCCGACAGCTTCACGCGCCATGTTCTGGCCTTCCTGACGGAGTAAGCCATGCAACGCTGGAAACAACGCCCACCAGGATCGAACTGGGGCGACTATGGTCCGGACGATCAACTCGGCCGCCTGAACCTCATTACAGAAGAACAGGTGCTCAAAGGCGCCCGTGAAATCCGGGCCGGCAAAACCTTCTGCCTTTCGCTGCCGCTGGATTTACCCGGCGGCAATGTGCTCAACCCCCGCCGCCACCCGCCGCAACTGAGCCCGACACGCCTGAACGACACGCCCTATGTCAACTTCCCGCTACGGGCCCTCAATCCCGATGCCGTCGATGTATTGAGCGATGATCAGGTATTGCTATCCATGCAGTACTCCACGCAATGGGACTCGCTAGCCCATGTCGGCGCGCTCTTTGACGCCGATGGCGACGGGCAGGATGAACTGGTTTACTACAACGGCTTTCGCGCGGGCGTAGACATCATCGGGCCAGCCGACGCTGACCATACCGGTTGCGGCTGCAACAGTGGCGGCCCATCGGCCGCGCTTAAGATCGGCGTGGAGCATCTCGCCGAGAAAGGCATGCAAGGCCGCGCCGTGCTGGTGGATCTAGCGCGGGAATTCGGTACCGGCCGCAGCCTTATCGGCGCCGCCGAATTACAACAGGCCATGCAGGCGCAGGACGTCGTGGTCGAACCTGGCGATATGCTGGTGCTGCGCACGGGCTATGCCGAAGCCGTCGTCAAGATGCAGGGCAAGCCCGATGCAGAGGTGCTGCACCAATACGGCGCTGCGCTGGACGGAAGCGACGCCGCCCTCCTGTCCTGGATCAGCGACAGCGGCATCGCGGCCATCTGCGCCGATAACTACGCGGTCGAAGCCTATCCGGCGCGCGACCGCCAGGGCCGCCGCGCCATGCTGCCGCTGCACCATCATTGTCTGTTCAAACTGGGCCTGCCGCTGGCCGAACTCTGGTATCTGAAAGACCTGGCGCAATGGCTGCAAGCCCATGGCCGCAACCGCTTCATGCTGACCGCCCCGCCCTTGCGTCTGCCGCACGCCATCGGCTCGCCGGTCACGCCGATCGCCACGGTGTAGCGGTGGCAAGCGGGCCCGCCGGCCAGCAAGGCTCGGCGGGCCGCCTGCGGCAAGCCTCCGTCTCCCGAGTTGGGCGTCTTGTTGCGGCGCCTCGGTCTGGGCCATTTTTCAGCGCAGAGCTGATGTGGGAAAATGGCGATGGTCCCGAACCCGCCACATCGGACCCGGCGCGGCGACAAGCCACTCCACCGTGTCCGAGGGGCAATAACCGCAGGATACGACCATGTTTCCCAAAAGACTTACCGACGGCTATCAGGCCTTTCTCCAAGGCCGCTTTCCCGCCGAACGCAACCGCTACGAAGCGCTCGCCGAAAAAGGCCAGCAACCGGAAATCCTGATCATCAGTTGTTGTGACTCTCGCGTGTCGCCCGAGGCGATTTTCGACGTGGGTCCGGGCGAACTTTTCGTCGTGCGCAACGTCGCCAACCTGGTGCCGCCTTGCGACCCGGACACCGAGTCCTCCTACCACGGCACCAGCGCCGCCATCGAATTCGCTGTCAACGGCCTGGCCGTCAAGCACATCGTGGTCATGGGCCACGCCTCCTGTGGCGGTATCCGCTCCTATTACGACCACGCCGAACCCCTGTCCAAGATGAATTTCATCGGCAAGTGGATGTCGCAAATCGCCCCCGTGGCGGATGCCTTGGGCGAGAGCACCGGCGACCGCACCCAGGACCTCAAGCGCCTGGAGCTGTCCGTCATCGGCCACAGTCTGAACAACCTGATGACCTTCCCCTCGATCCGCCGCCGCGTGGAACAGGGAACGCTGCAATTGCACGGCTGCTATTTCGGCGTGGCTACGGGCGTGCTGTTTGTGCGCGACCCGGTTTCGGGCGCGTTCTCGCCCTGCGTTGACAGCCTGCCGCAGCATTAAGCCGGCAGCGTATTAGAGCACTGCCGCGATGTGCTGCGCGCATCGCGGCCGGGCCCGGATGTAAGCGGCGCGACCCTATATTCATATAACCACAAAGACTTAGACGGCAGAATCAGCCCGCGGCTACGGTTATGTGCAATTCTCCGCTATAGCGCCTGGCGGCGTGCACAGGCGCTTTTTGACGCCGGCGCGCCGGCCATCCAGGGCCCCCATCATGTATGTGTATGACCCCGTCAACCAGCAGCTCGTCAAAGAGCGTGTGGCCCAGTTTGCCGGACAGACGCGCCGCTTTCTCGGCGGCCAATTGAGCGCGGACGACTTTCGCGTGCTGCGTCTGCAGAACGGGCTTTATGAACAACGTCATGCACACATGCTGCGCGTGGCCATCCCCTACGGCATGCTGGCGGCGCGGCAACTGCGTAAACTGGCCCATATTGCCCGTAAATACGATCGCGGCTATGGCCATTTTTCGACGCGCCAGAACATCCAGTTCAACTGGCCCGCACTGAAAGACGTGCCCGCGATTCTGGGCGAGCTGGCCGAAGTGCAGATGCACGCCATCCAGACCAGCGGCAACTGTATACGCAACACCACCACCGACCACTTCGCCGGCATCGCGCCCGACGAGCTGGTCAACCCTCTGGTGTGGTGTGAAATCATTCGCCAATGGTCAACACTGCACCCGGAATTCGCTTTTCTACCGCGCAAATTCAAGATCGCCGTCAGCGGCGCCATTGAAGACCGCGCCGCCGTGGGCGTGCACGACATCGGTTTGCAGGCCATCGAACAGGACGGACAACTGGGCTTTCGTGTCTGGATAGGCGGCGGCATGGGCCGCACGCCGATGGTCGGCCACCTGATCAAGCCTTTCGTGGCCTGGCAACACCTGCTGACCTATTTGCAGGCGGCGCTGCGCATCTACAACCTGCACGGCCGCCGTGACAACAAATACAAGGCCCGCATCAAAATCCTGGTGAAAGATCTCACGCCCGAAGCCTATGCGCGGCAGGTCGAAGAGGAATGGCTGCGCATCAAAGATGGCCCCGACACCCTCACGCAAGCGCAGCTCGACACTATTGCGGGCCGCTTCATATGGCCGGCCTATCAAGAGAGCACCACCGACCCCAATGCCGCCTTGGCGGCGCAGGACAAACACTACGCGCGCTGGCTGCGCACCAACGTGCATGCCCACAAGATGCCGGGCTATGCGGCCGTGACCCTGTCACTCAAGCCTACCGGAGTGCCTCCCGGCGACATCACCGCCGACCAGATGGACGCCGCAGCCGACCTCTCCGAACGCTATGGCTTTGGCGAACTGCGTGTGTCGCACGAACAAAACCTCATTCTGGCCGATGTGCAGCGCGCACAATTACCCGCCCTGTGGCGCGAGTTGCAGGCGCTCAATCTGGCCACGCCGAATGTCGGGCTGCTGAGCAATATCATCGCCTGCCCGGGCGGAGACTTCTGCGCACTGGCCAATGCCGTCTCCATCCCGGTCGCCGAGGCCATCCAAAAGCAGTTCGACGACCTGGACTATCTGTTCGAGATTGGCGAACTGGATCTGAACATTTCCGGCTGCATCAACTCCTGCGGCCACCACCATATCGGCCACATCGGCATTCTGGGCGTGGATAAGGCCGGTGAAGAGTGGTATCAGGTCACTATCGGCGGCCGCCAGAACGGCGGCGCGCGCCCCCTGACGGACCTCGCCTCGACCCGAGGCGGCGGCGCCGCTATCGGCCGCATCATCGGCCCGTCGTTCGCCCGCGAACAGGTCGCCCATGTCGTAGACCGCCTGATTCGCACCTACCTCGGCTTGCGCGACAGCGAGCTGGAGCGCTTCATCGACGTCGTGGACCGTGTCGGCATCGATCCCTTCAAAAAAGATGTCTACGCCGATCCGCTGCTAGCCAAGCCCCGCGAAACCGCCCAAGCCTGAGGCCTGCCATGATTGCCCTCTCTCTGCCCCAGCTTATCCGCCAAGGCCGGCTGCAAAACAACGCATGGCGGCTGCACGAGCCCCAGAACAGCCTGCCGCCTGACGAAGCCGGCTGGAGCGTGAACCTGCCCCTGTGGCTTGCCCAGCACCAGGCGCTGGCTGCCCGCCAGCATCCTGTCGGCCTGCAACTCGGTCCGGATGCCGAACTGAAAGACCTCGGCCAGACCCTGGCCAGAACGCCCCCCGCCTTCATTGCCATCGAGTTTCCCGTCTATACCGACGGGCGCGGCTATTCCCTGGCGCAGTGGCTGCGCCGGGACTATGGCTGGCAAGGAGAGCTGCGCGCCGTGGGCGATGTGATGATAGACACGATTTACTACCAGGCGCGTGTCGGCTTCGACAGCTTTCTGCTCAAGGCCGGCCACGACCCGGAGCAGGCGCTCCAGGCCTTCAGCACCTTCAGCGTGCGCTACCAGCAGACCTACCCGACCCCCTAGCCGCGGCGCTCAGGGACGCGTGCCTTCCCAGGTTGGGCCGGGCACGTGGATGTCGAACAACTCGAGGACACGAGCGACCGTATGGTCCACCATTTCCTCGATGCTGGCGGGCCGGTGATAAAACGCCGGCAGCGGCGGAAAAATGATGCCGCCCATTTCCGTGACCGCCGTCATATTGCGCAGATGAGCCAGATTAAAGGGTGTCTCGCGCACCAGCATCACCAGACGCCGGCGCTCCTTGAGCGTCACGTCCGCCGCGCGGGTAATGAGATTGTCAGACAGGCCAAGGGCCACTGCGGCCAGCGTGCGCATGGAACAGGGCGCGATGACCATGCCGGCCGTGGCGAAGGCGCCGCTGGCCAGTGTGGCGCCCACGTCGCGCACGCCATACACATGGTCGGCCAGCGCCTGCACTTCCTGGCGAGTGATATCCATTTCATGCTGGATATTCAAAACGCCGGAAGCCGAGACCACCAGATGCGTTTCCACATCCTCCACACCACGCAGCACCTGCAACATGCGCACGGCATACAGGGCGCCTGTGGCGCCCGTGATAGCGACAACCAGCCTGCGCATCGATCAGGCCGTCGCGCCAGATTGATCCAGCAGTGTCTTGAGCTCACCGCTTTCGTTCATCTCGTTCATGATGTCGGAACCGCCGATGAACTCGCCCTGCACATACAGCTGCGGAATCGTGGGCCAGTTAGAGAAGGTCTTGATGCCCTGGCGGACTTCATCATCTTCCAGCACGTTGACCGTGACCAGCTTCTTGACGCCACAGGCCTTCAGAATCTGGATGGCGCGGCCCGAAAAACCACACTGCGGAAACTGCGCCGTGCCCTTCATGAACAGCACCACGGGATGCTGGGTGACGGTATCACGGATGAAATTCTGGACGTCGCTCATGGATAAACTCGCAAAAGGAATAAGCGGAACACACGCATCATTATAGAAAGCCGCCGGAAATCCGCTCGATTCCGGCAAGATCGGGCTGGCTTGCCACATCGCGCAAGCCGGCCTCTTGTAACAAAGCCCGGACGGCAGCCGCCTGATCCCAGCCATGCTCCATCCACAATGCGCCCCCCGGCAGCAAACGCCCGGGCGCCTCCAGGGCGATTTCGGCCAGGGCGGCCAGCCCGTCGGCGCCATCCGTCAGCGCGCCACGGGGCTCGAAACGCAGATCACCCTGCGCCAGGTGCGCATCATTACGATGAATATACGGGGGATTGGACACAATCAGATCAAAGCGCGCATCGGCGTCCAGCGCGGCGAACCAGCTACCCTGAGCCAGATGCAGGCGCACGCCCAGCCTATCGGCATTGCCGCGCGCCACCGCGAGCGCCTCGGCGCTGAGATCCGTAGCGCTTACCTCGGCCTGCGGGCAGGCCAGCGCAATCGACACGGCGATAGCGCCGCTGCCGGTACCTAAATCCAGCACCCGGGCCTGCGGCCGCGTCTTGAGAAACGCCAGCGCGGCCTCGACCAGGGTTTCCGTGTCCGGGCGCGGAATCAAAACCGCAGGCGTAACCTGAAACACATGCCCCATGAACTCCCGCTCGCCGATCACATAGGCCATGGGCTCGCCGGCCAGCCTGCGCTGCGCCAGCATCTCATAAGCCGCCACAAGATCCGGACGGGCCTCGTCGTCGTCATGCGCGAGCAACCAGGCCCGAGACTGGCGCCAGACCTGTTCGACCAGCATGCGCGCCTCCAGACGCGGCAAACGGCGATCCTGCAACAGATCTTTGATTTGCATAACGCTCAGATGTCCTCGCCCAGCGCAGCCAACTGCTCGGCCTGATGCTCGGCCAGCAAGGCCCCGGTCAGCTCGTTGAGATCGCCCTCCAGAATCTGCTGCAGCTTGTACAGCGTCAGGTTGATGCGATGATCCGTCACGCGGCCCTGCGGATAGTTATAGGTGCGAATCCGCTCGGAGCGGTCGCCCGAGCCCACCAGGCTCTTGCGCTCAGCGGCCTCTTTACTCTGACGCTCACGCAGCTCTTTATCTTTCAAGCGCGCGGCTAGCACCTGCATGGCGCGATCCTTGTTGCGATGCTGCGAGCGGTCATCCTGGCACTCCACCACCAAGCCAGTCGGCAAGTGAGTGATACGCACGGCAGAATCCGTCTTGTTGATATGCTGTCCGCCCGCGCCGCTGGCGCGGAAGGTGTCGATGCGCAGATCCGCCGGATTGATGACGATATCGTTCATTTCATCGGCCTCGGGCATGACGGCCACCGTGCACGCCGAGGTGTGAATCCGGCCTTGCGCCTCGGTCGCCGGCACCCGCTGCACACGATGCGCGCCCGACTCGAATTTCAAACGGCCATAGGCGCCATCGCCGTCGATACGCGCGATCACCTCCTTGTAGCCACCAAGCTCCGAAGGGCTTTCGGACATGATCTCGACGCGCCAACCCTGGCTCTCGGCATAGCGCGAATACATGCGCAGCAAATCGCCCGAAAACAGCGCGCTTTCGTCGCCCCCCGTGCCCGCCCGGATTTCCAAGAACAGGCTGCGCCCGTCATTGGGGTCGCGCGGCAGCAGCAACACCTGGAGTTCGCCCTCGAGGACTTCGATGCGCTCGCGCGCCGCCTTGATCTCCTCTTCGGCCATCGCCTTCATTTCGGGATCGGCCAGCATTTCCTGCGCGGTGGCCAGGTCGGCCTGGGTGCTCTGAAAGGCATTGAAGGCCAGCACCACAGGCTCCAGCTCGGCGCGTTCCCGCGACAGTCTGCGAAAACGGTCCATATCCCCTGCCGAATCCGGGTCGGCCAAAAGCGCATCAACTTCGATCAGGCGGTGGGCCAACTGTTCCAGGCGGCCGAGCATGGAGGATTTCATGGAAGAATTCGGAAAAAAAGAGGAAAAAACAAGCGCGCACGGGCAAGGCCGCGCGGTCAGGACAGAACGCGGTTCAACAGCTAACGGCGGGAGTCGCGGCCGGGGAACAGACGCGGCATCCAGGCGAGCAACTGCTTGCGCTCGTCGCCCGCGCTGCGGTTCAAGGCCGCCAGCGGGCCGTGCAGATACTTCTGCGTCAGGCCATGGGCCAACTGCTCCAGCACCGCTTCCGGCGACTCGCCGCGCGCCAACAGGCGGCGGGCGCGCTCCAGTTCGGCGGCCTGCACATCTTCGGCGGCCTGATGCAGGCCACGAATCACAGGCACCACCTCGCGGGACTGCATCCAGTGCATAAAACCCTGCACGCGGGTTTCAATAATGGCCTCAGCCTGCACCACCGCAGCGCGGCGGGCATCCGTGCCCGACTGGACCAGGCGGCCCAGATCATCGACGGAATACAAATAGACGTCGTCCAGGCGGCCGACCTCGGGCTCGATATCACGCGGCACCGCCAGATCGATCATGACCATCGGCCTGTGGCGGCGCTGGCGCGTCGCCCGCTCCACCATTCCCAAACCCAATATGGGCAGGGAACTGGCCGTACAGGACACCACCACATCGAACTCGGCCAGACGCTCGGTGAGGTCGGCCAGCTTCATGGTGCCCGCCGAAAAACGGCCGGCCAGGGACTCGGCGCGCTCGGCGGTGCGATTAGCGACCACCATCGAACGCGGATGCTGCGCCGCGAAATGCGTCGCGCACAATTCAATCATCTCACCCGCGCCGATGAACAACGTGCGGGCCTGACCCAGGTCGCCGAACACGCGTTCGGCCAGACGCACCGCCGCCGCCGCCATCGACACCGAATGCGCGCCGATCTCGGTCTGCGAACGGACTTCCTTGGCCACCGCAAACGTACGCTGGAACAACTGATGCAGCAGAGTGCCCAGTGAGCCGGCCTCTTCGGCGGCGCGCACCGCGTCCTTCATCTGCCCCAGAATCTGCGGCTCGCCCAGCACCATGGAATCCAGCCCGCTCGCCACACGAAACGCGTGACGCACGGCATCGTTCTGGTGCAGACGATACAAATGAGGATGCAGGCTGCCCGCTTCCATGCAGTGATGGTCGGCCAGCCAGATAGGCAATTGCTCAGCCACGGCGGCGTCGGCCGCGCAATACACCTCGGTGCGATTACAAGTCGACAAAATCGCCGCCTCGCGCACCGCGCCGCCAAAAGCGGAACGCAGGCCCGCCAATGCCGGCTTGACCAGATCAACGGGCATAGACACGCGCTCGCGCACCGAAACCGGCGCCGAGGTGTGATTCAGACCGAAGGCAAGGACTGCGACTGACATCAGGAGTAGGGAAACGCTGCCAAGTGAGAACAGCCAGAGTCAAGATTATACCCCCCGCGCAAGCCGAGACAGACGCCCCCACCGCACGGCCTTCCCCATTGTTTGCGCCCGCACAACATCATCGCAACGCCCACCCTGCTCCCGCCAGCCCGGTTTTCACCCGCATTTGCTCAATATATAAGCAAAATCTGACGAAACTTCAGGATTTTTTTGCCTGATCATGAAAAAAAGTGCCAGACAACGTGCTTGCACCGATTTTTTCATGTATAGTTTCGGTCTCGGTTGGCCTGGTAGCTCAGTCGGTAGAGCAGAGGATTGAAAATCCTTGTGTCGGTGGTTCGATTCCGCCCCAGGCCACCAAAAGATTCAAAAAGCAGATTCAGAAAGCAGCCCCGTCGCACCATGCGGCGGGGCTTTTGTTTTTAGCGCTGATCATGCTTTTGAAAACCGGGGGATGGAAGCACCGCCGCAGGAAGCACCACCGCAGCATCCCGGCTGAACGCCGAGGCAGCCTAGCCTTAGCGCAGGCGGTGTTGGGGCATAGCAGTGGGCATAGCGGTCTGGAGCCCATAGCGGCTTCGATGCAAGCGCCGGCATGGGCCGCGCGACGTTAGTTCGTGACGAACCTTTCTAAACCGTAGGGGCGTGTCCATCCACACGCGCGCCCTTGCCTGCCCCTGCCTGCCCCTGCCTGCCCCTGCCTGCCCTTGGCCGCCTGCGGCGACAGCGGAGAGCCGCGATCTCGCCGCCAGAAAACCTGGCGCCACTCAAACACCCTGCCCTGGCTCCACCATCCTGCGGCTTTGGCGCAGTTCGCTGCGGATCTGGGTGATCAGACGGGCTTCGGGGGAGGTGTCCGGCACCCTATCGTCCAGCTGTTTCCAGCCCGGATCATCCAGGCCGACATCCATAACGCGGGCCAGTTCCTGGAGCTGGCGCACGTCCTGCTCGGCCGGTGCGGGATGCACTTGGGATGAATAAGCCGTGATGGCGTCGCAAACGCGCTCGGCGGCGGCAAGCAGCGGAAACCAGGCGGCCGCCTCGCGGCCGGCGGGCGGCGGATCTCCCAGAGCCTGCTGTAAGCGGGTGCGCATATTGGACAGGGCGCCATAGGCTTGCCGCCGACTGATATGGACCTGGGGCGCATCGCGATTTCCCGCCGCGTCGAGCGAGGCGCGCAGATAGGCGGCAATCTGCCGGCGCGCGACCAGAAAGGCGCTCTCCATCTGGCGGTCCTGGCTGCGCGGCCAGATGAGATAACCGAACACCAGAACGATGGCCGCCCCCAGCAGCGTGTCGATCAGCCGCAGCACCGCATAGTTAACGCCGTGGGTCTCGGGACTGACGGCGTCGATGAGCACCAGCACGAGAGGCGTCAGGCCCAAGGAAAAAAGCGCATAGGAACGCTGACCCATCCAGGGCATGACAGCGGCAATGAGCACCATGATCAAGGCGAAGAGCGGCCCTGGCGGCAACCAGGCCAGGATGGCGCTACCGACCACGACGCCGCCAGCCGTGCCCAGGCAGCGCAATACGGTACGCCCGAAAATGGAACCCATATCAGGTTTCATGACAATGCACACCGTCATGGGCACCCAATACCAATGGCTTTTATCGTCGATCCAATACAGCGAATATCCGAGACCAGTGCAGAGCGCAAGCGCTAAGGCCGGCTGCACGACCTGGCGGCCAGGGGTCAGCTTGTCCAGCAGCAGGGCCAGGCGGCTTTGGCGATGCACGGGCTCGGGGGCACCGAGGGTAAGGCTGGCAGGCGCGGTACGCCCCCACAACGCCTGCCCCAAGGCCGCGATCGTGGCGGACAGGGGCTGTGCGGCATCGGCGCTCTCTGCAATGGGATCGTCGCTGCCTGCGCCATAGGCACGCGCCATGCTTTGCAGTTGGTCATGCGCCTGCCGCAGCGCCTGCGGGTCGGAACTGGACATCAAGAGGGCGAACAAGGCATCGGCCTGATTCAAATGATTGTTCTTGCCCAAGGCATGGGAGCGGCGCTGCAACAGCAGACCATAAAGCGCCGCCAGTTGATCGGTGACTTGCTGTCGGGCGCTCTCGACCCGCCCCTCGGCGCGGGAGCGAGCCAGTTCGGCCAGGGCGCGCAAGAGGTTGATCGTCATGTCACGATCCGGGCGCTGCCGATAAAAAAGCGCCTCCAGCGCAAGCAGCACCATATAAAGCAGCGAACCCAGCAGCAACATACAGCCGGTCGGCCAATAAGGCGCCAACTCGGGATTGCCGATGAACACCGCCCCCATGGCCAGCAGTTGCAGACATCCGATCGACAGGGCGGCGCTATAGCTGCTGATGATGGCCGATACAAAGGCGACACAGGCCATGACGCCGACCATGACACCCAAGGGCAGGGCGCTCAGATAGCCGAGCAGAAAACTCACCGCTCCGAGCGGCGCTGAGATAGCCGCCTTCTTGAACAAGACTGCATAAGGCGCATCTCGCTCGCCCACCCCTTGCAACATCGCGCCCATGGCGATGAACAGTACGCTGGCTATATTGTCCAGCGCCAGCCCGAAGCCCAGCGGAATTGCCATGCCCAGGGCCACGCGAATCGAGCGGCCCCAGCGCCAATGGGCGGGTTTCAGGCGCGTCAGCTCCTTGAGCCAAGCATTAGGCCGCATCAATGCCGAAGACTGACTCGGAGAGGAGCTATGCATGCGAGCGTTCCAGAAAGAGCATTCAATTCAGAAATTGCATCCCGGCCAGCGCGCCGGACCCGGCCAACATTATGCGGCATCGGAGAACGCGCACGCCCGGGCTTATCGGCCAGCCCGCGTCCGCTGCGGATGAATTCGCCTGTGAAGCGTCTCGGATGGGCCTGCCTGCCCCGCTCTACCCCAGGACGCAGCGGCTGCGGAACGTCTCGCTTGCGATGCAGCAGGGGGCAAGGCCTGGCGAAGCCCATTCTTCTTTAGCCTGAGCACACAGGCGACATGATCTTGCCGCCACCTGCCGCATGGCTCGAAAACCGCCCCGACGTCAGCGCAGATAAGAGACGGCGCTTACGAGCAGCGCGGCGGCTAGGTATAGAAAGCCGAGGGCGGCACGCCGAAATGCTGTTTGAACATGGCGGAAAAAGCGCTCTGGCTGGTATAGCCGTGATCCAGCGCGATGCTGAGTATTTTCTCGCCATGCGCCAATCTTTCCAATGCAGACAGCAGGCGGGCATGCTGGCGCCAGCGGCCAAATGTCATGCCGGTTTCGCGCAAAAACGCGCGATGCAGGGTGCGCGTGGACACCTGCATCTGCTCTGCCCAATATGCCGCCTCATGGACCTGAGCCAGATCGCGGGAAAGCGCGTCACACAAGGCGCGCAAACGCTTATCCTGCGGCCAGGGCAGATAGAGCGGCAAACGCGGAATCGCGGCCAGTTCGGCCAGCAATAAACGCATGAGCAGGCCATCCCGGCCGGTATCCTCATAGCTTAGCGGCAATAGCGCCGCGGCCAGAATCAGCTCGCGCAGCAAAGGCGGCACCTCGACCACGCAGCCGCCCTGCGGCAGATGAGCGACAGCATCCGGCTCAACAAACACCGTGCGCATCTTCACCCTGCCGCTCATGCGCACCCTGTGCTCCAGACCCGCATCCAGCCACACCCCACGCGTAGGCGGCACCACCCAGCGGCCGGCGCGCGCTTCGACAATCATCACGCCCTCGACCGCATAGAGCAGCTGCGCACGCCGGTGACAATGACGCGGAATGCGCGCGCCCTGCGGATAGTCGGCCGCCAGCACCGCCACCGGATGCTCGGTGCGCTCAAACGCCAGATGGATGTCGTGAGCCGGTTGCGCCAACATGTCTATTTGTCACTTTTACGATAACTATCGACATTTTAGCGTGGGACAGACTTGGCGGACTCGCGCAGGATGGCAGCTCTCTCGTCGTTCTCCCCGCATGCCATGCCCGCCTTCTCTTTTCTGTATCCCGTTTCGGCCATCCTGCTCTGGGCTGGCGACGTTATCGTGTCCAAGCTCTCGGCTCGCAGCATCGATCCGCTAGCCATCACCTTCTGGCGGCTGGTGCTGGCCGTGGCCGTCATGAGTCTTTTTGTAGCCAGACCGGCCTGGCGTAACAGGGCGATGATCCGGCCGCAATTGCTGCGCCTGGCCTTTTTGGGCTTTCTATCCATGGTGCTGTTTCAATGCCTGTCTTATGAGGCCGCGCACACGACCACCGCTACCAATATGGCCATCCTGACTTCGCTCGTGCCTCTGTTGACCATGCTGCTGTCGGTGCTGTTGCTGCGCGAGACACCCACGCTGGGCATGCTGACAGGCGGCGTGCTGTCTTTCTGCGGACTGGTCTACCTGATCAGCGGCGGCAATCCAGGCGTCTTGCTAAGCGGCGGCGCCCACGCAGGCGATCTGCTGATGCTGGCCGCCAGTCTGGCCTATGCGCTTTATGGCGTGCTGCTCAAACGCTGGCAGGTGGGGCTGCCCACATGGCAATCGAACTATGTGCAAGGCATTACGGCATTCATCATCATGGGCCTGCTGACAATGCGCCTGCCTGCCGAAGCCGCCCTGCCTAAGCACGCCAGCCTGCCGCTCATCGCCTACGCCGGACTCTGCGCCTCGGTCTTGCTGCCGGTGCTTTGGATGCAGGGCGTCAAACTACTGGGCCCCAACCGCTGCGCGATGTATATGAATTTGCTGCCGCTATTCACTGCGGCCATTGCGGTAGGCATGTTCGGTGAAAGCCTGAAGGCCTACCACCTCATGGGCGGTGGCGCGGCGCTGGCTGGCGTGCTGATGGCCCAGTTGCTGCGCCGCCCGCTGCGCACGCTGCGACCCGAGGTTTCCCGCGCTTGATCAAGCCCGATGCGCATGCCTCTACACTAGCGACATGCGCATCCAACTGCTCTCCGACATTCATCTCGAGGCCAACCCGGACTTCGAGTTTTCGCCCGCTCCGGGGGCTGACGTACTGGTCCTGGCCGGTGACATCGGCTCTTATCAGGCCGGATCACAGCTGCCCGGCGATGATTTCGGTCTAGGGCGTTTCATGGCGGCGCGTCCGCCTGCTGTCATCTTCGTGCCGGGCAATCATGAATTCGACGGCCTAGCTTATCAAGCCGCGACCGAACGCATGCGCGCGGTCTGCGAACGGCTGAACATCTATTGGCTGGAACGCGAAACCCTGGTGCTCGACGGCGTGCGTTTTGCTGGCGCTACGCTATGGACGGACTTCGAGGCCTTGGCTATCACGCAAAAGACCGAGACCCTGCGCCGCCAGCAATTGGAAAAGGCCTATCGCGCGGCCAACTTCTACCTGAGCAAGAACACCACGCTGGATAATGAAGGGCAGCCCATGCTGGCCGAAGCGCTGCGTGAACTGGGCCTGCAAAGCCAGGCATGGCTGCGCCGAACCCTGGCGCAGCCCTTTGACGGGCCGACCGTCGCGATCACCCATTTCGCCCCCAGCTTGCGCAGCGCCGATCCGCGCTATGGCCTGACACCGGGCACGGCCGGTTTTTGCAATGCCCTCGATGATTTACTCGCGCAGGCGGATCTATGGCTGCACGGCCACCTGCACTGCCCCCATGACTATGTCGTGCAAGACCCGGCCACCGGGCGCCGCTGCCGCGTCGTCGCCAATCCGCTGGGTTATCGCCGCAAAGGCGAGCAAAAGCACTTTCTGCCTCATTGCGTGATCGAGGTCCCCGACAGACGGCCAGATTGATCGCCATCGTCCGCCGCAGACAAAAAAAACGGCACCCGAAAGTGCCGTCGCGAGGAATCGGCGAAACCTTGCCCTCGCTGAAAAATGCACAGCCCGCACGGCCGGCACAGGAAATCAATCGATCTTGTAGTCCATCCAGGACGCCACCATTTCGCGCAGGCCACCGCCTTCAGCAAAGGTTTCACGGCCACCTTCGGCCTTGTTGCGTCCCAGCTCCAGAATGTACATATAGTCGGAAATCTCGGCGCAGCGCCGCACGTTCTGATCGACCAGCACTACCGTCATCCCCTCATCAGCAAAACCCCGGATCAAGGTGTAGATTTCCTTGGAAATCTTAGGTGCGAGCATCGCGGTGGGCTCATCCAGCAGGATGACCGAGGGCTCGATGAGCAGGGCGCGGCCGAACTCGACAAAACGCTGCTGCCCCCCGCTCATGCTGGATACGGGATCATGGCGCTTTTGTGCCAGGATCGGAAAGCGGTCATACACCGAATCAATGCGCTCACGCACACGGTGCTTGTCCTTGCGAAAAGGCCAGCATCCCAGCAGCAGGTTGTCGTGCACCGAGAGTTCGCCGAACAGACTGCGGTGCTGCGGCACAAAGGCCACGCCATGGCGTGCCCGTTCAAACGAGGGCTGGGCGCTGATATCTTCGCCGCGCAAAGTAATGCGGCCCGTGCGCAGTGGCAAAAAGCCAAACAGCGTCTTCAGCACGGTGGACTTGCCGGCGCCATTGGGCCCAATCACGCCCGTGACCTTGCCCTGACGGGCCTGTACATTGATGCGGTTCAAAATGGTGATGTCACCGTGATAGGCCACGGTAACGTCTTCCAGCGCAAGTATCGCGTTGCTCATCTCAAGCTCCCAGATAGGCTTCGACCACCCGGGGGTCGGCGCGCACATGATCGGCATCACCCTGGGTCAGGATGGCACCTTCGTTCATGACAATGATGTGATCGGACAACTGATAGATCGACGTCAGGTCGTGCGAAACCAGCACCACCGAGCAATCATGTTCCCGAGGCATGTCACGGATGATGGAGATAAGCAGCTGCGCCAAGGCCGGATTGACCCCGGCAAAAGGCTCGTCCAGCAACACCACTTTGGGGCGCGCCGCCATAATGCGCGCCAGCTCTACCAGTTTTTGCTGTCCGCCAGACAGCTCTTCGGCGTAGTTGTGCCGAAGGCGGTAAAGCTCCACCTTGTTCAACCAATATTCCGATTGCGCATAGCGGTCATCGGCACTGCGCCCGGTATGCTGTTGAGCCACATCCAGGTTGTCCAGCAAGCTGAGCTGGCGGAAGATACGCGGCACCTGGAAGGTCCGGCCCACGCCTAGCCGGGCCACTTCGTGGACCGGCTTGCCAGCGATGTCCTGCCCATCGAGTTCGATGCGTCCTTCATCAGGCGTGTACAGGCCATTGATGCAATTGAGCATCGTGGTCTTGCCCGAACCGTTCATGCCGATTACGCCCAGAATAGCGCCGCGCGGCACATCCACATCTACGCCCTGCAAAGCCACCAGCCCGCCAAAGCGTTTCTTGAGATTTCTGACTTTCAACATGGTGGTCTCCCGATCAGCGCAGCGCCTGACGGCCAAACAGACCGCTGGGACGAATGAAGATCATGGCAACCATCAAGGCAAAGCCCAGAATGGTGGCGATCGAAGGATTGAAGAACACGACCGAAACCTGTTCGGTGATCGCGAACAACAAGGCACCCACCAGCGCGCCGACGGGATGCCCCAGGCCGCCCAGCACGATGACAATAAAGCCGATCAGGGTGTAGTCATTGCCCATAAAGGGCGAGAACGAAGGAAACACCATGGCCACCAAGACGCCGCTGGCGGCAGCCAGGCCCAAGCCCAGGCCGAAAGCGACAGCCGACAAACGCTGCGCGTTGATACCGACAATACGCACCGCGTCACGGTTCATGATGATGGCGCGCAGCGCCTTGCCCACCTGACTGCGGTACAGGAATACCGTGAGTGCGGCGATGATGGCCAAGGCAATCACCAAAGCCAGCAGGCGTACCGTGGGAATGATCACCTGACCAAACTTGAAAAACACCGGCTCCATCTCAAAGGGCAGCGAGCGGGCGTCGGCATCAAAGGCCAGCAGCATGATGGCGCCCAGCATGATAGACACGCCAAACATCAGCAACAGCGAGCTCATTTCGGGATCTTCGGCCTTGGACAGACGCGGGATAAGCACGAAATACAGCAGATAACCCGCCAGGAAAAACACGGCGAATGAAAGCGGCAGCGCAATCAGCGGATTGATGCCGGCATATTCCATCAGGTAGTAGGCGAAATAAGCGCCCAGCACCAGAAACTCGCCATGCGCGAAGTTCACCACGCGCAGGACACCAAAAATCACGTTCAAGCCGACGCCGATCAAACCATAGATGGCGCCCAGGATCAGGCCATTGATCAGGCCTTGAATAATCAAACCGGTCATGACAGCTTCCTCAGGCAATGTAGCGGCGCAGTTCGGGCTTGCGCTTGAGCAGACTGCCGACAATGCCGCGTGGCAGGAACAGCATCAGCAGGACAATGATCAAACCCAGCAAGAGCAGGTTCACCACGGGGAATTTCTGCCAGATCACGTGATCGATGCCCAGGAGCGCCAGCGTCCCGACAACCGGACCGAGAATCGTGCCAAAGCCGCCCGCCATGGCATAGATGATGCTCTTGGCGGTGATCAGCACATGGAAGGCATATTCCGGATCGACCACGTTGGTGTACCAAGCCTCGATACCTCCGGCTAATGCCGGAAAGAGCGCAGCCAGCAGCCAGGCCTTCAGACGCGTGTTCGGCACATGAATGCCTACGCAGGCGGCCGCGCCGTCATCGTCGCGGATGGCTTTGAGCGCACGGCCCAGCCCGGACACCGACAGCCAGGTCACGACAGCCAGCGTGGCCGCCATCACGATCAGCATGGCGTAATAGCTATGCGTGGGATTGTTGGCGTTGGACAGAATGATGCCCATGCTGCCGCCCGTGAAAGACTGCGGCAGATTGGAGATCACCAGCTTGACGATGGTCGCCAGCGCCAGGCTGACGATGCCGAAATACACCCCGCGCAAACGCAAGGTCGGCGCCAGCAACATGGCGATGGCCACGCCCACGCCCCCCGCAGCAAGCAGCGAGGGCAATATCGGCCAGCCCAGAATCTTGTAGCAGATGCCTGTGGCGTAAGAACCCACGCCATAAAACACCACATAGCCAAAGGGCAGGTAGCCCGTGAAACCGACGCAGATATTCATGGCGCTGGCCATGGTTATCCAAAGCATCAGATAAAAGGCGAAGGAAATATTCGATGTCGCCGCAGGCACCACGGCAAGAATGATCGCTAATACGGCGAAAAGGGTAACGGCTATGCGGGTACGCAAACGAATCGCGTGCATATCCTGCGCGCGATGCGACGCGGCCACCGCCAAGGTGGGACTGCTGCTCATATTGTCTTCCTCCGGACCGACTCGGATGAATCGGCTGCTTTATTTGGAGGCGATTATGAACAGTTAAAACCATAACTGCAAGTTAAGGACTAACCCTTATTTCGGCATTTTTCTAACGGGAAACACCTCGTCGAGGACGCCTTTCAGCTCCTGGATGAACTGCCGGGCAATCAAAGAAGGCTCGCGATTGCTGGCATAAACCACCGACACCGTCAGGGGAATATTCTCGTCCAGGGGGACGATCACCACGTCGGGCAAAGCACCCGGCATCACAGTGAATTCATCTACGATGGCAATGCCCACCCCGGCGCTGACCAGCGCACAGGCCAACTGACTCCAGGGCACATCGGCCACCATGCGGCAGGGCAGACCCGCCTGCTCAAACGCCCCTTGAACCAGCATGCCGTAGGGCATGCGCGTTCCCACAAGGATGTGCGGATGGGGCGACAGATCCGCCAGACTGACGCTTGCCCGCGCCGCCAGGGGATAGCTCTTAGGGATAGCGGCCACCATGCGGCCCACGTATAGCTGCTCCGAGACCAGAAAAGGGTGCTCGGCCTGCATGACCACCAAGCCCAGCTCGGCCTCGCCCTGCAACACCTCGCCGATCAGCAGCGGCAACGCCGTCGTGTTCAGACGCAACAACATATCGGGGCGATGCTGTTGGAAACGCGCCACGGCGCGCGGCACCAGAAACTGCGCCAGACTGGGAATGGAAACCAGCCGCAATATCGCCGAGCCTTCCCCGGCCAGACTATCGGCCAAGTCATTGACGCGCTGCATCATGCGCTGCGTTTTCTCAATTTCCTCAAACAGGCTACGGACTTGCAAGGTCGGGCGCAGCTTGCCGCGCACCCGTTCGAACAGCGCTACGCCTATCGCTTTCTCCGTATGGGCCAGCATCCGGCTCACTGCGGGCTGCGAAATATTGAGCAAACGGGCGGCGCCGCTGATCGATCCGGCCATCACGATGGCCCAGAGCATCTCGGTCTGCCGATAGTTCAATTTATTCAAGACGTGCACTCCATGCCTATTTGTTATACGCTTTACCGTGTTTTGAGCAATTATCGCTTAGGACACGATCCTGGGCTCCTGAGCGAACCGAGCCGGGACCGCATATTTATAACGATTGGAGACAACTCATGCTTGCCAAACTCTGGTTGACCCGCCTGCCAGCCCTCGCGCTCGCGCTTGCCGCCGCAGCACCCACCTCGGCGCAAACATCCGACAAAATCCGTATCGGCATGACCGTGTCCTCGACGGGCAACTTCGCACTCGCCTCGCAATCGGGCGTGCGTGGCGTCGAGCTCTGGGTCGATGACGTCAATAGCCGCGGCGGTATCGAAATCAAGGGAAAAAAATATCCCGTTGAACTGGTCAAGCTGGACGACCGCAGCGACAAGCAAATGGTCACCCGCGTGTACGAGCGCCTGATCGCGGACGATAAGGTCGATCTGGTGTTCGCCCCCTTTGGCTCCACCCTGACGGCCGCAGCCGCCACGGTCACCGAACGTCTGGGCAAATACATGATGGTCTGGTCCGCCGCCAGCGATGACCTCTACAAACAGGGTTTCAAAAACATGGTTTCCGGCACGCAGATGCCGGTGTCTGCGATGCTGCGCGCCAGCATGGAGCAGGCTGCCAAACTCGGCGTGAAAAAGGTCGCGCTGATCTATGCCGACGAGCCCTTCCCTGCTGGTCTGGCCGAGGGCGGGCGCGAGCAGGCCCTCAAGAACGGCATGGAAGTCGTCATGTTCGAGAAGTACCCCAAGGGCCAGAAGGACTTCAGCACCCTGCTGCAAAAAGCGCGGGCTGCAGGCGCCGAAGCACTGGTGCCGACCTCGTATGAGGGCGATCTGATCAGCATGACCCGCCAGCTCAAGCAGCTGGATATCAACTTCCCCTACGTTTTCATGGTGTACGCTTCGACGCCGCAGTTCCAGGCCATCGGCGCAGACTCCAACTACATCTACAGCCACACCAACTACCATCCGGCGATTAACTGGAAGGTCAATGCAGGCCTTAACCGTGAACAGTTCGCGGCCGCCTACGACAAGAAGTTCCCCAAGGCCGAGTTTCCGCCTGACTTCCAGACCGCACTGGCCTATGGCGCCGGCGCACTCACCGAGGAAATCGTCAAGCAGGCCGGTTCGACGGACCCCGCCGCGCTCAAGAAGGCATCGCTGGACCTGTCCGGCAAAGTGACCGTCATGGCCGGTCCTTACGCCATCGACGAAACGGGCAAGCAGTTGCAAATGCCCTTCCCCGTCGTACAGCTCCAGCCCGGCAAGGGCATGGTGCCCGTGTGGCCGTTGGACGTCGCCACTGAAAAGCCTGTTTTCCCGGCTCCGAACTGGAACAAGCGTTAACCCTGCTGGCGCCGGCCTTAAGGTCGGCGCCTCAACTTGAGGAAAACATGTCTCACATTGCATTTGCCACGCTGAGCGAGCTGGCCCTAGGGCTGTCTGAAGGTCGCTACAGCTCGGTGGAATTGGCGCGGTACTTCCTGGACCGCATTGAGCGGGCCAACCCGGTGCTGAACGCTTTCGCCAGCGTGGACCGTGAGGGCGCTCTGCGCTTGGCCGAGGCCGCCGACGCGCGCCGGCGCTCAGGCTATGGCTTACTCAGCCCGCTGGACGGTCTGCCCATTGCCGTCAAAGATCTGTGCGACATCGAAGGCCAGATCACCACAGGCGGGTCCGCCGCCTGGCGGCAACGCCGCAGTGAGGTCACGGCCACCGCCGTCACCCGCCTGCTCGATGCCGGTATGGTCATTCTGGGCAAGACACAGATGGTCGAATTCGCCTTCGGCGGCTGGGGAACCAATCCCCTGCTGGGCACGCCGCGCAACCCCTGGGATATGCAGCATGCGCGCATTCCGGGCGGATCATCAAGCGGCTCGGGTGTGGCGGTTGCCGCCGGACTCGTCCCCGCAGCACTGGGTTCCGATACCGGCGGATCGGTGCGTATTCCTGCCGCACTCAATGGTGTGACCGGCCTGAAGACCACTCGCGGTCTGATCAGCCTGTATGGCGCCGTACCCCTTTCGACATCGCTGGACTCCATCGGTCCGCTCACGCGTGACACCCGCGATGCCATGCTGCTGACTGCCGTACTGGCCGGCCCCGACGCACGCGATCCGCTGACCCTGCATCAACCCGCCTTCCACTGCCCCGCTCCCGGCGGGTCGCTGCGCGGCATGCGCATCGCCATGATGTCGCCCACGCAATTCCCCCTGCCGATCGAGGCCGATACGCTGCAAGCTTTTGAAGAGGCCTGCCGTGTTCTGCAAAACCTGGGGGCCGAAATCCAACACCCGGCACTGCCCTTCGACTTCCATGAGATGATGCTGCGCAATGGCCAGATCATCGCAGCGGAGTCCTATGCCTTGCATCGCAGCTACATCGAGGACATGGAACTGCCCATCGGGCCGCATGTGCGGGCGCGGGTGTTGAACGGAAAACAGATCGGCGCAGCCGATTACATCGAAGCCCTGCAAGCGCAATCCGAGGCCTGCCAGGCCTGGCAAAGCTGGATTGCGGATTTCGATGCGCTGATCACTCCCTGCCTGCCCATAGCAGCCTGCCGCGTCGAAGAGGCAGACGAATTGTCGACTCCCCTGGCCGCCTTCACCCGGCCCGGCAACTATATGAACGCGCCTGGGCTGGCCCTGCCGGCCGGCTTCAGCAGCGAGGGGCTGCCGATTGGCGTACAACTGATGGGCGCCCCCTTCGCAGAAGACCGCCTGGGCCGAATCGGCATGAGCTTTCAACAAGAAACGGACTGGCATTTGCGCCAACCCGATCTTGCTGGCGCCGGGCTCTAAGCCTTGCGCTGCGCCGCGCGGCCAGCCCACGCGGCGCAAAGCTGGCTAGCCAAAGCAGTAAAGCGGCGAGCCGGCAGCGCTGACTAGCAATTTGCGCGGGCAGCCAGCCCATGCACACGGCGTAGTCCGTCAGTCGTCGCTGCTAGCGCGATAAGGCCCCAGCGAATCCGTCACCGTAAACGTCTCGCGGTTGAGCGACAGAAAACTGTCAATATCTCCCAGGTCGGTCAGCATCGTCGTCGCGACAGCGGCGGCATTGATGACCTGATCACGGCGCCGATTAATCTGGCCCCGACCGCCATGGATGCAGAAGGCGCCGCAATTGAGATGATTGTCGGCCGCATAGGCCCCCATCTGCTGATCGATCTTGGCGAGCTCAGCAAAGCTTTCCTCAGCTTCCTGGCGGAACTTATCTATCGACTTGCGCGCATTCGAAGACCAGATCTCGCAGGCCAGCATCAGCGCCTTGATCTCAGCCACCTTTTTTTCAAAGATATCCAGCCGGCGTTCGGCCTGCGCGACATGGCGGGCGGCGTCCGCCATGAAATCACATACCGCACCCCGACCCGCCGCATCCTGACGCGCCTCGCCCCACTTTTGGCCGACGCGCTGCAATTCGGTCAGATCATGCTCGGCTTTCCAGCGCATGCGATCCATCTCTTCAATACTGGCATCCTTGATAGAGAACTTCACGAACTCCGGATCCGTGCTGGCCAGCCCATCGAGCTTTTTGCCGCGAAGATACTCGCGATACTTTTCTTCGATCTTCGTCTGCACGCCGGAAAGAATGGTCGCCAGGGCAGGAATCGGCACCAGACCCAGCACGGTGCGCGTCACGTTGCCGCCAAGCTTCGCCCCTTTGGACAGCGCAGAACCACGGCTAGACACGGCGCTGCGCAACTCGTGCAATTTGGGTGAGTGCCAGACACGTTGGTGAATCGACTTATTGCCAACATGGTATTTGGCATATTCCCAGACATTGTTGGTGTGATTGCTCATGTTTGACTACCCCGAAAAATTGGAAAGCTTCCGATAGATCTGCATTCTGAACCTGCCATTTCAGGCTGCTGACAGATACCAGCAATTTCGGGCCAAACCCCGAACAATCGGGCTATCCAGGCAGTTAAGCCACGTCCAACAAGGAGAGCAGCCGCGCCAGCCCGCCCTCTTCCTGCGCAATAGATCGCATCAAGACATCCAAGGGCATTGCGCCCCAGGAAGCCGCCTGCCGCAGCAAATACGGCGTCGGGCTATGCGGCTCTATCTCGGCCAGATAGGCGGCAATCATCTCAATCTGCTGATAGGCATGCGCCCGATCGCGCGGACGCTCGATGCGCGCCGGCACTGACATCGTCTCCGGCTCCGCCGACGGCGCGACCACCTCAACGACTGGCTCAGGCTGCGATATCGCCTTGAGGGGCCAAAGTGCCGCCAGGCAGGCCTCCCATTGGCGAAACGCCTCGCGCAGAGGCTCAAAACTCGGCGCCTCCAATCCCAGATGCTCGTTCAACCGCCGATCAAGCGCCTCCCAAGCCAGACGCGCCTGGTCTAAGGCCGTGCGCAACACATCGCCGTGTTGCGGTTGCGCCGCGATAAGTCGCTCCACCTGCGCCATATCGGGCCCTTCTTGCAGCGCCTCATCTGCCTGTGCTGCACCGCGCATCGTCAGCCGGCGGAAAACATCAACCGTCAGCCATGCCTGGGCGCGGTTGTCCAACAAAGGAATATGGGCCAAAAGGACAACGGGCAATGTCGCCACCAGCCAGACAAAGGGCGCACGCCTTGCCTCCACATCGTCATCTTCGATGGCGGGCCAGCCATCTTCCCAAAAGTTGGCGATCAGGCCATCCAGCAATTGCGCCCCGCAGCACAGCCCCTCCAGACCCCGCTGCCTGGCCCATGCCTCGCATAGCCAGGCAGCGATCTGAAAGTCTTTGCCATGCTCGACCAGCGCTTCTTCACATAGCGCGGCAACGCCATTCCAGTCGGCCCGCTGCAACTCCCGCTGCCACTCTCCTTGCGGCAGAGAGGCATCATCTTCCTGGCGCATGGCGCTGATGCGCGTAGTGATCGGGTCATAGCGCAAGGATCGTCCGGCAGGTTCACCAGAAATGGCCTGCAAAAGATGTTCGATCACGGGCCACTCCCGGCTGGCGCGATGGGCGGCAAAGGCCGCGCCCAGTTGAGCGGCTTGCCCTCTCCGAGCGAGAAAAGATTCAGATCAACGAAGAACTTCAGCTTTTGACCCGGTGGCAAGCGAGCAAAGTCATTGATGTTTTCCACCATGACCGGCACCTCAAACCGCAACAGCCCGCTATCGAGCCCTTGCCAGCCCAGCATCGTGAATAGCGCCCACGGCCCCTGAAAGGTCCAACTGACCTGATGGCCATCTACCGACATCCGCGGCTGAGTGGGATCGGCCCGCGGCAGCAACGGCGCGTCCTTGGCCAGACGCACGCTCAGCGTTATCGGCAATCCCACCGCCCAGCGCAGGCGGGCGTCTGGCATGTCGCTGCCCACGGATTCGCTGCCTACGGACAAGGTCCAGGAAATAATCTGGTTGGCAGCAACCTCCGCCCCCCGATTTACCCGGAAGTTCCAGGCGAGGTGGTAGCCAGACTCGCCGGTCGCCGACCAAAGCGGCTGCAACACTTCAGCCCAGGCGCGAAAGCGCGTCAGAAAATCGGCGATCGCGCCAGGGGGCCACTCGTATGAGGGCAGCGACTGAAACCGCCCGAGCACATCCTGCACTCCCTGCACCGTCGCGGCGGGCCGAGGCACGACGCCACGCGACGGCGCCTTGGGATCGGCCACGGGCATGCGGCCACCCAGCAGTTCGTTGTAGGCCGTGGTGAAACGCCGCCAATCGGTCTGGAACTGCAAACTGTCGCGCCCGAGGCAACGCTCCCGCAGGGTCGCGGCCAGACGAGACCAATGCAGTTCGAAGTAACCCGACGAAGCGCTCGGCGCCGCAGGCCACTTGGCGCAGTCCTTGGTCTGCCCGGCCAGGCGTATCCATTGCTCAAGCCGCAGCAGGGCGCTATTAGGATTGCGCAAGGCATAACGTTCAAGTTCCTGCCCTATCATTTGCCATCGCTGCGCCACAACAGAGCGGGCATCACTCGGAGAAAGTGCCGTCAGATAAACGGCGGCTTGGGCCGACAACTCCTGCAACGTGCCCGCCTGCTGCGCCAGATAGGCATCCAGCCCCGCCAGGTCTGCAACACCAAAGGCTGCCAGCAAGGATGTGCCAGGCAGCGACACATCAGTTTGGACGGCATAAAGATCTGCGCGGCGCAACATGTCATCCAGATGCGTCAGCGCCGCCAGCGCCCCGCGCGAGAGCAATGCCAGCAACTCGCCACGCTCCCGCACCGCACCCAGGTCACCGAGCAGGGAGGCAATCCGCCGCACACGGTCGGCCGCCGCCTGAAACTCCATCGACCGTAAAGCGAAGCCTGGCTCAAGGGCAGCCACCGCCCGCCGATACAGACCCAGACCCGCCTGCGCATTCGCGCTTTGCATGACGGCCGGCACATAGGTAAGCGGCACGCCTGCCAGCCCCCGAGCCAAGAAGGCCGTGCGCGCATCCATCAACACCAGGGCCTGATCCAGCGCGCTGATATCCCAATGCACCAGCGCCGCCCCACGCAGATCAGGGACTTGCGTTGCGGGCGGCACTTGCATAAAGGGTTGCACCAGCAATCCCGCCAGACTGTCACGCAAAGCTAATCTGCCTGGCGACAAGACATACTGGTTTTCGCGCCATTGCAAACCCGCATCGGAACCAGAGGTAAATGACGCAATCTGACTGCGCAGCACCGCGAAGGCGTCCTGAAAGGACGCTCGGCTTTTCGCCACGACCGTCTGTCCCAACAGCGGCACCTTGGCAGCGGTGGAGAAAATCTGCTCAAGAAGGGGATCAGGCATGAAAACATCCTGGTGCAGCCAGGCGGTGTTGGCCGAAGAGAGCAGGTCTTGTTCCGCGGAAATGGCATGCACCAGATCGCGTAAATCGGCCTCTCCGTCGACGGGCGCGCGCTGCGTAAAAGCGGCCAGGGCATGCTGCGCCTTGCGCTCGGCGCGCAACAGAGGGTTT
The DNA here is from genome assembly GCF_034424645.1 of Bordetella avium. Lineage (NCBI taxonomy): Bacteria > Pseudomonadati > Pseudomonadota > Betaproteobacteria > Burkholderiales > Alcaligenaceae > Bordetella > Bordetella avium. Next base: position 3,408,599 of record NZ_CP139969.1, read on the forward strand.
TGCGTGAACAGCGAGTCTTCGAGCTGCCCCATGCCTTTTTCGTAGGCGCACTGGAAGGCATCTGCATAGACATTCTGATGCGCCTCAGACGGCGGCATGGAGGCCAGGATCTGCAAGGCAGAGGGTGAGGCGTCTATCCCCAATGCATACTGAACCGCCGGCTGCAAAGACAGCACTCCCGCAGTCCTGTCGTGCCAGGCGCTCCAGGCATTCGAAAACCGCTCAACCTGGGAAACATAGGCCAGCATTGCACGAAAATCGGCGCGGTCGGTCAGCGCCAGCACATCAGCCCCCTCAGCAAGACCCGCCGGCGCACGGCATGGACCGTCCGGCCCCGTCTGGCCGCTCAAGGCCGTAGCGCGTGCCGCAAAGCCACGCTCAATCGCCACCCGCACCACGTCGCGGAATTCGCGCATCAGCGCCTCACGCAGCGCGGCATTCAGACCATCAAACATCGACCAGGAACCCGGCAGCATCCAGGCCAAACCACCTTCGCCGCGAACCTCCGGCTCCAGCCCCAGCAGCGTGATTGCGCTGCGGCGATACCAGTCTGCCGAACGGTCCTGATCATCTGCTGCCGCAATGCGCCGTATCTCTCGCAGGGCGGCCACCTGTCCTGGCGCATGGCGGCCGACATCGATGGTGGCGACCACGATACCTATGGCCCATACGCCCAGCACGCCCCCGGCGGCAAGGCGCAAGCCTTTGTGCAAGAGCGGGCGTGTCAGCGTGGCATTGCGGATCGGGCGTGTCAGGCCGGATTCCAGAAAAATCTTGCGCTCGAACACCGCACGAAGAAAGGCCGGCTGCAGCAAGTCCGGCGCATTGGCCGACTGAGGCGTCTGGAGTTCGCCACTGTCTCCGGTCAGGTAAACGCCCCGCAACAAAAACGGCTCGTGATAAACATTGGGCCGCATCAACTCATCCAGATACAACTGGAGCTGGGGTTGAATTTCACGTACGCGCGAGGTCAAGACCAGCATATCGGCGACGCCCACCTCGCGCGTGACCAGAACCTCGGCCACGGTATCGTCAACCGTAGCGGCAACGTCCGCCATCGCCTGCTCTACCCAGTCGGACTGATAAGAAATCGATGGATCGTAAGGCGATGACCAGCCCAACATGCTGGCCCGCATACCATCTGGCAGGGCACGCGCAAAGGCGCTGAAGCCCGTCATGCTCTCGCACTCTGTCACCAGAACATACAGAGCCAGGCGCATGGCGAAGCGGTTCTGAGCCAGCCACAGACGTCTATGCATCACACCGGCACGGCGTATCAGCTCGGGGCGCGCTTCGCTATCCAGCAGCAGGGCCGCAGGAATCGTCACGACAACGCTATCAAATGGCCGCTGCGGCCGGTAACTGCGGCACAGCGTCAGGAACTGCTCCCACTGCTCGTCCCTGTCACTTTCTTGCGTCGCCCCGACCGCGAGATCAACCACCACGCCCCGCTCGAAGAACTCCCAATGAATTTGTTGTGACAAGGCGGGGCCACTGCCATAGACTCCCGGAATGCCGGTATGCCCCAGGGGAAGACGCGCCTGATCGCCATCCTCGAGCACCACGACCCAGGGCACGTTATAGCGTTCGGCGCGCGAACTGATATTGGACTCGATGATATCGATAGCCTGCCGAAAACCGGCACGCAAGGCGTCGGCCGACCAAGTGGGCACCACCTCAGGCTTGGGCTTTTCGCCCACCGGACGCGTGGCGAAGTAAAGCACCACCGCGACCCCGAGAATGGCCACGATCAACAGCACCAATACCGAGACGAGAAAGAGGTTGTTGCTCAGTAGCATCCTGCCCTTCCAGGAGAGGCGTCACGCCTCCATTCAATTGCCTGATTCGACATGGTTTAATTCAGTCCGAACCGGCCACGACTGCCACAGCCAGGCGATTTCCGATAACGCCAGCATCCCCACCACGGCAATCAGAAAAAGCAGTGAGCCGCGGCTGACAGCGACAAACCGGCGCGGAGAAAAATGCGACAAAAGATGCGCATAAGCCTTGGGCTCAATGACGCGGTCCAGACTATCGAGATCCGGCCTACGCTGATAGGAAAACTCGTAGAGCTCCAGGCGGTATTCACGCAAACGCCCTTCCTGCCCCTCCCCCCGAAAGCGGCCCTCATAGCCCAAGGCCAAGGCATAGAGCAAGAGGCGCGCCAATCCCCGCTGAGCCGGCTCCTGGTCACGCAGAATTTTCTCTATCAGCTCGAAAATCCGGTCACCCGCAACATTGCTGCGGTACAAAGCAGACTCCAATAGATAATCCCCCCAGCAGGCCTGGCCCGGCCAAGGCGTATGCAGCAACAACTCGTCTGCCACCGCCGCCTTGAGATAGCGCGAGTCGGCCATGTTTTCAATATCGAAGCGCGAGCTCTCGCGGCGCGCTTCTAGGGTCTGGATCTCAAGGGCGTCGATTAACTGCATGTTGACGCGGCGCGCGGCATCGCAGGCCGGCTCACCTTCGGCAGCGGTGCGCATGAGGTTCAACAACAGCTCGACATAGCTGACAAACTGCCCAAGCATGACATCGGTTGCGGACGCTTCCTTGGGCATACGCGTGAAGCTCATGCATCCTCCTGCGTGAACAACACGATTTCCGAAGGCCGCTCGGCTAAAGCCCCCTCATTAGGATTGGCAATATGGAGCATGCCTCCGGATCTCAATGTGGCGGCATCGATTCGGAATAACGCGTAGCCGTTGCGATACCTCATGCTGCCCGACTCGCCGACAGGTTCTCGTGCGGCGCCGAGCACCCGTCGTCCACGCAATGCCGAGAACTCTGACTGATCACCGATAACGGCCCCGCTCATCCAGGCAATCGCGGCCCGCTCGGACGTGCTCATCACACCCACCAACAACTCCTGTTCCAAGGTGCTTTCCAGGCGCAACTCGAACACACCGTCTACAAGCACAAATTTGCTCAGCCGGTAAGCCTCACTGACCTCGGCAGCCATCTCATTGAGAAAACGCAGCAGCGGATCTAGCGCGGCCTGCGGTCGCTCATGGTCATAATCCGGCGGAATGGGCGCGACCTGTCCTGGGCAGAGCAGCGCCATCGGACCCGATAGCGTCACCAGGGCCAGATACAGATCGCAGGGATGAAGACGAGGCAGACGCAACACCCCTTCCGCACCAGGCAGAGCGGCCATCAAGGCCATCAGCTTGCCCCGCTGCTCCGCCTGAGCCAGACGGCTTTCGAGATCAGAAACGGGGGTCAGCGTCTGTTTCGCCAAATAAACGGCTTTGGCGCGTATCCGCGCCAAGACTGCTACCGCCTGACGGTATGGCTCGCCATCGCGCGGCAGATGCAGCAGCGGACCCAGACGCAAGCCGCGCTTGACGGTGCTGCCCTCCTGAACGAAGTTCCCCAGCAGCAAACCCGTGCGATCGGGGCCGGGTGCCTCGCCCGCCAATAGCTGCAAGTCCGGCACCCAACGCGGCACTTCCGCGTCTGGTGCATCAGAAACCAGGTCTTCTTCGACACTGACCGCAACACTAATGAAACGTCGTTGTCCCAGCGCCAGCGTGAGGTAAACATCAACCCCCTCTTGCTGCATCGCGCTTTCAAACGGGCCCAGATCGACCTCGAGCGGGGTGCCTGCCAGCGCCGAGTACGACACCAAGGTGCCATCCGCTAGCACCGCCTCCAGCTCCAGCACCCTCAGCCTGCCCACAGGCAAAAGCTGCTCATCCAGGACTAAATGGCTCAAACCCCAAGCCAATGGCTGGGCAGCCAGGGTCTGCGCAGCCACCAGACTATCCACTCTGGCGGACAGTTGCTGGAAATGCTGTGGCGCGAGCAGCATCCCTTCATGCCACGCGATCCGGTCTACGACCTGCGCATTTTTCCCCACAGTTGACGCTCCCGAAGATTTCAACGACGAACCACGGCGTCTCAAGGTGCGAGCAGCACCCTGACATTCCTGGCCCCCAGATAAAGCCGCAGTGTTCCGTTCAATTGCGTAATGCGCGTGCGGTGCGCGCCCGACCCGCCATAACGGGCAAAGAGATAAACGCCCATCGTCCGCCCGGCGGGAAGCCCCTGCGCGCCCACTGTCCACTGTTGGCCCGGCACCAACTCCCAACTCACCACGTCAAGCTGGGCACCGTACGCCGCACGCAAATCCGCGCGACGCTCAAACCATTGCTCAGCCGACAGGGCCGCGAGCTGCCCGCCAAGCATGGCGTCACGCGCAACCACCAGATCGACCGCCAGCGCGCTGTTGTCATTCATGTCGCTTGACGCCGTGATCACCGCGCCCTTCCAGGACAGGCGCTCTCCAGAGGATCCGATCCAGCCGCAACCTGCTAACAGAATCAAGCAGGAAATCAGCCATAACAACCTCATGAGCGCGCTCCCAAACCAAGGCCTAAAAGCAGAACCAAACTCGCGCAACCAAGCAACACAGCACCCAGCAGATATAGCTGGCTGCGGGACAGCGTCAGCCGCCATATCTCGGTATTGTCTTCTCGTGCCGCAGCCGCTTCGAACTGTTCACTCAACCAGGCTGCCACCACGCACACCGCAATCAAATTGAGCAAGTTACGCACCCCATCACATAAGGGATCGATCGCCATCGCAACAATAATGGCGGCCTCTAGCGGCAGCCCCAGATACAGCATGATCATCTGGAAGTGCCAGGGTGCGATGCTCCCTTTCGCGTCAGCCGACATAAAGGCGAGCACCACGCCCAGCAACACAACCACGATGACGTCTGTCGCCGTCGGCGTCAGCCCGTAAATACCGGCCGTGAACATCGTCACCAAAGCCAGGTAAACAGCCATTCCGGGACGAACGGTGATCGCACCCAGCGGAATCGCCGTCTCACTCACATGGCGAGGACACCCCAGCTTTGTGCTCATCGCCTCGATGGCCAGCGACACCGCAGCAATAGGATTACCGGTAACGAGCGCGACGGCAGCGGGCTCTTTCAAAGCCGTCAAGGTCTGAAAATAACTTCGTCTTGTCCGCCAGGCGATAAAACCCACCGAGCAAAGCACCATGAGCAAGACCACCAGGACGAAGCTAAACAGCAGGCTGGACAAGGCACGCACCCCTGCACCACTCACCATCGGCCCGAGATGAACGGCCACACCGAAGACCACCAGAGGCAAAGCCAGGTTCATCACATTGATGGCGCGGGTCAGGGCGCGGTAGACGGCCTCGATCAGGGTGTCGAAGAACTGTGTAGACACGCTGTTCTGCCGCGCGATGGCCACCCCGAAGAGGCAAATGCCGAATATTCCCTGCAACAGATGCCCTTGCGCCAGCGCGCCATAAATGCTGACGGGCACGGCAGAGGTCGGCCTATCCTCGACGACCGGCAAACTGGTATGCATGACAATATGATCTCCCGGCATATGCGCTTGAGAGAACATATTCCCCAACTCCGCAAGCTGCGGCGCGGTCAATCGGGGCAGCATCCCATAGGAAGCCAGAACCCCCGCCAATGCCGCCAGCAAGGTCACGCAGAACGCCGCCGTCGTCATGCGAATCACGGCGGAACCTGGCGCCTGCAAGTCGAAAAGCTGACGGAACCCGAACAGAACCGCCGCCACGACCAGCGGCAGTGCCATCGCCTGCAAAAGGCTTTGATAAATGACGCTCACATAGCCAAGAGACTCGGACAGCCCCGGAAACCACAGGCCGAGCACCCAGCCGCTCGCCGCCGCTGCCAGCAATGAGGGCCAGCACAGCCACAGCGGCTCACCCGAACCACGTTGTGAGAACCTCGAGGCAGGATGCATGTCAAATTCGCAACGGCTTGGGGCAAATGCCCGCAACCACCGCAAAATTTCCGATCACAAGCAGAAGTGTGCGCAACATGTCACACACCGGATCAATGGCCAGAAACAACAAAAAGGCTGCCTCGAAGGGCAATCCCAGGTAGCCGCAGGCGATCCCGATCAGGGACACGGTCAGTATCCCCGTTGAACCGGCCGAAGCCAGCCCAGCCAGCATCGACGCGAAGATCACCAGCAATAGCTGAACGGGCGTTGGATCAACCCCATAGAGCTGCGCAATAAACAGGGTTGCGCACACGTAGTAAACGATGGGGCCAAGACGCAGCAGGGACAGGCTGAGCGGGACCAGCAGCTCAACCGTGAAACGGGAGTAACCCAGACCCGTTGCCAACCCCTCTATCATCGACGGCATGGCGGCGGCGCTATTGCGCGTCGCGATCGCCATCGAAAATGGCTCGCGCATGGCCAACAGCGTTGCGCGGAGATTGCCGCCCGAACGCTGCCACACGAGCACGACAGCAAGCGCCATCAGCAACAGGCTGGCCAGACCAAACGCAACCAGAAACCACAACATCGCCAGAATCGGCTCGATACCGGACTTGGCCATTTGCGATGCGCTCATGCACAACAGAATCAAGGGCAGGGGCAAGCTAAGGCTATGAATGATCTTCTGGCAGGCATAGTAGATGGTCTCCAGAACCGCGCTTAGCCCTGAAGCAATCCGCTCAGGAACAGACCCCACTGCCAGACCGAACAGCAGGGCGAAGATCAGCGCCTTCAGCATGTCTCCTGCGGCAAGCGCCGCAAAGATGTTGGTCGGTATCAGATTGCCGAGCATGGAGGCCAGGCTGGGTCCGGCCACCACCACATCAGGACCGTGAAGCTGAACGCGAGCGACTTCTGCCTCTCCGCCTGCCCCTACGTAGCTGCCCAAGGCGTCAAGCACGGAACGCGGTAGATCGCTGCCTGGCGTCAAAAGAAGCATGAGGACCATGCCAGTTAACGCGACCAGGACCATAGACGCCAGGAACATAACGATGAGGCGAACGAAAAGCAGGGGTGCATCGCCCACGCGAAACAGACGCTGAATACTGAAGATGACCGCAGAGATCATGAAAGGCAGCGTCGTCATCTTCAAGAGATCGATATAAATATCTCCGACGAAGCCCACCTTGGTGCCGAAGGCAGGCCAGATCGCGCCTGCGCCAGCGCCGATCACCAGGCAAAGCACCACCACCAGCGGATTCAAGGAGAAGGCCTGGATCGATTTCAGAAGCCGCGATGCGCTGCGCTTACCTTCGCTTGGCTTTTTCAAGGTCGTCGAGGTCATAGGGCTTTCCGCGCATTCCAAGATATAGGTTGACGTAATTCAGCAAAGCAGGCGCATCGAGATTGACCGCGACAGAGAACTTGTCCCACAAATCATCCAATGTGACCATGCGCAACTTAAGTGCCGCAGCCGGGTCATCGCTCAGTACTTTTTTTATTTCGTATTCATCTCGATACACCGCCTCGACTTTTCCCGTGAGCAAGGCATCGATCACCTCCTGCCAGGATGAGTAGTAATGCACATCCGCGTGAGGAAAGGTGCTCTTGACACGAGAGGCATAAGACGACCTGGCCCACACGCCCATCGTGCCGTCATAATGACGAATGACCGCACCCATGCTGCGCCCGCCCTGACGCTTCGCAAATGCAACCCGATTAACAAGCAAGGCCTGATTCAGGCTGACATAGGGTTCGCTGAAGGCCATGAACTGCGTCCGCGCCAGGGTGCGAGATAGTTTGCTGATGCCCAGATCCGCCTTGCCCTCCCCAAGGCGTTGCAGCACCTCATTGAAAGTCCGGGCGCTGCGATCGATTTCCAGCCTTACATTCAGACCATCAGCAAGGCCTCTGGCAAGGTCTACGTCGATGCCGACCAGCTCGCCATTCACCTCTGAGAAGTAAGGGGGCTGGTCGACATTCAGCATGGACACAATGAGAACGCCGCGCTGCTTGATGGCACTGATCTCAGGTGAGTACAGACTGCCATCGGGCCACATAACCAGGCCTGTGTCGGTGCGTTTCAAGGGCAGCTCAGCAAGAGCGGCAGACCGTGGCGCAGACGCAGTGCCTGAGGCGGCCGGGACCGGGGTGGCGGACGGCGAACTGGCCGCCGCGGGCGCCAAACATGGCATGAGCGCTAGCAAAGCCAACAGAAGCAAAGACCAAGCACGACGCATCACGACTTGACCTCGGCCTTGACTGCGGGCGGCTCAGCAACGCGGCTGCCTATCTGGACCCCAAGCAAAAACAACAAGAGAAAAACTGCGATGATGCAGATCGCTAATAGCGTCAGCATGCGACGAGTCAAGGTAAAGACAATAGCGCTCATGGATTAACTCAGCATGGTCTGAAATTGAGCGGGCGCAACAATGCGGATAAGACCTCCCCAGCCGCAGGTGAGCACATCGCTTTCGCGCAGCCCCGGCTTGCCAGATAAAAGAACATTCAACTGACCAGGAACCCAGGGCGTGGATGTCATGGGCATGCAGGGAGCCGGTGTGGGGGTACCCAAGGCCGCCGCCGTAGCCGCCACCACAGCGGGATTTGCCGGGCAGACACACATGCCGAACGGCGGAATATTGAAGCCTGGCACATGATCCATGACCGTCGCTGCCGGCAGCCCCCCTGTCAGGATGGGCGACGGGGTAGCATTCAGCACGGATGGCGCCAAGCCGAACGAGCAGGCAAGCGTCGCACCTGTTGTGATCTGACGTGTCATGAACCGCCCCTTAACCAACGTTCGAGGCGCGAGCCCTGCGGCCCGGCATCCTCCCGGGACACGGGCGCCCAGGGCGCCTGCGGCTTACCGCCCTGATAGAGCCGCTTGGCCGCGAGCTCGCCATCGGCGCCATAGCGGCAGGCCGGCCCATGCAGAAGACCTTGTTGATAGGTCATGGACTCCAGCCGCCTGCCGCCCTCGTCATAGTGATGCCACTCACCTTCCGGCAAACCACGATGAAAAGACCCTTCACGAATCAGCACACCTTCTTGAAACCACTGTGCCGGGCCCTCAAGCTGACCGGCGGCGTAAAACACTTGGCAAACGACGTTGCCGACGGCGTCAAAGCTCTGGCTCGGCCCATCAAGCTGCCCCATGGCGTAATGCTGCAGGCCCACCAAGCGACCATTCAAGTAATGGCGGGACTCGCCATGGAGTTTTCCACTGAGGTAATCCGCTTCATGAAGGGGTGAAGAATCTTCATTGATGATGGTGCAGCGTCCGTGCAGAGACCCCTGTCGCAGCGTGCCATCGATACGCTCACCCGTAGCAAGCTTGAAAAGAAAGGCGGATGCCTCTTCACCGACCCCATCCGCATCGTTCATTGCCATGACTGTTTGCTGCATCAGTTCACCTTCACAAGCCCACCCTTGACGAGCAATAGACCGCCGCCATCCAAGGTCTGTGTGGCAGATGCCTTTTGCTCTATAGACAGGCCTTTAACACTCACCGTGGAGGAGGATTCCAGGCTGTAACCGCCTATTGTCTTTATCGTTAGCATGCCTCGTACATCAAGCGTCAAGTTTCCGGACACAGTGAGCACATAATCGCCGGCCACTTCACGGCTGAACCGCGCTCCATTGAGATGCGTTTCGTCACCCGTCACGTTGATCTCTCGTTTTCCCTGGACCTCATGCCGCTCGTTGCCATCGGCAACGCGAATCACGCGATCACCCTTTTCAATGGAATGGGTTTCTCCCTCACCAACCTGGGTGAAGAGTTGAGATTGAGCCTCGACCTTCATGTCTTTTTGCGCGCGCAGATAGAACTGCTCTTCACCCGCGCGATCCTCCATCCGCAGCTCGTTACCCGCCTGGCCCGAAGGCGTCGATCGGGAGCGCAGCACCGTCTGCGTCTGCTGATCGGGGAGTTGCAATGGCAGCGTTTGTTTGACGTTGTAGAGCGTGCCTACCACTAATGGCTGATCCGGATCACCGTCGGCATAGGCAACCAGCACCTCCTGCCCCACTCTGGGCAGGAACCAGGCGCCCCACCCCTGTCCCGCCAGCGGCTGAGTCACCCGCATCCAACACGAGGCATCCTGGTTTTTCTCCGGACCATCATCCCAATGAAACTTGACCTTGATGCGGCCATGATCATCCGTCCAGATTTCCTCGCCAGACGGGCCTACCACAACGCCGGTGTGCGTTCCGGCTACCTTAGGCCGCGCGGTCAGGGGCAAGGAGCGAAACGGCAAGGACTCCGGAAAGATATCGACCTGATTGTGGTATTCACCTTGACGAAAATCATGGGCCACCGTTTTCAGGATATAGCTCTGGTCATAGCGCGAATCAGGGTGGCCGCGCAGGCGGAACTTGGCGCCGGCGCACAGCGCCGGACTTTCGCTGCGGGCGGACCCGCTTTCTCGACGCAACTGGAGCGCAGCCGCCAGAATGTCCGCCTTGCGTTTACCCTCCCCTTCTTGGGTATACCTGCCCGGGTAGCAGTAAAGCCGCCCTCCCTGGGCTTTCGCCCCATCGGTATGCAAAACCGTGGCGTTCAGGTAGTCATAATCAGCCAACACCGGGGCAGGGCCCTCCACCTCGGCCGACAGGGCAAGATCGAACAACCCCGGCTTATCCGGCCCTTGAGGCGCATAAACAAGCTCCGATGCGCCAGCGCATTCACGATGCGCGGCGGGTGAGTCCGCCAAAATCAAGGTATGGCCGCTCTCCGAGAAATCGAAGAAATAGAAAATCCCCTCTTCTTCCATCAGACGCGAAACAAAATCCAGAGGGCTCTCATCAAACTGCACACAATATTCACGCCGGGGATAGTTCGTGTCACGCAACTTGGGGGTGACGCGGATAGCGTGTTGATCCAGCACTTTGCGCAGAATCTCAGGCACGGTCATGTCCTGAAAGATTTTGCGATCCCGGCCCTCGGCCATCAAACACATGCGCGGCTGCAAGCGGGCCTCGTACCAGGCATTGCGCGCGTCGGCCCCAAGGTGGCTGAAACGCGTTACCAGACCATGCAAAAACCTCGCACGACTGCCGGGCCGCTGCAATCGCACCGTCATCTGGCTGCCGAGGAGCGCCTTGGGATCGATGTCGAGCTTCTCGGAGCGCAAACGCAAGCGAAAGTCGAAGAGGGCCGATAGCGCCTCGGTGCCCCGCAGCGCCTCCAGCAACAAAACGTTCTGACCGAGGGAGGTATCGACTGAACCCAACCAACGATGCTGAACCTCAGTCATGCTCTGCTTCCTTAGCGGTCAAGCCAAAGACAAAGTTTCCGCTACTGTCCACGCTCAGACGCACAAGGGCGAACTCGGCGCCTGTGGACAGGCAGTCCAGCACCTGGCTGGCAATCTCGGGCAGAACCACCTGCGTGAGAATGTGGTCCACATTGCGCGCACCGCTATCGACTTCTCGGCAGCGGCGTGCAATCTGCTGCGAGACCTCCGGCGTCCACTCGAACTCGGCCCCGTGGTTGAGCCGTATGCGCTCAGCGATTTTGTTCAGCTTCAGCCTGACAATGCGCTCTAACTGGACGTCTTGCAGCGGGTAATAAGGAACGACAACCGTTCGCCCCAGAAAGGCAGGGCCGAATTGCCGAGACAGCGCAGCGTGCAAGCGCTCGCGCAGCGCTTGGGCATCGGGCCACACCTCGCCCGCGCAGGCATCAGTAATGACATCCTGCGCAGCATTGGAGGTCAGAATGATGAGGGTGTTGCGAAAATCAATCGGCGTGCCCTCACCGTCTTCCATTTCCCCTTTGTCGAACACCTGGAAGAAAAGCTCCAGCACGTCGGGATGCGCCTTCTCTATCTCGTCCAGCAACACCACGCTATACGGCCTGCGCCGGACCGCCTCGGTCAAGACACCGCCCTTGCCATAGCCCACATAACCCGGCGGCGCACCCTTCAGGCCCGAAACGCTGTGGGCCTCCTGGTACTCCGACAAGTTGATAGTGATCATGTTGCGTTCGCCGCCATAAAGAATATCGGCCAGCGCCGTAGCGGTCTCCGTTTTGCCCACGCCGCTGGGCCCCACCAGCAGAAATACGCCCACAGGCTTGCCCGGATCATCGAGTTCGGCGCGAAACGTCCTCACCCGCCGTGCAATCGCATCTAGCGCAGCGTCCTGCCCCACGACCCGCTCGCGCAGCCGGTCTTCGAGATTGAGCACCGTATGCAGCTCATCGGTAAGCATCCGCCCCACGGGTATACCGGTCCAGCCGGAAATGACCCGGGCAACAACAGAGGAGTCAACGCAACTGGGCACCAGCGCCTCATCGGCCTGCAGTACCTCCAGACCTTTTTCGAGACGCAGCAAATTGTTCGTCATGTCGCGCAACTCCTCGGCGCCCGCCTCGGCTTGAACGGCCTGCTCGATCCGAGCACGCCAGGCTCTGATCTGTTGCACTGCCAGGCGTTCATTGTCGAGGCGATCCAGCAAATGCGTCTTCTCTGCGGCAAGCTCTTCTATGCGCTGCGTCAGTTGCTCCACTTCGGCGGGGTTGCCCTGGCCTTTCGCCACCTCATGACGCAGCAGATTCAGACGGCCGCGCGCCAGTTCGAGCTGACGGTCCAACGTCTCCAAGGCCTGGGGCGGCCCGTTGTGGGCAGAGGCGACAATAGCGCAGGCCGTATCCAGCACACTCACCGCCTTGTCCGGCAACTGCCTGCCCGACAGATAGCGATGAGAAAGACGCACCGCATCGCGCACGGCGCTATCGAGAACTTCCACCTGATGATGCTGCAACAGACGTGGCACAACCGCGCGCAGCATCTCCACTGCCGTGTCCTCGGAGGGCTCATCCACCTTGATGACCTGAAAGCGCCTGGCCAAGGCGGGATCGCGCTCGACATAGCGTTTGTATTCCGCCCAGGTGGTCGCCGCGATGGTGCGCAGTTCCCCCCTGGCCAAAGCAGGCTTGAGCAGGTTGGCCGCGTCCCCCTGGCCCTCCGTGCCCCCTGCCCCTATCAGCTGATGAGCTTCATCGATGAAAAGTACGATGGGCCGTGGGGAGGACTTCACCTCTGCCATCACGCCTTTGAGTCGGTTTTCAAATTCGCCTCGCACGCCTGCGCCGGCCTGCAGCAAGGCGAGATCCAGCGTGCATAGCTGCACATCCTTCAAAGAAGGCGGCACAGTCCCTTGCGCGATGCGCTGCGCCAAGCCCTCCACGACAGCCGTTTTACCGACGCCGGCCTCGCCAGTCAGGATAGGGTTGTTCTGACGCCGACGTAAGAGCACGTCGATCAATTGCCGAATCTCGGCATCGCGCCCGGTCACCGGGTCTAACCCCCCTGCCAGCGCGATTTCGGTCAGGTTTACCGTGTACTGCGAGAGCGCCGACGTCGCTCCACGCTCGGCGACCGAGCCACCCTCCTGTCCCGCAGCTAGCGCATCCGGCAAGACCGCGCGCAGTTGTTCGCGCGGGATATTGAGCAGGGAGGGCGCGCTGACCAGAATCGCCTGGCGTAATTCGTCTTTCTCAAGCAGCGCAACCAGCAGGGTGCCGGAACGAATCTGCTGCTCGCCTAACAACAAGGCGCTTTGCAACAAGGCCTCTTCAAACCAGGCCGCGAAATAAGGCGATAACGCAGGCGTACGGGGATTACCACGCTTGAAGGCATCGATCGATCGCTTTAGCTGAGCGGACAACATCTCCCGGTCTACCCCCATACGCTCGATCAACAGCTCCAGGTCCGGAGCTCTGGCCTCCTGCAAAGCGAGTAAAAGGTGCTCGACTTCCACAGTGTGGTGCGTCTGTCGGACGCACAACTGGGCCGCCTCTTCCATTGCCGTTTTACACACCGCATTCATGCGGGTCAGCAGGGTTCGTATATCTGTAGCCACGCTTATCCTTTATGCAAAGGGACCCCGCGCAAGCGGAATCTTGGTGATTGTCTGCAAGCCTTCCCCAGCCAGCTGGACCACCCCAAGCGAGGCCGTGTAACAGGTCCTGCCGTCGGCGCCAACCTGACCTCAACATCGAGTGGCGCTCGGAGATAAGCGCGCAAACAGGCGACGAGCAGCCGATATCCCTCGCCTCCGGCGCTTAAAGCCTGGGCTTCGACATCCGTGAATGCGTCGGCGTGTCTGGGCATGAGCGTCAACGCAATACCCGCTGCCGGATTCCATGCCCGGCTACCTAAAGCGGTATCCGACAAGCGTGAAGCAGCACCCAGCCGCGCGCGCGTGGCCTGGTCCAAGGCAATCCAGCCTCCCTGCATCGACGCCCCCCTCACCCGCAAATGCAGGCGTTCGGCGATCAGCGTTTGCAGTCCGGCCAGAGAACGGGTGCGTATTGCGAGCAAGGCCGAAGCGGGCGCGCCCAGCGGCTCCACATCGGCAGGAAGATGCGTCAGCGCCCGCAAGACCTGCCAAATCGGCGCCTCCACGCCCTGTCCGAGCAAGGCCGGGTAGCAACGACGCCGGGCCCGGAACAGCATGAGCATCAATCTATGGTTGAAAATATCCAGAAAATCGCTTGCCGAGCTATCACCACGCTCCCTCGCCTGGAGCACCTGCTCGGTATAGGGCAAAGGCAAGGGGCCATTGGCACCGGCAATACAAAGCACATTGCTGGTCAGCTCGAACGGCCCCTCGCCATTGCGCGAAATAGCCAGCACATCGCTGGCGTCAAAACTGATGCCAACGCGTGTCCGAAAGCGCACGGCGCGCCCGCCTTGCTTGCCGCTCATCTGCTCAAGCAAACGCACTGCCTGAAAGAAATTGAATTGATAGGGCCGCGCCAGCAAGTCATGACTCATAGGATGGCCTCGTAACCCGACATCGGCGGCCAGGCACGCCAGATCTCATCGCGCAGCCGAACCTGGGTGCGCACAAAAGAATTGATCGAGGTCGTCAGCGCGAAAAACCGCGCCAGCCCGGCTGCCAGCAACAGCGGCGAACTGCCGACATAGGCTTGCGGGTCGAACTCCAGCGTCACATCCGTGCCAAGCTGATAGCCGCGCCAACTCCCTCGAGAGACGGGAATGCTGGCCTCAGTCGCCTGCGCACTCAACAGGCCTTGAATCATTCCGATCTCACGCGCGGAACTACCCGCGAACAGCCGCATCAGATCCTGCAACCTTTGACTACTGCCACCCGGTTCAAAAAGTGATTGCTGTTGCGAGGTCACAAAGGCGGCCAGTTGCCAGAGCTGTCCGGCATCCAGCGGTGGGTCTCGCTGCGCCGTCGGCTCATAAAGACATGTCGCGCTCAGGTTGGAGCGCACCTTCTCGAACAAGAGACTGGCGCCTGCCGGCACTTGCTCGGCGAGCCTGCGATTGGTGCACCATAAATTGGCATAGGCGACCGGCACTGCCGGCGCCATGGCACGCTGGCGCGAATCAATGAAACTGATAAAGGTATCGGTTCCGCCATTGGGCCGGAAACTGAGTTGCCGCCGGCTGGTCCAGAACATCGGTGGCTCAGGTTGTATCAGATGCTGCTGCGAAGAAAAATTCGGCACTTCCACGGTGCGCTCCGCCATCGGATCAGACAGATATACCTTTTCAACACGGAATATCTCGACGGTCTCGCTGTCTTGCCAACTGGCGCTCAGCGGATACTCATAGGCCTTCTGATCTAAAGCTACCGGTTCGCTAGTGCTGCCGAACAGATTGACAATCGGCACGCAGCCCAGCTTGAAACTCCCTTCGTGAGGGCCACGGTTTCCCCGCAAAGGACGCCGCAAATTCACGCGGATCTCACAACGGCTGCCGGGCAGTGGAAGGCCCTGCGGCAACCCGAGGTCGAAGAAATGGAATTTGCGGGGAAAAGCGAAAATTTCCTGCAAAAGTAAATGCGCCGGATGGGCGTAACCGTGGCGCGGCAAGGCTTCTTCGCCGTGGTCAAAGCCCACTTCTCGCCACTCCCCCGCCGACACACGGTGGTCGTCCACGATCAGGTCCGTGCCGATCACGCCGCCGACCAGCCACTCATACAAGGGCGCAGCCTCCATCCAGTCGCCAGCAAGATGCACCCGCAGACTGCGTATATCCAGCTCCGCCAGCGTCAAGCCCGCATCGGCCTCCAGCTCCAACGACAGCGTCCGCTCATCAAGACTACGTATACCGCGCAAATGCAGCGGCCATAAGCGGCTGTCCCAGACGGTTTGAAAACGGCAGTTTTCCTTGCCGGCGCTGCGCGCCACCAACTCAGCCCCCTTGGGTAGCGAGAAACCTGCGGTGACCTTGCCCTGGCTGAGTTCCAGGTGCAACTGCGCAATCGACATAGACGGGACTGGCAAAGCCAGCGCAGGGCAGAGATTCTCAAGAAGATCCGAAGCCAACTGCGGCAAGGTCTGATCAATCTCTCGATGCACCCTGGCCGAAAGGAAAGCAAAAGACTCCAGCAGGCGCTCGACATGAGGGTCGGGAGACTCGCCCCCATGCAGACCCAGTTTTCCGGCCACCTTGGGATAGCGCTGAGCGAAATCAGCGCCCTGCTCTCTTAAATACGCCAACTCTCGCCGGTAATACTTGAGAAATTCATCGCTAAGCATAGGAGGTGCCGCAGCGTCAGTTGAGGAGGTCGACGCCGATCTTGAACATGACTTGCGGCGCTTTCGGCTGAGCGTTCAACCTGGCAGATACGAGAAAATGGCCCCGCCTGGCGTCTGTTTCAGGAAAAGAAAATTTGACCTGGACATCGTTCAAACGGGGCTCAAAGCGCCGAATCGCACAAGCCACCACTACCTCGATGGTTTCTCGGTCGCCCTGAGACCGCAGCATCTGAATGGAGAAGTCCGGTACGCCATAATCCAGTTCGGACTCATCCAGCCAGAGATCGGTGGATCTGGCCGTGCGTGTGTTCAACAGACGATCCAGATCCAGGGCGACCGACTCATGCAGACCAGCCATATCCACCGTCTCAGGCGCATCGACCGACAACCGGTCAAATAGAGGCAACAGATAGCGCGTCATTCAAAATATCAGAACGCTTTGTTGGTTTCGAGATCCCAGCCCATCGACGCATTACCCTTCTTCTCGCCGGTCGGACCCTGCTGGGTGTACTCAAACTTGATGCTGGTAAACGAAATGGTGAAACTGTCGCTTTCCATGCCGCCGCCACCGCTCATGTCGTAGCTGGCGATGATGCAATTGCCCATGGTTACGCAGATGCGATTCAAGGACTTGTCATCTGCATTGCGCGCCACGATCAACTCGACCTCTCCCAGCTTCTTGCCGCCCGCGCAAGCCCCCATCAGCGCCGGACTGGACTGATCGGTTTGCTTGGAGCACGACAACAGGCGGAAATCCGGTCGCCCTAGCGTGCGCTCTGAATTCCCCACATCGTGCGAGACGGGTTGCGAGACACCCAGCGAATAGCTATCGAGAACGATATAACCCACGTAGGGGTCAACCAGGCTGTTTCCCTTGATGTCCTTGATCTTCAGATAGATGTTCATGCTTGACTCCTAAGCAGGGGGGAGGGAACAGTGGGGCACAACGCCCCCCACTGTGGGAAATCATTGACTGGCGGCGGCAGGAAGATCAGCCACCAAACGGATAGAAGCCGTGAGCTCTTCCATCTGGTAATGAGGCCGTAGAAAGCAGGTCGCCCGGTAAGCGCCGGGGCGGCCTGGCACTTCGGTGACATCCACTCTCGCCTCACTCAAGGGATAGCTGGCCTTCTGGTCATGTGAGGCCGAGGGATTGATCAGGACGTAATCCGCGATCCAGTTATTGAGATAGCGTTCCACGTCCGAGCGAGACTGAAAGCTGCCGATCTTGTCGCGCATGATGACCTTGATGTAATGCGCGAAACGGGAGGCCGCCAGCACATACGGCAGGCGAGCGGATAGCTGGGCATTGGCGTTCGCCGCAGCCGTGTTGTAGATTTTGGGGCGGTTAACCGTCTGGCTGCCGAAAAAAGTTGCCTCACCCGTGCCCTTGGCATTGACCAGAGCGATGAAGCCCAGGTCGCTGAGTTCTTTCTCGCGTCGATCGGTAATCGTGACCTCGGTCGGACATTTCATGGCGATATCGCCCTCGCCGGTTTTATAGGCATGAGCAGCCATGCCCTGAACCCGGCCTCCACCTTCCACACCCCGAATGGCCGTGGCCCAGCTGTGTTCGGCAAATGCCGCAGTGATACGCAAGCCCAGCTGGTAGGCCGCGTTCGCCCAAAGATACTTACCGTGTTTGGCGTCCTGGACATCTTCCTCAAAATTGAAGGAATCGACCGGCTGCGAATTCGCTCCATAAGGAAGCCGTGCCGCATAAGAAGGCAGAACCAGGCAGACATAGCGCGAATCTTCGCTATCCCTGAACTGCCGCCAGCGTTCAAGCTCGGCGCTCTCGAATATTTTGGCCAGATCTCGCGTCACACCGAGATCGGTGAATGACTTCAGATCGAACAACGAAGGAGCCGCCGCAGCCACGAATGGCGCATGCGCGGCCGAGGCCACGCGTGAAATGCGTTCTAGCAGGGCAATATCCTGTGGATGACGGCCAAACTGATAGTCGCCGATCAGCATGCTGTAGGGCACGCCGCCAAAGGTGCCGTACTCTTCTTCATACACTTTCTTGAACAGCACGCTCATATCGTGATCGACCGCGCTTTCCAGATCCTTGAGCAGATCTTTTTTGCTGACATTGAGCAGACGCAGCTTCAAGCGAGAACTGGTTTCCGTGCCCGACACGAAGTGATGCAACCCCGTCCAGGAAGCCTCTAGTTGCTGAAAGGCGGGGTCATGCATGATGGCATTGAGCTGATCCGACAAGAGCGCATCGATCTCGGCGATACGCTCATGGATCATGGCGACCACAGACTTATCGGGGCTGGTGCGCATCCCCTCGTCGAGGATCTGGCTCGCCAACTGCCCGATCAATTGCTTAGCATAACCACTCTGGGATGGTTCAACGGCCATATTCCCTTCGAGGACGATACGATCAAGCAAGGTCAACTCTGCGCTGGACTGCACAGCGTCGGCGGTTTCCGGAAGCGTTTCATTGGACATGATTTACCTCTCTAAAGAGCACGACTCAAAGGAGCACGACACAGAGCCCGCTCAGCTTGGTTCGGCGGCAGGAGGATCGGCAGGCTTCTCCTCTGCAGCTTGATCATCGGCCGCTTGCCCGGCCTCATCGTGCAAGGCACGAAGTTCCTCTGTGCTGCGAATCACCCTGTCAAGAATCGAATCCAGTTCGTCATTGCCATCCAGCTTTGCCAAGAGGTCGCGCAATTGATGCCGCGCCTGAAGCAGGCGCTGCAGGCGCGGCACCTGTTGCACCAGGCTTTCGGGATGAAAGTCAGAAAATTTGGAGAACTCCAGCTCGATCCGGAGATTGCCCTCGCCTTTGGCGGTATCGGGCACGCTCAGATCAAGACGGGGCCTGATCCGATCGAGAATTTCGTCGAAGTTGTCCCGGTCTATTTCGACGAAGCGACGATCTTTGAGCTTGGGCAGGGGTTCTTTCGGGTGGCCGGAAAGATCTGCCATCACACCCACCACCATCGGCAACTCTTTTTTCTCGATCGCCCCACCGTTTTCCACGTCGTAGGTGATCTGGACGCGAGGCGCCCGATTACGCCCTACCCATTTCTGCAAACTATTGGACATCAGAACTCTCGCTTTGCTACCGGAGCCTGAAACTTATCAACGAAGCTCTTCAACAGCATAGGTGAAGCGATCTGATAAGGCTCCCACGACGCTGAGGCGCCACGCACACCGCTGCAATCAGGTATTGCAGAGCGACCAGCGTTCCAACCGAATAGGACCATGCTTAGCTCGCTCTCCAAGCTGACATGACCGCCTGCTTGCTTCTTTACGTTGAGCGCTCTGCACGGCAAGCCCCCTCCGCTGGCGGCAAACAGCGTGAAAAGAGGTGCGTCCGAGACCTACGTGCAAGGCTGCTTTGTCGGCTTCAGGGTATGGCCGTCTGCAAATGAAAGAGGCGCCAATCGCCAGCTTGAGGCCCCCATAAACTGGAACGGGTTTATCCCTAAAGTTTTTTTATTGATCGGCGAGACACAGCACTTGGCCTGCCTACAAAGCAAGAAAGCCTCAAACGAGAGTCATCGTCCTGGACACGGGCAGAACGAAGCCCGCCTATCAGGAGGCGGCCGCCTATGCCGACGGCAATGCTGCAAAAGGCCTCGATACAAGCCCGCTTCTGGCCGCGCAGCCAGGCTTTGGCACCCATTCAGCATATGTGGAATTGAACATGAACATAGACACCGTGCGGGCAAACGCCTTTGCCATGCCATTGACCAGTCCCGCCTTTCCGATGGGTCCTTACCGCTTCGTCAAGCGAGAGTTCTTCGTCATCACCTATCGCACCGATCCTGAAGCGCTACGCAGCGTCGTTCCCGAGCCTCTCGCCGTCACGCAACCATTGGTGCACTATGAATTCATCCGCATGCCAGACTCCACAGGCTTTGGCGACTACACCGAAAGCGGACAGGTCATCCCGGTTGAATACGAAGGCGTGGCAGGCAGCTATACGCATGCGATGTATCTGAACGACCACCCACCGATCGCTGGCGGACGCGAACTGTGGGGGTTTCCGAAAAAACTCGCCCTGCCCACCCTGAAGGTCCATACCGACACCCTCGTCGGCACCCTGGACTACGGCCCCATCCGCGTCGCCACGGGCACCATGGGCTACAAGCACGAGGAGGTCGATATCGTGGAGCAAGCCAGGCATCTGAGCGCCCCGAACTTCCTTCTGAAAATCATCCCGCACGTCGACTGCTCGCCGCGCATTTGCGAGCTGGTCCGCTATTACCTCGAAGACATCCGGGTATACGGCGCTTGGTCCGGCCCCGCAGCTTTGGAACTCGCACCCCATGCCTTGGCGCCGGTCGCCGATCTGCCCGTCCTGGAGGTCGTCGGAGCGCGGCACTTCATCGCCGATCTGACATTGGGTCTGGGCGAGGTGGTTTACGACTACCTGGCGAAATAGCCACGTCGTTTCAGCTTCGTTTTTTATTCATCCACAGGAGTCGAATCATGAGCAATCTGAACGGGAAGGTAGCCGTTGTCACAGGCGCAGCAAGCGGTATCGGCAAGGAGATCGCGCGGGTACTCGCGGACGCGGGCGCGGCAGTCGCCATCGCAGACCTGAATCTCGAAGGAGCCAACACGGCCGCCCGCGAGATCTCGCAGACGGGCGGCAAGGCAATGGGCATCGCGATGGACGTCACCAGCGAAAACTCAGTCAACGAAGGGATGGACAAGGTCGCAGCCGACTACGGGTCGATCGATATCCTGGTCTCTAACGCCGGCATCCAGATCGTCAACCCGATCGAGAACTACGCCTTCTCGGACTGGAAAAAAATGCAGGCCATCCACCTCGACGGCGCATTTCTGACCACCAAGGCCGCGCTCAAGCACATGTACCGCGACGATCGGGGCGGCATCGTCATCTACATGGGTTCTGTCCATTCCCACGAGGCATCGCCGCTGAAGTCCGCCTACGTGACAGCCAAGCACGGCCTGCTAGGCCTGGCGCGTGTGCTAGCCAAAGAAGGCGCGGCACACAATGTGCGCTCGCATGTCATATGCCCCGGATTCGTAAAAACGCCGCTGGTGGAAAAACAGATCCCCGAACAGGCCAGAGAACTCGGTATCACCGAAGCCGAGGTGGTACGCAAAGTGATGCTGGGCGCAACCGTGGATGGGGTATTCACCACAGTCGAAGACGTCGCGCAAACCGTCCTTTTTCTGTCGACCTTCCCGAGTGCCGCCCTCACGGGGCAGTCCTTCGTGGTCAGCCACGGCTGGTTCATGCAGTAAGGTCCAGCGCGCCACTGGGACATGACATCGTGAAGGACATCGCATGACGTACCAGGATATCGACTTTCTTTTGGTCGGCGGCGGTCTGGCCAGCGCACAGGCAGCCGAGACGTTGCGCCGGGAAGGTGCCACCGGGTCCATTCTTATCCTGTCGGCGGAGTCTATCCTGCCGTATCACCGCCCTGAGCTATCCAAACGCTACCTGCTCGGCACGACCGATGCGCCCCGTCTCCTGGTCCACCCCGAATCGTTCTACTGCAAGCAAAACATCGATGTCGCCCTCAACACTGCTGCCGTGTCACTGGATGCAGGCGAGCGCCTGCTCACGACCGCATCCGGTTCGCACATCCGTTATGGTCAACTGCTGATCGCCACAGGGGCTACAAGCCGGCAACTCGAGGTGCCTGGCGCCTCGCTCAAGGGCGTGCTCCCGCTGCGCTCACGCGACGATTGCGATGTAATACGCGCGCTCATCGCAAACGCCTCGCCAAAGGGTCTGCACGCAGTCGTGGCTGGCGGTAGCTTTCTCGGCATGGAAGTGGCCATGACGCTGGCCAAACTTGGCCTGAAGGTCACGATAGTCGAACGCAGCACACAACTGCTCAAGCACCTGGCATCGCCGCTGTTGTCTGATGTATTCAGAGACCATGCGCAAGCGGCCGGAATAACTGTCGTCATGAATGACCCTGTCATCGCATTCCAAGGCCAAGACCAGGTCTCAGAGGTCTTGACCGAACAGGGCAGGCGTATTCCGTGCGACCTCGCCATTCTTTGCACTGGCGTGAAGCCCGCCACCCAGTTTCTGGAGAGCAGCGAAATCTCGCTCGAAGACGGTTGGGTGCAGGTGGACGACAGGCTGGAGAGTAATGTGCCCGGCGTATTCGCCGCTGGCGACGTGGCCAGCTTCTTTGACCCCGTGTTCTCGCGCCGCCGGCACATCGAACACTGGGACAACGCCATCAAGCAAGGCCGCCTGGCCGCGATGAATATGCTCAGACGGCGCCAACGCTACGACGAGGTATCGTATTTTTTCTGCGAAATTGGCGACCTCGGTTTCGATATGCTCGGCGATCCCACGGAAGACATCGACCAGACCATTGCACGCGGCACGCTGCAAGAGCGCTCATTTTCGCTGTTCTGGAGGACATTGCGCGAGCCGTGTTCACGCTAGGCCGTTCTGCCGATGAAACACGTATCGCCGAAAGCCTGATCCGCTATCGGACCAAGTTGAGTAACGAAAAAGAAAAGCTGGGGCATCCTGGCTTCGCGCTGCATGGGCTACCCACGCAGAATGTGCTGATACTCCAGGGAGGCGGAGCACTCGGCGCCTTTGAGTGCGGCGTCGTCAAGGCGCTGGAGGAGTGTCAAATCTACCCGGACATCGTCGCGGGCATCTCCATCGGCGCCGTGAACGGCGCCATCATCGCCAGCCATCCCCACAATGCGACTGCCGCACTCGAAGCATTCTGGTCGGAACTCGAGGTCGCCTCATTACAGGGCGCGGCCGAACCGATGCAGCGGGCAATAGCCGTCATGCAAATCCTGCAACTCGGGGTGGACAACTTCTTCCGGCCGCGCTGGATTCCCAGCTACGACTCGCCCTGGGAGGCGCCCTGGAACTGGACGAGCTTTTACGATACCGCTCCCATGAGACGGCTGCTGTCAAAGTATGTGGACTTTTCTTCACTGAAATCCAGTCCCGTCCGGCTGCTGGTGGGAGCGGTCAATGTGCTGACCGCCGAGTTCGAAACCTTTGACAGCTACGTAGACGACCTGACCCCGGATCATATTCTTGCCAGCGGCAGCCTGCCCCCCGGTTTCTCCTGGACATTCGTGGACGGCAAGCCCTATTGGGACGGCGGTATTGTCAGTAATTCGCCGCTGGATCTGGTCATTGACTGTTGTGGCCCCGACGGCAAGCGGGTTTTTATCGTGGACTTATTCGCCAGCCAAAAGGAGCTACCGAAGAATATGGTAGAAATCATGGCGCGCCGCGATGAGATTGTTTATTCCGAGCGGGTGCGTAATGACTTGCGCACGCGCGAACTGATCGATGCCTATCGCGGCATGATCGAGAATCTCTTGCTGGAGATAGAGCCACAACGGCGCGAACGGATCAAACGGCTGCCACGCTACATCCAGCTCATGGGCAACGGCACGCAGACGCAGATCACGCGGTTTATCCGCCAGGGTCCTCCTGACGAGCCGTCCTCCCGAGACTATGATTTCTCTGATATCGCCATCCGGGCCAATCAGAAGCAAGGCTATGAGCAGGCAAAAACCATTCTCGCGGCATCGTCGTCGACAGCCCGACGCCCCCCAGACTGCGGAGCAGGTTCTTTGAAAGATGGCGCCAACGCAAACCAGGGCTGAGCCTTGCTTGTGTGCCTTCGTGGAAGCTGAGCCGCGTGCCACTCCCAGACCAGGAAGCGGGCGCCGCAGGCACTGCTTGCGAAAGCCCCCACATCGCGTGCCGAGAAGACCTCCTGCCCAGCAAGCACACCGGCCCGCTCCTGAACCCCACTCTTGAACCACACTTCCTCGCGGGCTACCGGCGGCGTTCCCGTGATCATGAAGCAGCATCTGAGGCCAATGCCTTCGGTTTTGGCCAGGGCCATCGCTCAAGCCCATCCCCTTCCATGCAGCCAACCGCGCGGTAATGCGACTGGCGGGTGCAGGCTTGGTATGCCTCGGCCCCGCGCAGAGCCAGGCTCAGTACACGCGGCCCAATTTTGCGCACGCTGACCGGCACCCTACAACGCATTACGCTATGTCCCTTTGTGCCGCTCTGCGTTGTGCTGCCCTGCCTGGTAGCGGCCTGGAACAGAAGGCAACACCAGACGCAAAAAAACCGGCAACGCTTTCGCGATACCGGCTAGTTTTGCCTGCGGTGTGAAACACACCGCCGGGAATTCGACCAAATGAATGGTCGGGGCGAGAGGATTCGAACCTCCGACTCCTGCGTCCCGAACGCAGTACTCTACCAGACTGAGCTACGCCCCGATTTGCATCACACTCCTGCTTGAAGCACTGTACTTTTCACACTGCGCTTTTCAATCAGGTTTGGGTGTTTTTGCTTCATTTCGCGCTATCGATCTCTCTCAACCGCGAAAGCGCAAAATTCTAACAGAGATTTTTGGAAAATGGAAGCGGGGTAGCAAGAAAGGGCATCACGCGCCTTTTGCGCCTCGACTTCGGCTGCGCGACGGGCATGCGCCAAGGCGTCGGTATCGCGGATCGCGGCGGCCACGGCGGCGAAATCTGCCTGGCCGGTTTCGATAGCCTGGCGGATTAGGGCCTGCTGCTCAGGGCTGCCGACTTCCATGACGCGGATGAGCGGCAGAGTGGGTTTGCCTTCACGCAGGTCGTCGCCGACGTTCTTGCCCAAGGCCAAGGCATCGCCGCTGTAGTCGAGCACATCGTCGATGAGCTGGAAGGCAGTACCGATATGGCGGCCATAGGCCGCGGCGGCCGCTTCCTGCTCAGGGGTGGCACCGGCCAGCACGGCGCCAACCTGGGCGGCCGCTTCGAACAATTTGGCGGTCTTGTAGCGCACGACCTGGAGGTAGTGTTCTTGAGACACCTCGGGATCATGCACATTCAAGAGTTGCAGCACCTCCCCCTCGGCGATGACGGTGGTGGCCTCCGAGAGGATCTGCATGATCCGCATGGAGTTAGCCTCGACCATCATTTCGAAGGACCGGGAGTATAGGTAGTCCCCCACGAGCACACTGGCGGCATTGCCGAACACGGCATTGGCGGTTTCCCGGCCACGGCGCAGATCGGACTCGTCAACCACATCGTCGTGCAACAGCGTGGCGGTGTGGATAAATTCGACCACGGCCGCCAGGAGTTGGTGATGGGTGCCTTCATAGCCCAGCGCCCGGGCCACCATCAACACCATCGCCGGCCGCATGCGTTTACCGCCGGCACCGATGATGTAATCGCCTATGGTGCGGATCAGCACCACCTCAGAGTTCAACCGCTCGCGGATAACCGCATCGACGGCCTTCATATCGTCAGTAATAGGGGCAATGAGCGCGGGGAGATTCAAGACGTATCCGGGTTGTGAAGCGAGCCGCGCGCAGCGGCTCTTACCGTTGGCCTGGCGGCGATAAGTTCTGCCGGATTATACGAGGTGTCCGAGGAAGCTGCCCCGCACCCTGCCACAAACCGGAACTCCGGTGCGCAAACGCTGTTGCAAGCGCCAGGCGGGCCCGCCCCTTCCAAACTGGGCTCATATGTCCCTTGAGCCACGCCTAAGCCCTTAGCCTGAAAGCAATTTTTGACTTTCCTTACCTGCCGGGCTAGAATTTATGGCTCGGCTTTCCCGTTTCAATGAAGCCGAATCAGGTGAGGGATAAACCTCATTCTGTCTTTCTTCTCAAGGAAAACCCCATGTACGCGGTCGTAAAAACCGGTGGCAAGCAGTATCGCGTTGCCGCTGGCGAAAAACTCAAGGTAGAACAGATACCTGCTGACATTGGGCAAGAAATCACCCTGGACCAAGTGCTGTCCGTGGGCGAAGGCGACCAACTGAAAGTTGGTACGCCTCTCGTCGCCGGCGCTGTGGTCAAGGCTACGGTTCTTGCGCATGGCCGGCACGACAAGGTCAAGATCTTCAAGATGCGCCGTCGCAAGCACTATCAGAAGCGTCAGGGCCACCGTCAGAACTACACCGAAATCCGCATCGAAGCCATCACGGCTTAATGGATTTCCGGTTTTTTAGCAGGAGCTAAAACATGGCACAGAAAAAGGGCGGCGGCTCAACTCGCAACGGCCGCGACTCAGAATCAAAGCGCCTGGGCGTCAAGGTGTACGGTGGCCAGGAAATCCTGGCTGGCTCGATCATCGTGCGCCAGCGCGGCACCCGTTTTCACCCCGGCGTGAATGTGGGCGTGGGCAAGGACCACACCCTGTTCGCCCTGGCTGACGGCAAGGTCAAGTTCGGCACCAAGGGTGCTCTGAACAAAGCCACCGTCTGGGTCGAAGCCGCCAACTAATCGGCGCTTCCACCAGAAGGCGAGGCCCTGCCGATATGGCAGGGCCTTCTTTTTTGCTGGCATGCCCCCGGGAAAAGCCCATGGCACCGGCCCACGGCATGGCCATGCAATGGGGTCGGCCGTTTTCAGGCAGAATACATCTTCATACGGCTTATGCCGACCACCCTTCCGTATACATACCCATGAAATTCGTTGACGAAGCCACCATCGAAGTGATCGCCGGCAAAGGCGGCAATGGCGTGGCGAGCTTTCGCCGCGAGAAATTCATCCCCCGAGGCGGCCCGGACGGCGGCGATGGCGGACGCGGCGGCAGTATTTTTGCCGTGGCTGACCGCAATATCAATACGCTGATCGATTTCCGCTACGCACGTTTGCACCGCGCCAAGAACGGTGAAAACGGCCGGGGTTCGGATCAATACGGCGCCGCCGCACCAGACATCACTCTGCGTGTGCCCGTGGGCACCGTGGTTCATGACGCCGATACCGGCGAGGTGCTGTTCGACCTTAACCGCCATGGCGAGACGGTCACGCTGGCCGCAGGCGGCCAGGGTGGCATGGGCAATATTCATTTCAAGTCCAGCGTCAACCGTGCTCCGCGTCAATGGACGCCGGGCAAGGAAGGCGAGCAGCGCCGCCTGCGTCTGGAACTGAAAGTGCTGGCCGACGTGGGCCTTCTGGGCCTGCCCAATGCGGGCAAGTCCACGCTGATCAGCCGCATTTCGAATGCGCGCCCCAAAATCGCCGACTATCCGTTCACGACTCTGCATCCGAATCTGGGCGTCGTGCGCACATCGCCCTCGCGCAGCTTCGTGGTGGCCGACATCCCCGGCCTGATCGAGGGCGCTTCGGAAGGCGCCGGTCTGGGCCATTTGTTTTTGCGCCATTTGGCTCGGACCCGTGTGCTGCTGCATCTGGTCGATGTTTCCAGCCCTGACCCCGATGCCGACCCCATCGAGAGCGCAGTAGAGAACGCCCGCGCCATTGTTGAGGAACTGCGCCGCTATGACC
The DNA here is from genome assembly GCF_034424645.1 of Bordetella avium. Classification (NCBI taxonomy): domain Bacteria; kingdom Pseudomonadati; phylum Pseudomonadota; class Betaproteobacteria; order Burkholderiales; family Alcaligenaceae; genus Bordetella; species Bordetella avium. The sequence continues at coordinate 3,436,114 of NZ_CP139969.1, forward strand.
CCGAACTGGCCGAGAAGCCCCGTTGGTTGGTGCTGAACAAGCTCGATATGGTGCCGGACCCGGCTTCCGTGCAACAGCGCTTTTGTGAAGCATTCGGCTGGACAGGGCCGGTTTTCTGCATTTCAGGCCTCAATGGTGAAGGCACCCAGGAGTTGATCTGGGCCTTGCAAGACTATCTCGACGCCAAAAAACGCAAAGAGCAGATCACCCAGGATAAGGCTGACGGTAGCTATGTCCACGAAGATCCGCGTTTTGACACGACGCGCGACGCGCCGCCCAGCGGTAAGGACTAAGTTCTCATCGTTTTGTGTCACCGGCCTCCCTCCCCCGGGACGGCCGGCCTTGGAAAATGCCTCGTACCGGTCATCGCCATGACTGCCTCCCCTATCTCGGTTATTGCATCGGCAAACCGTTTGGTTGCCAAAGTCGGCTCCTCGCTCGTTACCAATGAAGGCCGCGGCCTTGACCGCGCCGCAGTCGCCCACTGGGCGGCGCAGATCGCCGCGCTGCACAAGCAGGGCCGCCAGGTCGTGCTTGTCTCCAGCGGCGCCATCGCCGAAGGCATGGCCCGCCTGGGCTGGCGCAAGCGTCCTTCCGTCATGCACGAGCTTCAGGCTGCCGCCGCCGTCGGACAAATGGGTTTGTGCCAAGCCTATGAGGCGGCATTCGCCGAACATGGGCTGCGCACGGCGCAGATTCTGCTAACGCATGAAGACCTTGCTGACCGTCATCGCTATCTGAATGCGCGTTCGACGCTCTTCGCCTTGCTGCGTATGGGCGTCGTGCCTATCGTCAACGAGAATGACACGGTCGTCACCGATGAAATCCGCCTGGGCGACAACGACACGCTGGGCGCGCTGGTCACCAATTTGATCGAGGCCGATTCGCTCATCATCCTGACGGACCAGCGCGGTCTCTACGAAGCCGATCCCCGCAAAAATCCGGATGCTCGTTTTATTTCGCACGCACAGGCGGGCGATACCGCACTGGAAGCCATGGCGGGCGGCGCAGGCAGCGGTGTGGGCACCGGCGGTATGCTGACCAAGATATTGGCCGCCAAGCGGGCCGCGCATAGCGGCGCCCATACCGTGATTGCCTCAGGCCGCGAACGTAATGTGCTGACCCGCCTGGCTCAGGGCGAATGCATCGGTACCGAACTCCAGGCAACGTTGCCGGTGTGGTCGGCGCGCAAGCAGTGGATGGCCGATCATCTGCGCCTGCGCGGACGTCTGGTATTGGACGAAGGCGCAGTCCAGGCTCTGCTCAACGAAGGCAAGAGCCTGTTGCCCATCGGGGTGACCGAGGTGCAGGGCGACTTCGAGCGTGGCGACGTGGTGGCTTGCGTGGATGCCTCCGGTCGCGAGTGCGCCCGGGGTCTGGTCAACTACGCCTCGGCGGATGCCCGCCGCATCATGCGTCATCCGTCTTCGGAGATCACGCAGATCCTGGGCAGCATGACCGCCCCTGAATTGATGCACCGTGACAATCTGGTGATTACGGAGTAGCGCCGCCCCGAGGCGCTCAAGGCCGCTCCGTCAACTCGGACAGGAAAATATAGCCCCAGTGGCGCACGGCGCGCAGCGGCAGGTCTACCCCGGCCTCGCGCGCCTTGCTGCGCAGCCGCGAGACCATGACATCCAGCCGCCGGGACTGAATTCCCCGGGCATTTTCTCCACGTCTGACACAGCAGCCCGGTGAGGAAAACAGACCTGCGAGGAACTTCCCCTCAATCGGGGTGAGAGGCAGGCTGACGCCTTGCGGTCCGAAAAGCATGCGGCGTGAATCGCTCAGGCTCCAACCGCGTGACAGGCCCAAGCTGCGCGAGCGGCGTGCCGCATCCAGGATGGCCAGCAATTCGGCAGCAAGCCAGGGGCCGCCACTTTGCGGCATGCTGAAGCAGATATCCGCGCCGACTTTCAGGGCGGCAATGCGCAGACCCGGAGCGACATCGCCATACTGAACCGCAACGCAGATGCCCTGCCCACGTGCTTTAACGAGTCTGATAATTTTGGTGACCGTACCGGCCCCAGCGGGCCCGCTGCGCACCAGGAGCACGTCTGGCGAGAGCTCGCCCAGTTTCCGTTCCCAGGCGCTAGTCGCGCAGAGGGTATGGACTTGCCATCCCCCGCGCCTTACGCTCATCTCGAGGTATTCCTGATCGCTTGGAGAGAGGGAGGCGTCCTGGCAAGTGATCAGCAAGAGAACCGGAGCACGCACCATTTGCACATGGCCGGGATTCTCGGCATTCCGGGATGATAGCGTTGTGTCCTCCAGACCTTGAGCTGATTGCACCATGGTGAACCTGTTCCAGTGATGTTATCTGATCACTTAAGTAATTAAAATAAATACCAAAGTAATTTAATCCCACGATTCAATCAGGCGGTGAAGACTTTTTCAGACCGATTGAGACAAGCTCGTGTATTGCGGGGTTACACCCAGCAGGATCTCGCTCGTATATGCGGTTTGTCGCAAAGCGCGATCGGCAGCTACGAGACTGGCCAACGGCTCAGCAGCCGTTCGATACGACGACTGGCCCTGGCGCTGAACGTCAGCCTGGACTGGCTCGAAATGGGCCAGGGCCCCATGGGACCGGCCGCTTCCTTGATGGAACCGCCGCCCACGCGGGAAGGCTGCGAAACGCCCTGGCCATTTCGCAGCGTGGCGCCCGAACATGTCGAAGCACTGTCGCAGCGTGACCTGCTGCTTCTGGAAAACACCATACGCAGTTTTATCGAGGCATGTCAGGCCGAACCCGCCGGCCCCCAAAACCGGCGCACACGCCGCCCGCGCTGAGATCACCGCAGGCATCTTCCCGCATGCGTCTGAACAATGATGCATGTCTGACCCCTGTCTGACATATGCCATGTCACACCCTCGTTAAGTACATATGTGCTTAATTTCAGTACCAAGGTAAGCGGGGCTCACGTTTCAATTCCAGCGTGAACACCTTTTCAGACCGTTTGAGAGAAGCACGCGTATTACGCGGTTACACGCAGCAGTCCTTGGCGCGTGTAGCGGGCTTATCCCAGAGTGCCATCGCCAGCTATGAGTCTGGGCGTCGGCAGAGCAGCCGCGCCATGCGCCAGCTGGCGCGTGTGCTGCGCGTGAGACTGGACTGGTTGGAGACCGGCCAGGGGCCGCGCGATGCTTCACCGTCTTTCTTGCTGCAGGACGCCACAAGCTATTGCATAGAGGAAGCGCAGTTACAGATCCTGCAGCCCCACGAGCGCTCCATTCTCGAGCAGCTGATCCGCACCTACATTACCGCCTGCATCGATCATGCCCATCGGGCGGCCGCGAGCAAGAAAAAGCCCGCCGATGAGGCGGGCCGTTGAGCGGGTGCGACGATCGCGTCAGGGTTTGGGTGCAGCGGCCGCGTCACCGCGAATCTTGGCGGCGATGGCGACAGCAGCCTGTGCCGACGGGACGCCAAAGGCGAGCACGCCTCGCGTCAAGGGTTCGGTAAGGCGTGGCGCGGCGACCAGTTCGCGGTCAATGACCAGCACCAGGATCTTGCCCTGGTTCTGGGTGCTGATGTCGCTTAGTTTGCGCGCGCCGGCCTCGTTAAAGCGCAGACCGACATAGTTCTGGCCGCTGCGGTCGTCGAGGGCCTGAGCTTCGCTCAGGTCGGCGCGCGTGAGCACCGGCGTGCGTTGCATGTAGAGCGTGCCGTCGGCCACCGGAACGGCGACCAGGGAGGGGTCCGCCGTGGTGGTAGCGATGTAGAACTCGACCGTCGGGCTGGTCGCAGGCGCTGGCGCCGGGGTTTGAGCCTGAGCCTGAGCCTGCGGAGGCTGTCCGGCATTAGAAGCAGCGGGTTTGTCTCCGCTTTTGGGAGCCGCACATCCGGCCAGAGCCAGAACCGCGATCAGAGCCGCCGGCGCAAGTTTTCGCATAGTCAGTGTCATGATGGATTCCTTGAATAGTGGGTATTGACGCCAGAAGCGGGGGTCTGACGTGTCGGGGACAGTGTACTAAGTCATAGTATGCGCCTTCACGGCTTACTGCTTCCAGATGTAAAGGGGCAATACCGCCTATACTCCGGGTCATGCAGGGGTACTCGCACGCCAAACGGCGTGCGTGTTGAGAGAGTCCCTTTGTACCAGTACGGATAATGCCGATGCTGGGAGCGTCTTAGTCGCGGCCTGCCCGCGCGTAAGCCATCCCTATTCGGCTCCATTTTTGTTTTGGAGCTTTCATGAACGCCAATCCCAAATTCCTCGCCGCCACGGCTGAAGTTGACGCAGCCGCCGTCGCCCCCCTCCCGAAATCGCGCAAGATCTATGAGACCGGCTCACGCCCGGATATCCGCGTCCCCTTTCGCGAAATCGAACAGCAAGATACGCCGACCATGTTCGGTGGGGAACGGAATCCGCCGCTGACGGTTTACGACACCAGCGGGCCCTATACCGATCCGCAGGCTCATATCGATATCCGCCGGGGCCTGCCGGAACTGCGCCGCGCCTGGATCGAGGAACGTGGCGATGTCGAACTGCTGGCAGGTCCGACGAGCGACTATGGCCGCGCACGATTGCAAGACCCCCAACTGACGGCCATGCGTTTTGATCTGCGCCGCCCGCCGCGCCGCGCCAAGGACGGCGCCAACGTGACGCAGATGCACTATGCACGCCGCGGCATCGTGACACCCGAGATGGAATACGTGGCCATACGCGAAAGCCTGCGCCGCGAGCACTACATCGAATCTTTGCGCGCCAGCGGTCCCGAGGGCGAAAAAATGGCGCGCCGTCTGCTGCGCCAGCATCCGGGGCAATCGTTCGGCGCCGCGATCCCTGCGGCCATCACCCCGGAGTTCGTGCGCGATGAGATCGCGCGCGGCCGCGCCATTATCCCGGCCAATATCAACCACCCGGAAGTCGAGCCGATGATCATCGGCCGCAATTTCCTGGTCAAGATCAACGCCAACATCGGCAACTCGGCCGTGAGTTCGGGCATTGGTGAAGAGGTCGAAAAAATGACCTGGGCCATTCGTTGGGGTGGCGACACGGTGATGGACTTGTCGACCGGCAAGCATATTCATGAAACCCGCGAATGGATTATCCGAAACTCGCCTGTGCCAATCGGCACCGTGCCGATCTATCAGGCGCTGGAGAAGGTTGATGGCAAGGCCGAAGCGCTGACCTGGGAGATTTTCCGCGACACGCTTATCGAGCAGGCCGAACAGGGGGTGGACTATTTCACGATCCATGCCGGCGTGCGTCTGCCTTTCATTCCCATGACGGCCGACCGCATGACGGGCATCGTGTCGCGTGGCGGCTCCATCATGGCCAAGTGGTGTCTGGCGCATCACAAGGAGAGCTTCCTCTATGAGCGTTTCGAGGAAATCTGCGAAATCATGAAAGCCTACGATGTGAGTTTCTCGCTGGGTGATGGCCTGCGTCCCGGTTCGGGCTATGACGCCAATGACGAAGCCCAGTTCGCCGAACTCAAGACGCTGGGCGAACTGACTCAGGTGGCCTGGAAACACGATGTGCAGGTGATGATCGAAGGCCCGGGCCATGTGCCGATGCAGATGATCAAGGAGAACATGGAGCTGCAGCTAGAGCACTGCCATGAAGCCCCCTTCTATACGCTGGGCCCTCTGACAACCGATATCGCTCCAGGCTACGACCACATCACTTCGGGCATCGGCGCAGCGCTCATCGGCTGGTATGGCACCGCGATGCTGTGTTACGTGACGCCCAAGGAACACCTGGGCCTGCCCAACAAGAAAGACGTCAAGGACGGCATCATCACGTACAAAATCGCCGCCCATGCCGCCGACCTGGCCAAGGGCCATCCGGGCGCTGCCGTGCGCGACAACGCGTTGTCAAAGGCACGCTTCGAGTTCCGCTGGGATGACCAGTTCAACCTGGGGCTGGACCCGGATACCGCCAAGGAATTCCATGACGAAACCCTGCCCAAGGATTCGATGAAGGTGGCACACTTTTGCTCGATGTGCGGACCGCACTTTTGCAGCATGAAGATCACGCAGGACGTGCGGGAGTACGCGGCCAGCCAGGGGGTTTCGGCGCAGCAGGCCCTGACACAGGGCATGCAGGAAAAGGCGATCGAGTTCGTGAAAAAGGGCGCCGAGGTGTATCACCGGAGCTAGACTCGGCCCCGAGGCCGCAGCCCGGCAAGCAGGCGCCGGGCCAAGGATGACGCGGGGGCCGGCAACATGAGCCATGTGCTGCCAGGCGGTTCAGGAGGAAGTCGCTGCCTGCTCAAGAATGCGCTGCACCAGCGGATGCCGCTGGCCGCGCCGATTGCGGATGGCATGAATCTCTTCATGCGCACCGTCACAGCGCCCCAAGAGGCGCAAGTTATTGAGCAGCCCTTCGCCCCCCAGACGGCTGAGCGGGAAAACGCCCAGCCCTCTTACGGCGAATACGGCCATGAGCGCGCTGTCCTCGAATTCGCCGACGACATGCGGCACGATGCCCTGCTCTTCGAACCAACGATCCAGCGTCTGCCGCAAGACGGCATGGCGGGTCGGCAAGAGCACGGGCAGGCGTGCCAGCGTCTGCGGAAAGCCGCTGACATCATTGCGCCGCGTCCAGCGCACCGGGCCATACCAGTCCACCGGCGAGGACACTAGACGTTCGCTGCTCAAGCGCAGATTCGGATTCGGCGGCGCACCTTGCCCGGTCAGTACGAGATCGAGATGATGGCGCGCCAGTTCACCCAGCAATTCGTCGACCTCGCCGTCGTGACAGATCAACCGTAAGTCCGGCGTATCGAGCACAGGCTGTAGCAAGGCATGCACGGCGAGCTTGGAAATCCCGTCTGACAGGCCGATAGCCAGCCGCTGTATGGGCCGGCTGGCGGCCGCCCGCACCTCGTCAGCCAAAGACTGACCGATCTGAAAAATCTCTTCGGCCCGTGCAAAAGCGGCCTCGCCAGCCTCGGTGAGCGCCACGCCACGCCCATGCGGCTTGAGCAATTGATGGCCCAGGCTGCGCTCCAGTTCGCGCACCTGCGCGCTAATGGTCTGGATAGCCATATCCAGACGCTCGGCTGCCCGGGCGAATCCGCCCTCTTTGGCAACTGCCCAGAAATAGTAAAGATGGCGGTAGTTGAGCATGAGTTTTTACTTCGGTTTTTACGAACCATAACTCAATTTATTGCTGATTTATAGATCAGCTCACTACAGGGATGATGCGCACTTCGATCACCAACGGGATACGCCTCATGACGTTTCTTATGAATGACTTTCTCGGCACGCCGGTGTGGAGCTGGCTGCTGTTTCTCAGCGTCGTCGTGGCCTTGCTGGCTTTTGACCTGGGCGTGCTGCACAAGGATGAGCGCGAAATCGGCGTGCGTGAGAGCCTGTTGCTCTCGGCCGGCTATATCGCGGCCGCATTGCTGTTTGGCAGCGGGATATGGTGGCAGATGGGCGCCGAAAGCGGCATGGCCTATTACACCGGCTTTTTGATCGAAAAATCGCTATCCATGGACAACGTCTTTGTGATCGCGCTGATTTTTTCGTATTTTGCGATACCTCGCCGCTATCAGCATCGCGTGCTCTTTTGGGGCATTCTGGGCGTGATTGTGCTGCGCGCCTTGATGATCGGCCTGGGCACCGCGCTGGTGAGCCAGTTCGGCTGGGTGATGTATGTATTCGGCGCGTTTCTGGTTTACACCGGCGTCAAGATGTGGCGCATGGTGGACGAGGAACCGGACATTGCCAACAATGCCATCCTGAAGTTTCTCAAGCGACGCATGCGGGTGACGGATGATCTGCGCGGCAATGCCTTCACGGTCGTGGAAACCGACCCGGTCACGCAACGCAAAACACGTTTCGCCACGCCTTTGCTCTTAGCCCTGGTCTTGATCGAATTTGTCGATCTGCTGTTCGCGGTGGACTCGGTGCCGGCCATTTTTGCCATCACGACCGACCCCTTCATTGTCTACACCAGCAATATCTTCGCCATTTTGGGTCTGCGCGCCTTGTACTTCGCCCTGTCGGCGCTGATACACCGCTTTCATTATCTGAAGTATGCGCTGGCGCTTGTGTTGGTGTTCATCGGCGGCAAGATCTTCCTGCACGGTCTGATCGGTAAAGTGCCCGCCGTCCTGTCGCTCTCGGTTACGTTCGGCCTGATCGCCGCAGGCATTTTGTATTCGCTGTGGAAGACCCGGGCGCAGGAGCAGGCCGGCTAAAACCGGCCTGCCCAGACATCAGAGCAACTTGCCAGGGTTCATGATGCCGGCCGGATCGAGCAGACGCTTGATACCGGCCATCACACGCAGTTCGAGCGGGTCCTTGGTGTGAAGGAAATGCTCGCGCTTGAGTTGACCGATGCCATGTTCGGCGCTGATGCTGCCGCCATAACGGTGCACTTCGTCGAGCACGACATCGGTCACGCGAGCGCCTTGCGCTGCGGCCCATTCGCGCGGCGCCCCTTCGGGACGGGACAGGTTGTAGTGCAAATTACCATCGCCAAAATGGCCAAAGATATACAGCCGGATGTTCGGATCGAGCGCTTTCACGCGTTGCTGAGCCGTCTGCATGAATTCCGGAATTTTCTCGATCGGCAAAGACACATCGTGCTTGAGGTGCGGTCCATCGGCGCGCTGGGCCTCCGAGATTTCTTCGCGCAGTTTCCACAGCGCCTGCAATTGCGCCAGCGAGGCGGATACGGCGGCATCCAGGCACAGGCCCTCTTCCAGGGCACGCCCGATCACGCGTTCGAGCAATTCATTCAGGGCGTTTTCGTCCTCGGTATCGGCCAGCTCCATCAGCACATAGGCCGGATAGCGCTGCGGGAAAGGCTCCTGTACGCCTTCGGCGTGGCGCAAAACCAGGTCGAGGCAATCACCCGTGAAGAATTCATAGGCTTGCAAACGGGCCCCGCAGGCCTGGAACAATAGTTCGTAAAGCGAGAGCGCCTGAGCGGGCGACTCGACAGCCGCCAGCACGACCGAACGCACATCCGTGCGAGGGAACAAGCGTAGCGCAACCGCAGTAATCACACCCAGGGTGCCTTCGGAGCCGATCAATAGCTGTTTCAGGTCATAGCCGGTATTGTCTTTGCGCAAAGTGCGCAAACCATGAAAGATTTCGCCGGTAGGCAGCACGACTTCCAGACCCAGCACCAGTTCGCGGGTCATACCGTAACGCACGACATTGACGCCGCCCGCATTGGTGGCGACGTTGCCGCCAATCTGGCTGGAATCCTCGGCGGCCAGACTCAAGGGCAGCAGGCGGCCGGCGTCCTGGGCAGCGCGGCGCAGGTTGCCGAGGATGCAACCCGCTTCGGCCACCATGGTGTTGGCGATGGTGTCCACGGAACGGATGGCATTCATGCGATCCAGACTCAACACCACATTGACGGGCGAGGCGTCCGGGGTCGCGGCCCCACACAAGCCCGTGTTACCGCCACGCGGCACAACCGGCACGCCCTCGGCCTGGCAAAGCGCCAGGCAACGCGAGACCTCTTCGGTCGTACGCGGGCGCACCACCGCCTGGGCCTGGCCCTGATAGAGGCCACGCCAGTCGGACAGCCACGGCGCAATATCTTCCGGACGGGTCAGCACCACATCGGGGCCGAGGGCTTGGGTCAGGCGTTCAGCAAAGGTGTTCTGGCTCATGAGAGGTCAATCAGTGAGAGAAAAGTCGAGCTGCAAACGGGAGGCAGCGTTGCGCAGATGACGCAGCGCAGCGATACGGGCCGCGTCGGCATCGCCATTGCGGATAGCCTCGAAAACAGCGATGTGTTCGTCATGCACGGCGCGCGCCAAACCCTGCTGGCGGGCCGTATTGGCGCGGGCGGTGGTGACGGCCTGACGCAGTTGCAGATTGAGGTATTGCAGCAGGCGTTGGTAATGATCGTTATGGGTCGCGCTGGCCACCGCCAGATGAAAGGCGACATCGTGCTCCCCCCCCTGGACCGGGTCCTCCAGATGGTGGCCCAGCGTCGCTAAAGCGTTATCCATGGCGCGCAGATCCGCGCTGTCGCGGCGTTGAGCCGCCAGCGCCGCCGCGCCAGCCTCAAGATCCATGCGCAGTTCATAGACTGCCCCCAATGCTGCGCGGTCCATGCCTGGCGGCACCTGAAAACCTTGCACGCCCGTGCGGGCAATGACCGTGCAGCCCGAACCCTGACGGGTGCGCACCAGGCCTTGCGAACGCAGCCGTTCAGTCGCCTCGCGGATGACCGCTGCGCTGACCCCATAATGTTCGGCCAGGGCACGCCCGGAGGGCAGTTTGTCACCCACGGGATACACGCCCTGCCCAATGGCATCGGCGAGCTGGCGAGCGACTTGTTCGGTCAAGGTCTGAGTCTGCATGGCCGGATTATAGGCCAAATTATTCAGGTTATCTGATAACTTTTATCGACCACAGGCAGGTGTGGAGCGCGCACGGAAGTCAGCGCTGACGACAGACTGGGCAATCCGGGTCGCGCGGCACGTTCACGCTATGCCATTGCATGCTACGCACATCGAGCTGAAGCAGGCGGCCCGCCAGCGTCTCGCCCAGACCGCAAGCCAGCTTGAGCGCCTCGGCAGCCTGCATGGCGCCGATGATGCCCACCAGGGGCGCCAGAACACCCGTGGTGGCGCAACTTATTTCTTCCGCCTCATCCGCCTCGGGAAACAGGCAGTGATAACAGGGGGTGTCGTCGCGCCGCAGATCATAGGTACTGATCTGGCCGTCGTAGCGGATGGCCGCGCCGGAAACCAGTGGCTTGCGATGCCGCACGCAAGCGCGGTTGATGGCGTGGCGCGTGGCAAAGTTGTCGCAGCAATCGAGCACGATATCGGCGGCCGCCACGGCTTCGGCCAGCGCTTCGCCTTCAAGGCGTTCGACCCTAGGCGTGACGACGACCTCGGGGTTGAAGGCCGCCAGCATGTCACGGCCGGACTCGGCCTTGGGCCGCCCGAGGCTGGCAGTCGTGTGCAGAATCTGGCGCTGAAGATTGGATAGCTCGACGACGTCATCATCGACCAGCGTGATATGGCCGATGCCCGCCGTGGCGAGGTAAAGCGCGGCGGGACAGCCCAGGCCGCCCGCGCCGATGATCAGTACCTTGGTCGCCAGGAAGGCTTCCTGCCCTTCGACGCCGAGGTCATCGAGCAGGATGTGCCGGGCATAGCGCAGCAGTTGCTGATCGTTCATTGCTTGCCAGCGGGCTCGACTCCGGACGGCGTGATCGTCAAGCGCTCGGTCTTGCCAGACACATTGGGCTTGATATCGGCCTTGGCCTGAGCGCGGGCCGACCCTTTCTGCACCGGCTTGCCTTGCAGAACATTGATCGCCTGTTGCAATTGGAAATCATCTTTGCCGCCGAACTCGAACACCTTGCCCACGGGCGCTTCGGTGTTGTCGTTCGGGTTGGACTTCACTTCGGAGCTGGTCTGCTGGTTGGACAGATGGCGTTGAAGATCGGCCTCACGCGGCAGACGGAACAAATCGCCATCGGCCGTATCGGCCACGACATAGTCGGGTTCGATACCCGTGGCCTGAATGGAGCGGCCGCTGGGCGTGAAGTAGCGCGAGGTCGTGAGCTTGACCGCCGTGCTTTCGGACAGCGGCAGAATAACCTGCACGGAACCCTTGCCGAAGGTGCGGTTGCCCAGAACCTTGGCGCGCTTGTGATCCTGGAGGGCGCCAGCCACGATTTCGGAGGCCGAAGCCGAGCCGACGTTCACCAGCACCACCATGGGCACGGTCTTGGTCCATTCGGGCAGGTCGGCCAGGTAATTGCCTTCGCCGCGAGCGAACTCCGAGGGCGTGGCCAGATATTTGTGACGCGAGTCCGGGGTGCGGCCGTCCGTGGAGACCACCAAGGAATCCGCCGGCAGGAAAGCACCCGACACGCCGATGGCGCTGGTCAGGAGGCCGCCCGGATCATTGCGCAGATCGAGGACCAGGCCCTTGGGCGCGCCCTTGGCGCCCAGCTCGCGCAGGTGGCGGGCAAGATCGGAACCGGTTTTTTCCTGGAACTGGGCGATACGCACATAGGCCACGCCGTCATCGAGCATCTTGCTGCGCACGCTGCGCACCTTGATGACGTCGCGCACGATCTTAACCACGATGGGTTGCGGATGATCCGCGCGCACGATGGTCAGGGTGATGGGCGACTTGGGCTTACCGCGCATGAGCTTGACGGCGTCATTGAGCGACATGCCCTTGGTCGGGGTGTCGTCGATCTTGATGATGAGGTCGCCCGCCATGATGCCCGCGCGCGCGGCCGGAGTATCTTCGATGGGTGAAATCACCTTGACGAAGCCGTCTTCGGCGCCGACTTCAATACCCAGGCCGCCAAACTCGCCTTGCGTGGCGGTCTGCATCTCGCGGAAGGCGTCAGCATCCAGGTAGGCCGAGTGCGGATCTAGGTTGGAGACCATGCCCGAAATGGCATTACCGATCAGCGCCTTGTCGTCGACCTGCTCGACATAGTTGTTTTTGATCGCCGAAAAGACATTGGTCAGTTGGCGCAACTCATCGAGCGGAAGCGGATTGCCGCGCTGTGCGACGGCAGTCACGCCCACACTTAACAGTACGCCTGCCACGACGCCCGTGGCGACCAGACCGAAACCGCGAAACTTGCGAGTGCTCATGCACACATCCTGAATTTGATGCCGGAGTTACTGGGCCAGCCACTGAGCTGGGTCCACCGGAGCGCCACGATGGCGAATTTCAAAGTATAGGCCCGATTCCACCTGGCCGCCGGTTGCGCCGACGGTAGCAATAGTATCGCCCGTTGCGACGCGATCGCCCACCCGCTTGAGCAAGCTCTGGTTATAGGCGTAGACGGTCAAGTATTCCTGCCCGTGATCAACAATAATGAGGTTACCGAAGCCCCGCAGCCATTCTGCATAAACCACGGTGCCCGGAGCAACCGCTTTGACCGGCGTACCCTCCGCAGCGCGCAAGACGATACCTCTCCAAACGCCGCCCTCCGGCCGGCCGACACCAAATCGGCCTTGAATCTGACCTTTGACGGGCGGCGGCAAACCACGTCGTAAACCATTGCCACCGCCCACCAGCGGGCGGGTGTCTTCGCGAGCGGCGGCAGGCTTGGCCGGCTCCGCCGGCTTGACGGCGTCCTGTTTAGGAGCTTGGACCGCTTTTTCAACAATGGGTTCTCGAGTTTCTACCAAACGCGGATGCGCGGCCTCGGCAGGCCGCAAACCCGCCGCCTCAGGATCGGCCACCACCGCAGGCCCGGGCCCGCGCCCGCGCTCCAGCGCCGCTTCGGCCTGCTCGCGCACACGAGCCGCCTCCTTGGCGTCTTGGCTACGCTGGGCCTCCTGGCTTTGGCGCGCCGCTTCGGCCCGTCGGGCTTGCTCTGCTTTGCGCGCTTCCTCTGCCTTGCGAACGGCCTCGGCTTTACGAGCGACCTCGGCCTTGCGAATTTCTTCGGCCTTGCGCGCTTCTTCCGCTTTGCGGCGGGCCTCTTCGGCCGCGCGCCGGCGGGCCTCTTCTTCCGCCTGACGGGCAATCGCGGTACCGAGGTCGTCAATCAGATGAGACAGGCGCTGATCATCGCGCCCCAGGCGTGCCGCCTCGGCGCGCTGCGCCTCGATCTGTCCCTCTAATTTTGCCAGCAAGGTGGCGCGTTCTTTCTGTTGCGTGAGCAGGGCCGCCTTCTCGACATCCGTCTCTGCCAAGAGCCGCTGCAGATCCGTGCGGCGGGCATCGGCCCGCTTTTGCAGCGCGGCCAGGCGGTCGATGTCCTGGCGCACTTCCCGCACCGCCTGGGCCCGGGCCTTAGATACATACTCCAGATAGCCCAGATTGCGGCCAAGCTCCTGGGGATCGCCCCCGGATAACAATTCGGTCCAGGGCGACAGGCCATTCTGATACTGCGCCTTGAGCTGGTCCGCCAATTGCGCGCGGCGCTCTTGCAAGACCGCGGTCTGGCTGGCGGCCTGCTTTTCAAGCGAGGCAAGATCGCTCTCGGCCTGACGGCCGCTGTCAGCCAGCTCGCGCAGACGCCGGTTGATCGAGGAAATCGCCGACTCCGAGACTTTGAGGGCATCGGCCGCCTCTTTGCGGGCGGCCTCACGCTCATCGATGGTCTTTTGTAAAGAATCGATACGTGTGCGCAGCGCGGCCTGCTGGCGCTCGGCTTCCGACTGGCGGTTGGCCAAATCGGCCGACGCCGCCTGCACTGCGGCCGGCGCCAGCGCCGCCACAGCCAAACTCAGCAAACCCGCTGCGAACCGCATGCGATCAGTCCTTCTTTGCCTTTCCTTGAGCGGCAACGGCCGCCATCGCCGCTTCAATCTCGGCGGCATCGCCCAGATAGTAATGGCGAATCGGGCGCAGATTTTCATCCAGCTCATAGACCAGCGGCTGCCCGGTGGGGATATTCAGTTCGACGATAGCGTCGTCAGAGATATTGTCCAGGTGCTTGATCAGGGCGCGCAAGCTGTTGCCGTGAGCGGCGACCAACACGCGGCGGCCGGCCCGAATGGCCGGCGCAATGGATTCGTTCCAGAAGGGCAGCACGCGGGCGACGGTGTCGCGCAGGCATTCCGTGGCGGGCAGTTGCTCAGCCGGAATCTTGGCGTAGCGGCTGTCAAAGCGCGGGTGACGCGGATCGTCGATGTCCAGAGGCTCGGGCGCGATGGCGTAGGCGCGGCGCCAGATCAGCACCTGTTCGTCGCCGTACTTGGCGGCCGTCTCGGCCTTGTTCAGGCCCTGGAGCTGACCGTAGTGGCGTTCATTCAGCCGCCAGTTCAGGCCTACCGGGGTGTACATGGCGTCCATGGCGTCCAGGGCGATCCAGAGGGTGCGGATGGCGCGCTTGAGGACCGAAGCATAGGCCAGGTCAAAGGTATAACCTTCACGCTTGAGCAATTCGCCGGCACGGCGGGCCTGCTCGCGACCGACTTCGGTCAGGTCGACGTCAGTCCAGCCAGTGAAACGGTTTTCCAGATTCCACTGGCTTTCGCCGTGGCGCATGAGGACGAGTTTGTACATGATTAGGGGCGCAATTCGCGCGGGTTGGAGTTGAACAATGGGGTCATTTTATAATTGAGTGATTTTGCCCCAGGCTTTGCCTTTCCGGCGCGATTTGTCGCCTGGCCGTCGCCATCTGGCTCCCCAGCCGCTTGAACCGGGTTTCCGGTCCGGGTTTCGGGGTGCCGCACTTCAGGATGTTCCGTGGATTTTCTGCAATTTTTGATCGACAAGAACAATATCTTTATCGTGGCCGTGGCCGTGGTTTCTGGCCTCATGCTCCTCGTGTCCGGCCTGCGCAAGGGCGGTGCCGGCGCGGCGCTGGACACCGGCGCGGCCATCCAGATGGTCAACCATCAGCAAGCGGTCTGGGTAGATGTACGCCCGGCTGAACAATTCCAGGCCGGCCATATCGCCCAGGCCCGCAGCGTTCCGGCCGATGATCTGGAAAAGAAAGCCGCCGCGCTGCCTAAGAACAAGCCGCTCATCGTGGTCTGCGAACAGGGCCGCACCTCGCCGCGCATCGCCAAACGCCTGGCGGCGCTGGGCCTGACCGATGTGAGAACGCTGCAAGGTGGCATGCGCGCCTGGTACGCCGCTAATTTGCCTGTCACGCAAAAAGGCTAAAACCCTCCACTTAGGACTAAGATTCAACCCCTGGTCCTATTCTGCTTTCGATTAAGGGATGCTCATGCAAAAAGTCGTTATGTATGGCAAGGATTACTGCCCGTATTGCGCCAGGGCGGAAGCGCTGCTGCGTCAACGCGGAGTGACCGAAATCGAGAAAATCCAGATCGATCGCGATCCCGCTCAGCGCGACGTCATGATCGAACGTACAGGCCGCCGCACCGTGCCGCAGATTTACATCGGCGACACCCATGTGGGCGGCTGCGACGACCTTCAGGCGCTGGACCGCTCAGGCGGCCTGCTTCCCTTGCTAAACGGCTGATCGCGCAAAGCGCTACAGCTCCTTCAACGCCTTACCCTTCCAAACCGGAGTCTCTCATGGCCGACCAAGACCAAAACACCCAACAAACCGGCTCCGAAGCGCCTGCCTTCAATCTGCAGCGCGTATATCTGAAAGACCTGTCGGTGGAAATGCCGAATGCGCCGCATATCTTCCTGGAGCAGGAAGGTCCGGCAGTCGAAGTGACCATCAATGTCGGTGGCCAGCGTCTGGCCGAAACCGTGTTCGAATCGACCGTGACTGTCACCGTGACCACCCGTGTCAACGACAAGGTGCTGTATCTGGTTGAAGGCACCCAGGCCGGCATTTTCGAACTGGCCAACATCCCGCCCGAGCAAATGGACCCCATCCTGGGCATCGTTTGCCCGACCATGCTCTACCCCTACCTGCGCGCCAACGTCGCCGATGCCATCACGCGCACCTCGCTGCCCGCGCTGCACCTGACTGAGGTCAATTTCCAGGCTCTGTACGAGCAACGTCTGGCTGAAATGGCTCAGCAGCAGGAACAAAGCGCTGATTCCGGCATCATCCTGCCGCCCAGCGCCACCCGCCAGTAATACCTCCCCAGCCGCCATGGTCACGACCAATGCCCCTTCCTTGCGCATCGCCGTTCTCGGTGCGGGCAGTTGGGGCACGGCCCTGGCGGCGGCGGCCTCACGCCGCCACCCCACCCTGCTGTGGGCGCGCGGCGCGGCTCAGGCAGCCAGCCTGAGCATCGAACGCGAAAACACCCGATATCTGCCTGGCGTAGCCTTACCGGCTGCGCTGCGATTCAGTGCCGATCTGGATCAAGCCCTGGATTTTCTGGGCACCGATCCTGATCAGGCGCTCATCATTCTTGGCGTGCCCGTCGCCGGCATGAGCAGCATCATGGCCGAGTTGGCCTTACGCCTGCCCTTGCGCGGCATGATCCGCACCCCCATCGTCTGGACCTGCAAGGGTTTTGAAACCGACAGCGCCCGTCTGCCGCACGAGATCGTGCACGCCAGCGTCGGCGAGCTGGCTGGCATGGCCTGCGGCGTGCTGTCCGGCCCCTCGTTCGCCCGCGAAGTCGCTCAAGGCTTGCCTGTGGCCCTCACGGTGGCCAGCCGCCATGAGCGCGTCATCCGTGCCGTCACGGCCGCCTTGCATGGCGCGGCCGTGCGCGTCTACGCCAGCCAGGATGTGCCGGGCGTGGAAATGGGCGGCGCTCTGAAAAATGTCATCGCCGTGGCCTGTGGCATTTCCGATGGCCTGGCCCTGGGCACCAATGCCCGCGCCGCGCTCATCACACGAGGCCTGGCCGAGATGACCCGATTTGGCCTGGCGCTGGGCGCCCGCGCCGATACCTTCGCCGGACTGACCGGTCTAGGCGACCTGGTGCTGACCGCAACCGGCGAACTGTCACGCAACCGGCGCGTGGGCCTGGAGATCGGCGCGGGCCGCAAGCTCGACGATATTCTCGCCAGCGGCGTTACCGCCGAGGGCGTGCGCTGCGCGCGCGCCGCACTGGCGCGCGCCCACTCGCTGGGCGTTGAGTTGCCGATCACCGAAGCCGTCTGCGCGGTACTGTTCGAGGGCGTCGCCCCCATGACCGCCGTCTCCGCGCTGCTGGCGCGCGAAGCGCGCCAAGAAGGCAGCACCGACGTTCAGCCCTGACAGGGCCTGCACACAAACCCGAGGAGAGCCTTTTCCATGTCTTTCGCACGCCTGTTCAACCGCTTGCAACGCGGTCTGGGCCTGGGCCTGATCAGCGCCCTGCTGCCCGTAGCCGCCCATGCATCCTGGCCCGACCGCCCGATTCATCTGGTGGTGCCCTTCCCGCCCGGCTCGTCGCCCGACCTGCTGGCGCGCACGATTGCCGAGCCGCTGTCTCAAGCCCTGCGACAGCCCATCGTGGTCGACAACAAACCCGGCGCAGGCGGCAATATCGGCACGCGCTTGGTGTCGCAAGCCAAGCCCGACGGCTACACCTTGCTGTATACCATCAATGGTCCGCTGGTGACCGCGCCCACGCTGTACAAGCGCACGCTGGGCTATGACCCGCTGAAAGACCTCGCGCCCATCACGCTGGTGGCCACCAGCCCCAATGTGCTGACCGTGCCTGCCAGCCTGGGCGTGGACAACGTGGAAGCGTTCGTGAAGCTGGCCCGCCAGCGTGGCGGCTCGAT
This sequence comes from Bordetella avium, assembly GCF_034424645.1. Classification (NCBI taxonomy): domain Bacteria; kingdom Pseudomonadati; phylum Pseudomonadota; class Betaproteobacteria; order Burkholderiales; family Alcaligenaceae; genus Bordetella; species Bordetella avium. The sequence continues at coordinate 3,454,148 of NZ_CP139969.1, forward strand.
GAATTACGGCTCGGTCGGCCCAGGCAGTTCGGCCCACCTCGCCATGGAGATGTTCAAGCAGGAAGCCAAGATCGACCTGACGCAGATCCCCTATCCGGGCTTCCCGCAGGTTATCGCGGGCATTATCAGCGGAGACATCCAGGCCGCCTTTATGGTGCCCGCCATCGCCATGCCGCAAGCCAAGGATGGACGCGTCAAGGCGCTCGCCATCACCAGCCTGGAGCCCAGCGAAGCGCTGCCCGGTATCCCGACCATGGCCTCGCAAGGCTATCCGGGGTTCGAAGCCATTTCCTGGAATGCCGTTTTGGCCCCGGCCGGCACGCCCACGCCCATCATCGAACGCCTGAACAGCGAACTGGCGCGCATTATCAACAGCGATGCCGTGCGCAAGCAGATGCTTTTGCAGTATTTCACACCGGCCCCCTCGACCCCTGAAGCGCTGACGCAGCGGATTCGCAGCGAGAAAGCGCGCTGGGACCGCGTGATCGACAGCCTGAACCTGTCGCTCGACTGATGCCGGCGGCGGGCTTACTCCCCGCCTTCATAGCCTTGCTGACGCCAGGCTTCGAACACCGTCACGGCGACGGCATTGGACAGATTGAGGCTGCGCTGCCCGGGCCGCATGGGCAGCCTCAAGCACTGGCCCGGCGCAAACAGCGCCACATGTTCCGGCGACAGGCCTGCGGTTTCCCGGCCAAACACAAAAACATCACCCCGCTGATACTGCATACCGGCGGCGCTACGTGCGCCCTGCGTCGTCAAAGCGAAAATGCGCTCGGGCGGCGCGCCCGTGGCGGCCAGGGCGGCGGGCAGATCGTCGTGGACTTTCATGGGCTGCCATTCGTGATAATCCAGCCCGGCGCGGCGCAAGCGCGTGTCGTCCAGCTCGAAGCCCAGCGGCCGCACCAGGTGCAGCTGCGCGCCGGTATTGGCGCAAAGCCGGATGGCGTTGCCCGTATTGGGCGGAATTTCGGGGCAGACAAGAATGACGTGAAACATGGCGTTTGAACGGGCGAGCCTGGAGTGACCAGGCGCTGGGTCTAGGGAATCTAGGGCGTATTTTGCCAGCCTGGCGCCGGCGTGCGCGCCGCCGCCAGTACGCCCACGCAGCGGGCACCCACGCGGCGCAAGGCCAGCGCGGCAGCATGAGCGGTCGCTCCGGTGGTGATGACGTCATCGATCAGCAAGACATCGCGACCAGCCAGGGCCGCATCGGCCACAAACAAACCTCGCAAACCGCGCCAGCGAGCCCGCCGGCCGCGCCCGGTTTGAGACGTCCGTATCCGGGTGCGCCGCAGGCCATACCGCGATAAGGGCAGGCGCTGGCATTGCGCCACGACGGCGGCCAGCTCGGCTGCCGGATTGAAGCCGCGCCGCCGCAAAGCGGCGGGTGAGGCCGGCATCGGCACCAGCAGCAAGGGAAGATCTGGGCCGCGGGCGCGCCAGGCCATCGCCATGAGCGCGCCCAGCGCAGGGGTGAGGCTCAAGCGGCCCTGCCCCTTGTATGCCCGGATCAGGCTGTCGCCGGGCAGCTCGTAGTCGAAAGCCGCAACAACCTGGCCGCAGCGGGGCTTGCGCCGCAAACAGCCGGCGCACAAGAGGCCCGCCGCCGCCGGCAGGCGTGCGCGGCAGGCGGGGCAGCGCGGCGCGGCGCCGCGCATGGTGGCGGTGACATCCCGCGCGCAAGGCCCGCAAAGCCGTCCGCCGCGGGCATGGCTATCACACAAGGGACAGCGGGTGGGCCAACGCCATGACAGCCGGCAGGGGTTATAGCAGGGGACAGGTAGCTGATAGGCCATAATGTCGTTGGCGGGCACGGTCCGTCATCTCATCATATCGGCGCGCCTGCGTGGCGCGTCATTGCACGCCCATGTCCCAGTCAACGCCCCTTCCCGACCTTCCTCTCAGCTCTCTGGATGTCAGCCGCCAGTTCGCGCGGCGTGGCGATCTATCTGAAGCGCAGTTTCTCTACGGTGAAATCGCCCGCCGCATGATGGGCAGACTGGGTTATATCCGCCTACAGCCCCAAGCTCTGCTCGATGCCGGTTGCGGCGCGGGCGACAACCTGCCGCTGCTGCGAGAACGCTACCCCCAGGCCAGTTACACCGGGCTGGATCATTGCGCGCCGCTGCTGGCCATCGCTCGCCAGCGCTTTCAGCCTGCGGGGCTGTCGGCCTTGGTGGGCAAGCTCACCGGCCGGGGCAAGTCGCCCGTGCAATTCACGCAGGCCGATCTCGCCGCGACGGGGCTGGCACCGGAGTCGTTCGACCTGGTCTGGTCCAATCTGGCCATGCATTGGCATCCGACCCCCCATGCCGTGCTGGTCGAATGGCGGCGTATTTTGCGCGTAGGCGGCCTGGCCATGTTCTCCTGTTTGGGACCCGCCACGCTGCGCGAGTTGCGCCAGGCGCTGGACGACGCCGGACTGGCCACCGCAACACCGGCGTTCGTGGACATGCATGATTTTGGCGATCTGCTGGTCGAGAACGGCTTTGCTGATCCAGTAATGGACCAGGAAATCCTGACCCTGACCTATGCCACCCCCGACAAACTGCTGCAAGATGTGCGCGCGCTGGGCGGCAACCCCGCCCGTGGCCGGCGAGCCGGGCTGACTAGCCGCGCCTGGCGCACCCGTCTTTGCGACGCGCTGGAAGCCTTGCGCGGCCCGGATGGACGTATCTCTCTGACGATCGAAGTGGCTTACGGCCACGCCTGGCGGGCGGCCACCCACAGAGCCGCGCCCGGCGAAACACGGTTGTCGGTCAGTGCCATCGGCGGGCGGCGCAGCGAAACGCTCTGAGCCTGCTCAGTGCAGACGTTCCGGCCACATTGACATCGGGCCAAGCGGCTCGGAACTTGCCCGGATGCGGCGGCGCGCGGCCTGCGGCGCACGCCGCTGAGCAGCGGACTCGCCCCGGAACACCTGTGTCATGGCCTCGACCGTGCCGGACAATTCCCGCGTGCGATGGAATTGCGCTCGCAGCCAGCGAGCGTCATTGCCGCCGCGCTGCATCTCATCGCGCAAGGACTGCAATATATCCGTGGTGCCCAGCTCTTCGGCCACAGGCATCAGGCGGACAAACAGGGCTTTCAGATGGTCAGCCAAACGCACCCGCTGGCCGCCCGGCGTGACATAGCTGCCATGCAGCCCGAAACGGCAGGCCTGGAAATGATTGCTGCGATAAGCCAGCCAGGCCTGAGTGGGCGGCGAAGGCTCACGCTCCAGCAACACCGCCAGCGCCTGAGCGAAAGCCGCCAACTGGCAGGCCCGCTCGACCGTCAGCGGGGTGTCGCAAACGCGGATTTCGACGGTGCCGAATTCCGGCTTGGGACGGATGTCCCAGTAAAGATCCTTGATGCTTTCCGCCAGGCCGCTGGCGCGCAACTGAGCGATATGCGCCTCGAAGTGATACCAATCGGCCACCTCGGGTGGCAGATGTCCGGCCAGCGGAAAGCTATTGACGGCATTGAGACGGGCGCAGGAAAACAGGGTGTCCACCCCTTCCCGATATGGCGAAGAAGCCGACAGGGCGATGAAATGCGGCACATAGGGCGACAGGCCATGCACCAGGCGCACAGCGGCATCACCCGACGGCACACCGAGGTGAATATGCTGGCCGAATACGGTGAACTGGCGGGCCAGATAACCGTACATTTCGGCCAGGTATTGAAAGCGGGGGGTATCGGAGATGGTGCGCTCCTGCCAGCGCATAAAGGGATGGGTGCCGCCACCGCTGACGGACACCCCTACGGCATCCGCGGCCTCGCACAGGGCATCACGCATTTCACGCATCTCGGCCAGCAGACCAGCAGGGTGCTCATGAACCGAAGAATTCAGCTCGATCATCGAGCGGGTGATTTCGGGTTTGATACGGTCGGCCACAGGATGATTGGCCAGTTGAGCCAGCAGCTCATCCGAGGCCGCCGCCAGATCGAAACCCGCAGGATCGATCAATTGAAGTTCCAGCTCAATGCCCAAGGTGTTGGGGGACGAGGATACAAACGGAATCTGTTCCATCTCCGGCTCCTTGTGAAGACTGTTGAGAAGAGCGCCGTATGACCTTGAGGCCTGGAAGCAAGCCAGGGGGTGATAAACGGCGTCTAGCGCTTGCATGATAGCCGCTGATTTACGACAGAAAAGGGTGAAATTCGTGACATTTGTCAGCAAGTTGGCAGCAAGAAGAATTTTTCCCTCTGCCAGGAATGAAAGCGAACGCTCACACTCGAGCATTGACGCGGGAAAGCGCCCGGCGCAAGGCGCCGACCCGCGCCAATATTGGGTTTACACAGTGCAAGGGATAACCCTAGATTAGGGTTATCCTGTGAAGATTCCCGCTCTTTTGGCCGTCTCCGGACGGGTTTTCTGGCCGTTTGTAACAGCCGACCTATTTCCGCCAGAACCAGGGAGTGAACAGGACCAGCACTGTCAGCAACTCCAGTCGGCCGATCAGCATGGCAAAGGTGCAGACCCAGATCTGGAAGTCGCTCAGGACACCGTAGTTGCCCATGGGACCCAGTATGCCCAGACCAGGCCCGATGTTGTTGATCATGGCCATCGCGGCGGAAAAGGCCGTGCTCAGATCGAGCCCCGAGAGCAGCAGCAGACTGCTCACCACCCCGATGGACAAGCCGTAGACCAGCATAAACGCCAGCACCGAAAACATGACGCGCTGATCGACGATACGGCTGCCGATGCGCACCGGACTGACCGCATGGGGATGCAACATGGTGATGAGTTCATTGCGAGCCTGCTTTACCAGCAGAATGACCCGGATCATCTTGATCCCCCCGCCGGTAGACCCTGCGGACGTGGCGAAGGCTCCCAATAACAGCATGGTCAGCGGCGCAAACAGCGGCCAGGTGGCGTAATCCGTGTTGGCAAAGCCCGTCGTGGTCGCAACCGACACGGTGTTGAACATGCCGTAACGCAGCGCTTGCAGCGGATCGGTATAAACGTGCCGAATGTAGAGATAAGCCGAGATGAGCAGACCCACGCCCAGCACGACAGTGAGATAGGGTAGGGTCTGCGGGCAGGATAGATAGGGTTTAAAGCTGCGCTGACGCAAGGCATTGAAGTGCGTGGCGAAGTTAATGCCCGAAATCAGCATGAATACGATGGCGACCATCTCGACCGATACCGAGTCGAATTTGAGAAAGCCGCTGTCATAGATAGAGAATCCGCCGAGCCCCATGGTGGTCGCCATATGCGCCCAGGCGTCGAACCAGGGCAGGCCGACGGCCCGGTAGGCCAGAAAGCAGAGAATGGAGAAACCGAAATAGACGGCATACAGCGCCTTGGCCGTGCTGGCGATGCGAGGCGTCAGACGCTCGTCTTTCATGGGACCGGGTGTTTCAGCGCGCACCACCTGCTGGCCGCCAACCCCCAGCAGCGGCAGAATCGCCACCGCCAGCACCAAAATACCCATGCCGCCGATCCAGATCAGGGTCACGCGCCAGAGGTTGACGGAATGCGGCAACTCGTCCAAGCCCGTGAGCACGGTTGCACCGGTAGTCGTCAGTCCGGACATCGCCTCAAAATAGGCGTGCGTAAACGACAGGGGCTTACCGACATCGTGGAAATACAGCAGCAAAGGCAATGCCGCCAGGAGCGGCAGCGCCGCCCATACGACCGAAACAAGCAAAAAACCGTCGCGCGCGTGCAATTCGCTGCGCCAACGGCGCGCCAGCAGCCAGACGGCTAAGCCGCTGCCGATGGCGATGGCGAAACCCCTGGCGAACGCCTGCTGTCCGGCGTCGTTCTCCCAGACGGCCAGCCCCAAAGGGATCAGCATGGTGAGCGCGAACACCACCATGGTCAATCCAAGCACATAGCAGGTCGCCAGCAGACGCTTCATGGTGGGAGGCAGGGGCGAAGAAATTAAAAGAAGGAAGCGGATACCTGGAACAGCTTTTCCACCCGCGCCATTTGCTGCCGGCTCGGGACGAAGACAATCACATGGTCGTCCGATTCAATGACCGTATCCGCATCAGGCAGCAGAATTTCGTCCTCACGCACCAGTGCGCCAATGAGGGCCCCTTTGGGCAGGCTGATGTCACCGACCCGCCGCCCCACCACCCGGGATGTCGAGCGATCGCCGTGCGCGACGGCCTCCAGCGCCTCGGCCACGCCCTGGCGCAGACGGTGCACGGCAACCACATCGCCCCGGCGCACATGGCGCAGCAGTTCGCTAATGGTGGCCTGCGAGGGCGACACGGCGATGTCGATATGACTGCCCTGCATGAGTTCGCCATAGGCCGGGCGGTTGATGAGCGCCACGACCTTGCGCGCGCCCAAACGCTTGGCCAGCAGCGAAGACATGATGTTGTCTTCGTCATCGCTGGTGAGAGCCAGCCAGGTGTCCATATCCTGGATGTTCTCGCGCTCCAGCAGGGATTCGTCGGTGCCGCTGCCATGCAGAACCAGAACGCTGGAAGGGAGTTCGGCCGCCAGGTGTTCGCAACGCTTGGCGTCACGTTCGATGATGCGCACGCTGTAGTTTTCTTCGGCAAGTTGGCGGGCCAGACGCAGGCCGATATTACCGCCGCCGGCGATCATGACGCGATGCACGGACTTCTCGGCCTCACGCAGCTTGCGCACGGCACGGCGAGCATGACGACTATCGACCATGAGCACCACCTCATCGCCCGGGGCGATGACCGTGCGCTGCCCCGCATGCAAGGGCCGGCCGTCGCGCAGCACTTCGATAATGCGTGCCGTGACGTCAGGCCACACTTCACGCAGCTTATCGACAGGCGTGTGCGCCATCGGGCTGCCGCTGCCCACGCGCGCCGTCACCACACTGAGCTTGCCCTCGGCAAATTCCACGACTTGCAGCGCCTCGGGAAACTCGATGAGGCTGTGCAGATAGGTCGTGACGCTGCGCTCGGGGCTGATCAGGGCATCGATGCAAAAGCCCTCATCGCCCATCAGTTCAGGATGCTCGGCGAATTCCGGCATGCGGATACGGGCGATACGGCGCGGCACATTGAACAACTGCCTGGCGATCTTACAGACCACCATATTGATCGAGTCAGAGGCCGCGCAAGCGATGCAGAGGTCGGTATCGGCCGCGCCGGCGCTTTCCAGCACGGACACCTGCGTGGCGTCGCCCTGGACGACGCGCAGATCGAAACGATCCTGAAGATAGCGGAGCTGACCACCGTGGATATCTACCACAGTGATGTCGTTCTCCTCCGATACCAGGTTTTCGGCCAGGCTGGTTCCGACACGGCCGGCACCAACGATGAGGATCTTCATGAGCTCCGCTTGCGTGCGGATTCGATGCCGAGTTGCTTGAGCTTGCGGTAGAGATGGGTGCGTTCGAGACCAGTGCGCTCGGACACGCGAGTCATGCTGTGGTTCTCGCGCACCAGGTGGTACTCGAAATAGATGCGCTCGAACTCATCGCGGGCTTCGCGCAGCGGTTGATCGAGCGAAATGCTGCCTAGCTGGCCGTTGCTGGCGGTCTCGCTCGCGACGGGATGAGCCAGGGCTGGCGCCGGGTCCAGTTCGTCGGTGAGAACGGCCGCAGGCATCGTGTTGAGCGCGGGCGTCGATGAAGGCCCGGGCACTCGGCCACGCGCCAAACCTGCAGCGATGGTCTTGAGCAGACGCTGCAAGGTAATGGGTTTTTCGAGGAAATCCATCGCGCCGATGCGCGTGGCCTCCACGGCCGTGTCGATCGTGGCATGACCGCTCATCATGATGACGGGCATGTCGAGCAGACCTTGAGACGCCCATTCTTTGAGCAGGCTCACCCCATCGGTGTCGGGCATCCAGATATCCAGCAGAACCAGATCCGGGCGCGACCGCAAGCGGGCGGCACGGGCCTGGGCCGCGTTTTCCGCCAATTCGACAGTGTGTCCTTCGTCGTAAAGAATCTCCGACAGCAGTTCGCGAATGCCAACCTCATCGTCGACCACCAGAATTCTGGCCATAAACCTTTCACCTATTGCGTAGCCGCATTATGCTTTTGTTGCAAGGTCTCGTCCATAGTATCGGACGCTCTCGCCAGGCGGGTCAACAAGATAGACACCCTGGCGCCACCTTCTTTGCGATTGGCGAGATCAATTCGCCCGCCATGCTCTTCCACGATCTTACGCACAATTGCCAATCCTAACCCAGTCCCGTGTGCTTTCGTGGTGATGTACGGCTCAAAAGCACGCTGCATAACCTGCGGCGGGAAGCCCGCGCCATTGTCAGCGACGGTAAAACGCAGCGCTGCAGTTTCAGACCCATCCGAATTCGGGATAGGGGTCAACTGGGTGACAACGCGAATTATCGCCGCTTCAGCCTTGTCGCTCACGGCATCCCGGGCATTGGTCAGAAGGTTGTGGATGACCTGGCGCAACTGGGTGCTGTCGCCCTCAATCACGGGCAAGCCCTCGGCCAGCGACACCTCGAACTTCGGCCCGCCATGGCGCGGCTGCCCATCAGCCGGGTCCCAACCATAGAGGGATAGGACATCGGCCACCAGCCCATTGAAATCAATCGGCTGCATGACGGCAGGGGGGGTGCGGGCATATTCGCGGAAATCGTCCACCATCTGCTTGAGCGAGCCCACCTGGTTGACGATGGTATTGGTCGCACGCGCAAGCATCTGGGCTTCGGCCGGCGGCAGGTGGCCGGCCAACTTCATGGCAAGACGCTCGGCGGACAACTGAATCGGCGTGAGCGGATTTTTGATTTCATGCGCCAGGCGCCGCGCAACTTCACCCCAGGCCATGGTGCGATTCGCGGAGATGACCTCGGTAATGTCGTCAAACACCACCAGATAGCCGTTGCCCCGACCGTCCACATGCAGATGCGTGCCGCGCGCCAGCAGAATAAGCGGCTGCGCTCCGGGCTGCCCCGGCGTGATCTCGAATTGCTGCTGCCAGTGCTGGCGCTCTGAACCCACCGCCGCATGGGCCGAGAAGGCATCGCGAACAATGTGGGCGAACTCCAGCATGCCATCGATGGTTTCCAGCGGCCGGCCGACGACGGAGCGCAAATCGGCCTGAAGAATATCCTGCGCGCCCTGGTTCACCGTCGTCACGCGGAAGGACTCATCAAAAGCCACGACCCCCGAAGACAGGTTGGCCAGCACGCTTTCCAGGTAGACATTGGAGCGTTCAAGCTGGCGGCGGTTGCTCTCGACCATGAGGCGCGCTTCATCGAGCTGGCGGGTCATGGCATTGAAGGAGCGGGTCAGATGGCCGATTTCGTCGTTGGCGGGCGGCTCGGGAAGCGGCCGGTAGTCCCCCACGCTGACGGCCTGTGTCCCCGCCGCCAACGTCAGTAACGGCCGCACCAGTCGTTTGGACAGCGAGAGCGCGACCGCAATGGCCGCGAAGACTGCCAACAACAGGGCTAGCGTCAGCGTAATGCCGTAAAGCTTGCGTAAACCTGTGCGCGATAACGCAAGTTCTTGGTAGTCTCGGAAGCCCTGCTGTACCCGGTTGGCATTGTGAGCAATCTGCTCGGGTACGTTTTGCACCAGTTGCAACCAGCGCGGCTCACCCGCGCCCACCAGTGAGCTGTCAAAGCGCACCGGCGCATTCAGGGGAATGATGACACGCAGGTGCAGGCCGTCTTCGGAACCGGGAATGCCGGGCTCGTCAGCCTCGGCGGCGGAATAGCCCCGCGACAGACGCAGTTGGTTCATGACGGCGGAAGGCGGCGTGGGCGGCACCAGCTGACCCAGCTTGTTGGTGGAATAGGCTAGCGGACGTCCGCCGCCCGTAAACACCAAGGCCTCCTGCACACCATTGGATTCACGCAGGCGGTTCAGGGCTGAAGACAGTTCGGCGTCGGGCAGATTATTCAGCTCGGAGGCCATCGAACGCGCCTTGGCATCCAGATCGGCCAACTGGTTATCCAGGGCCGCGCGGCCGAGATTCAGGCCGGCCTCGAGCGCATTATCGACGCGGACGTTGAACCAAGACTCGATCGAGCGCGACAGAAACTGCACCGACAGCGTATAGATCAGCGCCCCTGGCACCACGCCAATGAGGGCGAAAGCCAAAGCGAAACGGGCCGTCAGACGGGCGCCGAATTGCCGGCGCCGGATCTGGCGCGCCAGGCGGACCGTGAGGGCGACCACCCAGACGAACATGGCCAGCGCGAAGACACCGTTGACGACCAAGAGCAAGTCGTAATAGCGCGCCAGCCGCGAGGCGTTGCCGGTAGACCAGGCCAACAGGCCCAGCAATGACAGGCCGCTGATGGCGCCGATCACCAGGGCCAGGCGCAACAACAATCTCATGAGGGATTCCGCGCCGGTTCGGTAAGGGTAAAGGAGAAATCACGCCAGGGCGTGCCCGCCGTCCAGGCGCTGCTGTTGAGGGCATTGACCTGAAAGGGACGCGCCAGCAAAGAGGTGTCCAGACGCAGGCGCAACTGCCCGGTGTACACCTCGCCGGCCTCGAATTCGTCGGCGTCGGCCACCCTCCAGTCACGGATGTGGCGCACCAGATTCATGGCCTCGTCGAGTGAGGCGACATTGAGAGAGAGCTCCCCCTGCCCGACGCGCCATTGCCGGGTCAAGGCGTTATAACTCAACCGCCAGGTCAGGCTGGTATCGACAATACTGCGATCGAACCACCACCAGCGCGCCTTGCTTATTTTGATGTCGGCGGTGAAATAAAGCGGCAGCCCCCGTTGTGCGGCGTCGCGCAATTGATCGTTCAGCGGAAAATCGACATCAGCATTGATGGCCAGACGCCCGTCCTGGATGATGGGATCGATCGTTGTCACGCGCGGTTCCGCAGCGTAAGCCTGCCCTCCCTCATTTGCAAAAAACGGGGAGATAGCCAGCACAAAGGCGACAAATAGGCGAACGATCATGAACTTTCAACAAGGGCGCGCTTTGTCCCTATTCTTGGCGATTCAGCGCCGCTTGGCAAACAAGGCGTAGAAAAAACCATCGTGCTGACGTTCAGGTGTTGCATCTAGCGCAACAGGAAGCAGCTGGCCAGGGGCCGGCAAGACGATGGCATCGGCATGACGCGCCGCGAACGCCTGTGCCTGAGCCTGACCTTCAGCAGGAAAAATGGAACAGGTCACATAGAGCAGGTGGCCGCCAGGAGCCACGACGCGCCAAAGCGCATCGGCAATACGGGCCTGCAAGGCGGCGGTGCGCGCCACATCCGGGGCGCGCCGCAGCCAGCGGATGTCGGGGTGGCGCCGGACAATGCCAGACGCCGTGCAAGGCACATCGGCCAAGACGGCATCGAAGGGCTTGCCGTCCCACCAGCTATCCAGTTTGGCCGCATCGGCGGCCACCAGACTCGCCCCACTCAGGCCGAGACGGGCCAGATTCTGACCCACACGCTCCAAGCGGCTGGCGTCGGAATCCAGGGCCACCAGATCGAGATTGGCGATTTCGAGCATATGGGCGGTTTTACCGCCCGGCGCGGCGCAGGCGTCCAGCACCCGCATGCCATCGGCCAGCGGCAGCAGCGGCGCGGCCAATTGCGCGCCGGCGTCCTGAACCGACCACCAGCCTTCGGCAAAGCCGGGCAATTGCGCAACAGGCCTGGGCTCCAGCACCACCACGCCCCATTCGCCCGCCTCGCGGGCCGGCAGGCCCGCATGGGAAAATGCATCGAGCACCTGCTCACGGCTGGCCCGGCGGCGATTGACACGCAAAGTCAGGGGAGCAGGCACGTTGGCCGCGGCGAGCAGGCTTTGCCATTGCTGCGGATAGGCTTGGCGCAGCGTCTTGATCCACCATTGAGGATGGTTCCAGCGCACCACCGGATCATTGGCCAGCTGCGCTTCAAATTGTTCGCGTTCGCGCAGAAAGCGCCGCAGGCTGCCGTTGATCAAGCCCTTGAAACCCGCCAGGCGCCGGTGCTCTGCCGCAGCCGTCACGGCCTGATCCACCACGGTATGCGGCGCATAGACCGGCATGCCGGGCAAGGGGTCGGCGCCCGGCGCCTCTTTCAGCAAAGACAGCGCCACGCGCAGCAGCGCGCCCGCCAGCGGCGCGGGTTCGCGCGGCACCAAACGGTTGGCAATCGTATCGGCCCACCCCATGTAACGCATGGCATGAAACGACACCGCCTGCGTGGCAGGCCGCAGGCCCGCCTCGGATTCGGCTAGAGCCTCGGTCAGTGAACGGCCCTCGTCCACGGCCTGCACAGCGGCGGCAGCGGACAGCAGAACGGCGGAAAGCGGAGGGGCGAGTGTGCCCGACTCGGAAGCGAAAGCCATGCGAAATTCCCAATTTAACAGGCACTATGGTAGCCGCTCTGGACGGTATTGACCGCTCGCGTCACACTAGACGCTCGCCGGAGCCCGCCATGAACCTATCCACCCTTGTGCTGTTCGCCCTTGCCTCGACCGTGATTATCGCCACGCCCGGCCCTACCGTTTTGCTGGCGATGACCAATGGCGCGCGCCATGGCTGGCGCATGGCGGCCTGGGGTATGGCCGGCGCCATTCTGGCCGATCTGGCCCTGGTCAGTGTCGTAGCCTGCGGCCTGGGCGTGCTGCTGGCGGCATCCGAAACCGCCTTCCAGGCCCTCAAATGGGTGGGCGCGGCCTATCTGGCCTATCTGGGTTGGCGTCTGCTTCGCCAGGACGCCGCGCGGCCAAGCGACGGCCCCACCGCCCCGGCCCGCAAGCAGGCGGTCTTCACGCGCAGCTTTCTGGTGGCCCTGTCCAATCCCAAGGCGCTGATCTTCATGTCTGCCTTTTTGCCCCAGTTCATCAACACACAAACGCCTCAGACGCCGCAGTATCTGGCCTTGGCCGCCACCCTGGCCGTGCTCAATCTGCTGGCCATGCTGATCTACGCCGGCCTGGGCATCCGGCTGGCGCGCGGCCTGCCTCATCTGCGCTGGCTCAACCGGCTATGCGGCGCCACCCTCATCGGGCTGGGCGCCACCCTGGCGCTTTACCGGCGCTCTTGATGGCGGCGCATCAGCTCGCGGCTGATGATGAGTTTCTGTACTTCGGTTGCACCCTCGTAGATACGCAATGAGCGGATATCCCGGTATAGCCGCTCCAGCACATTGCCGCGCACCACGCCCCGGCCGCCGAACATCTGCAACACCCGATCGATGACCTGCTGAGCGGATTCGGTGGCGGCCATTTTCGCCATCGCGGTTTCCATGGTTGAAGATTGCTGCGGCACATCGCGCACCCAGGCTGCCCGGTAGGTCAGGAGGGCAGACTGGTCTATCTCGGTCGCGGCCTCACCAAAGGCCGCCTGTGTAAGCTGGAAATCGGCCAGTGTCTGCCCGAACATTTTGCGTTGACTGGCGTAATCCAGGCCTTCGGCCAGCGCCCGGCGGGCAAAACCCAGCGCCGCCGCCGCGACCGAAATCCGGAATACATCCAGCGTGCGCATGGCCAGTTTGAATCCCTGATTCAGATCGCCCAGCAATTGGCTGGCCGGCACCCGGCACCGATCGAAACGCAGCAAGGCCAGCGGATGAGGCGACATCACGTCGATCCGCTCTTCGATGACCAGGCCCGGGGTGTCCGCATCGACGATAAAGGCCGAGATGCCGCGCGATCCCGGCTCGCCCGTGCGGGCAAATACGCAATAAAAATCGGCCAGCCCGCCATTCGAAATCCAGGTTTTATGACCATTGAGCACAAAGCCGTCGGACTGCGCCTCAGCCCGGCAGGACAGAGCCGCCACATCGGAGCCGGCCTCGGGCTCCGACAACGCGAAGGCGGCAATGCTGCGCCCGCTGGCGACCTCCGGCAGATAGGCCGCCCGCTGGGCGGCGCTGCCCGCCAGCGAGATCGCACCGCTTCCCAGACCCTGCATGGCGAAGGCGAAATCCGCCAGAGCATGATGGCTGGCCAAGGTTTCCCGAATCACGCAAAGACTGCGGGCATCCAGCGTGGCCGCGCCCTCCTGGGGCACGCTGTAGCGCAACCAGCCGCCCTCCCCCAATGCCTGCACCAGGCGGCGGCAAGCCGCATACACATCGGCCTCGTCAATATCGCTTAGATGCGTATGGCACCAGGCATCGAGTTCGCGCCCCAAAATACGATGACGCTCGTCCAGAAAAGGCCATTGCAACCAGGCTTGCCGCGCGCTCATGCTTATTCCTTGCCTGCAAATTGTTGCAACAACGGGGTCCAGTTCACCAGTGTATTTTTCACATAATCGCCAAAGCCGGCGGCGTCACGAAAGTCCACCTTGAGGCCGAACTGATCCGCGCAATGGGCAAACTCGGGGGTGGCCGTGGCGCCCTGAAAAGCATCCTGCAGGCGCTTGACGATGGCCGGGTCCATGCCGGCCGGGCCTGAAATGCCCAACAAACTGGGCGCGACCAGGTCATAGCCCTGCTCTTTGAGCGTCGGCGCATCAAAACCCTGCATGCGCTCATCGGTGTAGACCGCCAACAGGCGCAGGCGGCCATCCCGCACATAAGGCACCCATTCAGCGGTCTGCGCCATGAAATCCACATCGCCGCGCATCAGCGCCGAGATGGTTTCCGGGCCACTTTTGTAGGGTACGTGCACCCACCGCGAGCCGATGGCCTGCCCGAGCCGTTCGGTCGTCAGATGCTGTGGTGTGCCGATGCCTGCCGTGCTGTAACTCAGGGATTTGCGCTTGGCGGCCGCCACCAGATCGGCCAGGTTTTTGTGCGGAGAGTCGGCACGCACCAAAAGGCCCACTTGGTATTGCGCCACCATCGCAATCGGCGTGAGGTCTTTGACCACATCGTATTTATTGCCCGGATTCAGCACCTGGTTGAGCACGCCTCCCGTCGACAGCGAGGCGATGCTATAGCCATCCGGGCGCTGACGCGTGATGTAGCTGACCGATAGCGATGAGCCTGCGCCGGGCTTGTTCTCGATGACCAGGGTCTGGCCGATCCGCTTGCCCACGTCCTGGGCCAGCACGCGATTGCAAACGTCGGTGCCGCCGCCCGCGCCGTACCCGACGACCAGGCTGACCGGATTGCTGGGATAGTCGGCGGCGAACGCGGCCGTGCCCAGGCAAAGCGCGAGGCTGGCCACCATCGGCTTGATGAGGAGGTGCTTCATTTTTTGTTTGTCTCCATTGATTTGAGCGGCTGATGCCGGCTTCTTATGGCTGACCGGCGCTTACACCGGCACGCTCATTTTGCATATTAAAAAGTTCATATATATAGATGTTTGTACTAATGCACTTTAAGGATAGGCGGCGATAAGCTCCCCTGGCACATCAAAACAAGGCTGCGAAACAAGGCGGCCAGGAGACAGCAAAGTGAACAGCAAGCGCGTGCTGGTGACAGGCGCCAGCAAAGGAATTGGCCGTGCGATCTGCGAGCGGCTGACCGCCGACGGTTACGCAGTGGTCGGCGTGGCGCGCACCCCCCCCGCCGATTTGCCCGCAGGCATGGTTTTTCACGCCGTGGACCTGGCCGACAATGAGGCGGTAAACCGCTTTCTGGCCGGCGAGGCCGCGCAACAACCGTTTTATGGCCTGGTGAATAACGTAGGCATGGTGCCCGTGGGCAATCTGGAGACGGTCAGCGCCGAGGCGCTATACCGCGCCGTGCAGCTCAATATCGAAGTGGCCTTGCGCTTCACGCAGGCGCTGGTCCCCGGGATGCGCGCGCAAGGCATTGGCCGCGTGCTGAACATGGCCTCACGAGCCGCCCTGGGCAAGACCGAGCGCAGCATCTACAGCATGACCAAGGCCGGGCTGATCGGCATGACGCGCACCTGGGCGCTGGAGTTGGCCCCCGCCGGCATTACCGTCAATGCTATCGCGCCGGGCCCGATCGAAACCGATTTTTTCGCCGGCGCCAATGATGCCGAACGCACGCGTGCGCTACTGGCCAGCATCCCGGTTAACCGCATGGGCCGCCCCGAGGACGTGGCCCATGCGGTCGCCTACTTCATGGATGAGCGCTGCGGTTTCGTGACCGGACAGACGCATTTCGTTTGCGGCGGCATGACCGTCGGCAACGCCTGACAGAAAAGGGGAGTACATGAAACGCTGGAAACAACGGCCGGCAGGTTCCACCTGGGGAGACTTCGGCGAAAACGACCAACTGGGACGCGTCAATCTGCTAGGCCAGGAACAGGTCTTGAAGGGCGTGCAGGAAGTCCGGCAGGGCAAGGTGTTCTGCCTGTCTTTACCGCTGGATCTGCCCGGCGGCATGGCCTTGAACCCGCGCCGCAAACCGCCCCGCTTAAGCGGAACCGAGCGCGATGGCGTGCCGTATATGAACTTTCCGATGGAGAAACTCGATCCCTCCTCCATCGATGTGTTGAGCGACGATCAGGTCGTGATGTCGCTGCAGTATTCCACGCAATGGGATGCGCTGGCCCATGTCGGCGCCTATTTCGATATCGACGGCAGCGGCACACCACGCAAGGTCTATTACAACGGCTATGAAGCGGGCAAAGATGTGCTCGGTGCGGAGGACAGCGGCCATGGGGATTGTTGCGGCAGCGGCGAACAGGCGCTGGGCGCGCTCAAGCTGGGTATCGAACATTTCGCCGTCAAAGGCATGCAGGGACGCGGGGTGCTGGTCGATTTCACGCGTCATTACGGCCGCGACCGCAAGCTGATCGGCTATCGCGAGCTGATGGAGGTGATGGAAAAAGACGGCGTGCGGGTCGAGGCCGGCGACATGCTGGTGCTGCGCACCGGCTTTGCCGAAGTCGTCACCGAGATGGCGGGAAAACCAGACCCCGAAGCCCTGCACAAGGCCTGCTGCGTGCTGGATGGCGCCGACGAAGACTTGCTGGCCTGGATCACTGAAAGCGGCATCAGCGCCATCTGCGCAGACAATTACGCGGTCGAGGCCTACCCAGCGCGCGAGCGCGAGGGCAAGAAATCCCTCCTGCCGCTGCACCATCATTGTCTGTTCAAACTGGGACTGCCCCTGGCCGAACTCTGGTATCTGAAGGACCTGGCCGAAGCCTTGCATCAGGAAGGCCGCAACCGCTTTCTGCTGACTGCGCCGCCGCTGCGCCTGCCGGGCGCCGTCGGCTCTCCTGTCACGCCTATCGCCACCCTCTGAGGCGCCCCAACCATGGATTTCTACACGCTGCTACAAGGCCATGCCGCAGGCAGGCCCGCCCACATCGCCTTCCAGGATCAAGACCGCGTGCTGGATTACGCCGGGCTGCTGGCCGAGGTAGACCGCCTCGCGGCGCTGATGCAAGAACAGGGCGTGCGCCGTGGCGACCGCCTAGCGCTGTGGATGCCCAATTGCATCGAATGGCTGGTGACCTTTCTGGCCTGCGCCCGCCTGGGCGTGACCGTCATCGCGGTCAACACGCGCTTTCGAGAACATGAGGTGGGCCAGCTACTGGCGCGAGGGCGCTGCACCTGGATGGCGATGTGGCCGGCCTTCAAGGGCCTGCCTTTCGTCGAGATTCTTCAAGGTATCGACCCAGAGGTGCTGCGAGGCGTGCGCCGTATTTTCGCCGTGGGCGACAACGCCGCGCTGCCCGCCCCACTGCCTGCTGCCGTGCCCTTCGAGGCCCAGGCCGAGCATGCAGGCGCGATCAGCGAGCCCGGCCAGGAAAGCGATGGGGCCCTGGTGTACACCACTTCGGGCACGACATCGGCGCCCAAGCTGGTTTTGCACCGCCAGGCAGGTCTCATCCACCATGGCCATATTGCTGCGCGCGCCTATGGCATCAGCGCCGATAGCGTCGTGCTGCTGGCCTCGCCGATGTGCGGCGCCTTCGGATTTTCCACCCTGCTGGGCGGACTGACGCAAGGCGCAACCCTGGTGTCGCTGGCGGTCTTTGACGCAGCGCGAACCGCGCGCCAGATCCTGGAGCATGGCGTCACCCACACCTTCGCCAACAACGAGTTCCTCGACCTGATCCTCAAGCAGGCCGAAGGCCGCAGCCCTGCCTACCCCTCGCTGCGCTACGTGGGGTTCGCAAGTTTCTCGCCCGCCATGGACGATTTGCCGGAACGCGCTTTGCAGGCCGGCATGCCCATCGCCGGCTTATACGGCTCCAGCGAGCTGCAAGCCCTGGTGGCCGGCCACACCCTTGACACCGACTGGCGGCACCGGCGCGTGGCGGGTGGCACCATCGCCTCACCCGAAGGCCGCGTGCGGGCAGTCGATTCCGACAGCGGCGCTGTACTGCCCCATGGTGCCATTGGCCAGATAGAGATCAAGGCGCCCAGCCTCATGTCGGAGTATCTGGACAACCCGGAAGCCACCCGCAAAGCCATCAGCGACGACGGCTATTTCCGCACCGGCGATCTGGGTTATACGGTGCACGAACGCCTGTTTATCTTCCAGGGCCGCGACGGCGACCATCTGCGGCTGGGCGGTTTTCTGGTTGCGCCGCTGGAGATCGAACAATTCCTTGAGGGCCTGCCCGGCGTGGCGGGGGCACAGGTAGTGGGCGCACAGCATGAGGGCAAGACCGTGCCGGTGGCTTTTGTGCGCCCGCAAAGCGGCGTGCAGACAGACGAGCGCGCTATCATTGGCGCCTGCCAGAGCGCCATGGCGAAATTCAAGGTTCCGCAACGCGTGATCTTCGTGGAGGACTTCCCCATGGTGCAAAGCGCCAATTCCAACAAGGTTCAAAAGCACGTGCTGCGCCAGCAAGCTCAAGCCATGCTGGACGGCCAATAGCCCCTACCCTCATGGCCAAGCCCTTCCTGCCCAACGCTTCTGAGGTTCTCTCGCGGAGCAAGCTGCCGCTTTATCTGCAACTGGCGGCAGAATTCCGGCGCAATATCGCTCAAGGCATCTGGATGCCGGACCAGCAGATCCCGTCTCTGGAAGCGCTGATGGCCCAGTATCAAGTGGCCCGCATGACGCTGCGCAACGCCATCGGCATCCTGGAAGAAGAGGGCTACATCCGGCGCGGCCGGGGCAAGGGCACCTTTGTTCAACGCAATATTCCCAATGTGACGGAACTGCAAATTCCGTCCAACTGGGAAGAAACCGTAGCGCTGAGCGATCTGCTGGGCACAGAGAGCATCGCCGATGGCGAACACGCCATTGCCTCGCTGCCCGACCTGGGCATGAAATTCTCGGGGCAATACGCCAAGGCCTACCGGCATCTTTGCCGCCTGCACGTCAAAGATGGCGTGCCCTATTGCTTCAGCGAGGTTTATCTAGCCGAAGACCTATTCAAGCAGCACAAGGCTGCTTTTCTGAAGGCCGCGGCCGCATCGGTCATCGCCCGTATTCCAGGCCTGAAGATCCATGAAGCGCGGCAGAAGATCACCATCTCAGGTGCTGGCATCGAATCGGCGCGCGCCCTCAACCTGAACGTGGACGACAGCGTGGCCGAAGTGCGCCGCTACGCCTGCGACAAAGAAAAACTGATCTATTACGCCCGCCTGGAATTTCCCACCAAGTTCGTGAAGCTGGAGTTCGACCTCTGCCCTTGAGCGCGGATTAACGCACAGCCTTAGCGCCGCAGACCCCAAGCCGCCGCCAGGCTCAGGGCGAGCCGATAGGCGACAGGCGTGACAGGCGCAACAATTCGGCGACCAGGGCCAGCACGGCGGGCTGAGACTGGTTGCAATGCAAGGCGATCGCAAAATCCAGGGTCTGCCCGGCCAAACCGCCGGGCAACAGTGCCAGCTCGCCTGATTGCAATTGACGGGCCACCATGGTCCGCGGCAAGAGGGCGATACCGCCGCCCGCTGTCACCGCGTCGATCAGCCCCTTGACCTTGTTGCACGAGCACAACCTGCTCATATCCGCGCCCGCAGCGCGCAGCTCGTTGTAGGCCGGCGCAAAGAAGTCGGATGGCTTGGACACGCACCACAGGGTCTCGCGGCGCAAGAGTTCTTCCAGCGAGCGGCTACGACCCTCAGGCGTGAACAACAGGGACGTCGCGCACACCCAGACCATGGGCACCTTGCCCAAGGGCGTGTAAGCCAGCCCGGCGGTCTCGCGGCTATTGGCGACCAGGGCCACGTCCAGCGTACCGGCCACCAGCCGCTCGCGCAATTTGACCCCGAGATCCAACTCAATGTCATAGGTGACATGAGGCAGCGCGCGGCGCAACATGGGCATGAGACCGCCCAACCAGGTCATGGACACCTCGCCCAGGCCCAGCCGCACCGTGCCGGCCGGCAACAGGGCGGCCTCCGTGTCATTGAACAGATCTTCCACTTCGCGCAGCAGGGGCGCGATGCGCTCGACGAAACGCCGGGCCTGCAGCGTCAGTTCCAGTCGACGCCCACGCCGCTCAAACAGGGGATATCCCAGGGCGCTCTCCAGCTCCTTCATCCGCGCCGAGATGGCGGGTTGCGTCGCGTGCATGCGCTCGGCCGCCGCCGCGAAAGTGCCCAAGCGGGCAATCCAGCACAGCGTTTCCGCATGCATGAGATTGGGTCTTGTCATGTCGCCGACTATACATCAATAAATCTGATGTTTTTTGATAAAAAACTTTGCCTGGATTTATGAGTCTCGAGTTCGCACAATGCCCGCACAGGCAATGGCCGTCTCACTTGAAAAACAGACATGAATTCCCTACGCGAACGCGTTTCCGAAACCGAATGGCAGACCCGCGAAGCCTTGGCCGCCGCCTACCAGCTCGCCGCGCTGCATCGCATGACCGATCACATCTACACCCATATTTCGGCGCGCATTGCAGATGAGGACGGACATTTTTTGCTTAATGCCTACGGGCTGACCTTTGACGAAGTGACGGCCTCCAATCTCGTAAAGGTCAACCTGGCTGGCGATATTCTGCTGGACCAAACAGGCCTGGGTATCAACCAGGCGGGTTTTGTCATTCACAGCGCGATTCATGCGCACCGCCATGACGCCATGTGCGTGATGCACACCCATACCCAGGCCGGCGTGGCGGTGTCAGCCCAGGCAAGCGGTCTGCGCATGCTGTCGCAACAGGCAATGCGCTTTTACGGCAAGCTCGCCTATCACGATTACGAAGGCGTGGTGCTGGACATGGACGAGCAGGAGCGCATCACGCGCAGCCTGGGCGCGCACAATGCCTTGATTCTGCGCAACCATGGCCTGCTGGTGTGCGGCGAAAGCATCAGCGATGCCTTTGATCAGATGTACTACCTGGAGCGGGCCTGTCAGATTCAGATCGCGGCGCAGTCCGGCGGCGAAGCGCTCATCGAAGCATCCGACGCCGTAGCCGCCCGTGTGGCCGCACAGTTCGACCGGCCTGGCCGGCCCTCGCGCGACAAGCACTGGCCGCCCCTGCTGCGCATGCTTGAGCGGCTCAAGCCCGAGTACCGGCAATAGCCCCATGGACCGCATACTCATTGTTGGCGCTGGCGCCGTCGGCAGCACGCTTGCCTGGCACTTGGCCGGCACGCGGGCCTCGGTGGCCTTGCTGGCGCGGGGCGAGCGCGCAGAGATTCTAGAACGACAGGGCCTGACGCTATGGCGCGACGGCCAAGACATGGGCAGGCGCCATCTGCCCATCCTGACTCAGCCCCAGGGCAGTTGGGACGCCATTCTCCTGTGCGTGAAACAGTACGACCTGCCCCAGGCGCTGCGCACCTTCACGGCGCTCGGCGATGCGCCGCTGATCCCGCTAATTAACGGCATACCCTGGTGGCTGTTGCAGCGCCACCCACGGCTGCGCGGGCAGAGCGGCTGGGGCGAGTTCTATGCCAGCTTTCCGGCCGTCGCCTTATCGCGCGTGCTTGGCTCGGTGGTCTATATCCCGGCGCGGATGCGCGACGCCGCCAATGTGGAGCAAGGCGGCCGGGACGCGCTGGCGCTGGGAGAGATCGACGGCCCACCCCGCGCACGCACCGAGGCACTGGCGGCTACGCTCAATGCGGGCGGGCTGCAATGCAAGGTAAGCCAGCATATCGAGGCCGACATCTGGAACAAGCTGCTCGGCAACGCCACCTTCAACCCGGTCAGCGCGCTGGCCAACGCCACGATGCAGCAAATGCTGACCCATGCGGATCTACGCCAGCTTTGCGCGCGTCTGATCGCCGAACTGATGGCGGTGGGCGCGGCGCTGGGTTATCAGGAGGCGCAGGGCGTGGAAGGCCGGCTGCGGCAGGCCGAATCAGCAGGCCATGCGCGCACCTCCATGCTGCAAGACGCCTCGGCCGGCCGGCCCCTGGAAAGCGAGGCGCTGGTGGGCATCGTCACACGCATCGCCGCCCATCTGCACATCCCGACCCCGATACTCGATAGCATCTGGGCTCTGTTGCACAGCCGCTTCCCTCTCCCAAGCGGCCAGCCAGGCTCATGACAAACCCATAGAACAACAACACCCCCAAGGAGGAAACCGTGAGACTAAGATGGATTAAACACACGCTACTGGCTGCGGCGCTGGCCCTACCCATGGCGGCCGCGCATACGGCGAACTATCCCGAGAAACCCATCAATATCATCGTCCCGTTCTCACCCGGAGGCGTGAGCGATGTGATGGCGAGGCTGGTGGCCGCCAAGCTTCAAGATGACCTCAAGGTTCCTGTCATCGTGGTCAACAAGCCGGGCGCCAGCACAACCATCGCCACCAACCATGTGGCCCGCTCTGCTCCCGACGGCTACACGGTATTGATGGCGGCGTCGACCTTCGCTGTTGCGCCGGCGCTGTACAAAGAAAAAGCCGGCTACGATCCGGAGAAGGATTTCCGTCCGCTGTCCCTGCTGGCGGCGGTTCCGCATATTCTGG
Source organism: Bordetella avium (assembly GCF_034424645.1). NCBI lineage: Bacteria > Pseudomonadati > Pseudomonadota > Betaproteobacteria > Burkholderiales > Alcaligenaceae > Bordetella > Bordetella avium. The sequence continues at coordinate 3,476,712 of NZ_CP139969.1, forward strand.
TGGTGACGCCCTCGCTGCCCGTCGATAATGTGGAATCCCTGGTCAAATTCCTGAAAACCGGCGATGGCAAAAAGACCAACTACAGCTCATCCGGACCCGGCACCTCTAACCATCTGGAAGGTGAACTCTTCTCTTCCAATGCCGGCGTGCGGCCTAATCACATCCCTTACCGGGGCAGCGTGCCGGCCTTGAGCGCGATTGCCGCGGGCGAAGTCAATTTCATGTTCGTCGATCTGGCGGCGGCCAAGTCCTTCATGGAAGGCGGCAAGGTGAAGGCGCTCGCCGTCACCACGGCCAAGCGCTCGCCGCTCTTGCCCCAATTGCCCACGGTCGGCGAATCAGGCCTGGTCAATTTCAGCGCTACGCCCTGGCTGGGATTCGTGGTGCCCGCCGACGTGCCCGATCAGGTTGTGGCGACACTGAGCACCTCATTGCGCCGCATGGCAGAAGATCCCAAGCTCAAACAGCGCTTCTTCGACATGGGCCTGGAACCGAGCTTCAGCACACCGGAGGAATTCGGCGCATTCATGAAACAGGATCGCAGCAAATGGGAGGCCGTCATCAAAGAAGCCGGCACCATCGCGCTGGACTGAAACCGCTGAATCGAGACAGGCGGCCCCTGTCTCGAGCGGCCCCAGGTTTTTCGGCCTGGGGTTTTTTGTTCCCTTTGCGCAGACGATGGAGGATAACCTGGAAAATCGGCGGGCCATGGCTTGAAAACAGCGAGGCCCCCCCTGCTCATGCCGTGTATCTGGCGGGGCGGTAGCGTCCGCCACACAAAAAACCCTTCGCATGCCGGACAACATGCGAAGGCTTGCCAGCCGTCTGAAAACAGAGACGGCCCGGTCTTTCAAGACGCTGCGCGCTCTGCGGCAATCAAATGCAGGAGCAACTGTTTTTCCGTCTCGTCGCGATCCGACCCCGCCCATGCGTACACCCCGGCGCCCGACTTGGCGCCCAATTGCCCTGCCGCGACGCGTTCACGGAACAGCGCAGGCGCCGTTTTGGCGTCCGACAGGCTAGGCGAGAGGTAATCCATGATGTTGCACACCAGGTCCAGACCAATGAAATCGGCATTGCGCAGCGGGCCCACGGCAGCCATCCGGCGACCGAAGGTCAAGCTCGCCACCAGATCCACGGTCTCGGCCGAACAAATGCCCTCCTCGACCAGGTAGGCCGCTTCGCGCATGAGCGCGAACTGCATGCGGTTACCGACAAATCCCGGCACATCGCGATACACATCCACCGGTGTCTTGCCCGCCTGGGTGAGCCAGGCCGACACCTGCTGGGCCACCGCCTCGCTGGTCTGCTCGCCACGCACCACTTCCACCACCGGAATGAGATAGGGCGGGTTCCACCAATGGGTGCCGACCACACGCTCGGGATGCAGGCTGCCTTCGGCGATTTCAGTGATGCGTAACACCGAGGTATTGGTAGCGATGATGCACTCGGGATGCAGGGCATTGACGGCGGCCAGAAGGGCGCGCTTGATGTCCATTTTTTCTGGCACGGCCTCGATCAGAAGATCGCAGCCCTCCACACAGGCCTCCAGGCTGTCGCACACCCGGACCTCGACCGGCTGATGCGCCAGCCCCATCAAGGCCAGATGCTCGGCGATACGCGTTTTGACGGATGCCCGAGCCGCCTCTGCCGGGTCCCAGATGGACACCTCGAAACCGGCAACCATAAAGGTCTGGGCAATGCCGTGCCCCATGAGGCCGGCGCCGATGACGGCGATACGCGCGCTCATGCGCCTTGCTCCTGGCAGGCCGGCGACACCTGGTAGCCCTGCGCAGAGAAACTGCCGTTTTCCTTGCGGAACTGGGTCATGAAGTCCGGCCACAAGGCGGTAAGCCTGCCGCTTTCCGGATGCAGATACCAACTGCTGCACCCGCCTTCTAGCCAGACTGTGCCGGCACTGCGTCGGTAAATGCTTTCGACATAGGCCTGTTGCGCCTGCGGGTCGGGGTCCACCACCGCGCCGGAATCCAGAATGAAGTCGACCGCCCCCTGGATGTAGTTGATCTGGGTTTCAATCATGAAAACCATGGACCCCGCGCCTAAACCCGTGTTGGGCCCCAACATGAGAAAGAGGTTGGGAAAGCCCGAGACCGCCGTGCAGGCGAACGCCTGCCCGCCCGCCTGCCACTGATCGGCCAACAACACGCCCCCCTGACCACGGATGAGCTGAGCGATGGGCAGCTCGGTGGCTTCAAAGCCGGTAGCCACCACCAACAGGTCCAGATCCACGCGCTCATCGTTCTTGAGAATGACGCCATCGGCATCGATGCGCGCAATGCCCGCTGTTTCCAACGCGACATTGGAACGCTGTAGCGTGGGATAGTAATCATTGGAAATCAGCACGCGCTTGCAGCCGATGGCGTAATGCGGCGTCAGTTTCTGGCGCAATGCGGCGTCCGGCACTTGCTGGCGCAGATGCCCCAGGGCCATCGCGGTAATCTGATCAATGAAGGCGGGCACCTGACGGCGCTGCGGAAAGCGGCTTTCATTGCCCCAGAACAGCTCATCGCGCAGCTCCTGCGCCGCTTCGGGAAAGCGTTCGAACAGGCCTTTCTCGGCCTCGCTGTAGACGTGGTCGCGGCGCGGGATCACATAGGGCGCCGAGCGCTGGAATACCGTCAGCTGCGCCGCCTCGCGTGCCAGCTCGGGCACGATCTGAATGGCCGATGCGCCCGTGCCGATGACCCCGATGCGCTTGCCCGAGAAGTCATAGCCGGCATCCCATTTGGCCGAGTGGAAGGTCCGCCCCTTGAAGGTATCCATCCCCTCGATATCGGGATAGGAAGGATCAGAGAGATGACCCGCCGCCGAGATCAGTACGCGCGCCTTGAAGCCGCCCGCCGTGGTGTCCACCATCCAGGCCCCCGCCTGCGCATCCCAGACAGCCTGGGTGACGTTGGCGCCAAAGCGCAGGTGTTCCCCTATCCCCTCATCGCTTGCCGTATCGCGCAGATATTGATGAATCTCCGACTGGGGCGCATACACGCGGCTCCATCGCGGATTGGGGCGAAAGGAATAGGAATAGAGATGGGACTGGATATCGCAGGCGGCGCCTGGATAGGCGTTATCGCGCCAGGTGCCGCCCACGTCGTTGGCGCGTTCCAGCACGAGGAAATCATGTTTGCCCTGGCGCTTGAGCGCCACGGCCATACCCAGGCCGGAGAATCCCGATCCAATGATCAAGACCTCGGTTTCAGTGCGCGGCGCCGCGTGATTTGCTTTCATTTCTGTCTCCCGCTTTCAGGCGTGGCTATTCTGCACGACATGCCCGGCCGGCCAGCCATCGGGCTGCCGCACAAAGTTGTCGATCATGGTGAAGAGTTCTGAGGGCCGCTCGTGGACGACGCCATGGCCGGAATTAATCTCGGCGTAACGGCAATTCTTAATACTGCCGAACAACAGCCGCGAATGCCGTATGGGCGCCATCTGATCATGCTTGCAGCCGATGACCAGACTGGGCACGTCGATGGTGGCCACCTCGTCGCCGATATCGACCTGACGATTGAACGCCATTTTGCGCGACCGATCGGGTCCGGTACGAACCGCCTGGATCAAGGCTTCAAGCTCAGCCTCGTTCTTGGCATTGAGAAAGCTTGAGCTGAAGTTGGTGAATACCGAAAACGGCGCGATGGCCTCATGCCCGCTTTCATAAAGACTGCGCCATATCGTGTTGCGCAGCTTTTGCTGAGTGTCGGTTTTCAGCCACCCTGCCACCAGCGTCAGGGAGGCCAGCCGGCGCCCGTGACGCGCCGCCAGCAGCGCGGCGATAACCGCGCCGAAGGAATAGCCCACGAGGTGAACAGGACGGCTGCCGCAGCAAGCTTCCACGACCGCGAGCACCTGGTCTAGATAGGGCTGGGCCTCGGGCAGTTCGGGATCGACGAAGTCCAGCGCCACGACGCGATGACGCATAGCCAGCATGGGAAAGAGCGCCCAGAAATTGTTTTGCGCCGACCCGCCCGTGCCATGCAGCAACACAATCGTTGCGGCATCGGCGGCGGCGGGCGCGGAGTCATGGTAAGTGACAGGGACATCGTCCACCCGCACACTGCCCGTATATACATCTTTCATCAAAGTCATGAATGCAAACCCATCAGTTTTCAAAATTGACGACCTGGGTGACCGCCTGGATATTTTTTTCTTCGGCCAGAATTTGGGCTTTGAGATCATCTGGTGAGCCGCCCAAGGGCTGGGCGCCGAGCGCAACAATGCGCGCTTTCACGGCAGGGTCGGCCAACACCTTATTCAGGGCCGCATTCAGCTTGCTTACCCTGTCTTTGTGTGTCTCGGCAGGCGCGGCGACACTGAACCACACCGACACCTCGTAATCGGGAAAACCTGCCTCGCGCAGCGTGGGCACATCGGGCAATTGCGGCGAGCGCTGACGCGAGGTGACAGCCAAGGCGTTTAATTTGCCGGCCTGGATGAAAGCCAGCGCTGACGATATCTGGTCTATGGTGAAATCCGTGTTGCCGCTCATCAGATCGACCAGCATGGGCGAGCTGCCCTTGTACGGCACATGCACAGCGTCGATCTGCGACTTCAGCTTGAAGAGTTCCGTCGATACATGGCCGCTGGAACCCACGCTGGGGCTGCCAAACGTCAGGCCCGCCGGCTTGGCCCGGGCCTGTTCAATGAGTTCGGCCACGCTCTTGATTCCCGACTTGGGACCGACCATCAACACATTGGGAAGTGCGGCCACCAGAATCACGGGCGCGAAGGCCGTCTTGGGGTCGAAGCTCAGGTTTTTGTACACGTATTTGTTGACGATCATCGGACCCGGCGTGCCCAGCATCAAGGTGTTGCCGTCCGGCTTGGCGCGCAATACCGTTTGAGCGCCCAGATTGCCGTTGGCGCCGGCAATGTTCTCGGCAATGACGGTCACGCCCAGTTCCTTGCCAAGGCCCTCGGCCATCATGCGGCCCAGGATGTCCGTCGTGCCGCCAGGCGCGAAGGGAATCACCATCCGTATCGGCTGCGACGGCCAGTCCGCCGCGCTTGCCTGTGCCGCTCCCAGCAGCAAGGCCGCCGTCCCCAAGACCGCTCCCAAAGCTTTGATCATGATGTCTCCATTTTTAGTTGACGACAGCGGCTGAGGCTCAGCCGTAACGCCCGCCGCTGATATGCAGGACTTCGCCTGTGATGAAACCGCTTCGCGCCGACGCCAGAAAAACCACCGCGTCGGCGACTTCTTCGGGCTGACCCATGCGCTTGATCGGCATGCCGGCCAGTGACCGCGCCCGAATGTCCGCGAACTGAGGCAGTCGGCTCAATCGCTCGGTCTGGATAATGCCCGGCGCCACGGCGTTGACGGTCACGCCGCTCTGGCCCAACTCGATCGCCAGCGCGCGGGTCAGGCCGATGACGCCCGCCTTGGACGCGGCATAGTTCGCTTTGTTGACATCGCCAAAGTGCGCCCGTGAAGCCATATTCACAATGCGGCCATAGCCGCGTGCGGCCATGTGCGGCGCGATCTCGCGAATGCAGTGAAACTGGCCTGTCAGATTGACGTTCATGACATCGGCCCATTGCGCGTCGCTCATGACGCCGATAGGACCATCGCGCGAAAATCCTGCGTTATTGACCAAAATATCGATGCCGCCCCAGTGCGCCAACACCTCGGCCACGGCCTGGCGCACCGGCTCGGGCCGGCTCACGTCCAGAGCCAGGGCCAGGGCCTGGCCTCTCGCTCGCGTGATGTCCTGGGCGGCGGACCCGGCTGCCGCAGCATCGATATCCGCCACCACGACGCGGCAGCCTTCGCGCGCCAAGGCCCGAGCGCAGGCCAGGCCTATCCCATTGCCCGCGCCCGTAACGAGCGCCACCTGATTCTCGATACCCAAGTCCATGTCACCTCGCATGCCCGGCTTGATATGCCGTTGTCATGGTTACAGTGTGAGCCTGGCAGGCGGCGCGACGTTAGTGCGAATTCACGCTTTAATCACAATATGAACAAACTGTTCACAAGACAGGAGAATCGGCGCAGGCCTCAATCCCTATGAACGAAAGTGGGGATGAAGTCGCCCTGTTGCAGTTCTTCGGCAATCAGCTGCGCGATCCAGCTCTTGCGCTCGGCAGACATGCGGCTGCGGATGGCGGCCACGCTGATCGCGGCCTGACTGCCGCTGGCGAACTCAAAACGCATGCCCACCCCGCTCACACCGTCAGCCACCAGATCGGCGGTATCGGCATGGCCGCGCCGGCGGGTCTGCTGCACCAGCTTGCGCAAATCACCCAGGCTTAGCCCGCGCGGATCGAATTCGTCCTGGTGGCGTTGATACAGCGCAGCGATCTCATCGTCGGGCAGATTCGACAACAGGGTGATGCCCGCAGAACCGATACCCAGCACGCGCATGCCGCCCACCCGCAATACCAAGGCTTTGACGGGGTAACTGCCTTCTTCGCAATGCAGGCAATGGCCATAGTCGCCATTGCGCACGACCAGAAAAACCGTGTCTTCGGTGCGCCGCGCCAGCCGGCGCATGATGGGCCGCAGACGCTCTACGACGGGCGCAGAACGCATGGCCGCCAAGCCCAGCTGCATGGCCTCGACGCCCAAGCGGTAATTGCGCATCGGATCGCGCTCGGCCAGGCCAAACTCAACCAGACTGGAAGCCAGCCGGTAAGCGGTAGAGCGGTCCAGCCCGGCTTCGGCGGCCAGCTCGGCAATCCCTATGCCCTGCGGGTGGCAGCGCGAGATAAGGCGCAGGAGGCTAAGCGCGCGAAACACGGCCTGCGCGCCCTTGGTGGAGGCGGTCATGAAAGGGGAGACGGGATAATCACATCGTGATCATACGCGGCGATGCGCCAGGCCTGCCAGGCATCCCGCTCCACTGCGGCAGCCAGCGCCTCAACGCTGACTCGCCTTTCTGGCCACTCTCGGGCTAGGCCCTGGCACAGAGCCAGGGTCTGCTTGCGGTCCAAGACAAAATTGCCATCATGCGCCCCCGCATAGACTGCGCCGCTTGCCAGGGTCAATGACAGCCGGCAGGCCCATCGATCCAGGGTAGCGCAGGCGCGCACCCTCACCATGGCCGAACGCGCGTGCAAGGGTCCGGCCGCGAACTGCCTGGTGAAATGCGCCATGCCGGGCTGGCCATCTTGCAGGGTGGCCGCCAGCATAAAGGGCGCGCTCATGATGGCGCCCGATGGCGAGGCGAAGGGGCCATAGGCGTCAATCCCGGGATAGGCGGCATCCTGCGGATTCATCGCCACCTCTAGCGCAACGACCTGATCCGCAGGGATACGTTCCAACAGCGCGCGCAAAGCATGCACCGGCGACTGATTAAAGGCACAGCCTGGATAGGGTTTAAAGGTCATGCGGGGCAGCTGCCAGTCCTGAAGCCCTGCTCCCTGCGCCATGGCGCTACGGCCCGCGTAAGCACGGGAGAAACCGCTTGCGCCCTCTAGGCAAGCCGGCGCGCCCTGCATGCCCGCACGCGCCAACAGGGCCGACACCACAGCATCGCGGCTGGCCTTGGCCACTTGCAAACGCCATTCCTGAGAGCCGTCTGCCCAGGGCTGCAAGGTTCCCGAAGCATGCTGCGCCGCGATGGCCAGGGCCGACACGGCCTGGGACGCCGGCAGGCGCAAGACGCGGGCGCAGGCCACGGCCGCGCCCAGCACTCCGTAAAGCGGGGTGGCCCGGAAACCCCGGCGGCTGGTCTCATCCGCCAAGCCGAGCGCCAAACGAGGGATCAGTTCATAGCCCAGCAACAGCGCATCCCATAGGTCCTCGGGCGCGCAGGCCTCGGCCAACGCCAGGACGGCCGGGATGACGACGCAACCGATATGCGTCACCACCTCCGGATGGGTGTCGTTCTGCCCGCGTGCCGTGATGAGCCCGGCATTGATGAAGGCCGCGTCCCGAGGGCTGCGCCGCCCGCGCCCACCAAGAAGAGAGCTGCCGCCAGACTCCTGTGCAAGGCCGGCCAAGATATCGTCCAACGGATCATCGGCGGGGTCCACCGCCAGCCCCATGGTCAGGTTGTACAGCAGGCAGTTACGCAGCACCTGGCGTACCGGTTCGGGCGCATCCGCAAAACGCCAGGAATAGGCCTGGTCTACATACTGGCGGGCAAGCGGAATCGTCGACACAGCGGACATCGTGACCTAAGCAGTGATGCCGGGCAGCAAGCCCGGCGCAAGCCCACAATGGCGCCTGGCCAAAACAGGGTCAAGACGAGACCCGCTCTTTCGTCACAATGTGAACAAATGATGCCCATCACTGAGACGCCAACCGCAAGCATGCCTTCCCATCCTTGGCCCTGCCCCCCCCCCAGCACACTGCCCCTGCATCCCCCCCTCAAGACAGCAAAGCCTGCACCACACCGCCTAGCGCTTGCTGCTTCCCTCAAGCTGCGACCTCGTCAGAGATCATCGTAAAAACAAGATTTCATACCAGGGCGCGGTCTTGCAGGACGATCAACCTTGCTGCCATCGGGCACTGGAAAATCCCTCCCCGCACGCCCCCCAACATCGCCTACGGCATTGCCGTATAATCGCGCATCTTCGGCTGCCGCCTCTGGCGCGGCGGCCCAGGCCGCGAGGGCATGCCCCTCGCCCGTGAACAGACCAAGTCATGAAAACAGCAGCCCTGCCGGCACGCCGGTGGCCGGCGTCGCGCATCAGTGAAGCCCGCAACCGCGTCGGCCTGCCTCAGGCAGAGTTCGCCGACTTGCTGGGCGTCAGTGTGCGCACCCTGCAAGACTGGGAGCAGGGCCGGCGCAACCCTTCGGGCGCGGCCCAGACCCTGCTTCGGGTGGCCATTCTCCACCCGGAGACCTTGCGTGACCTGCCGCCCATGGACGAACCGGCCTGAAACCACCCGCGACCCAACTACCACGACGTGCGCGCGAACTTACGGTGAATTAGATTGGAAATTCTCGAACACTCCCGGCCCGGCAAAGGCCCGGGCACGACCGCCAACGAGGGCGGCAGCTCGACGCTAGACGCCATTACGGCCGCCGTGTCCAAAACCGGCCGTGCGCCACGGGTGGGCTTTGTCTCACTCGGCTGCCCGAAGGCCCTGGTCGATTCGGAGCGCATCCTGACGCAGCTACGCACCGAGGGCTATGAAGTCACGCCCGAGTACAACGACGCCGATGTGGTGGTCGTAAACACCTGTGGCTTCATCGACAGCGCCAAGGCCGAATCGCTGGACGCCATCGGCGAAGCCCTGGCGGAAAACGGCAAGGTCATCGTAACGGGCTGCATGGGCGTCGAAGAGTCCGCCATCCGCTCGGTGCACCCGAGCGTGCTGGCCGTGACCGGCCCGCAGCAATATGAACAGGTCGTGCAGGCGGTCCACAGCGCCGCGCCGCCGCGCCAGGATCACAATCCCTATGTCGATCTGGTGCCGCCGCAAGGTGTCAAACTCACGCCGCGCCACTATGCCTATCTGAAAATTTCCGAGGGCTGTAATCACCGTTGCAGCTTCTGCATCATCCCGTCGATGCGCGGCAACTTGGTGAGCCGCCCGGTGGGCGATGTGCTCAACGAAGCCGAGCGCCTGGTCAAGGCCGGCGTGAAGGAACTGCTGGTGATCTCCCAAGACACCAGCGCCTATGGCGTCGATCTGAAGTACCGCAGCGGTTTCTGGAACGGCCGCCCGGTCAAGACCCGCATGACCGAGCTGTGCGATGCGCTCTCGGAGCTGGGCGTCTGGACGCGTTTGCATTACGTCTATCCTTATCCCAGCGTGGACGACATCATCCCCCTGATGGCCGAGGGCAAGGTGCTGCCCTATCTGGACATTCCCTTCCAGCACGCCAGCCCGCGCATCCTGAAAGCGATGAAGCGTCCCGCCTTCGAAGACAAGACGCTGGCGCGCATCCACCAATGGCGGGCCGCCTGTCCGGACCTCACGATCCGCTCCACCTTCATCGTCGGATTCCCTGGCGAGACGGAAGAAGATTTCCAATATCTGCTGGACTGGATGAGCGAAGCCCAACTCGACCGCGTGGGTTGTTTCCAGTATTCGCCGGTGGAGGGCGCACCGGCCAATGCACTGGCCGGCATCGTGCCCGACGAGGTCAAGCAGGAGCGCTGGGAACGCTTCATGGAGCATCAGCAGGCCATTTCCGCTGCCCGCCTGCAAACCCGCATCGGCCGGGAAATCGATGTGCTGATCGACGAGGTCGATGAGGACGGCGCCGTCGGCCGCTCCAGCGCCGACGCACCCGAGATCGATGGTTGTGTCTATGTGTCGAGCGACACCCCGGTCAAGCCCGGCGACATGGTGCGCGTGCGCGTCACGGACGCCGATGAATACGATCTTTGGGCTGACCGCCTCTGATCACCGCATCCCCGTCTGCAAGCGTTGGCTGGCTGAGGCAAAGTCTCTATCGGCTCAACGACGGCAGGACCCAGGACAGAGACGGTGCTGGCGGGCAAACCCAAGCAATCGCGAGGCGAATAGCATGTCATCGAAAGCATTAAGCGGCATCCGTGTTCTCGAACTGGGTCAGCTCATCGCCGGCCCCTTTGCAGCCAAGATGCTGGGCGAATTCGGCGCCGAAATCATCAAGATCGAACCGCCAGGCAAAGGCGATCCGCTGCGCAACTGGCGCCTCCTCCACGAAGGCACCTCGGTGTGGTGGCAGGTGCAGTCGCGCAATAAGAAATCCGTCAGCCTGGACCTGCGCCAGCCGGAAGCCCAGGACCTGATCCGCAAGCTGGTGGCCGAGGTCGATGTCGTCATCGAGAACTTCAAGCCCGGCACGATGGAAGGCTGGGGTCTGGGCTGGGAAGACCTGCGCGCCATCAATCCGCGTCTGGTCATGCTGCGGGTGTCGGGCTACGGCCAGACCGGCCCCTACCGCGATCTGCCCGGTTTCGGCGCAATCGGCGAGGCCATGGGAGGCCTGCGCCACCTGAGCGGCGAACCGGGTCGCACGCCGGTGCGGGTCGGCATCTCCATCGGTGATTCACTGTCGGCCCTGCATGGCGTGATCGGCATTCTGATGGCGCTGCGCTCGCGCGACGCCACCGGCCAAGGCCAGATGATCGACGTGGCCCTGTACGAATCCGTTTTCAATATGATGGAAAGCCTGCTGCCCGAGTACGCCGTATTTCAGGAAGTGCGAGAACCCGCCGGCAGCAGCCTGCCCGGCATCGCGCCCAGCAATGCCTATCGTTGTGCAGACAACAAATATGTGCTGATCGCGGGCAACGGCGACAGCATCTTCAAGCGCCTGATGGCCGTCATTGGCCGCCCCGATCTGGCCGAACTGCCCGAACTGGCCAGCAATAGCGGCCGGGTCAAACATGTTGACATGCTGGATGCCGCGATTTCCGACTGGGCCGGCCGTCACAGCCAAGAGGCGGTGCTCGCCGCGCTCAACCAGGGCCAGATCCCGGCCGGCAAAATCTACGATGTGGCCGACATCGCCGCCGATCCGCACTATCGCGCGCGCGGCATGATCGTCGACACCACCCTGCCGGATGGCACGGCCATCCAGGTTCCCGGCATCGTGCCCAAGCTGTCGGGCACCCCGGGCGAAATCGCCAGCCCGGCGCCCGCGCTCGGGCAGCACACCGACGAGGTGCTGGAAAGCCTGGGTGTGAACGCCGAACAGCGCGCGCAATGGCGCGCGCGCGGCCTCATCTGAACAGACATCGTGGCGCCCGGGAGCACAACTGCCTCCCAGGCCACGCGCAGGAATAAATAGCCGCTTATCGAGGACAGCATCGTCCATCGACAAGCCCTCACCACGCAGTTTCGCCAAGACAGCCGCCCTCTTCTGCACCTGGCCCAAGGCGATTCCTACCCTGCACGCAAGCGGCATTGCCCGGACAGGCGGCCGCCATTGGCGCAGCCCGAAGCACCCTCCCCACCTTAGCCGCCGTTTCCTGCGCCACGGCGTATGCCGGTCCCCGTCCTGAGCGGGCCGCAAGCAATTGCGTACACTATTGCGGTTATCGATCCGGCCCGCTCAGGCCATGCGACACCATCATGTCTTTGAATCAAATCTGTGTGTATTGCGGCTCCAACAATGGCCGCCAACCCGAATACATCGAACAGGCCCGCGCCTTTGGCCGCGAACTGGTCAAACGTGATATCGGCCTGGTCTACGGCGGCGCCGCCGTCGGCCTGATGGGCGCCGTGGCCGATGCCGTCATCGAGGCGGGCGGCCGCGCCATCGGGATCATTCCCGAGCGGCTAATGCAAAAAGAACTGGCCCATCGCGGCCTGACCGAACTGCACGTCGTGCAAACCATGCATGAGCGCAAATCCATGATGGCCGAAAAGGCCGACGGCTTTGTCGCGCTGCCCGGTGGCGCCGGCACACTGGAAGAACTCTTCGAGGCCTGGACCTGGGCGCAACTGGGCATGCACCAAAAACCCTGCGGCCTGCTGAACATCGCCGGCTATTACGACGCTCTGGCGACTTTTCTGGACCATGTCGCCGACGAGGCTTTCATGCAGCCGCAGCACCGCGCCATGCTCTCCATTGAGGCAGATCCTGCCCTGCTACTGGACCGCTTCGCCAACTACGTCGCGCCCACCGTTCCCAAGTGGATCAAATAAGGGCGCACTGCGTTTCTGCAGCGCCCCCATAAAAAAAATGAATGCCGGCACGGCTCATCCCGCATGAAATACGCCCTCATCGCTTTCGATTTCGACGGCACACTCGCCGACACGCTGCCCTGGATGGAATCCATTCTTCACGATGTGGCGGAGAAGTTCGGATTTCGCAAACCGGATGCCCAAGAACGGGCGCAACTGCGCCAGCACAACGCTTTCGACATCATGAAGCAATTGGGTATCCCCATCTGGAAGGCGCCCGCCATTCTGGGCTTTGTGCGCCAGTCCATGGAAGAGGCGGTACCCAAGGTGGCGCTGTTTCCCGGCATCGACGCCATGCTGCGCGCCCTGCACGCCAGCGGCGCCCGTCTGGCCGTGGTCAGCTCCAATTCGACAGCCAATGTGCAGCGGGTGCTCGGGCCGGAGCTATCCGCCCTGATCCACGACTTTGCCTGCGGCAGCGATTTGTTCGGCAAGCCCGCCAAGCTGGAGCATTTGCTGCGCGCCACCCAGACCGAGGCGGCCCAGGCTATCCTGATTGGCGACGAAATCCGCGATATTGAAGCGGCGCGCAAAGTCGGCGTGGCCAGCGGAATCGTGGCCTGGGGCTATAACCGCGAACAGGTGCTGCGCGAACAAGCGCCCGACTTTGTCTTTACCGATGTGCAAGACCTCGCCCGGACTCTGCTCCCCTCTGCCTGACGACTTCGCCCATGACTCCCGATCCCCGCTATCTCATCACTGACACGCAAGCCCTGGCCGAGCTCTATGGCGAACCGGGCCAGGCTTCGCTGGCCAAAGAGCTGGATTATGTGCATCCCCACTACCGCGCCTTCATCGAAGCGTCGCCCTTCGCCACGCTGGCCACCAGCGGCGCGCAGGGCCTGGACGCTTCGCCGCGTGGCGACCCGGCCGGCTTCGTCGTGGTGGAAAACGACCGCACCCTGCTGCTGCCCGACCGGCGCGGCAACAACCGTATCGACAGCCTGCGCAATGTGCTGGAAGACCCGCGCGTGGCGCTGCTGTTCCTGATTCCAGGCGTGGGCGAAACGCTGCGCGTGAACGGCCGCGCCGAAATCAGCGTGGACCCGGCGCTGCTGGCGCGTTTCGCCATGGACGGCAAACCGGCGCGCTCGGTGCTGATTCTGCATGTCGAAAAAGTGTATTTTCAGTGCGCCCGCGCCATCGTGCGCTCCGGCCTGTGGGACCCGGCCAAACAGGTCGCCCGCGACAGCCTGCCCAGCACGGGCCGCATGCTGGCCGATGTCAGCGCAGGCGAAATCGACGGCGCGGCCTACGACCGCGATCTGCCTGAACGCATGAAGAAAACGCTGTATTAGGCCGGCTGCCAGCCGCGCACGAATACCTCGGCGGACTGGCGCTTGCCTCCAGCTTTTTGCAGTTCCAGCAAACGCAGCACGCCTTGGCCGGTGGCGATGTCCACACCTTGCGCGCTGGCGCGCAACACCGTGCCAGGCGCCGCAGGGCTGGATTCTGGCAAGGCCTCGGCCTGCCATACCTTGACCGGTTCATTCAGGCCCGGCAGGCGCAGGTTCGCGCCCGGCACGGGATTGAAGGCGCGGATGCGCCGCGCCAGCAACTCGGCGCTTTCGTCAAGCTTGAGGGCGGCTTCGGCCTTGTCGAGCTTGGCGGCATAGGTCACCCCTTGCTCGGGTTGTTTGCGCGGCGCGAGCGCCGGCAGGTCGGCCAATGCCGCCACGATGGCCTCGGCGCCCACGCGGGCGAGATCATCATGCAAGACGGCCGCCGTCGTCTCCGCGCCGATGGGCACCGTGCGCTCGAGTAGCATATCGCCGGTATCCAGGCCGTCGTCCATTTGCATAATGGTCACGCCGGTGCGCGCATCGCCCGCCTCGATAGCGCGCTGAATGGGTGCCGCGCCGCGCCAGCGTGGCAAAAGGCTGGCGTGGATATTCAGGCAACCGCGCGCGGGCAGCGCCAGCGTCCAGCGCGGCAGGATCAGGCCATAGGCCGCCACCACCATGACCTCGGGCGCGACAGCGACCAATCGAGCCTGAGCGGCCAGGGCCTCATCGGGATAGCGGCCGTCCAGACGCAGGCTGCGCGGCTGCGCCACTTCGATGCCGGCGGCCAGCGCCGCCTCCTTGACCGGGCTGGGCGTGAGTTTCAGGCCCCGGCCAGCAGGCCTGTCGGGCTGCGTCAAAACCAAAGGAATCTCATGCCCCGCGGCCAGCAATGCCTCCAGGGCCAGACGGGCGAATTCAGGGGTGCCGGCGAAAACTAAGCGCATCGGGAGCTATCCATTACGGGCCCGCAAACAGCGGGCGGGGGTTGTGCAAAGCCGTATTGTGACTACCGCCGCGACAAAAGCCCGCCAAAGCGGCGGGCCCTTCAGACGACGCTGCGCTCAGGCGCGCTGAGCTTCGCGCTCGGCTTTCTTCAGGCGGGTCTTGATACGGTTTTGCTTCAGGACAGACAGGTATTCGACAAACACCTTGCCGTCCAGATGGTCGATTTCGTGCTGCACGCACACGGCCAGCAGACCCTCGGCCTCGAACTCGAAAACCTTGCCATCGGTATCCAGCGCTTTGCAGCGGATACGAGCGGCGCGTTTGACTTCGTCGTAGATGCCCGGCACCGACAGACAGCCTTCTTCATAGACCTGGAGCTCTTCGCTCATCCAGGTGATCTCGGGATTGATCAGGGCGCGCAATTCATTACCGTCTTCGGAGACATCGATAACGATGACGCGCTCATGCACATCCACCTGGGTGGCGGCCAGACCAACGCCCGGCGCGTCGTACATGGTCTCGGCCATGTCTTTCACGAGTTGCCGGATGCGGTCGTCCACGACCGCGACCGGCTTGGCCACCTTGTGCAGGCGAGGATCGGGATAGCGCAGGATGGGAAGCAGGGCCATGAAAAGTCGGTAAAACAGAACGGCTTAAGGCTATATGATAGTTCATTAGAAACATGATTTCTAATAGTTTTCTACTAACTCCCCCATACCCTGCGCCCCGGGTTCAGGTCACGGCGGAGCGGGTCTGAAATTCGGGACGGCTCCAGGCGCGCGTGTCCAGCACGTCGCGCAGAATTTCCACCGCATCCCAGACATCCGCATAGCCCAGATAAAGCGGCGTGAGCCCGAAGCGCAGCACCTCGGGCTCGCGGTAATCGCCGATAACGCCGCGCGCGATCAAGGCCTGCATGACCGCATAGCCTTCGGGATGGCGAAAGCTGATATGGCTGCCGCGCCGCGCATGCGCCTCGGGCGTGATGAGCGTGAGCGGATGCGAGGCGCAACGGTCGCGCACCAGCGCGATGAACAGATCGCCGAGCGCCAGGGATTTGCGCCGCACCTCCGACATATCGGCCTGCGCAGCGATATCCAGCCCGCATTCGACCAAGGCCAGCGAGGTCACCGGCTGCGTGCCGCAAAGATAGCGCCGTATGCCCGCCGCCGGCGCATAGCGGTCCGACATGGCGAAAGGCTGGCTGTGGCTCCACCAGCCCGAAAGGGGTTGCCAGAAGGCATCCTGATGACGCGGCGCCACCCAGATAAAGGCCGGCGATCCCGGACCGCCGTTGAGATATTTATAGGTGCAGCCCACGGCGAAGTCCGCGCCATCGGCCGACAGCGACAGGGGCACGGCGCCCGCAGCGTGAGCGAGGTCCCAGATGACCAGCGCGCCATGCTCGTGGGCCAACGCGGAAACCGCCGCCATGTCATACATGGCCCCGCTGCGGTAATTCACGTGCGACAAGGCCAGGACAGCCACGTTGTCATCCAGCGCGGCCTCCAGCGGCAGATGCTCGTCGATCAGGCGCAGCTCATAGCCCTTGTCGAGAAAGTCCATCATGCCTTCGATCATGTAGAGATCGGTAGGAAAGTTATCCCGCTCGGAGACGATGACACGCCGAGCGGGCGCGTCGCGGCCCTGTATACGCAAGGCGGCGGCCAGCGCCTTGAAAAGATTAAGCGAGGTGCTGTCGGTCACGACGACCTCTTCACCCGCCACGCCCAACAAGGGGGCAAGCTTGGCGCCCAGGCGCGCAGGCAGGTCAAACCAGCCGGCCGTATTCCAGCTGCGGATCAAGCCCTGCCCCCATTCCTCCTGCACCACGGCCTGCGCCCGCGCGGCGGCGGCGCGGGGCTTGGCCCCTAGGGAGTTGCCATCGAGATACAGCACGCCGGCGGGGAGGTCGAACTCGGCTTTGATTGAAGCGAGCGGGTCGGCCCGATCGGCGGCCAGACAGTCTTCACGGGTTTGCATAGGTCAGGGCAGGAGAGACAAGATGGCTTCATACTAGCAGCGGCAGGCCCACGCCGTATTGCAAAGACAGGATGACAAACCTCCTGATTTGCAGGATTATGCGAAGAAAATCTATCAAAAAAGCAGAATCTGCGAAAAATGACCCTGGATACGATTGACTGCCGGATACTGGCCCTGCTGCAAAAGGAAGGACGCATCAGCAACCAGCTGCTGGCCGAGCGCGTGGCGCTCTCGCCTTCGGCCTGCCTGCGGCGTCTGCGTGCGCTGGAAGACGGCGGCGTGATTCTGGGTTATCAGGCCGTCATCGACCCGGCCCGGCTCGGGCTGGGCTTTGAAGCCTTGGTGCATGTATCGCTGGATCAGTCGCAACCCGGCTGGCATGAAGCCTTTGTGGCCTGCTTGGCGCAATGGCCCGAAGTGCATGAAGCCAGCATCGTCACCGGCGCCAGCAATTATGTGCTGCAAGTCCGCACCAGCGATCTGGCTGCGTTTTCAAACTTTGTGGTGGATAAACTCAACCGGGTGCATGGCGTACGCGAAATCTGCTCGCACATCGTCATGCGCAAAGTCAAAGCGCCGGGGATCGCCCCAGCCGCAGATCCGATAAACCAAGCCGGATCAAATCGCTGACCGCCTCAGGGTTTTGATCCGAATGGCCGCACGTCAGGCCACTCGCCAGGCTATCGCTCTGCACAATATGAGGCATCACTTCCTGACTTGGCGCTCGATATCCAAAGCGGATGCACGATGCGGCACCTGCGCCGCGCCAACTTTCCCCTGCCCGCCGAGGATATCTGTGCATGAGATTGACCCGCCTGCTCTTGATCGATGACCACGCCCTGGTGCGCGATGGCCTGAAACTCCATCTGCAATCCATCCCGTCCCTTACCGTCATGGGCGAAACCGAAAGCGCCCGCGCCACGCTGGATCTACTGGCCCGCGGTCAACCGGAAGAATGGCCCGATCTGGTGCTGCTGGACCTGTCCCTGCAAGACGCAGACGGCCTGGAACTGGCGAAAATACTGCATGAACGCTACCCCCGGATTGCAGTGCTGATTCTATCCATGCACGACAACGTCGAGTCCATGCGGCAAGCCATAGCGGCCGGCGTGCGCGGTTATGTGCTCAAAACTGAGGCGACCGCAGACCTCCTGACCGCCATCAAAAGGGTTGCTGCCGGAAAGACCGGCTTCAGCCCGCAGGTGTCGCTCAAGCTGACCCAGAACCACGCCCCCCTGCTCACGCAACGCGAGCGCGATATCCTGCAAGGCATCGGCATGGGGATGACCAACCGGCAAATCGCCCAGACGCTGGATCTATCGGTACGCACCGTGGAAACCTACCGCCACACCCTCAAACGCAAACTGAACATCGGCGGCCGGGCAGACCTCATCAAATACGCGATTGAACACCGCCGGCCCTGAGCGCGGCCCGCCTGTCTCACCGCCCCCCTCCAGCGCCTGCTACGCTTGGGCCTGCGCTCTATCTTGCCCTGAACCATGCCCTTGCAACACGACCCCGAAGAACTCGCTGCCTGGCTGCGCCTGTCCCTGGAACCTGGCGTCGGCCCTGTGACGGCCTGCGGGCTGCTGCGCGCATTCGGCCTGCCCCAGGCACTATACGCCCAACGTGCCAGCGCCCTGATGCGGCAAGTCCCGCAGGCGCTCGCCAGCCAGCTCGCCGCCCCGCCCCCACCAGACATGGCGGACCGCATCGCGCGCGCGCTCGAATGGGCCGAGGCCGCAGACCACCACCTGCTGACCCTGGCAGATCCAGGCTATCCCCAGGCCTTGCTCAGCATCAATGATCCGCCCGTGCTGCTCTACCTCAAGGGCAGGCCAGACCTTCTCAACCGCCCCGCGCTAGCCGTAGTCGGCGCACGCAATGCCACCCCGATGGGCGCGCAGAACGCACGGGCTTTCGCCCGCCATCTGGCCGCGCACGGCTGGTGTGTGGTGAGCGGGCTGGCGCAGGGCATCGACGCGGCGGCCCACGAAGGCGCACTCGCTGCCGGATCGTCCGGCGGCGGCACGATTGCGGTGCTGGGCACAGGCCTTGACCGCGTCTATCCCGCCAGCAACCGGCAACTTGCCCATGCCATTGCCGCCAACGGCGCCCTCTTGTCAGAGTTCCCGCTAGGCACCGGCGCTCAAGCGCATCACTTCCCACAGCGCAACCGCCTGGTGGCAGGCCTGGCGCGCGGCGTGCTGGTCGTCGAGGCCGCCCGGCAAAGCGGCTCGCTCATTACCGCAAGGCTGGCCAGCGAAAGCGGCCGCGAAGTCTTCGCCATCCCCGGCTCCATCCATTCGCCCCTGTCGCGCGGCTGCCATGCGCTGATACGCCAGGGCGCCAAACTGGTCGAAACCGCCCAGGACATCACGGACGAACTCAGCTCACCGCGACAGCCGGCCCCCAGTCCGCCGGCCCAACCTCGCGCCGAGCCACCGCCAGGCACCCAAGCCTTGTTGACCGCCCTGGGCCATGATCCGCAGCACGCCGACAGCCTGGCGGCCGCAAGCGGGCTGGATGCCGCCACCCTGGGCGCCCAGCTCACCGAACTGGAAGTGGCCGGCTGGATCGCACGGCTGGACGACGGGCGCTACCAGCTGATCTACACTTAAGCGCACAGGCTAGGCCGCGCCGTCCAAACAGGAAGAGACATGTCTTTGCCCTCCCGCGTCAAAATCGTCGAAGTCTCCCCCCGAGATGGCTTGCAGAACGAAAAAGACTTCGTTCCGACAGACATCAAAGTCGAACTCATCAACCGCTTGAGCGCGGCCGGTTTTCCCAATATCGAGGCCGCCTCCTTCGTGTCGCCCAAATGGGTGCCTCAGATGGCCGATGGCGCTGAGGTCATGGCGCGTATCCAAAGGCGGCCGCAAACCCTCTACTCGGTGCTCACGCCCAACCTGAAAGGGCTGGAAGGCGCCCTCGCCGCCCACGCCGACGAAATTGTCATCTTCGGCGCGGCGAGCGAGGCGTTTTCGCAAAAAAACATCAACTGCTCGATTGCCGAATCCATCGCCCGTTTCGAACCCGTGGCCGAGGCCGCCCGCGCGGCCGGCCTGCGCCTGCGCGGCAGCATCAGTTGCTCCCTGGGCTGCCCCTATCAGGGCGACGTGCCGGTCGCAAGCGTGGTGGATGTGGCCCGCCGCTTCCAGGCGCTGGGTTGCGATGAAATCGATATTGCCGACACCATCGGCGTCGGCACTCCGCGCCAGGTGCGAGACGTCATGGCCGCCGTCAGCGCGCTTATCGATCCGGCGCGGCTGTCGGGTCACTTCCATGACACCTATGGGCAGGCGCTGGCCAATATTCTGGCCGCCATGGAAGCCGGCATCGCTATTTTCCATAGCTCGGTCGCGGGCCTGGGCGGCTGCCCCTACGCCAAGGGCGCCACCGGCAATGTGGCGACCGAAGATGTGCTGTATATGTTGCGCGGGCTCGATATCGACACAGGCATCGATTTCGACGCCGTGGTGGACATCGGCCAATGGATGGCCGCCCAACTCCAGCGCAAGGGCTCAAGCCGCGCGGGCAATGCCATTGCCGCCAAACGTGACGCCTGAGAGGCCTGACATGATGGCGCCCGAAAACCAAGCCGCGCTGTTACGGGAAATCGGACCACTCCCACTCTCAGCCCAGGCCTGGACCGATGGTGTGCGCATCCTGACCTGGATCATTCTTGCCATCGCTGGCGCGCAACTCGCCTTCGAAGCCATCCAGGCCGATCCCCTGAGCCCGGTGTTGGTGGTGGGTATTGTGCTGTGTTTCCTGGTGCTGATCACGCTGGCCTGGCATATGCAGGTGTCTATCACCACGATTGATGAACAGGGTTTGCGTCAGAGCTGGATCAAGCGCCGCGAAGTCGCCTGGCAGGACATCCGATGTGCGCGCTATCTGTCTCTGCCCCTGTCCAAGCGTCTGCTCATCATCACGCGCCAGGGGCGGGCCCTGGTGTTTCAAGGGGGCACGCGAGAGCTGCGCCACGCCTTCGAAAAAATCGCCCAGTTGTACCGGGACCGTGCCGAATAACAATCAAAACAGCCGCCGACCACGAAAAAACACCCTGGTGACGGAATCCGTCACCAGGGTGCAAGGCGGCAAAAAAATTAGCGGATCGGCAAGGCGTACATCAGGCCGCCCTTGGTCCATTGCGCGTTCAAGCCGCGATCGATCTTCAAAGGGCTGCCCTTACCCACGTTACGGTCGAAACTCTCGCCGTAGTTGCCCACCTGCTTGACGATGTTATAGGCCCATTTGTCGTTCAACCCCATATTCGGACCTGCGCCCGGCACCACGCCCAGAATGCGGCAAACGTTAGGATTTTCACTTTTAAGCTGCTCGTCGACATTGGCCGAGGTCAGGCCATACTCTTCAGCCTCGATCATGGCCGTCAGCGTCCAATACACGATATTGAGCCAGTTATCGTCGCCCTGGCGCACAAAGGGGCCCAAGGGCTCTTTCGAGATCACTTCGGGCAACACGATATAGTCATCGGGCTTTTCCAGCTTGGAAATACGGATGGAAGCCAAACCCGAGGCATCGGTGCTGAACACATCGCAACGACCCGCAGCAAAGGCATTGACGACCTCGTTAAAGGTCTCGATCACGACAGGCGTGTACTGGACATTATTGGCGCGCGCCCAGTCAGCCAGCGTGTTTTCGTTCGAGGTGCCTTGCTGCAAACAGATGGTGGCGCCGTTCAGTTCTTTGGCGCTCTTGACGCCCAGCTTCTTGGGCACCAGAAATCCCTGGCCATCATAGAAGTTGATGCCGGCATGAATGATGCCAAGCGCCGTGTCGCGCTGCTGCGTAACCGAGGTATTGCGCGTAAGCACGTCAACCTCACCCGATTGCAATGCGGTGAAACGCTGCTGCGAATTCAGGGGCACGATTTTGATCTTGTTGGCGTCGCCCAGCACCGCCGCAGCCACGGCGCGGCAAAGGTCCACGTCCAGGCCGCGCCATACGCCCTGTGCATCGGGCGCCGAGAAGCCGGCAAAACCGGTCGTGGTGCCGCACACCACGGCATCACGATTCTTGACCACATCCAGGGTGCCAGCTTGCGCGCTTTGCAGGCCCGTCAACGAAAGGGCGGCCAACGCCACCAGACTCGCGATCTTCATTCCGAACTCCTCTCTTTACCCAGCATGGCGCCCGCGGCACCAGAAAGTCCGCAAGCGTAACGACAACCGAAGCACCGGCAAAATAAGCTGCGCGCACATCGATATAAGCGACAGGTCTAAACCCCTGTATCAGCGCCTAGCCCTCCAGCGACACCGATACCGGCGCGTTGGCCTGACAAGCATCCAGAGCCAGCGCCAAGCGCTTCACGCCCAAAGCAATCTTTTCTTCATTCATGGTTGCGAAGGACATGCGCATGGCATGCAGATCGGCCTGAGATTCATCCGCATAGAAGGCCTTGCCCGGCACATAGACGACTTCTTTTTCGATGGCGTAGGGCAAAAGGCGAGTGGCATCGATATCGCCACTCAGGCGCGCCCAGAAAAACATGCCGCCTTCCGGTTTGGCGAAAGTGACCCGGCCCGGCAATTCCCGCGTCAGGGCTGCGGCCAAGGCATCGCAACGCAGACCGTAGGCGGCGCGGATACGCGGCACATGCTCGGCATAATGCCCATCGGCCAGATACTGCGCCACGATTTCCTGAATCCAGGCCGAGCAGGCCATGTCGTCGGCGGCCTTGGCGCTCACGCAACGGCGGCGCACCTCGGCCGGCGCCACCAACCAGCCGATGCGCAGCCCAGGCGCCATGGTCTTGGACATGCTGGAGATATACACAGCCCACTGCCGCTGCTCGCCCTCGGCCAGCGCGGCAATGGGCGGCACCGTATCGCCGGAGAAACGCAGCTCGCCGTAAGGATCATCTTCGACGATCAAGAAGCGGTGTTTGACCGCCAGCTCCAGCAGCCGGACACGGCGCTCACGGGTGAGCGTGGCGCCGCAAGGGTTGGAAAACGAGGCCACGACACAGACCATCTTGGGTTTAACCTGCGCGGCCAGCGCGTCGAGCGCGTCGAGATCGATGCCTTGCGGGCCCGAGGCTACCGTATGCACCGTTGCGCCGGTGTAGCGCATGGCCTGCACCGAATTCGGAAAGGAAGGGCTTTCGATGATGGCGCTATCGCCCTTTTGCAACATGACGCGCGTCAAGAGCGCCAGGGCTTGCTGCGAACCGCCCGTGACCGCCAGCTCGGTGTCCGGGTTGCATTGCACCCCGCGCTCGGCGCTCAAGCGGGCAAGCTGCTGGCGCAGACTGGCCTGGCCGTCGATATTCGAATATTGCAGACAGCTGCCCAGACGACCCAAGACCTGGGTGGAGGCCGCAGACAAGCCATCAACGTCAAACAGCTCCTGGGCCGGATAGCCGCCCGCCATTGAAATCGTGCCTGGCCGCAGGGCATAGGGCATCAGCGAACGGATAGGCGGAATGTATGGCGTCTGAAAAGGCGGGGCGAACAAGTACTCAGTGGACATGAGGGCGAGGGTTCCGCGTCGCATCGCGTAGCGGCACGGCCACCCCTGGCCGCGCTTTCGAGGCGCCAAGCAACGATGCTTTATTCTTCAAGCAGGATATTTTCGTCGATTCTATGCCCGGGCGCGATACCCGGCAACGAGCAGGCAGCGACGCTGCGCCCGGCCCAGCCTAAACTATGAGAGGCCGCAAGACGGCCCGCCAACCAAGAGAAGCCCCTCATGACTGACTCCATGTCCGCGCGCCTGGCCGCGATCGAACACCGCATTGCGCAGGCCTGCGAACGCGCCGCGCGTCCGGCCGGCAGCGTCACGCTGCTGCCCGTCAGCAAAACCTTCAGCGCCGAAGCCGTGCGCGAGGCAGCCGCTCTGGGTTTACGGCGTTTCGGCGAAAACAAAACTCAGGAAATTCGTCAAAAGGCCGACCCGCTCGCGGACCTCGGACTGTCCTGGGTCATGATCGGCCACCTCCAGACCAACAAGGTCAAGGATGTGGCGCGCGACGTGGCTGAAGTGCAGTCCCTGGACCGCCTGGAGCTGGCCGATGCGCTGCAACGCCGCCTGGAAACCGCCGGGCGCGAGCTGGACGTCCTGATTCAGGTCAAGACATCGCCGGAACCCAGCAAGTTTGGCCTGCCCCCGGAAACACTGCCCGCCATGCTGACCCATCTGCGGCAGGCCTGTCCGGCGCTGCGCGTCCAAGGCCTGATGACCATGGCGATCAACTCGGAAGACCATGCGGCCGTGCGCGCCTGCTTTCGCCGCCTGCGCGAGTTGCGCGATCAGCACGCCAGTTCGGCCGTGCCGCTCGCACGCCTGTCGATGGGCATGAGCGGGGATTTCGAAATCGCCATCGAAGAGGGTTCAACCGAGGTCCGCATCGGCAGCGCCCTCTTCGGCGCGCGCAACTATCCGGTTTGACGCGGTGCAAGACAGCCCTGCGGGGCGGGGGCATAATACGCCCCGTAAAAGGCGCACACTAGCGCCTGATAACGACAAATTCCCTGCAGAGGAGATAACCATGCACAAGCATGCGAAGCGCCTATTGGCCTTTGCCGCCCTGAGCTTTGCCGCGACGGCCGCGGCCCAAACCTGGCCGACCCAGCCCCTGCGCTGGATCGTGCCCTATCCGGCAGGCGGCGGCGCCGATGTCGTCGCCCGCACCGTGGCCAACGGCCTCGAAAAACCGCTGGGTCAGACCATCATCGTCGAGAACCGCCCTGGCGCAGCAACCATCATCGGCGCGACTGCGATTGCCCAGTCCGAGCCCAACGGCTACACGATAGGCACCGCCGACTCCGGCACGCTGGCCTTCAACCCCTCGTTGTACGCCAAACTGGCGTATGACCCGTCCAAGTTCACCTATATCGGCGGCATCGCGCGCTTTCCGCTCTTGCTGGCCGTGAATGCCAACTCGCCGTTCAAAACAGTGGACGACGTGGTGCAGGCCGCCCGCAAAGAACCAGGCAAGCTCAGCGCCGCCTCGGCGGGTGCCGGTTCGCCCCACCATTTGGCGCTGGAACTTTTCAAACAACGCGCCAACGTCAATATCCTGCATGTGCCTTACAAGGGCGCTGCGCCGGCCATCCAGGACCTGCTGGGCGGCCAGGTGGACGTGATGTTCATCGACCTCGCCGCCGGCCTGCCCAATGTGAAGGCGGGCAAGCTGCGCGTGCTGGCCTCGGCCACCCCGGCGCGGCTGACCGCGCTGCCGGACGCGCCCACGATGGCCGAACAGGGCGTGGCGGACTTCACCGCCTATGCCTGGCAAGGGCTGGTCGGACCCGGCGGCATCCCCAAGCCCATCGTGGACAAGCTGTCCGCCGACCTGGAACAAACCATCAAATCGGCGGCCGTGACGCAAAAGCTGGCGGACATGGGCGTCGAGCCCATGCCCATGAGCCCGGCGGACTTCAAGGCTTTCGCCGAACGCGAACGCGCCACCTGGGCGGAAGTCATCAAAAAGGCCGACATCCGTCTCGAATGAGGCCTCAGTAACGGAGCGCGAGGCTGAGCGACACATTGCGCCCCGGCGCAGTGTATCGGTTCAGCCCGTCTCCGCGAACCCGTCCGGTTGTGCCGAACTCAGCCAGAGACCGCAAGGTATCCCAGCTGTGATAACGGCGATCGAACAGGTTATAGACCCCGCCGCTCAGGGTGATGTGCTTTCCCATACGCACATAGGCGCTCAAGTCCACCAGATAGACCGCCGGGCTGAGATACCGCGCTGGCCGCCGGACAGCGCCACGATGGCTATAGGTGGTTTGCAGGGTATCGCGCGCACGCTTGGCGCCGTGATAGACCAGATCCGCGCGCGCCCCCCAGCGCGGCGAATCAAAAAACACGCCGGTCACGAGTTGCGCCGGTTGCAAGGCGCGCATGCCGTCGCCCTGTCCGGTGCGCCCGCGCATAAAGCTGGCGCGCACATCTGCCCCCAGACCTCGCGGCGCGCCAAATGCGCCATGTGCGTCGAGCTCGCCCTTGAGTTCGATACCCCATACCTTGGCGCGATCAATGTTCTCAGAACGGAATACATCCTCGATCAAGGTGGGTTTACCGCTGCCAGGCCTGTCGGGGTCGTAATACACATTGGGCACTTCGCGCTGCGAATGGCGCTCTGCAATGAAATCCCGGTACTGGGTCTGGAACACGGACAAGGCCCAGGCTCCGGCCCTCCCGCCGCTCGCGAGCGTGATCTGCTGATTCAGGGCGCGCTCGGCCTTCAGATCGGGATTGGCCACGAAGGCGCTGAGACCGCGTCGAAATTGAAAATACAGTTCCTGGGCGGAAGGCGCGCGAAAACCCTGCGCCACGGCATAGCTCAGACGCATGTCGCCCGTCAGGCGGTAGCTGAGCTGGCCCGATAGCGTGCTGGCCGAAAAGCTACGGGAAGCCGAGGCCGCGGCGCCCGGTTTGGGCCGATGGCCATAGTGGTCGAAGCGCCAGCCCGCCTCGCCGCTCCAGTCTGGCCCCAGTTGAAAAGCGTCCATCAGCTTGAAGGAAAGACTGCGTGTGCGTACAGGGTCGATAATGCCGTATGAGCGCTCGCCGCCCGGGCCTCGTTTGAAGAAAAGACGATCGATGTTGTCGTTGACCAATTGGCGCTGCGCCCAGGCCAGTTCGCCCGAAAACTGGTGGCTTCCCCAAGCGGACAACCAGGGCCGGGCTACCGTTTCCAATCGCCAGCGGCGATCGCGCTGCCGGGTGCGGCGGTCATAGCGCTGCTCAAGAAAGCCATCATCGCGATCACGGTTCTCCGTGAGCGCGCGCTGGGTGACCTGCTGTCGATGCAGACCGGCGCTCAGAAACTCGATCGGCCCATCTGCGGGCGTCCAGCGGTAAATCACCGCCTGCCGCTTGTAAGGGGAATGATCCCAAGCCACCCGCGTCTGGCCGAATATCGCGGAATAGCTGCGCTCATCGGTCATGCGCCGCTCGGCCCGCTCATCGTGCGACAGTTGCAGGCAATGCCCGCGCACCACGCAGAGATCCAGCTTGCTCAACCAGGCCTGGGTGCTCGCATCCACGGGATCAGGCCGGCCGCGCTCGCCCCCCCTGATATCGGCGCCGCCGCCGTAATGCTTGATTTCATGCCCCGAGCGGCGCGTGTATTGCAGGAAAAAATGCTGCCCAAAGTGCCTAGCCGCACGCCGGTTCCCGCCATCCCCAACCACTCCCGGCTGCGCGAAGCATAGGCCAGCTTGCCGACCGCGCCGGCAACCCTGCCGGGCGCCACATAGTCGTCAATATCCTTGGTGACAAACTGCACCGAGCCGCCGATGCCGCCGCTGCCCGAACTGTAAGAGTCGGCGCCTTTGTGCAACGTGACACGCTTCATATGCTCCAGCTCGACACTGTTGCGATTGCCATTGAGGTAGCCATAGCCCAGATACACTTCCGGCAAAAAATACTCGGCCTGTGGCATGCCATCCACCGTAACGGCAATCCGATCGCGGTCGACTCCACGCATGGCATAACCATTGCTGCCGGCCCGGCCGCCCTCGGACACGGATATGCCGGGCATATGGCGCACCAGATCGCGGGCGTCAAAGACGTTGTCACGGCTCATCTGGGCCGCATCACGCACATTGGTGGAGGGGTCTTCGGCCTGGCCTTCGACCTGAATGGTTTCAAGCTCCCAGGCCTGAGGGGAGGGTTCGTCAGCCAGAGCCGGCGTGGCGAGCAAGAGGGTGGAAAATGCAAACCGTGCTGACATGATGTCCTGTGCTCCAGAAAAAGCGACAGGACATGCCAGAGGGATGAGGGAAGATTGCCATGCGCCTATTGCGGTTGACCGAGTGCCGATGCAGACAGCGGCAGGAAACTGCCACGCACAATGCGGGAAAACAGAAAAAGGCGGCGCAAGACCACCTTGAATCAGACCATTTCAGGGAACCTTGCTCAGCCTTCGTTTCATTATGGACCCTGCGCGTCAGCACGCGGGGCAAGCCTCAACGGACACGGTGACGGCGCCTTCCCGCCTCGACAACAGCGATAGGCCAGCTAGGCCTGCGCCCCCTGCCGTTTGCGCACCAGAGTCCGGGCCGCGGCAAGAACAGAGTCGGTCAGGATCAACATGGCTTGCGAGTTGACTCGCCAGTGCTGCCAGAACAGCGGCACGTCTTCCCAGGCCCTGGCGCGCAATGGCACCAGACGGCCGCTGTCCAGTTCCTCCTTGATCAGGGGCAAGGGATTCATGGCCCAGCCCAGGCCATTCAGCGTCGCCTGCACGAAGGCACGGCTGGACGGCACCCACCAGACTGGCGGCTGCCAGGGCTCCCGCCCCATGATGCGGCGCGCAAACCGGCCCTGCAAATCGTCCTTGCGGTTGAAAGCCAGCACAGGCGCTTGGGCCAGACTGCGGGCGTTCACCCCTTGAGAAAAATAACGCGCCTGAAAAGCCGGCGAACAGGTCGCCACGTAGCGCATGCCGCCCAGGGGATGGATACGGCAACCCTGCACTGGCTCGGCCAGCGCGGTCACTGCCCCCAGCACCGCGCCATTGCGCAGCAGCGCCGCCGTGTGATCCTGGTCTTCCGATTGCATGTCCAGCGTCGCCCGCGAACGGGCGGCGAAACGCACGGCCGCGTCGACAAACCAGGTTTCCAGGCTGTCATGGTTGACGGCCACCGCGATGCTGGCCTGCGTAAGCTCATCTTCAGCCACACCCAGACGCAACAAGGCGTCGTGCTCCATCAGGGCGGTTTGCTCGGCCAGTTGCACCAGGACTTGCCCATCGGGCGTGGCGCGCGCCGGCATGGTGCGCATCACCAGCAGACGGCCGCTGCGGTCCTCCAGCGCCTTGATGCGCTGCGAGACCGCCGAGGGCGTGACATGCAGCGCCGCCGCCGCCCGCTCGAAGCTCCCCTCGCGCACGACCGCGGCCAGTGCACGCAAATGATCATGATCCAGCTTCAAGATTAAGTTTTCCTAATTATGGTTTATTAAAATTAGCTGTATTTCATAATGATGGCAAGACAGAATGTGCGGGTACTGGCCTGGGCACCTGTCCGGCCAGTTTCTATTCCAGGCTGCACCTATGTTCACTCTCACCTCTCCCGCCTTCTTTACTGCCTGGGTCAGCGGCACCGCCACTGGCATGGGTTTGTTCGCCGTGGTCGGCGCGCAAAGCGCCTTCATTCTGCGCCAGGGCTTGATGCGAGCGCATTTGCTGACTGTGCTGGCAACCTGCGCCCTGATCGACGCCGTCTTCATCTTCGGCAGCGTCTTGGGCCTGCAAACGCTGCTCACCTGGCTGCCCGGCCTGACAACAGCCATCCTGTGGTTCGGTGTGACCTTTCTGGTCTGGTATGGCCTGCAATCTGCGCGCCGCGCCTGGCGTGGCGGCTCGCTGGCGCATTGCCGTGAAGCCGCGCCTTCGCGCCGCGCCGCCTTGCTCGGTGCGCTAGGCTTTTCCCTGCTCAACCCGCATTTCTGGCTCGACATGGTCGTCGTGGGTTCGCTCGCCAATGGTTTCTCCGATGCCCGCCTGGCTTTCGCCGCCGGCGCCCTGACCGCCTCCCTGATCTGGCTGGCGGTGCTTGGCCTGGGCTCGCGCCTGTTCGCCCCCCTGTTCAGCGATGCCCGCGCCTGGCGCGTGCTCGACGGCCTGATCGCCCTGGTCATGCTGGGTCTGGCCTGGTCGCTGGCGGCTGGCAGCATGGGCAGCGGCGCCTGAGCCCCCTCCTCTCCATCATGGGGAGGGTGACCACTTAGCGCCCCCCCTGCCAGGCTCGGCAACCGAGAACAAGGCCTGCCCTCCCTGGCCGCCATTCAAACCTTCGAAGCAGCGGCGCGCGGTGGCCAGTGAGGTTTGGCGCGCTGCACCACCTCAAGCTTTACCGCTGCAACTAAGCCTGTCGCGCAGAGCGCCGATCTTGCGCCGGCCTGGGCGCGGGCGGGCTATGGATTGCAGGGGCAGGCCCACGGCCGGAATGGCTAAAGCAAGAGGCCTGTCAGTCTTCGTCCGCGCAAACCGCATCGGCGCCATAAGATTTCAGGCCATCCAGGTCCATGACGCGCACGGCGCCGTACTCAACCTTGAGCAAACCCGCCTCCTCCAGTTTGCGCAAGGCCTGATTGGCACGCTGACGCGACACGCGCGCGAGATAGCCAACCTCTTCCTGAGTGATGGCAAGCCGCATGCCCATGCCCGGATAGAGCAAGGGATTGAACAGCTCGGCCAGGCAGCGCGCGACACGCGCATCGGGGTCCAGCAGACGATCGTGCTCGGCCTTGCCGATAAACTGCGCGACCCGCTCGTTGAGTTGATGCAGCAGATAGCGGTTAAACGGAATACTGGAATCGAGCAGCCATTCAAAGGTGGGCGCAGGCAGGCGCGCCACGACCGAATCTCGCAAAGCCACCACATCGTATTTACGGATCTCACGCTTGAGCAGCGAGCCCTCGCCGATCCAGCCGCCCGCCGGCACGCCGGTCAGCGAGGCCAGCTTGCCATCCGCGTTGCCGACCGATACTTTCACCAAACCCGCCAGCACGCCTATCCAGGCCTGGGCCAATTCGCCCTTGCGTTCTATGATCGTTCCCGCCTGCGCATGCTGCACCGAGACATCGCGCTCCACGCGTTCGCGCTGCTCGGCATCGAGCACGCGAAACCATGCGGCGGCGAGATGTAGCGAATCGGCAAGCTGCATCGGGAATACCCTAGAAAACCTTTGAATGTCGTGATCGCGACAGTTGGTGGCGACCCAACCTTATACCTTAAGTTCTGCCGTAAATCTAAAACGAACTGGTCAAGCAAGCAGCAGGAAGCCTGGCTCGCCATGCGCCTTCCGCTGCAGCCCAAACCGGAGGAGACAACGTGGCGCATTCCCCGCCCTCGGCCAGACAGCCGCAGACCTTTCCTGCGCTCTTGCTTGACCACGCCCGCCTGCGTCCATCGCAAGCTGCGATACGCGAGAAAAACCTGGGCATCTGGCAAACCCTGAGTTGGTCAGAAGTGGCTGAACATGTGCGCCTCACGGCACATGGACTGACCGTGCTGGGCATCGGCCCCGGTGATCACATCGCGGTCATTGGCGAGAATCGGCCCAGGCTCTATATCGCCATGATGGCGGCGCAGGCGCTGGGCGCCATTCCCGTGCCGCTCTATCAGGACGCGGTCGCTCAAGAGATGGCCTATGTGCTCCAGGATGCGGCCATCCGTGTCGCAGTGGTCGAAGACCAGGAGCAGGTCGACAAGATGCTCGAGATCAGCGAGCAGTGCCCGGCGCTGCAACATGTGATCTACGATGATACGCGCGGCATGCGCAATTACCACGACGCCATGCTGCAATCCTTTGAAGCCCTGGAAGACGCCGGCCGCGAACATACCGGACAGCATCCCGATTTCTATCTGACCGCGGCCCAAGCCGTGCAGCCGCAAGACACGGCTGCGATGTTCTATACCTCGGGCACCACCGGCAAACCCAAGGGCGTCGTGTTGACGCACCATGCCTTGATCGACCGCGCCCGAGCCGTCGCCACGATGGAGGGTCTTACCGACAAGGAGGACGTGCTGGCCTATCTGCCGCCCGCCTGGATAGGCCAGAACATGTTCTCTTACACCCAACTGCTGGTGTCCGGCTTTACGGTCAACCACCCCGAGTCACCGGATACGGTGTCCATTGATATGCGCGATATCGGGCCGACCTATTACTTCGCCCCGCCCCGCGTGCTCGAGGGTCTACTGACCCACGTCATGATACGTATGGAAGATGCGGGCTACCTCAAGCGCAAATTGTTTCATGCCTGCATGAATCTGGCCCGGCGCGTCGGCACCCGTATCCTGGATGGCGCAGCCGTATCCGCCTGGGACCGGCTGCGCTACAAACTGGGCGACATCATGATTTACGGCCCGCTGCGCAACGCTCTGGGCATGAGCCGGGTCCGCGTGGCCTACACGGCAGGCGAAGCCATCGGGCCCGACCTCTTCGTGTTCTATCGCTCGATCGGCATCAACCTCAAGCAGCTCTACGGCTCCACCGAAACCTCGGTGTTCGTGTGCGTGCAAGCCGACGGCCAGGTGCGCGATGACACCGTCGGCCCGCCAGTGGACGGGGTGGAAATCCGCGTCGCCGACAACGGCGAGATTCTGGTCAAAAGCCCGGGCCTGTTCAAAGAGTATTACCGCAACCCCGCCGCCACGGCAGAAGCGCGCGATGCCGATGGCTGGTTCCGCACCGGCGATGCGGGCTATCTGGATAAGGACGGCCAATTGAAGATCATCGACCGCGCCAAAGATGTGGGCAAGCTGGCTGACGGCAGTCTGTTCGCCCCTAAGTACATCGAAAACAAACTCAAGTTTTTCCCCTATATCAAAGAAGCGGTCGCCTTCGGCGCAGACCAGGCCGAGGCCTGCGCCTTCATCAATATCGACTTGGAGGCCGTTGGCAATTGGGCCGAGCGCCGTGGCCTGCCCTATGCGGGCTACACCGATCTCGCCAGCAAGGACGAGGTTTATGCGCTGATCCGCGACTGCGTGCAGAAGATCAATGCCGATCTGGCGAGCGATCCGCGTTTGGCGGCCTCGCAGATTCACCGCTTTCTTATTCTGCACAAAGAGCTGGACCCGGATGATGATGAGCTGACCCGTACACGCAAGGTGCGGCGGGCTTTCATCGCCCAGAAATACGCCGTGCTGATCGACGCGCTTTATAGCGGCCGGGACAGCCAGTTCATTGAAACCGAGGTGAAGTTCGAGGACGGCCGCGTAGGGCGGATTTCCGCCGATCTGCGTATCAGCCCCGCCGATACCTATCCCGCCATCTCTGCACGGGCCGCCTAACCATGACGACAACTACCCGCGAGCAACAGATCGGCGAGGTCATGCTGGACATGCAAGATATCTCGCTGTCCTTTGGCGGCGTCAAGGCGCTGACCCGCATCTCTTTCAATGTGCGCGAACACGAAATCCGCGCCATCATCGGCCCCAACGGGGCCGGCAAGAGCTCCATGCTCAATGTGATCAATGGCGTCTACACGCCGCAGGAAGGCGCCATTCTGCTGCGCGGCGAACGATTCTCGCGCATGAATCCCAGGCGTGCCGCCGAAATGGGTATCGCGCGGACCTTCCAGAACCTCGCGCTTTTCAAGGGCATGAGCGTGCTGGACAACATCATGACCGGACGCAATCTGCGCATGAAAAGCGGCCTGCTGGCGCAGGCTTTCCGCCTGGGTGCGGCGGAGCGAGAGGAAATCGCCAACCGCGAGTTTGTCGAGAACATCATCGACTTCCTGGAAATACAGGCCTATCGAAAAGTCCCCGTGGGCCGCCTGCCCTACGGTCTGCAAAAACGTGTCGACCTCGGCCGCGCGCTCGCGATGGAGCCGCGCCTGCTGCTGCTGGATGAGCCAATGGCCGGCATGAACATCGAGGAAAAGCAGGATATGAGCCGCTTCATCCTCGATGTGAACGATGAGTTCGGCACCACCATCGTGCTCATCGAACACGACATGGGCGTAGTGATGGATATCTCCGACCGCGTCGTCGTGCTGGACTACGGCAAGAAGATTGGAGATGGCACGCCCAGCGAAGTGCGGAGCAATCCGGACGTGATCCGCGCCTATCTCGGCGTAACCAACGACTGAACGGACGGGATACGGAAATGGGATTTTTTCTGGAAACCTTTTTGGGCGGTCTGATGAGCGGGATGCTGTATTCGCTCATCGGCCTGGGCTTCGTGCTGATATTCAAGGCATCGGGCGTTTTCAACTTCGCGCAGGGCGCGATGGTGCTGGTAGCCGCCCTGTCTATGGCTCGCTTCTCAGAGTGGATTCCGCGCTGGCTGGGCTTTGAAAGCATGCTGCTGGCCAATGTGCTGGCCTTCATCGTGAGCGCGGCCCTCATGTTTTTGCTGGCCGTCTTGATCGAGAAGCTGGTGCTTCGCCATCTGGTCAACCAGGATCTCACCACCCTGCTCATGGCCACGCTAGGCATCAGCTATTTTCTCGATGGCCTGGGCCAGATCACCTTCGGCAGTTCGGTCTACTCCATCAATGTAGGCATGCCCAAGGAGCCCTGGCTGGTCCTGGACTCGGTCTTTGACGGCGGGGTGCTCATCAACCTCGAAGATCTCAGCGCCGCGCTGATCGCCGCCCTGCTGGTCGCCGCGCTGGCCCTGTTCTTTCAATTCACCTCGACCGGCCGCGCACTGCGCGCCGTGGCCGATGACCATCAGGCCGCGCAATCCATCGGCATCCCGCTCAATCGCATCTGGGTCATTGTCTGGAGCGTGGCTGGCCTGGTGGCCCTGGTCGCCGGCATCATCTGGGGCTCGAAGTTCGGCGTGCAGTTCACGCTCTCGACCGCCGCCCTGCGCGCCTTGCCAGTGGTGATCCTGGGCGGGCTGACCTCGGTGCCGGGCGCCATCATCGGCGGCCTCATCATTGGTGTGGGCGAAAAACTGTCGGAAGTCTACCTGGGCTCGCTGGTCGGTGGCGGCATCGAAATCTGGTTCGCCTACGTACTGGCGCTGGTGTTCCTGCTGTTCCGTCCGCAAGGGCTGTTCGGCGAAAAAATCATAGACCGGGTCTGAGGGGATTCCACCATGCTCTACCGCGAAAACGGCCAATTCAAGACCAGCTATCGCGCTGACCAACAGATCTTTCCCATCCGGCAGGACCGCCTCTTTTTCCTGCTGCTCATGGCGGTGGCCTTCGTGGCCGTACCCGCCCTGGCCAGCGACTATCTGCTGCGGGCCATTCTCATTCCCTTTCTGATCCTGGCGCTAGCCGCAGTGGGCCTGAATATTCTGGTGGGCTATTGCGGTCAGATATCGCTGGGCACAGGCGCCTTCATGGCGGTCGGCGCCTACGCCGCCTGGAATATCGGCGTGCGCTTTCCGGGTGCGCCGCTGCTGTTGCAGATTTTGATCGGCGGCGGCTTCGCCACCCTGGTCGGCATTGTTTTCGGCATCCCCAGCCTACGCATCCGTGGCCTCTATCTCGCTGTCACCACGCTGGCCGCGCAGTTCTTCATCGACTGGGCCTTCCTGCGCATTCCTTTTTTTACTAACTACTCCTCCTCGGGCAATGTCTCCGTGCCACCGCTGACGGCGTTCGGCATTCCGGTGCAAAGCGCGCTGGAAAAATACCTTTTTGTCCTGATTCTGGTGGTGGTCTTCACCCTACTGGCCAAGAATCTGGTGCGCGGAGCCATCGGCCGCCAATGGATGGCGATCCGCGACATGGACGTGGCCGCCGCAGTGATCGGCATCCGGCCCGTATACGCCAAGCTCTCGGCCTTTGCGGTCAGCTCCTTCATCGTCGGCGTGGCAGGCGCCTTGTGGGGCTTTATCCATCTGGGCTCCTGGGAACCGCTGGCCTTCGATCTGAACCGCTCTTTTCAACTGCTGTTCATGATCATCATCGGCGGTCTGGGCTCCATCATCGGTAGTTTCTTCGGCGCAGCCTTCATCGTGCTGGTGCCGGTGGCCCTGACCAATGTCCCCCATCTGCTAGGTCTGACGCTGTCGGTCGATACCGCCGCTCACATCGAACACATGGTGTTCGGGGCGCTCATCGTGTTTTTCCTGATCGCCGAGCCTCACGGCCTGGCGCGTCTCTGGAGCATAGGCAAAGAAAAGCTGCGCATCTGGCCTTTCCCGCATTGATCCACACACAACACCCGGCGACAGACCGGGCCAACCCCGGTGTTCAGACACCACGCAGGAGGTAAATGGAGATGAAGCGTCTTAACTTGAAATTGGCCGCGGCCCTGATCGCCGCATCCGGCAGCATCATCGCCACCCCGGCCAGCGCCGCCGAGGAGCAATTCGTGCCGCTGCTGGTCTATCGCACTGGGTCTTTTGCACCCCTGGGCATTCCCTGGGCGGATGGCAAACTCGACTATCTGAAGCTGGTCAATGAGCGCGATGGCGGCGTGAACGGCGTGAAGATCGCCTACGAAGAATGTGAAACCGCCTACGCCACTGACCGGGGCGTGGAATGCTACGAACGCCTCAAGCGCAAAGGCACGGGCGCCTCAGGCTTTGACACCCAATCCACCGGCATCACCTTTGCCGTGACCGATAAGGCCATGGTGGACAAGGTGCCCGTTGAAACAATGGGCTATGGCCTGTCGCAATCGGTCGATGGCCGCGTATTCGAATGGAATTTCCCGCTGCTGGGCACTTATTGGACCGCCGCAGACGTGATGATCCAGGACATCGCCAAGAAAGAAGGCGGCATCGACAAGCTCAAGGGCAAGAAAATTGCGCTCGTCTACCATGACTCGCCTTATGGCAAGGAGCCTATCCCCTTGCTGCAAAAACGCGCGGCCCAGGCGGGTTTTGAACTGCTGCTTTACCCGGTCACCGCGCCCGGCGTGGAGCAGAAATCCACCTGGCTGCAAATACGCCAGCAACGGCCGGCCTATGTGCTGCTCTGGAGCGCCGGCATCATGACGCCCACCGCCATCCGCGAAGCGCAGGCCAGCGGTTACCCGCGCGACAAAATGTACGCCATCTGGTGGGCCGGCTCGGAAGGCGACGTGAAGGATCTGGGCGACGTGGCCAAGGGCTATAACGCCATCACCATCCACAATAGCGCCGCGACCGGCAAGGTCTATGACGACCTCAAGAAATACGTC
This sequence comes from Bordetella avium, assembly GCF_034424645.1. Taxonomy (NCBI): domain Bacteria; kingdom Pseudomonadati; phylum Pseudomonadota; class Betaproteobacteria; order Burkholderiales; family Alcaligenaceae; genus Bordetella; species Bordetella avium. The sequence continues at coordinate 3,513,103 of NZ_CP139969.1, forward strand.
TACGACAAGGGCCAGGGCGCCGACAAGTCCGGCAACACCACGCTGGGCACGATCGCGCATACCCGAGGCATGATGATCTCCATGCTGCAAGTCGAAGCCATACGCGCCGCGCAAGAGAAATTCGGCAAAGGCAAGGCCCTGACCCCGGAACAGGTGCGCTGGGGCTTCGAGAACCTGAATCTCACGCAGGACAGGCTGAACGAATTGGGCTTCGGTGAAATCATGCGCCCTGTCAAAACGAGCTGCGCCAACCATATGGGCGACGACTGGGCCCGTATCGTGCAATGGGATGGCAAGCAGTTCAAGGTTGTGTCCGACTGGTATCAAGCCGATAAGTCGCTGGTCGATCCGCTGGTCAAAGAAGGGGCGGCCAAGTACGCCCAGGAAAAGAAGATCACGCCACGCAATTGCGAAGGCTGATGCCCCGGCCGCCGGCTGCGGCCGGCGGCCTTTTCCCAGGAAACGCCATGACAGTCTCTTCCACTGCGCCCAAGGCGCTGCTCGATGTCAACGGCATCGAGGTCATCTATAACCATGTGATCCTGGTGCTCAAGGGCGTGTCGCTGCGTGTGCCCGAGGGCAGCATCGTGGCCCTGCTTGGCGCCAACGGCGCGGGCAAGACCACCACCCTGCGCGCCGTGTCGAATCTGCTCAAGGGAGAGCGCGGCGACGTCACCAAGGGCTATATCCAATACCGCGACGAACGTATCGAAAAGCTCTCGCCCGCAGAACTGGTCAAGCGGGGCGTAGTGCAGGTCATGGAGGGGCGGCATTGCTTCGCCCACCTGACCATCGAAGAGAACCTGTTGACCGGCGCCTACACCCGCAAGCTGTCGCGCGGCGATGTGAGCGCCGCGCTCGATCGCGTGTATCAGTATTTCCCGCGCCTCAAACAACGGCGCGGCAGTCAGGCCGGCTACACCTCGGGCGGCGAGCAGCAAATGACGGCCATCGGCCGCGCCCTCATGGCCAGCCCCAACATGATTTTGCTCGACGAACCGTCGATGGGCCTGGCGCCGCAAATCGTGGAGGAAATTTTCGAGATTGTGCGCGACCTCAATCAACGCGAACGCGTCAGCTTTTTGCTGGCCGAGCAAAACACCAATATTGCGCTGCGCTACGCCGACTACGGCTACATCCTGGAAAACGGACGCGTGATGATGGACGGCGCGGCTGCCGATTTGGCGCAGAACGAGGACGTCAAAGAGTTTTATCTGGGCATCTCCAGCGGCGAGCGCAAAAGCTTCCGCGACCAGAAATTCTACCGCCGCCGCAAGCGTTGGCTGGCCTGATCCGACATCGCAAGAGCGCACACCCATGTCCGAGTTTTTCGATACCCTGGAAACACGCGATCCCGCCGCGCGCGAGCGCGCCCTCATGCAGGCGCTGCCGGATGCGATCGCCCACGCACAGGCCCGGTCTGCCGCCATCGCGGAGCAACTGCGCGGCGTCGATGCCGCGTCCATCACTAGCCGGGCGGCGCTGGCCACGCTGCCGGTATTGCGCAAGCACGAACTGCTGGCGCTGCAACAGCAGCGCCGCGACAGTGCCGAACCGGCCGGCGCGCTCAAGGCTTTCGGCGGATTTTCCGCGGTGGGCTGGAGCGAGATCGCGCGCGTCTTCGCCTCGCCCGGCCCCATTTACGAGCCTGAGACCCCCCGCCCCGATTATTGGCGCTTCGCGCGGGCGCTATATGCCGCAGGCTTTCGCGCCGGCGAGCTCGCCTACAACTGCTTCTCCTATCATTTCACCCCGGCCGGCTCCATGATGGAGACCGCAGCCCACGCCGTGGGTTGCGCGGTGTTTCCCGGAGGCACGGGCCAGACCGAGCAGCAGGTGCGCGCCATTCAGGATCTTGCGCCCTCCGGCTACACCGGCACCCCCAGTTTTCTGAAGATCATTCTTGAGAAAGCCGACGAACTGGGCATCCCGCTTACCTCGCTCAAGCGCGCGCTGGTGTCGGGCGAGGCCTTTCCGCCCTCTCTGCGCGATTGGCTGGCCGCGCGCGGCATCGCGGGCTATCAGGCCTATGGCAGCGCCGATCTCGGCATGATCGCTTTTGAAACACCGGCCCGTGAAGGCCTGGTGCTGGGCGAAGACCTGATTCTGGAAATCGTGCGCCCGGGCACGGGCCTACCCCTGCCCGACGGCGAAGTCGGCGAAGTCGTCATCACCACCCTCAATCCCGATTATCCGCTGGTGCGCTTTGGCACGGGTGATCTCTCCGCCGTCCTGCCAGGCCGCTCTCCCTGCGGCCGCAGCAATACCCGCATCCGGGGTTGGCTGGGCCGCGCGGACCAGACCACAAAAGTGCGCGGCATGTTCGTTCACCCTTCGCAGGTGGCCGAGGTGCTACGCCGCCACCCGGAGGCCGGACGCGCCCGTCTGGTGATCAGCGGCACGACCGGCGCCGAGCAGATGATGCTGCATGTGGAAGCGGCCGCGCTGCCAGCCGACCTGGCGCGCCGGCTGGTCGAAACGGTGCGCGACATCACCAAGCTGCGCGCCGACGTCAGGCGCGCCGAACCCGGGTCTCTGCCCAATGACGGCAAGGTCATCGAGGATGTCCGCCGCTACGACTAGGCGGCTCGCAGTGCAAAGGGGGTCCGCCTTTTTTATAAACTGGTGTTTTGCAACGGCAAGATCCAGGAGTCTCCATGCAGCCTGCCGCCTTCTTCGACCCAGTGACTGGCACGGTCAGCTATGTAGTCCACGACGGGCGCGATTGCGCCCTTATCGATCCCGTGCTGGATTTCGATGCGCGCTCGGGCCGCAGCTCGACGGCCGGCGCCGATGCGATCGCCGCCTTTGTGCGCGCTCAAGGGCTGCGCTGCCAGTGGATACTCGAAACCCATGCCCATGCCGACCATCTGTCGGCGGCTCCCTATCTACAGCGTCAACTGGGCGGGAAACTGGCCATCGGCCAGGCCATCCGCGAGGTGCAAACCGTTTTCAAACCCATTTTCAATCTGGCGCTGGAAACGGATGGCTCACAGTTTGACCACCTGTTCACGCCCGACGAGCGTTTCATGATTGGCAGCCTACAAGCGCAGGCAATCCATGTGCCCGGCCACACGCCGGCCGACATGGCCTATCGGATCGGCGACGCGGTGTTCGTGGGCGATACGCTCTTCATGCCTGACGTGGGCACGGCGCGCTGCGACTTTCCGGGCGGCGACGCGACGCAACTCTACCGCTCCATCCGCCGCCTGCTGGATCTGCCGCCCGCCACCCGTTTGTTTGTCTGCCACGACTATCCGCCCGAAGGCCGCCAGCCGGCTTGGGAGACCACCGTGGCTGCAGAGCGCCAAGCCAATATCCATGTGCGCGACGGCGTGAGCGAGGCCGAGTTTGTCGCCATGCGCCGCCAACGCGACGCGGGCCTGGCCATGCCCACCCTCATGCTGCCGGCGATTCAGGTCAATATCCAGGCTGGCGCCTTGCCCGAGCCAGAAGATAACGGCACGCGTTATTTGAAGATTCCGCTGGATCGCCTGTAAAGCGCCTCGTGGCGCTTGCGCGCCCGCCCGTTATCCCGCAACATCAGCCAGTCAAAAAGTCGGACTGGAGCTGATCAAGATGTTCATCGAAGCGCAAAGCGATCCTGTATACCCGAAAGAGGATTACAAGGCGCGCGAGCATCAGTTGCGCACGGCGCTGCTAAAGGCCCAATACGAGCGTCTGAACCGCGCTGACCGCAGCCTGCTCATCGTGGTCGCCGGGATAGACGGCGCGGGCAAAGGGCAGACCATCAACCAGCTCAACGACTGGATGGACCCACGCCATATTCACACCGCAGCCTTTGGCGAGCCGGATGAGATCGAGGCGCAGTTCCCCCCCCTCTGGCGTTACTGGAACGCCATCCCGGCCAAGGGCCAGACCGGCATTGTGTTCGGCTCCTGGTACAGCCAGTTGTTGCGCGAGTGCTACCGAAAAAAAACGCGTCCCGACCGCATAGAAGGCATCGGCGCGCAAATCCGCCGCTTCGAGGCCATGCTGACCGCCGAAGGGGTGCAAATCGTCAAACTCTGGTATCACCTGTCGGCCAAAGCTCAGGTCGAGCGCATCGAAAGGCTGACATCCAGCCCCGAAACCTCTTGGCAGGTTTCGCCCGACGACTACCGGGTGGCCAAACGCTATGACCGCCTGTGCGACGCCGCGAATATCGCATTGGCCCTCACCGACCAAGATCACGCGCCCTGGGTGGTCATTCCCAGCGCCGACGACAATATGCGGGTTATCCGCACTGCCGAAACCGTGCTGGCCACCATGAAGCGACGGGCCATTCCCATCGTAGCGCGGGCCGCCATGGACCGCCCCCGTCTGGGCCCTGTGCCCGACCGTCTGGGTGACCTGGATTACGATGCCCACGAAGACAAGCACGACTACGAGCGCGAACTGGGCCTCTTGCAAGGCCGGCTGGCCCAAGCGGTGCGCAGCGAAAAATTCCAGAAGCGCTCACTGATCCTGGCCTTCGAAGGCCAGGACGCAGCGGGCAAAGGCGGTGCCATTCAGCGCATCGTGCAAGCCTTGGACGCGCGCCGTTACGACATCACACCCGTTGCAGCCCCGGCCCCTTACGAACAGGCCCGCCCCTATCTTTGGCGTTTCTGGCGCCAGGTGCCGCGCCGCAGCCGTATCGCGATTTTTGACCGGACCTGGTATGGCCGGGTGCTGGTCGAGCGCGTGGAAAAGCTCACGCCGCCGGGCCTGTGGCGGCGCGCCTACGGCGAGATCAACGACTTTGAACGCCAGCTCGTCGAGAACGGCGCCATCGTGCTGAAGTTCTGGCTGGCCATCACGCAGGACGTGCAGCTCGAGCGCTTCAAAGAACGCGAGAACACCCCCTTCAAACGCTACAAAATCACGCCCGAAGACTGGCGCAACCGCGAAAAATGGCAGGATTACGCACAGGCCACCAATGAAATGCTGGCCCGCACCGATCTGCCTCACGCGCCCTGGTACCCCATCCCGGCCAACGACAAACGCTACGCCCGTCTACAGGTGTTGCGCCACATCGTAGACGCCCTCGAAAAAGACGATGCTGAGGCCATCGGCCTGGCACGGAGGAGATCCCTATGAGTTCAATTGACATCCGCTGCGCCGGAGCCGCAGATTTCGACCTTTGGTTGCCGCTTTGGAAAGGCTATCAAGACTTCTACAAGGTCAGCATCGCTGACGAAGTCACCCGCCTCACCTGGGAACGCCTGCTCGACCCGGCCGAACCGATGCATGTGGCGCTGGCCTTTGATCAGGGCCGCGCGATCGGGCTGGTGCACTGGATCTATCACCGCTCCACCTGGACGGCGGGGCCCTACGTCTATCTACAGGATTTGTTCGTGTCGCAGAACGTGCGCGGCCAAGGCGCCGGCCGCGCCCTGATCGAACACGTCTACCGCGATGCAGCGGCCAACCAGGCCGCGCGGGTGTATTGGCTCACCCATGAAAGCAACCAGGACGCCATGCAGCTTTACGACCGCATCGCCGACCGCTCGGGCTTTATCCAATACCGCAAGGTGCTTGCATGAGCGCGCGTGACCCGAATTGCCCGCTATGCCAGACCGATGGCGGCGAACTGATCTGGCAGGGCGCGCATCTGCGGGTCATCGATGCCCAGGACCCCGACTACCCGGGGTTCACCCGCATCATCTGGACCGCGCATCTGCCTGAAATGACCAGCCTATCCACCCGCGGCCGCGATTTGCTGATGCGGGCGGTATACGCAGTGGAGCAGGCGCAGCATGACATCCTGCAGCCCGACAAGATCAATCTGGCTGCGCTTGGCAATATGGTGCCGCATCTGCATTGGCACATCATCCCACGCTGGCGCGAGGACAGGCATTTTCCCGGCGCCGTCTGGGCGGCGCCGCGTTTCGCCACAGGCCAAGAGCCTGCCGATTTTCTGGCCCGCCGCGCAGCGCTCGCCTCGCGGCGTCAGCGCTATCACGATCGCCTGATCGAAAACATGAACGCCCTGCTTTGGCATTGATTCAAAGCGTAAAAAACATTATTTCCGTCTTATTTTCTGCCAAACCTCGGATTCGGTCCGACACATTCAGCTAAAATTCAGCTACCTTATCGTGCTGTGTAAGAAGGTGGCCTTGCACTCAGAGTGGGCCGCCTTCTTCAACTCTGAAAGCGAGTCCCGTGTCCCCTGCCGCTCCCCAAGCCAAATCCTTTCTACACGCCTTCTTCGCCTCCGAGGCGCTCGGCGGCTATATCCTGATGTTCGCAGCGCTGCTGGCGCTCGGGGTCGCGAATTCTCCCTGGGCGCCCGTCTATTTTGACGTGCTCGGCAGCAAGGTGGGGTTTCATGCCGGCCCCATCGCATTGCGCGAAACCGTACAACACTGGATCAATGACGGCTTGATGGCCGTGTTCTTCCTGCTGGTGGGCCTGGAAATCAAGCGTGAAATGCTCGACGGCCAGTTACGCGGCCTCTCGCGCATCGCGCTGCCGGGCATCGCCGCCCTGGGCGGCATGGTTGCGCCGGCCCTGATCTATCTGGCCATCAACAGCGGCAACCCCGAGGGTCTGCGCGGCTGGGCCATTCCCGCCGCCACCGATATCGCCTTCGCGCTGGGCATTCTGGCCCTGCTGGGCAGCCGGGCGCCCGCCTCGCTCAAGGTTTTCCTGACCGCCCTGGCCATTCTCGATGACCTGGGCGCCATCATCATCATTGCGCTGTTTTATACCGCGCAGCTCAATGGGGCTGCGCTGGCTGCGGCCGGGCTCTTGCTGCTCGGCCTGATCCTCCTCAACCGGCTGGGTGTCACCGCGCTTTTCCCCTATCTGATCCTCGGCGCGCTGCTCTGGTATTTCGTACTGAAATCCGGTGTGCACGCCACACTGGCGGGCGTCGCGCTGGCCCTGACCATCCCGCTGCGCCGCCACGCTTCACCCCTGCACAAGCTGGAACACGCCTTGCACCGCCCCGTGGCCTTTCTCATCATCCCAGTCTTTGGCTTCGCCAATGCCGGCGTTTCTTTTGCTGGCCTGGGCCTGGATGCGCTGACCTCGCCCGTGCCGCTGGGTATCGCGCTGGGCCTGTTTCTGGGCAAGCAACTGGGCGTTTTCGGCCTGTCATGGCTGGCGATCAAGGCGGGCATCGCCCGCCTGCCACATCAAGCCAGCTACCGGCAGCTCTATGGTGTCGCGCTGCTGTGCGGCATCGGTTTCACCATGAGCCTGTTCATCGGCGCGCTGGCCTTCGACAAGCCGCAAATCATAGACGCCACCAAAATCGGCGTGCTGGCAGGTACGCTGTGTTCGGCGGTGGCCGGCTATCTCTTATTACGCTTTAGCCGCCCCGCCCAATAAGGCATGGCCCACGCCATAATCCAGGCGGGCGGCCACCACAGGGGCCGCAGCGCCCACATCGGTTGCGAGCCAAGCGATCAGCCTGAGCCACGTGGCAACGTCCACCGCCGCCAGGCCACGATTGCCCCCTGAACCCGGAGCCGGGACATCGGCAGCGAGCAAACAGGCGGCCAGCCCTAACGGCGGTAAAGCGCCACCAGCAAGGCCGTGCCCAGCAACAGGGCGGTGACAGCCAGCATCACGGCAATAAAGCCGCTATCAAAGGCTTGTTTGGCCAGAGCGGCCAGATGCCGCCCCATCTCCATCGGCAATTGGTCCGCCTGCACCAGCGCATCATCGAGACTGCCACGCGCCGCCTGCGGAATGTCTGTCGGCAAAGAGCGGGTATACACCGCAGACAGCAAAGAACCCATCAAGGTGACGCCCAGCGCACCACCCAGCTCATACGACACCTCCTCAATAGAGGCTGCCATACCGGCACGATCGGCCGGTGCGCTTTGCATGATGGTGCTGGAGGCGGCCGTCATCGTGGCGCCTATGCCTATGCCCATCACGGCCAATGTGCTGATCTGCCAGACCAGCGCGCCGTCATACCCCCACAACAGCCCGCCCGCCCCCAGACCGGAAATCAGCAAGGCCCCTGCCAGCATCCGGCGCTCCCCGACTCGCGGCAGCGCCCAACCGGCCAGCGGCCCGGCAAGAAAGGCGGCAATCGGCAAGGGCAGGATGAAGATGGCGGCCTCAAGCGGCGAAAACGTCAGCACTAATTGCAAACGCTGTATGAACACCAGCTCCATGCCCAAAAGCGCCGCCGCGGCAAACACCGCAGCCGCAACAGCAGCGCAGAAGGTGGCATTGCGGAACAGGCTGAAATCGATGAGCGGATAGTGCAGGCGGCGTTGGCGACGCATGAATACCCAGAGCAGACCCAGACCGGCCACCGCCGCCAAGGCAGCCTCCGTCAGGGATGGCGCCGGCTTGCCCAGCTCTTTGAGGGCATAGGCGGACAACACCAAACCTGCCATCACCTGCAACGACCCCCTCAGGTCCCAGGGTTTGCCGACCGACGGTTCGCCGCGCGGAATAAGCCGCCAAGCCAGCGGCAAAGCCAGCAACACGATGGGTACATTGACCAGAAAGACCGAGCCCCACCAGAAATGCTCCAGCAGAAAACCGCCCAGCACCGGCCCGACGGCCGCGCCGCCCGACGCGATCGACGCCCAAACGCCAATCGCCAGAGCACGCTCGCGAGAATCGGTAAACGTAAGGCGAATAATCGACAGCGTCGCAGGCATCATCATGGCCGCGCCCAAGGCCAGCAACACGCGAGCGGCGATCAAGGCGCCCGCACCCGGCGCATAGGCGGCCGCGAGCGAGGCTAGACCAAAAACGGCCAGGCCCGACATGAACAAACGTTTGTGGCCCAGGCGGTCGCCCAGCGTGCCCATGCCGGGCAACAGCCCCGCAACCACCAGGCCGTAGATATTGACGATCCAGAGTTTGGCCGAGGCAGAGACGGCAAGGTCATGCGTCAAACGCGGCAATGCGGTATAGAGCACGGTCATATCCACCACGATCAAAAGCAAAGCGGTGGACACAACACCCAGCACCAGCCAGCGGCGGCTGTCGAGAGATTGGTTATGACTTAACATGGTTACTAACTCCTAGGCCGCCATTATTCATCTGTCATATTGGCAGTTAAAAGTTAAAATCCATCTATTAAATAGATGGATTCAGATATGAACTGGACGCTGGAGCAAATGCGCCATTTCATTGCGGCGGCGGAAACCGGTTCGTTTTCCGCCGCCGCAAGGCAATTGGGACGTGCGCAATCGGCGGTCAGCACCGCGATCGGCCTGCTGGAAGCCGATCTCGGTGTGGAACTGTTCGACCGCAGCAAGCGCAGCCCCGTGCTGACCGAGGCCGGCGAGGTGCTGCTGCTGGAGGCGCAACAACTGCTGCGCCAGGCGGCTCACCTGCAACAGCGGGCTTTGTCCTTCTCGGCGGGCGAACAGGCCCGGCTGGTGTTGGCCGTGGACGAAGCCCTGCCCGATCTGGTGATGGACGCCATGCTCAATGAGTTATCGCGGCGTTTTCCCGCTCTTGAGCTGACCCTGCTCTCTGGAACGGCGGCCGAAGTGGCCGCCTATGTCGAGAGCGGCCGCGCGGCGATGGGCATCCATTTCGACCGCGCCGAACTGCCCGCCACCCTGGTCTACCGCCATCTAGGCAGCGTGCGGCAGGGCATTTATGTCTCGCACCGCCATCCACTGGCGGCACAGACCGATATCAGTACCCAGGATCTGGCCCGCCACCGGCAGTTAGTGATGCATATGGAAGACAGGGTGGATATGATTCTGAGCCCCTACATCTGGCGGGCCGACAGTTTCTACAATATCGCGGCCATGGTGGCCGACAACCTGGGCTGGGCGATTCTGCCGCTCAATATCGCCGAGTATCACGGCTACCGCAGCCATCTGGTGCAAGCGCCCTGCCGTGACCTGAGTCTGCCCCCGGCAGGCCTGCGGGCGCTATGGCGCCAGGGCAGTGTGCCGGGGCCGGTCGCCGTATGGGCGCAACGACGGGTCGAAGAATTACTGCACCCAGACTGAAGGAGAGCATCATCGCAATAGGCATCCTGGCCGCGCTGGCCGACGAAATCCGCGACCTGATCGACGCCATGGAACCGGGCGCGAAGGTCCACCGCATCGGCATGCGCGACTATCACGAGGGCGTGCTTTACGGCCATGAATGCGTGATCGCGCTAACGCGTGTCGGCAAGGCCGCCGCCGCCGCGACCACCGCCACGCTGTTACAGCGCTTTGCCATCACACGTGTCATTTTCACCGGCGTGGCCGGCGGCATCCACGCGGGCGTCAAAGTGGGCGACGTGGTGATCGGCAGCGAAACCCTGCAACACGATATGGATGCGCGGCCGCTTTTCCCGCGCTACGAAGTCCCCCTGCTGGGGGTATCGCGGCTGACGGCAGACCCGGAACTGAGTCAGCAGCTTGAGCACTGCGCCCTGCGCTTTCTGGCAGAACGCGATAGCCAGGTGCATCGGGGTCTGATCGCGACCGGCGACCAGTTCGTGGGCAACACCGAAACCGGCCATGATTTGCGCGCACGCCTGCCCGACGCCTTATGCGTCGAAATGGAGGGCGCGGCCGTGGCCCAGGTATGCCATGAGTTCGGCATTCCCTGGGCGGTGCTGCGCACCATTTCCGATCACGCCGATTCGCATGCCGACATTGATTTTCTACGCTTTCTGCGCGAGGTCGCCAGCGTCTACTCCAGTGGCATCCTGCGCCACTATCTGCAAACCTGGCCGCTGGCGCGTTAGAGGCGCCGCCCAAACCCCTTGTGACCCCCCCTTGTGACAACCATGGCTATCGACAATCGCTTGCTCCCCAACACCCTGGCCGCTCAGGCGGCTGCCCTGCCCTCTGCCTGGTCCCAAGCCCTGGCTGCCCCTGGCGTCGCGCAGGCGCTGGACCACATCATCAACCACGTCGAAGCCCGGCTAGCCGCGGGCGCCACGGTCTATCCGGCCACGCCTTTGCGCGCCCTGTCTTCGCTGGCGCCGTCCGAGGTGCGGGTGGTGATCCTCGGGCAAGACCCCTATCACGGCCCGGGCCAGGCCCAGGGCCTGGCCTTCTCCGTGCCCGATGACTGCAAATGCCCGCCCAGCCTGCGCAATATCTTCAAGGAAATCGGGCGCGATTATGCCCTGGACGGCAAGCCAGGCCACGACTTGACCCCCTGGGTCAAACAGGGCGTATTGCTATTGAATACCGCACTCACCGTCGAAGACGGCCAGCCCGCCTCCCATGCCAAACGCGGTTGGGAAACCGTTACGGACGCCCTGTTCACGCAAGTCGCCCAAGACCCGACACCCAAAGTGTTTCTTCTTTGGGGCGCGCACGCCCAGGCCAAAGCCGCCTTGCTCCCGCCAGGCCACGCCCACCTTGTCTTGAGCGCCAATCATCCATCCCCTTTGTCGGCCACCCGTGCGCCCACCCCTTTTATCGGTTGCGGCCACTTCCGCCTGACCAATGAATGGCTGGAGAAACAAGGTCAAACCCTGATTGACTGGACGGCAACTTTTAAAAAAATCCCCGCCCAAGCTGAATTTCGGTTATGATCCTTGCACTGCACCAAATAGATTCGGCATTTTCTATCGCCTAAACGCGACTTGCAGTCAACGCCCCCTGACAGGGCTCCATGCCGAACTTCATCGATTCCTGACCTCTTTCCTTTCGCCCCGCAGGCACATCCTGCACTGATGCGCAACGGTTGATTCGGTCGGCACGATGCTTCCATCAACCGCTGCCTGGTTCCGGGGCTGTTTTTCGCTGCCCGCTGCCCATGCATCTGCGCCACCCTGCGTGGCAAGGAAAAGTTATGTCTTTCGCAGACTTGGGCCTCTCGCCCACCATTCTCTCCGCAATCGAAGCTACCGGTTTCTCCGAGCCCACGCCGGTGCAAGCTGCCGCCATTCCGCGCGCCATGGCTGGCGCCGATCTGATGGTGTCCTCGCAAACCGGTAGTGGAAAAACGGCCGCTTTCATGCTGCCCGCCCTGAACCGTGTCGCAGGCCAGTCGCCCAACAAAGGCGTTGGCGTGCAGATCCTGGTACTGACCCCCACCCGCGAACTGGCCTTGCAAGTGGCTGACGCAACCGCGACCTACGGCGCCAATTTGCCGGGTCTGCGCACCACGACCGTGGTGGGCGGTGTGCCTTACGGCGCCCAGCTCAAGGCGCTGTCGCGCCGCGTTGACGTGCTCGTCGCCACGCCTGGCCGCCTGATCGACCACCTGAAGGCGGGCCGCGTCAAACTGAACACCGTGCACACGCTGGTGCTCGACGAAGCCGACCGCATGCTCGACATGGGCTTCATCGAAGACATCGAAACCATCATCGAACGTCTGCCGCAAAGCCGCCAGACCCTGCTGTTCTCGGCCACCCTGGACGGCAGCGTCGCCCGCCTGGCCGAAAAAATGATGCGCGAACCCGAGCGTATCGAAATCGCCGGCCACCGCGACAAACACGCCAACATCACGCAAAGCCTGCTGTACGCCGACGACGCCTCGCACAAGATGCGTCTGCTGGATCACCTGCTGCGCGATACGCGCCTGGACCAAGCCATCGTCTTTACCGCCACCAAGCGCGGCGCCGACGACCTGGCCGACCGTCTGAGCGAACAGGGTTTCTCTGCCGCCGCCCTGCACGGCGACATGAACCAACGCCAACGCACCCGCACCCTGACCCAGTTGCAACGCGGCCAGGTTCGCGTGCTGGTCGCCACCGACGTAGCCGCCCGCGGCATCGACGTGCAGGGCATCAGCCATGCCGTCAACTTTGACCTGCCCCTGCAAGCCGAAGATTACGTACACCGTATCGGCCGCACCGGCCGCGCTGGCCGTGACGGTCTGGCTTACACGCTGGCCGTGCACTCCGAGCGCCATAAGGTTCGCCGCATCGAACACTACATCGGTCAGACCATCACGCCGGAAACCATTGCCGGCCTGGAACCGCAACGCAGCCCGCGTCCCAGCAGTGGCGGCCCGCGTGGCAACGGCGGCAAGCGTCCCGATGGCCGACGCTTCGGCGGTGATCGCCCCCAACGTAGCTTCGGCGACCGTCCCCAGGGCGATCGTCCCCAACGCAGCTTCGGCGACCGTCCCCAACGCGACTTCGGTGACCGCCCCCAGCGCAGCTTCGGCGACCGTCCCCAGCGCGATTTCGGCGATCGTCCCCAACGCAGCTTCGGCGACCGTCCGCAACGTGATTTCGGCGATCGTCCCCAGCGCAGCTTCGGCGACCGCCCCCAGCGCGATTTCGGTGATCGTCCCCAACGCAGCTTCGGCGACCGCCCCCAGGGCGATCGTCCCCAACGCGATTTTGGCGATCGTCCTCAACGCAGCTTCGGCGACCGTCCCCAGCGCAGCTTTGGTGACCGCCCCCAGCGCGCCGCGCCGGGCAAGCGCTTTAGCAAACCGGCTGGCGACCGCCGCGGCTGATTGAACGCGCTTGATTGACATACGAAAGCCGGGCATCGCCCGGCTTTTTTCGTGCCAGCATGGGAAAATAACGCCATGCAATCGACTCTCGCCTCATCCCTGCCCGAATTGGACGCCACCGCGCAAGCGCATAGCGCGGCCCTCATCGAACACCTGCGCGACCGTATCGCCGCTGCGGGTGGCTGGCTCTCCTTTGAACAATGGATGGCGCAGGCCCTCTATGCGCCCGGCCTGGGTTATTACACGGCAGGCGCGGTCAAACTGGCATCCGATCCCGGACAGGCTGGCCTAGCGGCAGGCGACTTCATCACGGCCCCCGAACTCAGCCCACTCTTTGCCCATACCCTGGCACGCCAGGCGGCCCAATGGTTGCAGGCCACGCAAACCCACCGCGTACTGGAGTTCGGTGCCGGCACCGGCGCGCTGGCCGAAGGCGTGATGGCCGAACTCGGCCGCCTGGGGCTATCCGTCGAATACGCCATCGTCGAAGTCTCGGCCGATCTGCGCGCTCGGCAGCAAGCCCGCCTCGCCCCCTTGGGCAGCCGGATGCAATGGCTGGACCATCTGCCGCAGGCCTTCGAGGGCGTCGTGCTCGCCAACGAGGTGCTGGACGCGATGCCGGTCCGTCTATTTCGCTACGACGAAAATGGGCAGGTGCAAGAGCGCGGCGTCAGTTGGGATCAAGGTTTTGTCTGGCGCGACCGTCCCGCAGACGCCACGCTGGCCGAGGCCGTGCGCGCCAGGCTGCCGGCCTTGCCGGGCTATATGTCTGAAATCAATCTGCAAGCCGAGGCCTGGGTGCGCGAAATGGGGCGCTGGCTCAAACGCGGCGCGGCCTTGTTGATCGACTACGGCTTTCCGCGGCGGGAGTACTACCACCCGCAGCGGGCCGGCGGCAGCTTGATGTGCCATCTGCGCCATCATGCCCATGCCGATCCTTTCGTGGCACCGGGCATCCAGGACATCACGGCACATGTGGACTTCACCGCCATCGCCGATGCGGCACTGGAAGGCGGCCTGGATGTGCTGGGTTACACCTCGCAGGCGCGCTTTCTGATGAACGCCGGCCTGCTGGATTTGCTTGGCCAGCTCGACCCATCCGATGTCAAAACCTATGCCCAGGCCACCGCGCCAGTGCAAAAGCTGCTCTCAGAAGCCGAAATGGGCGAACTCTTCAAAGTCATCGCCATCGGCCGTGACCTGCCCTGTCTCTCCCAGGGTTTCGCACGGGGCGACCGGCGCGCCTACCTTTAAACCAGCGTATCCAGGCGTACCTGGCGCAGGGCGGGCTTGATACGGGCCGGGTCTCCGGCGCACTGGCGGGCAACCGCAGCGGCGTCCACGCCTCGCACCGCATCAAGATCGCGGCGCCAGGCCTGCGCATCGACCTCGGCCACCACCGCCACCGCTTCGGCCAGCGCCATAAAACGCTCGGGTTTACGCAAACCGTCACAACGCTCGATGAGATCCAGCCGTTGCGCCGGCAAGGGCGCAGGCAGCGCCCGCAACCATTCGGGCAATAAGCGCGCCATATCCGCGCAATCGGCCGGCACCCGCAAAGCCAGAGGTTCCGTGCTCAAGCGCGACAGCAAGGCGTAGCGGCCAGGCAAGGCCAGCCCACGCCTCGCCGCCTCATCAAGATCCGGCGCCACGGTTTCCCATTGACGCAATTGCGGCATCACGCGCGCCAATGCCCCGCATCGGGCCCAGACACTCAGCATGCGCGAAGGCATGGTTTCCATCAGACCCCGGGACAATTCTTTCCATACCCGTTCAGGCACCAGCGCATCTACCTCGCCCTGTTCGACCATCTGGCGGCACAATGCCAGGGTCTCGGGCGCGATATCGAAATCCGTAAACCGGGCTGCGAAACGGCCCAGACGCAAGATGCGCACCGGATCTTCGGCAAAGGCCTCGCCCACATGACGGAAACACCGCGCACGCAAATCCGCCTGGCCGCCCAGCGGATCGATCAGTTCGCCGCCAGGAGCCCGCGCAATGGCATTGACGGTAAAGTCGCGCCGCCGCAAATCCTGCTCAAGCGTCACGTCGCTGCCGGTATAAAAGGTAAACCCCTTATAGCCGCGCCCCGACTTACGCTCCGTGCGCGCCAGCGCGTACTCCTCTTTGGTACGCGGATGCAAAAACACCGGAAAATCGCCACCCACCGGAATAAAACCGCGCCGCGCCATCTCTTCGGGTGTCGCGCCCACGACCACCCAATCGCGGTCACCTGCAGGCAAACCCAGCAAGGCGTCGCGCACCGCGCCGCCCACAATATAAGCATTCAGGCCCGCCACGGCAGCATCGGCGCTCATGGCGACTTAGCCGCCACGGCGGCAGACGGCATGACGGTGCCCAAACGTTCCTTGAGCGACTGGGGCTGGCCCGAGAACATCGCGGCGTAATACACCGCGTTGGACATGACGTGCTTGACGTATAAACGGGTCTCGGTAAACGGTATGGTTTCGGCGAACACCGCACCTTCGACCGGGAAATTAAACGTCGAGCGCCAATTGCGCGGCCGGCCCGGCCCGGCGTTATAACCCGCGCTGGCCAGCATCTGCGAGCCATCCAGATCACGCAGCACCATATTGAGGTACTGCGTGCCCAACTCGGTATTGACCTCGAAATCGTTCACGCGGGCGGGCGTGAAATCCGTCATGCCTATTTTGCCCGCCACCCACTTCGCGGTAGCAGGCATCAATTGCATCAGCCCCGACGCACCCACATGAGAGCGGGCATCCATGATGAAACGCGACTCCTGGCGGATCAGACCATAGACCCAGGCAGGATCCACCTCCAGCGCACGGGCCCTGGCGGACACGCGGCCTTCGAACGGCGCGATAAAGCGCTGCGTGAAATCAAACTCGCGCGCGGTGCGCTCCGACGTATGAACCACGCGGTCATAAATGCCCTCTGCGCGGGCCAGCTCGGCAGCCGCCAGCAATTGGCGATCGCTCATGCCGCGCAGCGCGAAATTCCATTCGGGCACCGCCTCGGCACGCCAACCCAAACGGAAGAGATGCACTGCACGCACCAAACCCGGATTGGCACGCGCCTCGATCATTTCGGCCTGCGTGACCGCCGGCGCCTGCGCCGGCAAGCTGATCCGGCGCCCTAGCTCTTCGGTCGCCAACTGGCCGTAAAAATTAAACTGATCGGCAATGCTGGCGTAAGCACGCTGCGCCTCGGCGGTCTGGCCCTGCGCCGCCTGACCCCGGGCCTTCCAATACACCCAGACCTCCTCGGCGCGTTGCGCGGGCGGCATTTCATCGATGGAGGCTACGACCCATTTCCAATCCACCTTCTGCTGGCGCAGTGCGGCGCGCACTTTCCAGGAATGGTTGTAATCCGTCATACGAATATGGCCTGCCGCGCGATACCAGTCATTGGCCTGCGGGTTCAAAGCCAAGGCGGCCGCCAAGGCATACTGCCCGCGCACCCAGGCCAGATGCGAAGGCGGCAAGTGCTGGGCCCATTCACGCTCCAGATAGGAGTTGGCGACATTCACATCCGCGCGGGCCAGCCGGGCCAGGGCCAGCGTCACCAGTTCTTTTTCATTACGTCCCACCGGCGACTTGTCCTGGCGCACCAACCATTTCATGGGATCGCGCATCATCAGGTCATAGGTTTTCAAATCCCTGGGCTCGAAGATGTACTGCACCAGACGGCGCGCATCGGCCGTCCGATTCGCCTCGATCGCGTCGCGCAACTGCGGCAAAAGCTCGTCCCAGCCCAGGGTGTGATCCGCCACGAGTTGGTCGTACAACGACCAGCACGCGCCGCCCGCCGCAAATACGCTCAAGGCCTCCTGGGCCGTGGCGCGCTTGCCCGTCATATGGCGTGCATTCAGCACCGCACAGTTCACCTGGGCATTCGCTGCCTTGACCGGCGCCAGCCTGCGCACGGTTTCAAAGTCGCCGCTGCGTGCGGCAGCCAGTATCCAGTCGGCGCGCAAGCGGTCCTCAAGATAGCTGCCCGCATTGGCAGCCAGGAACTGCTTCAGTTCGGCATCGGGCCGCACCCCGTTAGGCGGCGCAGACAACTGATAACGCAACAGCCAGTATTGGGGATAAATCCCCAACATATCCGTCTGGGCCTGGGGCGCCAAGGCGCCCAACACCGACCATTGCTTGGCATTCATGGCATCCCGTGCCGAGACCACCGCCTGCCGCGCCACCGAGTCCGGCGAGGCAGGCAATCCGGTTTGCAGCGCGCGCTGCACTGGCGCCGCCGGCGCGCTTGGCAGCGCCTCGGCGGCGCGCTGCTGCGCATCGACCGGCGCACAGGCCGCCACCCACATTGCCAACAGCGGCAATAGCCGCCGCAACCCCGCTGCCAAAGAATTCTGATACCGTTGGGATTGACGCCCCGCGAATACTGTCGGCTTCATCGCCCGTCCCCTCACGCATAAACCGCTTAGCTAGGCCCACCTGTATGCAGACCCCATATACCGGACAGAATACCGCAGTCGCGTTGCGAGCGCGATTGCGCCTCGAACGCGCCGAATTACCCGAAAACCAGCGCAGCCGCGGCGCCCTGCTGATGCGCGGCCGGCTGTTCACCTGGCTCAATATGGCTCGCGAACGCGGCCAGCCGCTGCGCAGCGTGGCGGGCTTCTGGCCCCTGGAAGGCGAACCCGATCTGCTGCCGCTGCTGCGGCAATGGGCAGAAGCAGACATCATCGTATGCCTGCCCCATGTGCGCGAACGCGGCGCACCCTTGGAATTTCACCGCTGGACGCCCGAAACCCCCATGCAGACGGGCGCCTATGGCATTCCAAAACCGCAAGACAGCGAGCGCATCACGCCCGACGTGCTGCTGGTACCCACGCTGGGATACACCGCCCAAGCCGACCGGCTGGGTTACGGCGGCGGCTATTACGACCGTACTCTGGCGGCCTTGACGGCTGCCGGGCATCCGCACACGGCCATTGGAGTAGCCTGGGACGAAGGCCTGCTGCCAGAGGACTACAAGGCCGCAGCACACGATATGCGGCTGGCCGCCATCCTCACGCCTTCGGGCTGGACACCCACAGCGCCACTAGAAACCGGCGGCACGACGGCAGGCCGCGGCAGCGTGTTCTCGCACACGCTGAGCTAGGCACGCTTGCCTGCACGGTTTGCCACGCGGTCCAGGGCGTAATCGCCCGGACCGCAGGCAAACAACACAAACAGCATCAGCCCCAACATCAGCGGCACTTTGAAACCCAGGCCATCTGCGGTGTCGATCTGGTTCCAGCCTGCCCAGCCCAGATCAAAGTGCACGGCATACACCGCCACGATGGTCACATAGATCAAGATGGCGCTTGCCCATCGGGTAAATACGCCAAGCAGCAAAGCCAGCCCGCAGAACAGCTCCAGCCCGCCGGCCGCGATCCAGTTCAAGTCCGCCGGCAACCAGGCCTGCGGCACCGGCATGTCCAGACCGCTGAACCATTGCGGCGCCTGCCAGCCTCCGCTCAGCTTGATCCAGCCCGCGCGCGCAAACTCCCAACCAGCCCACAGCCGCAACAAGAGCAGGGCCAACGCAGGCTCATGCGCTCTCACGCGCGAGAAAAAGGCGAAACTCATTTTGCAGATCTCCGTAAAAAGGCGAGGTCCAGGCGGACTGCCGCACAAAACCTTCGATCAGAACGCGCCAGGCCTGCTCGCCCATGCCCTCACGCAACTGCGGAAAGCCCGCCTCGATCATCTGGCTGGCCCCCAGATAGACCAGATGGCGATACACCCGCATGCCTGCCGCGCTGTATCCGGCCGGCATACGCTCGCTCACGCCTCTGACGTAGTCATAAAAGTCTGAAGACAAGAAAGCTCCCGGTTGATGAGCTCGGGGCTGGGAATATCGTTGTCCCACTCGAGCAGCACAGCCAGCCCATGCTCTGCTTGAAGATGCCGCGCCCATCGCGCCGTAACGCCCGCCACCGGCCGGCTGTGGGTATCGATATACAGCCCGAAGCGGGGGTCAAACTCATGGCCCGCCACGTGCAGATAGCAGACGCGGGCAAGGTCAAGACGCGCGAGATAGCCGGGGATATCGTCGCCGCCATGATTTTTGTGATTGACGTCGATATTATTGAGATCGAGCAAAACGCCGCAGTCGGCACGCTCGGCGATCTCGGCCAGGAAATCGGCCTCGCGCATGTCTCCGATATTGGTATACCAAGTGCTGTTTTCGATACTTATGCGCTGCCCGAGGATGTCTTGTGCGCGGCAGATACGGCCGGCCACGCGCAGCACCTGCGCAGACGTAAACGGAATCGGAAAAAGATCGTAGAGCTGGTGCGCATCACCGCTAGCGGCGAGATGATCGGAGTAGCAGTGCGAGCCCAATTCGCGCATGAGCGCCCCCACCGAACGCAGAAACGCCGCATCAAGCGGCGCCTCACCCCCGAGGTTGAGAGAGACGCCATGCAGGGCGATGCTACGCCCCAGGGCGCGCAAGCGATGCAAAGGCGTACGATCGCGGCGCAGCCAGTTTTCAGGGGCAACCTCGAAAAAGCCAGCGTTGATCTTGGACATGTCCCAGGCCGCCATCTCACGGCGATAGCCCAGGCCCAGGCCGCTTATCGCTTGGCGCACCCGGCTTCCTTCTTACTGCAACCGGCCTCAGTTTGACCAGCAGCGGTAGACGAAGCGGCCGCGTCGCCTTTTTTCTGCTCTGCCTCGCGCTTCTCCTCGCGCTTCTTTTTGGGGTCATCCCCCTCTTTGGGCTGAGCGGAAGACTTCTTCCCGCATGTGCCGGCGCCACAACCTTGGTCGGCGGTCTGCCCGACCGCCGCCGTTGAGGCAAGCAATGTCGTGGCCAACATCGTTGCCATTTTCAGAGATATGGGGGAAGCATCAGACATAGGAGAACTCCTGGACAAGACAGCAGAGCCGCGATGGCTCTGACAGGTGGGTAGGAGCCCTATGCTCTCATTGCCCCCGGCATTTTCTTGCCGGCTCTCCGGATTTCAGACACTCGCCGATCGGGCGGCCAACCCCCGTGAAACCGCCACGATGGTTGCCGCCGCAAAGACTCAACGCTGGAGGTTTTTCCAGATACTCAGCGTCGCTTCCGACTGGTTCAGCGTATAGAAATGCAAGCCCGGCACGCCATGGTCGAGCAGGGTCTGGCACAGCTTGGTCACGACATCGACACCGAAAGCGCGGATGGATGCCTTGTCGTCACCGAACTCGGCCAGGCGCAACCGTATCCAGCGTGGCAATTCTGCGCCGCACATCTCCGAAAAACGCGAGAGCTGGCTGTAGTTGGTGATAGGCATGATGCCCGGCACGATAGGGATGGTCACGCCACGCGCCTGCGCCCGGTCGACGAAGTCGAAATAGGCATCGGCATTAAAGAAATACTGTGTGATTGCGGCATTGGCGCCGGCCTGCACTTTGGACACGAAGTGCCCGAGATCCGCCGTCGGGCTGGTGGCCTGGGGGTGCATCTCGGGGTAGGCCGCCACTTCGATATGGAACCAATCGCCGGTTTCCTCGCGGATGAAACGCACCAGATCCACGGCATGACGCAGCTCGCCCGCGTCACCGCCCATGCCGGAAGGCAGATCGCCGCGCAGGGCAACGACGCGCCTCACACCCGCCTCGCGATAATGGTCGAGGATGCTGCGCAATTGCTCGCGCGAAGACCCGATGCAGGATAGATGCGGTGCGGCATCACAGCCAAGATTGGTCAGGGTGCGCACCGTCTCTTCGGTGCCGGCACGCGTGGAGCCGCCCGCACCGAAAGTCACGCTCACATAGCTCGGCTGGACAGCCAGCATCTGCTTGGCCGCGCGCACCAGGCGTTCCTGGGCCGCGATATCACGCGGCGGGAAAAACTCCAGGCTGATTGCAGGAGAGGTTGAGTCGGTCATCACGGTATAAGTTTGGAAAGCAGGCCGGAGATGATGCTGTAGAAAATAGCACCCGCTACCGCCCACCAGAAGCCATTGACCTGAAAGCCACGCAGAATGGAACCTGCCAGCCAGAACAACAGCCCGTTCAAGATGATAAGAAAGAGACCGAGCGTGACGATGGTGATGGGCAGCGTCAAAAGCACGAGGACCGGCTTGACCAGCATATTGAGCAAACCCAGTATCAGCGCGGCAGCCAATGCCGAACCAAAGCTGGCGACCGTGATGCCAGGCAAGATATAGGCCACTGCCAGCAGCGCTACGGCGTTCAAGATCCAGACCAGAATCAGTGCCATATTGATCTCCTGTGAAAAAGGGGGCTCCCGCAGGAGCCACCTCATGCTACCTCTACTGGCTTAGTAGCGGTAGTGGCCCGGCTTGAAGGGGCCTTCGACCGGCACGCCGATATACTGGGCTTGCGCCGCCGACAGGGTCGTGAGCTTGACGCCGAGCTTCTTCAGATGAAGACGGGCGACCTTCTCGTCCAGGTGCTTGGGCAGCACATAGACCTGACCACGGGTGTAGTCGCCATTACGCGTGAACAACTCGATCTGAGCAATCGTTTGGTTGGCGAAGGACGACGACATCACGAACGAGGGGTGGCCCGTGGCGCAACCCAGGTTCACCAAACGGCCCTTGGCCAGCAGAATGATGCGCTTGCCATCAGGGAAGATGACGTGATCGACCTGGGGCTTGATTTCTTCCCACTGGCAATCCTTCTCGAGCGAGGCAACATCGATTTCGTTGTCGAAGTGACCGATGTTGCAGACGATGGCCTGATCCTTCATGGCGTTCATGTGCTCACGGGTGATCACATGGTAGTTGCCGGTAGCCGTCACGAAGATATCGGCATGAGCGGCGGCCTCTTCCATCGTGACAACCTTGTAGCCTTCCATCGAGGCCTGCAACGCGCAAATCGGGTCGATTTCGGTAACCCAGACCTGAGCGCGCAGAGCCGACAGCGCCTGGGCGCAACCCTTGCCCACGTCGCCATAACCCGCGACCACGGCGATCTTGCCGGCCACCATCACGTCGGTGGCGCGCTTGATGCCGTCAACCAGCGACTCACGGCAACCATAGAGGTTGTCGAACTTGGACTTGGTCACCGAGTCGTTGACATTGATGGCGGCAAAGGCCAGCTCGCCCTTTTGCGACATCTGATACAGGCGATGCACGCCCGTGGTGGTTTCTTCGGTCACGCCCTTGATCTGGGACAGACGGGTCGAATACCACTTGGGGTCACGCGCCAGCGTTTCCTTGATGGCGGCAAACAGCACGCGTTCTTCTTCGCTGCCCGGATTGGCAAGCACAGAGGGGTCGCTTTCGGCCTTGGTGCCCAGATGCAGCAGCAGGGTGGCGTCACCGCCGTCATCGAGAATCATGTTGGCATGACGGTCTTGCGGCCACTCGAAGATCTTGTGGGTGTACTGCCAGTATTCTTCCAGGGTTTCGCCCTTGACGGCGAACACGGGCGTGCCGGTCGCAGCAATGGCCGCAGCAGCGTGGTCCTGGGTGGAAAAGATATTGCACGAAGCCCAGCGCACTTCAGCGCCCAGCGCCACCAGCGTTTCGATCAGCACGCCTGTCTGGATGGTCATGTGCAGGCTGCCCGCGATGCGGGCGCCCTTGAGCGGTTGCGCCGCAGCGTATTCGTCACGAATGGCCATCAGGCCGGGCATTTCGGTTTCGGCGATAGCCAGTTCGCGGCGGCCCCAGCCGGCCAGGCTCATGTCGGCGACGATGTAATCAGAAAAAGCGTTGTCGGACACTGCGTTCACGGTGTAGATCTCCACGTAAGAATGACGGGCGCACACTTGGCCAGCCGACGCGAAAAACCATGAAACATGGCGCTCGCCCTCGCCGGCCCAGCGGCTAAGGTGAGCGCCGTTGCAAAGGCGCCGCATGCGGCGCCCGGACAAGGATTCCTGAGCCTGGCGTGCCGTATCCGGCGTTCGTCGCAGCGCTCCTCAGGGATGGCGAGCATTGTAGCGGGTCGGACAAGCCACGGGAAACCCCCGCTCGGGCTCAAACGCTCAATGCCTGGCTGCGGGCCGGCGCCATGCCGCCGATAGGCACCAGCGCCGCCAACAAATCCTGCGCGACAGCATCCCAACTGCGTGTCAGCGCCCAATCCCGTACCGCGCGCCGATCGAGCTGGCGCGCCGCCAGGCAGGCGCGGCCCAGATCATCATCCAACGCCCCCGTCTCTCCCGCGCGCACGACAGCCATGGGCGCCTCGCTGCGAAAGGCCGCCACCGGCGTGCCGCAGGCCATCGCCTCCAACATTACCAGGCCGAAGGTATCGGTCAGACTGGGGAAAACAAAGGCGTCGGCGGCGCTGTAGAGCGCTGGCAATTTCCCGTCGTCTTGAGCGCCGAGAAAATACGCCTCTGGAAACGCGTGCCGCAAACGCGGCAAATCCGGTCCGGCGCCGGCCACCACCTTGCTGCCTGGCAGATCCAGGGCCAGGAAGGCATCCAGATTCTTCTCTCGCGCTACCCGACCGACCGACAGCCAGATCGGTCTGGGTAAATGGGCCAGCATCTCGGTGGAAAGCGGCTGAAACAAGGAGGCATCCACACCGCGCGACCAAACCTTCAGATTGACCAGCCCGCGCCGCGCCAAAATGGACGCCACGGTGGGTGTGGGCACCAGCACACGCTGAGCAGGCTGATGAAACCAGCGCATATAGCGCCAGGGCAGCCCGGCGGGAATGCCCATGCGGGCGCGCAGATAATCCGGAAACAGGGTGTGAAACGAGGTCGTGAACTGCCAGCCTCGCCTAAGCGCCATACTGCGCGCCGCCCATCCCAGCGGTCCTTCGGTGGCGATATGTAGTGCGTCCGGCACCCAATCTCCCATCAGCTGACGCAGGTGACGGCGCGGGGTGAAGCAGAGCCGCAACGCCGGCTCTGAAGGCGCAGGCACTGTACGGCTGCCCTCAGGGCTGATGACTCTGACCTCATGACCCCATTGGGTCAACAAGCGGCACATGGCGGTCCAGGTTCGGACCACGCCATTGACTTGCGGATGCCAGGCATCCGTCACAAGAGCGATACGCATGGTTGGGCCCCGTCGAGACAATGTGTCTTCGATTAAGCCCGCTCTGTATGACAGGGCGAAGACAGGCCTGGCCGGCTCAGGGATTGTTGCGCCGGGGATAGCCTTGAGCGCGAATGCGCACCCAGACTTCGCGTTTTTCTTCTTCGTTCATGAAGACCCAGTTGGCGACTTCTATCGCCGTGCGCCCGCAACCCCGGCAGATATCATCAAACAGGGTAGAACACACTGCCACGCAGGGAGAATCAGAGGCGGTAAAAGCGCCCGGCGCGGCGGGCTCGGCGGAAGGGTCTCGGGTACTCATGGCGCAAGCTTAGCACCCGGCGTATGTCCCTTTTTGCATAGCCCTATCCGGGCCGGGCTATTCCTTGACAGCAGCCAGGGCCTGCTCGAGCACCCGGCCGGCTGTGTCTATCGCCGCTGAGAGCGCCGCCGAAGCGGCCCGACAAAACCCTTCCATGCCTTAGCGCAGGGAAGGGTTCGGACGCTGACCGTTCGCGATCAGACCGCTTTCTTGAGGGCCTGCACCTTGTCGGTCGCTTCCCACGAGAATTCCGGTTCCGAGCGGCCAAAGTGGCCATAGGCAGCCGTCTTGGTGTAGATCGGGCGCAGCAGATCCAGCATGTTGACAATGCCTTTGGGGCGCAGATCGAAGTGCTCGCGCACCAGCTTGGCAAGCTGGTCGTCGGGGATAACGCCGGTATCTTCGGTATAAACCGTGATATTGATGGGCTCGGCCACCCCGATGGCGTAGCTCACCTGCACCTGGCACTGACGAGCAAGACCGGCAGCCACGATGTTCTTGGCCACATAACGCGCAGCATAAGCCGCCGAGCGGTCCACCTTGGAAGGATCTTTACCCGAGAAAGCGCCGCCGCCGTGCGGGCAAGCACCGCCGTAGGTATCCACGATGATCTTACGGCCGGTCAGACCGCAATCGCCTTGCGGACCGCCGATGACGAAGCGGCCGGTCGGGTTGACCAGAAACTTGGTTTGCGGCGTGATCAGGCCTTCAGGGAAGCAAGGCTTGATGATGTCTTCGATGACGGCTTCACGGATCGCGGATTGCGAGATTTCCGGGGCATGCTGGGTGGACAGCACGACGGTGTCCACCTCGACCGGACGGCCATCGACATAACGGAAGGTGACTTGCGACTTGGCGTCGGGACGCAGCCAGGGCAGGCGGCCGTCCTTGCGCAACTCGCTCTGGCGCTGCACCAGGCGATGCGCATACCAGATCGGAGCCGGCATGAGGTCGGACGTTTCGTCGCAGGCATAGCCGAACATCAGGCCTTGATCGCCCGCACCCTGATTGAGGTAGTCCTCGGAGCTGCGGTCCACGCCTTGAGCGATATCGGGCGACTGCTTGTCGTAGGCGACGAGCACTGCGCAACCCTTGTAGTCGATACCGTATTCGGTGTTGTCGTAGCCGATGCGGCGGATGGTGTCGCGCGCGACCTGGATGTAATCGACGTTGGCGCTGGTGGTGATTTCACCGGCCAGCACGACCAGACCGGTATTGCACAACGTCTCGGCGGCCACACGCGCATTGGGATCTTGCGTGAAGATGGCGTCTAGGATGGCATCGGAGATCTGGTCAGCGACCTTGTCGGGGTGACCCTCAGAGACCGATTCGGAAGTAAAAAGAAAATCGTTGTTAGCCACGGATGCGTCCTTGCGGCGATAAGACCGCCTATCAGGTTGAACGAGGCGCGCTGCGCCCCGGATCTCCCTGAATATAGAGGACATCTGGGCGCGACGCTTTAGCGGATTTGAAACGGCTGACGCCGCATCGTCGCTCCGCAAGTTGTCGGTTAACTCGGCGACCTCTCTGATTTTAGGCGAAAATGCAGCACTTGTCGGAGAACCCATTCTCGAAGCGGTGTTTTGCAGACGCTTTCATCACGGACCTCCCCACGCCAATAACATGCTGCTCGCCTTCTTCCGTTTACTCGCCTTTCTACCCTTGTCTGTGCTACAGACGCTCGGGCAGGTGCTGGGCAGGCTGGCCTACGCCCTGCCAGGCAAATATGGCCGGCGCCTGCGCGCCAACGCCACACAAGCCGGCTATCCGGAGGCGGCCTTCGCTCGCCGTTCGGCCGGTCAGATCGGCGCCATGATTCTCGAAACACCCAAGGTCTGGTTCCATGAGGACGCCAGCCTGGAGAAACTCGATCCGGGGCAGGACACGGATGTCGTGGATGCCGCCATCGCCGAGAAGCGTGGCGTCGTATTCCTCACGCCTCACCTGGGCTGCTATGAAGTCGTGGCCCGTTATCTGGCGCGCAAAATCCCCCTGACGGTCATGTTCCGGCCACCGCGCAAAGCCATCCTGGCGCCGCTGCTGGAAAGCGCCCGCAACAACGCCAAGGTGCGCGCCGTGCCCGCCACGATGCAAGGCGTGCGCGAATTCGTGCGCGCCTTGCGGCGCGGCGAGGCCGTGGGCCTGCTGCCCGATCAGGCTCCCGGCGAGGGCGAAGGCGTATGGGCGCCCTACTTCGGCCGCATGGCCTACACCGTTACCCTGCCAGGCAAACTGGCCGGCCAGACGGGTGTGCCGGTCATCCTCTGCGCAGCTCAGCGCCTGCCCATGGGCCGCGGCTGGAAACTGCACTTCACCCGTGTACCCGATCCTCTTCCCGCCGATGCGCAGGCCCAGGCCGCCCTGCTCAATGCCTGTATGGAAACGCTGATCCGGCGCTTTCCCGAGCAATACCTCTGGGGCTACAACCGCTACAAAACGCCGCGCGGCGCACCGCCTGCACCATGAAAAAAGACTACAAGACTCGCGCCCTGACCGGACTGCTGAGCTGGTTCGGCCGCATGAGCCCCCGCGCGCGCCAGCGCGCCGGCGCCGTAGTCGGCTGGCTGGCCCTGCATCTGGCCAAATCCCGTGCCCGCATCGTGCGCCGCAATCTGGAGATCTGCTTTCCTGGCGAAAGCCCCCAAACGCGAGAAAAATGGACGCGGGAGCACTTCCGTGCGCTGGGCCAATCCATCGTGGACCGAGGTGTGCTCTGGTATGGCAGCGCCGAGGCCATCCGCGAGATGGCCTCGGTCAGCGGCGCGGACACCATCAATGCGCTGGCCGCTTCCGGTCGGCCGGTCATTCTGCTGGCACCGCACTTCATCGGTCTGGATGTCGCCGCGACCCGCCTCACCATGGAGGTGCCCAGCGGCGCCACCATGTATACGCCCCAGCGCGACCCTGCCGTCGATGCCATCGTGCGGGCCGGCCGGGCAAGGTTTAACGAGGTATTCCTGGTCAGCCGCAAGGATGGCGTGCGCGATCTGATCCGTCATTTCCGCGCCGCCCGGCCCGTTTATTACCTGCCAGACATGGACTTTGGACGCAATGGCTCGGTGTTCGTGCCTTTTTTCGGCGTGCCGGCAGCCACCCTGGTGGCCACCGCCCAATTAGCGCGCAAATGGAATGCCGCCGTTCTGCCCATTCTGGATTTCTGGAACCCCACCACCGGCCGATATCACGTCGAGGTGTTACCGCCCCTGGCAGACTTCCCGGGCGAAGAGAGCCTGGAAGACGCCACAGCACGCCTGAATCGCGAACTGGAAGGCTGGATTCGCCGCTGCCCAAGCCAATACTACTGGGTGCACCGCCGCTTCAAAACGCGCCCCGAAGGCAGCCCCAAACTCTATTGAAACAGCCCCCCAGGGCACGGGCTGCCAGAACGGGCGGAATGGGTGATAATCCTTGCATGATCTGGAATTTCACCAAAATGCATGGCGCTGGCAACGACTTCGTCGTGCTCGACGGCGTGCGTCAAACCATCGACATGACCCCGGAGCGCGCCCGCGCCCTGGGTGACCGCCATTTCGGCGTAGGCGCCGACCAGATTCTGCTGGTCGAACCCGCCACACGCCCGGATGCCGACTTCCGCTACCGCATCTTCAACAATGACGGCAGCGAGGTCGAGCACTGCGGCAATGGCGCTCGCTGCTTCGTGCGCTTTGTGCACGAGCAAGGCCTGTCCAGCAAAAACCCCTTGCGCGCCGAAATCGTCAGCGGCCTTATCGTGCTCGACGAAGGCGATGACGAACAAGTCACCGTCGAGATGGGCACGACCCGCTTCGACCCGGCCGCCCTGCCATTCGACGTCAGCGGCTTGACGCAACGTCAGCAAGGCCAGGACACCCTCTATGTATTGCCGCTGCCCGGCGGCGAGATCGAGCTGTCGGCTGTGGCGATCTCCAACCCGCATGCCGTGCAGGTAGTGGCCGACGTCGATCAGGCCCCGGTCAGCGAAGTCGGAGCACACATCGAATCGCATCCGCGCTTTGCGCGGCGCGTCAACGCCGGTTTCATGCAAATCCAAGATCGCCACAACATCCGTCTACGCGTCTACGAACGCGGCGCGGGTGAAACCCTGGCCTGCGGCACCGGCGCCTGCGCAGCCGTCGCGGCCGGCATCCGCCGTGGCCTGCTCGACAGCCCGGTGCGTGTCCAAACCCGCGGTGGCGCACTGACCATCGCCTGGAACGGCGAGCAATTGCGTATGACCGGCCCGGCCGAGTCCGTATTCAGTGGCCAGGTCGACATCGACAAACTGGTTCTTTCCCTGGCGCTCAACCGCTGATCGCGCCGCCAACCGCTGTCTATCAAAGCGACATGACGACCATCGACCCGAGCGCGGAGGACATCGCGCGCTACCTGCAGGAGCACCCCTCGTTCTTCGACGAGCATGCAGCGATTTTCTCCAATCTGCATATACCCAATCCGCATGGCGGGCGAGCGATCTCTCTAGCCGAACGCCAGATTCTCACCCTGCGCGAGCGCAACCGCAGCCTCGAATGGCGCTTGAACGAGCTGGTACGCAATGCGGGCGACAATGAGAAAATCAGCCAGCAAATCACCCTCTGGTCAGAGCGCCTGCTACGCGAAACCGATACCACGCGCCTGCCGGGTGAAATTGCGCTGGGCCTGGCCGAGCAGTTCAATCTCGACCACTCTGGTTTACGGCTGTGGAATCTGGCCGGTCTGCCCCGGACGGGCGAGCACGCTTACGGCGCCGATGTCTCCGACGACGTGCGTACCTTCGCCGATAGCCTGAAAACACCTTACTGCGGCAATGACACCGGTTTCGAAGCCGTGCGCTGGCTGGATAGCACGCCGAAATCGCTGGCCCTGATCGCGCTGCGCCTGGCACCCGAATTACCCAGTATCGGCCTGCTGGTGCTGGGTTCCGATGACGCCGCACGCTTTACCCCCGAGATGGGCACAGCCTTTCTGGAAACCATCGGCCGGCTCGCTTCGGCCGCCTTAGGGCGGCTGGCCACAGCGTAATGAGTCTCCTCGCACCGCCGCTCGAGGACTGGCTGCAACATCTACAGACGCAGCGACGCTACTCAAGCCACACCCTGGCCGCCTACCGCCACGACCTCGAATCGCTGGCGGCACTGGCGACCCAGGCCGGCCTTGCCCTGCAAGACCTCAGCGTCTCCCATATCCGCCAGCAGATTGCCCGTTTGCATGCGCAAGGCCTCGGCCCCCGCAGCCTGGCTCGCCGCCTGGCCGCCTGGCGGGGGTTTTATCAATGGTGGGCGCCCCATATCGGCCTGGCCCGCAATCCGGTCGCGGGTGTGCGCGCCCCCAAGGCGCCCCGCGCCCTGCCCAAGGCCCTGTCCGTCGATCAAGCGCAAGCCATGCTCGACCACGCGCCCGCACAGTTAAGCACCGATCCTGTCGGTCTGCGCGATCACGCCATTTCAGAACTGCTGTACTCCAGCGGCCTGAGGCTATCTGAACTGGTCTCCCTGGACACGCACTACCACCGCCACACAGGCAGCGAAGAGCCGGCCGGCTGGCTCAATCGCGCCGAGGCCGAGGTGGTCGTGCTTGGCAAAGGCGGTAAACGCCGCATCGTGCCGGTGGGCAGCGCCGCCCTCGCCGCGCTGGACAAGTGGCTGCAAGCCCGGCCAACACTGCTATCGGCAGCCACCCCGTCGGCCGATAGCTACGCCCTGTTTCTTGGCGCGCGCGGCGCGCGGATTTCGCCGCGCGTCGTGCAATTGCAATTGGCCCGGCTGGCACAGCAAGCAGGCGTGCCCGCCCATGTGCATCCGCACGTGCTGCGCCACAGCTTCGCCAGCCATGTGCTGCAATCGGCCCAGGACCTGCGCGCTGTGCAGGAACTGCTCGGACACGCCAATATCGCCACGACTCAGGTTTACACGCGGCTGGACTTCCAGCACCTGGCCAAAGTCTATGACCAGGCGCACCCCAGAGCCAATCGCAAACCTGAAGACAACAGCGATCAATAGCTCATCCGCACACCCAGCATCACCGAACGGCCCGGCAGCGGCGCGACCGAAGACAGGAAAGAAGCGTGGTTGTACGCCAGCTTGTCCAGCAGATTGTTGCCGCGCACATAGACGTCGTACTGAGCCCCTGCCGCCTTAAATCGATAACTCAGTACTGCGTTGACCAGGGCATAACCCGGTGTTTCGCTCTCATAGCTGGCGATGTCTTTTTGGCGAAACACATAAGCGTACTCAAGGCCGCCCGACCACGCCTGCCACTTGAAATTGGCGCGCGCGCCCAGACGGGCTGCGGGAATGCGCGGCAAATTACCCTGCCCACCCGTCAGTTTGCCCCGCACGTAATCACCGAATACACCGGCAGACAGAATAGGGGTGAATTGATGCTTGAGCTCACCCTCGATACCGACGAACTCGGCATCTTTCTGGGTGTACTCAATCAGGCGGAAGTCCTCGAAACGGTCCAGCGTATTGGCATAGATATAGTTGTTGACCCGGTTGTGGAAGGCGCTCAGGCTGAATGTGGTGTCGCCTTCGTGCTTGCGTAAGGTCAGGTCGATGTTGCGCGAGGTTTCCCGCGTCAAGCCGGCGTTGCCGATTTCGTAGGTATTGGTTGCCAGGTGCACGCCGTCGGCATAGAGCTCTTGCGCCGAGGGCATGCGCTGCGAACGCGAGAGCGACAGCGCCACGGAGTAGCTCGGCGCAAAGTCCCAGATCGCGGCAGCTGACAGCGAGGTGCCCGACAAGCGTGATTTTTTCAAGCCGCCCTCCGGCGATATGCTCTGCCAATCCTGGCGGGCGCCTGCTTCAAAACGCCAGTCGTTCAGGCGGTACTCCTCCAGCAGGAAGAGGCCATTGCTGCGCGTTTTGCTGCGCGGCAAGAAAGCCTCTTCGCCTTGCGCGCGAAAATCGCTGAAAGCGGTTTGCAGACCGATCACGCCGCGCAAGCCCATCCAGGGTTTGTGCTCTAGCTCAAGACGGGTGTCAAAGCCCTGATTCTTGAATGTGGTGCCGACTTGGCCGCCTTCGATTTCATCGTGCTGGTAATCGGTGAAACCGCCGCGCAGACGCAATTTGCTGAAACCGGGAAGCGGGTCGGAATACTCAGCGCGCAGATCGGTGCGATTACTGCGCAGGCGTACATAGGGCACCTGCCCCTCTTCGTGGGCATGATCATCATGGTCGTGATCGTGGTCATGATGACCGCAGTGCAAGTGCGTACCATGCGGATGGCAACCTTCGTATTCGTGGTTATGCCCGGGCAAACCATACTCGCTTTCGATATGCGTGAAAGCCAGCCCGATATAGCCTCGCGGGCCAATCCAGGACATGCCCACCGACCCTTGCGTCGATTCGCTGTACGAACCCGCCAGCTTGCCGCTAGACCAATGCGGCACGGCGTAATCGCTGCTGCGGCGCTTCAGCCCCTCTACACGCACAACAAAGCTGTCCGTGCCAGCCGTAATGCCGATGATGCCCGCACGCTCCTTGGTGCCCGTCGCCCCGCGCAACTCTGCCTCGGCCGCCAGGCCACCCTCGGGTTTTTCAGTGGGGATGCGTTTGTCCAGCACATTGACCACGCCGCCTATCGAACCTCCGCCAAAACGCAGCGTGGCCGGTCCGCGCAACACCTCGATCCGATCCGCCAGCAGCGGTTCGATGGTGATCGCGTGATCGGGCGAAATGGCTGAAGCGTCCAACAGCGATGAGCCATCGGAAAGCACACTGACGCGCGGCGAAGTCTGGCCGCGAATGACCGGGCGGCTGGCGCCGGCACCGAAAGTATCCGAATGCACACCCGGCAGGCCATTGAGGGTGTCGCCCAGCGTGCCTTGGCGGCGCTCGACCAGCGCCTGGCCATCGAGCACGGTAACCGGCGAGGCCGTGCTGTTCTGGTTTTGTCCCAGCGGGTCCGCCGAGATCGTGATGGGAGTCAGAGTGACCGCCTCGGGTTCGGCGGCAAATACGGGAGCAGCGGCAAACGCCATCGCAAGCGCGGCATGACTGGGGCGCGAAGTAAACCTCATTCCTCTTTCCTAAATGTTATAACATTGCATTTTGATGAGAAAGGAATGATATAACATATCAATTACGACGCAAGTGCCCCTGTCCGAATTCTTTTTTACGCTGCGCCGGCGACCTGCCCGCCCAATAACAGCAGGCCTAGCAACAGCACCGCCAATGCCGCCACAGACTCGATGCCATAACGGAGTCTTGCCGCCCACTTTGGGGACAGATAGCTGCTGTTAGTCAGCGCGTTGCGCGTCCAGACGGCGGTCATGGCCAATAGCGCAACCGTCAGACCGGTCCCCAGCCCCATCGCCAGCGTGGCCACCACGCCCGCAGCAAAAAGGCCTTGCGACAACGCGAACACCAGCACAATGAGCGCGCCGCTGCATGGCCTCAAACCCACGGCCACGACCGCAGTCCAGGCACGGCGCCAATCCAGCCGCCCGCTCATGAGCGACAACGGGGGCACATGCCCGCACCCGCAGGCGGCGTGATGCAAATGGCGGCGGCCAGGCCGCAGCCAAGGCCTGAGCGCCTTGGTCCACAACAGCCAGACACCCAGCGCCACAATCATCAGATAAGAGGCCATTTCCAGCCAGCGTGTGCCGGCGTTCATGACCTGGGCCGTGACATTGAACACAGCAGCCAGCAGCGCCACCAGGGCGATGGCCACCAAAGCCTGAACCAGCGCAGACAAGAGCGCCAGCACCGCCCCGTTGCGCGCGCTTTGATGATTGGCGAGCACGAAGGCCGATATCACGGCTTTGCCATGACCCGGCCCCAAGGCATGAAACACCCCATAGGCAAACGACAGCCCGACCAAGAGCCATGAGCCGTCATCCCGCCAGGCGCGTACAGCGCCCGTCAACTGGCGATAGAAATGGGATTGCCAGACCGAAATCTGCGCCAGCCAAGGGGACCCGCCCGCCTCGGGCACCGCGAAAGGATGGGACTGCGCCCAGACCTGCCCGGCCGCCAGCGCCAAGGCAAAGACCAGCATCCATGGCACGATCCGCGCTGCCGACCTCATGGACAACGCAACTCGTTGCGATGCGTCAGACCTTTGGTGATGGCGAACAGCTCATCGGGCAGCGTATCGACATTGGAGGGAATGGCGGCCAATTGTTGCATCGTTTTCCAGTCCAGCGGCTGGGGCGGACGATAGGTCTGGCGGCAATTCGCGGGCGCATTGCTCAGTCGCCAGGCTTTGGGCGCGTCAAAGGCGTAGGCGACGAAATAGGTGGGATCGAAAACGTCGATCGCCAGACCCTGCGGACCGGGCGCGACCGGCTGCGCCAGCGGCAAGGTGAAGGCCAGAGACAAACGCTGGCCATCCCATTGAACCTGCGCGTCGCGCGGCGCGCCGAAGGCCAGGGTTGCGCCTTCACGCGTGACGCGCGTGAAGTAATGCGAAATGGGCTCACCCAGCGCCTTCATCCAATCGATCGCCATGGTTTTACGAGTGTCCTCGGCCAGGCCGCCATCCGCCGCTCTTGGCAAGCCTTGTGTGGCATAAGCCCCAAACATTTCATCGAATAGCCAGACCTGACGCAGGGCGGCAACCCGCCCCTGGTCATCAAACATCACTTCAGCCTGCGCATCCACCCACATATGCGGATGCGCCAGCGCGGATATCGGCAGAATCACCAGGGTCAGGGCTGCAAGGCAGCGGCCAATTGCTGCACGTTCCATTCAAACATTCCCAAATAGGTAGCACCCGGTTTGCCCGGCGCAGACAAGGCGTCGGAATACAGCGTACCGCCCACCTTGGCGCCCGTTTCACGTGCGATTTGCTCAGCCAGACGCGGGTTGCCGATATTTTCAATAAAAAGGGCCGGCACGTGCTCGCGCTTGACCCGTTTTACCACCTCGGCAAAACCAGACGCGGACGGCTCGGACAAGGTAGACAAGCCCGCCACCGGAATGAAGCGCACGCCGTAGGCCTCGCCGAAGTAAGCGAAAGCATCATGGGTGCTAACCACTTTGCGGCGCTCGGCGGGGATGGCGGCGAAGGTTTTCTCTACTTTGGCCTGCAAGGCTTCAAGCTTGGCCACATAAGCACGGGTACGCTGCTGGTATTGCGCGGCATGGGCCGGATCAAGCTGCTCGAGAGCACGGCCGATATTCTGTGCATAAATCATGCCATTACGCAGATCCTGCCAGGCATGGGGGTCCTGGACATCATGGTGATGGTCGTGACCGTGGTCATGGTCTTCGTGATCGAGAGCCTCGGCAAAAGCGCGCGGCTTGACGCCATCCGAAGCCCGGACCTCCCGCCCCTTGAATCCTGAAGCCTCGACCAGACGGGGCAGCCAGGGCTCGAAACCCAGGCCATTAATCACCAGCAGATCGGCACCCGCCAGCTTGCGCGAATCGGCCGCGCTGGGCTCGAAACCATGCGCATCGCCGTCCGGACCGACCAGCGTCTGCACCTCGACATCCGGCCCCCCGATTTCACGAGCCATATCTTGCAAAATGGAAAAACTCGTCACCACCTTAACGGGTGACGCCCAGACAGCAACCGCAGGCAGGATAGACAGAACGGCGATTGCCGCGCAACGCGCCCAGACAAGCTTCATGTTCACACCTCTTTGGAAAGCGCCGGCCTGGGCCAGCGCAGACGGGTGCGTAGCCCGCCTTGCGGGCCCAACACCATGGAAAGCAGATAGATCAGGCCAGCGGCCAGAATGATGGCGGGCGAGGCCGCCAGATCAAAATGGAAGGAAGCGAGCAGGCCGCACCAGGACGCCAACGCCGCCAACACCACGGCCAAAGGCAGTTGCGCCGCCACCCGACGAGCCCAGAAGCGCGCCGCCAGCGCCGGCAACATCATCATGCCGACCACCATCAGCGTGCCCAGAATCTGAAAGCCCGCCACCAGATTGATCACGACCAAGGCCAGAAACCCGAAGTGCGCCAGCCAGCCACGCCCGCCTGCCGCACGCAGAAAACCAGGATCGAAACACTCGGCCACCAGCAGGCGATAAATAAGCGCCAGGCTGAAAAGCGTCAGGGTACTGACCAGGCCCGCCAACAACAGCGCGTCATCGCCCAGGCCCAAGACCGTGCCGAACAACACATGCAGCAGATCGACATTGGAGCCGCGCAAAGACACCAGCAGCACACCCAAGGCGAGCGAAATCAGATAAAAGGCCGCAAAGCTGGCGTCCTCGCGCAACGAGGTCAGCCGTGTGACCAGGCCGGACAAAAGCGCCACGACCAGACCGGTGACGATGCCGCCGGCCATCATCGCGCCTAGAGACAGGCCGGCGAGCAGATAACCCGCCGCCACGCCCGGCAAAATGGCATGCGACATCGCATCGCCCATCAGGCTCATGCGACGCAGCACCAGAAACACGCCGAGCGGTGCAGCGCCAAAAGCCAGCGCCACGGCGCCAGCCAGCGCGCGCCGCATGAAACTGAAATCAAAAAAGGGTGCGCACAGCGCCTGCCACAGCGTCATGCGTACCCCAGATGCAATTGGCCGTGCGCCAGGCGTTCAGGAGAGAGCACGTCGGCCGTAGGCCCCCACGCGAGCACGCGGCCTGACAAAAGCAGCGCCTGGGCGAAGTATTCCTTCACCAGCGCCATGTCGTGCAGTACCGCGATGATGCTGCGGCCCTCTGCCTGCAGGGCGCACAGCAAGGCCATCAGCACCCGCGTGGTCTGCCCGTCAACGGCCGCAAAGGGCTCGTCGAGCACCAGTACCGGCGCATCCTGCATCAAGAGACGGGCGAACAACACTCTTTGCAACTGTCCGCCTGACAAGGCCTGTAAGGGCCGCTCGGCCAATTGCTCCAACCCGACCCGGCGCAGCGCCAGACGCGCTCTCGCGGTTTCGTCGCCATCAACGGCGCGCAAAGCGCCGATGCGCCGCCAGCCGCCCAACACCACGGCATCCAGCACGCAGATGGGAAAGTCTCGATCCAATTCGGCCGCCTGTGGCAGCCAAGCGACCGAGGTGCTATCACGATGCAGCCGGCCGCTCATCGGGGCCAACACCCCGGCCAAGCCCTTGACCAGGGTGGATTTTCCCGCGCCGTTGGGACCGATGATGGCGGTCATGCAGCCGGGTGCGAATCGTCCGCTGACGTCGCGCACCGCAGGCTGGCCCCGCCAGCCGAAAGTGACGCTCTCGAGTTCGATGGCGGCAGGTGTCACGACATGGCCCATGTGAGCAGGCTCCAGATAAACAGGCTGGCACCCAAGGCCCAAGCCATGCGCCAGAGCGCGCCATGACGCAAAGCGGAAGAAGATGAAGAAAACATGGGCATGGCGGTAATGAGAACTTTCTTTTTATTATGTTATATCATAACAAACAAGAGCTTAAGTCCCAGAATGGCTTGTTTTCTGATACCTTCGCCTCATTTCTGAACCGGCTTATTCCGAAAACACCATGTCAGCCCCTGCCCGCACCAGCCGCGCCGACGCCGTCGGCGAGCAACTGCGCCTGGCCGAATCGCTCTGTGCAGAGCGCGGCCGGCGTCTGACCCCCATCCGGCGCAAAGTCCTGGAGCTGCTGCTCACCCACGGGCGCAGCCTGAAAGCCTACGAACTGCTCGATGCCATGCGCGCCGTGCATCCGGGCGCCGCGCCTCCGACCGTCTACCGTGCGCTGGACTTCCTGATGGACGAAGGCCTGATCCACCGCCTGGACGCCGTCAACGCCTGGACCGCCTGTCATGACGCCGCCGGTGCGCCGCACGACCTGCTAGTCGTGTGCACAGGCTGCGGCGCAGTCGCCGAAATCAGCGATCCGGCAATGAGCCGCCTGCTGGCCGAGCGGGTCGCCCAAACCGGTTTTGCCCTGGCCACCCACGAAACCGAAATCCGCGCGCTCTGTCCGCAATGCCAGAAAAACGCCCCGGCAGCCCACCACCATCACTAAATCGTCCGGTTCCGTCCCTATTGAACCTACAGAACTTGGCCCCATTTCCAGGGATTACCCGAGATTAATCGCTTAAGGGCTGTCATCTGCGCCAAAAAGGACGACTCAGGCTGCCACAGGGTTTGCCCCTGACAGCCGACTGTGCTGTAATCCTGCGTCCGGTCACGATTGGCAGCGCTATGCAAGCCAATCCCGGCAGCACCAAACAAGCCGCGAGTTGCCACGAGCACCATCCGGGATGCACCCATCCCGGCGCGCCGGCCGCGGCCCCTATAGATATGGTTGGCGCCAGTCTGAGCACTTGCCCCCAATCGCAGCCGATTAAAGCACCAGCATCGCCATGAATACCCCGCGCAGTTTGGACAAAATGGTTCCCGTCACCATCCTCACCGGCTTCCTCGGTGCGGGCAAGACCACCCTGCTGAAACGCATCCTTACCGAGTTTCACGGCCGCCGTGTCGCGGTCATTGAAAATGAGTTCGGACCCGAAAGCATCGACAACGATCTGCTCGTGCAAGACAGCGATGAAGAAATCATCGAACTGTCCAACGGCTGCGTCTGCTGCACCGTGCGCGGCGATCTGATGCGCACGCTGAACGAGTTGCGCGTCAAGCGCGAGGCCGGTCAGCTCAGTTTTGAGCGCGTCATCATCGAAACCACCGGCATGGCCAACCCCGGTCCGGTGTGCCAGACCTTCTTCATGGACGACGACATCGCCGACTACTACCGCCTGGACGCGGTCGTGACGGTGGTCGACGCCAAGCACGGGATGGCCACGCTGGATGCGCAAGAAGAGGCTCAGAAACAGGTGGGTTTTGCCGACCGCATCCTGGTTTCCAAACGCGATCTGGTCAACGACGCGGATTATGAAGCCCTGCGCGCCCGCCTGCTGCGCATCAATCCGCGCGCGCCCATCACGCCGGTGCATTTCGGCGAAGTCGAACTGAAGTCCATCATCGACATCAGCGGCTTCAACCTGAATTCCATTCTGGACATCGACCCGGACTTTCTGGCCGACGAGCATCCAGACGCCAAACACGCGCACGATCATGACCATGATCACCACGATCACGAGCATGCTGGCGAATGCGGCGCGCACTGCGATCATGCGCACCACCACCATCATCATCAACACAATGATGAAATCGGCGCCTTCGTGTTCCGTTCCAACAAGCCTTTCGATCCCGCGCGCCTGGAAGAATTCCTGGGTGGCGTGGTTCAGGTGTACGGCCCGGATCTGATGCGTTACAAAGGCATCCTGTACATGAAAGGCATCAACCGCCGCATGTTGTTCCAGGGTGTGCACATGATGATGGGCGCCGAACCTGGCAAACCCTGGACGGCGGCCGAAAAGCCGTCGACCAAAATGGTCTTCATTGGCCGCAAACTGCCGCAGGAGATTTTCACCCGCGGCCTTGAACAGTGCCTGGTGGGCTGATGCCCACTGCGCACACAAGTAAAACCGTACTGCGAGGAAAGCTTAGCGCCAGTACATAAAGGCCGCCGCGCGGTATCTCCGGATGCCGGTACGGAGCGATTCATAGTGGAGTGTTTTCATGGCTACGAAGGCAGTAACCAAAAAATCAAGCAAGTCGACGAGCGATACGGCGATTGATCTGCCCAGCGAAGAAGAGTTGCTGGCCATGCCCGAGTCCGACTACATGAACGAACGTCAATTGGCGTTCTTCAAAGAGCGGCTCAAACAACTCGAACAGGACATCCTGGCCAACGCCGGGGAAACCACCGAGCACCTGCGTGAAACCCAGTTCGTGCCCGATCCGGCCGACCGTGCCACCATCGAGGAAGAACACGCCCTGGAATTGCGTACCCGTGATCGTGAGCGCAAGCTCCTGAAAAAGGTGCAGCAGGCCATCGTCCGCATCGACAGCGGCGAGTACGGCTGGTGTGAAGAAACCGGTGAACCCATCGGCGTCCCACGCCTTTTGGCCCGCCCAACCGCCACCCTGTCACTCGAGGCGCAAGAGCGCCGCGAAATGCGCCAGAAGCTGTACGGCGACTAAAGCGCACTCACCCGCGCCGTAGGACAAAAGGGCTATGCCGACCATGCATGGCCCTTTTTCTTTCGCCCTCCTCCTGTCTATGAGCCATCCCTTACTCGGAGAAGCAGCAAGCAGGCGGCAAGCCTGCGCAGCGTAGGGGGCAACACACCCGCCGCCGGGCCGCCCCAAGGCGGGGGGGCAGCAAGCAGGCGACAAGCCTGCGCAGCGTGGGGGGCAACACACCCCCCCTCTTGAAATATGAGACGATCGGCCTCAGATAGACCCTTCAAAGGAAGGAAAGCATGGAACAATTTCACGCCACCACCATTGTGTGTGTCCGCCGAGGCAACCGGGTTGCCCTGGGCGGCGACGGCCAGGTGACTCTGGGCAATATCGTCATCAAGGGCACGGCGCGCAAAATACGTCGCCTTTACCACGACAAAGTGC
The DNA here is from genome assembly GCF_034424645.1 of Bordetella avium. Taxonomy (NCBI): domain Bacteria; kingdom Pseudomonadati; phylum Pseudomonadota; class Betaproteobacteria; order Burkholderiales; family Alcaligenaceae; genus Bordetella; species Bordetella avium. The sequence goes on from NZ_CP139969.1 coordinate 3,553,034, forward strand.
TCGCGGGCTTCGCAGGCGCCACCGCCGATGCGTTCACGCTCCAAGAACGATTCGAGGCCAAACTGGAAAAACACCAGGGCCATCTGATGCGTGCTGCCGTCGAACTCACGCGCGACTGGCGCACAGACCGGGTGCTGCGCCGCCTGGAAGCTATGCTGATCGTGGCCGACGCAGAACACACCCTGGTGCTGACCGGCAACGGTGACGTACTCGAGCCGGAACACGGCCTGGCGGCCATCGGCTCTGGCGGCGCCTACGCTCAATCGGCTGCGCTTGCCTTGCTGCGCAACACGGAGCTGCCCCCCGAGACCATCGTCAAACAGTCGCTCGAAATCGCCGGCGACCTGTGCATTTACACCAATCAGAATCACGTGATCGAGACGCTGGGCGGCTAAGGCCGCGCCATCCAAGGATTCAAGCCATGTCTGCATCGACCATGACGCCCGGAGAAATCGTCTCCGAGCTCGATAAATACATCATCGGCCAAAACCGCGCCAAACGTGCCGTCGCTGTCGCGTTGCGCAACCGCTGGCGCCGCCAGCAGGTCGCCGACCCCCTGCGCCACGAGATTCATCCGAAAAATATTCTCATGATCGGCCCGACGGGCGTCGGCAAGACCGAGATCGCCCGCCGCCTGGCCAAGCTGGCCAATGCGCCCTTCATCAAGATCGAAGCGACCAAGTTCACGGAAGTGGGCTATGTGGGCCGCGACGTCGATACCATCATCCGCGACCTGACCGAGTTCTCGATCAAACAGACACGCGAACTGGAAATGCGCCGCGTGCGCAGCCACGCCGAAGATGCTGCTGAAGACCGCATTCTCGACGTACTGGTCCCGCCGGCGCGCAATGCCATGGGCGAACCCCAGCGCGATGATGGCAACACCACGCGCCAGACTTTTCGTAAACGCCTGCGCGAAGGCTCGTTGGACGATCTCGAAATTGAAATCGACATCGCCCAGGCCACGCCTCAGCTCGACGTCATGACGCCTCCGGGCATGGAAGAAATGGCCGAGCAGTTGCGCGGCATGTTCGCCGGCCTAGCACGCGACAAGACCAAGCCCAAGAAAATCAAGGTCAAGGAGGCGTTCAAACTCATCATCGAGGAAGAAGCCGCCAAGCGCGTCAATGAGGATGACCTGCGTGCCGCCGCCATCGCGAACGTCGAGCAAAACGGCATTGTTTTCCTGGACGAAATCGACAAAATCGCCGCCCGCCAGGAAAGTGGCGGCGCGGATGTGTCGCGTCAAGGTGTACAACGCGATTTGTTGCCTCTGGTGGAAGGCACGACGGTCAACACCCGCTATGGCATGGTGCGCACCGACCACATCCTGTTCATCGCCTCGGGCGCTTTCCATTTATCGCGCCCCTCGGATCTGATCCCTGAACTCCAGGGCCGCTTCCCGATTCGCGTCGAACTGGATTCCCTGTCGGCAGATGATTTTGTACGTATTTTGTCCGAAACCGACGCGTCCTTGGTCAAACAATATACGGCGTTGCTGGCCACTGAAGACGTGCAGCTAGCATTCACCGAAGACGGCATCAAGCGTCTGGCGGAGCTGGCCTTCTCGGTCAATGAGCGCACGGAAAATATCGGCGCGCGCCGCCTGTACACCGTGATGGAAAAACTGCTCGAAGAGCTGTCTTTCGATGCGGGCGCCAGCAGCGGTCAGAGCGTAACGATCGATGCTGCCTATGTTGATGCGCAACTGTCGGAAGCCGCATCCAGCCAGGATCTGGCGCGCTACGTGCTCTAGACTACGGAGATGCAAACGGGGCCATTCTGTCTGGAATGGTCCCGTCGCCAGACCAAAACCTCCAGAGCGCCGCAAACAGGCCTGTGCCTGCGGCACAGCATGGGGTTTTACTTGCTGATGGCCGTCACGACGTATCTGCCGTCCTGGCGCGTGGCCGTAAAACGCACTTTGTCGCCAGGCTTGATGTTGGTGAGCAGTGCGGGCGCGGCCTGGTACACCAGCGTCATAGCGGGCAAGTCCAGCGCGGCAATCGCGTCATGCTTGAGCGTGACCGTGCCTGCCGTTGCATCGATCCGCCGGACTTCTCCGCTGGCCTGGGCGGTTTGCGCCAACACCTGAGGGCTGGCGAGGCTGACGAAAGCCGCAGCCGTCGCCATGACCGCGGGCATCGTGTGTTTGCGTAAGAACGCCATGATTCAACTCTCCTGCAATGGCCTCGGAAGGCTAAGCTACAGCATAACCTGTTCGCTACGCGGCGATACTGGCATCGCTGAGCGCCGCCTGCCTTTCTCATCAATTAACAAGGACTCCTGACATGGCAAATCGCCTTTCCGTCATCACAACACGTACCGGTGACGATGGCAGCACCGGACTCGGCGACGGCAGCCGCGTCCCCAAGGATGACCCTCGTATTATGGCCTTGGGCGATGTCGACGAGTTCAATAGCACACTGGGCTTGTTACGCTGCGAAGCGCTGCCTGACGAGGTGTCGGCCGATCTGCTGACCATACAGCACGATTTGTTCGATATGGGTACGGAGCTGTGCATCCCCGGCCATGCCGCGCTTTCCGATGAGCAGGTTGCCTATCTGGATGCACGTCTAGCCTTCTACAACGCCGCCCTGCCCCCGCTGCGCGAATTCATTCTGCCGGGCGGTACCCGGGCGGCAGCCCTCGCCCATCTGGCGCGTACGGCGGCGCGCCGTGCCGAACGTTCAGTCATCGCGCTGGCGGCGCAGGCGGCCGTCAACGCCCCGCTATGCCAGTATCTGAACCGCAGCTCGGACTTGATGTTCGTTTTGGCCCGCTATCTGAACCAGTCTCAGGGTCAGGCCGATATCTACTGGAGCAGCCGACATTCACGCGTCAGCGGCGCCTGAGAACGCCAGATAGAAAATCCGGACACCATGTGGTGTCCGGATTTTTCATGGTCGCCAGACTCAGTTGACGCCGGCTGCGTGAGCCTGCTCATCAGCGTGGTAAGACGAACGCACCATTGCACCGACCGCCGCATGGCTAAATCCCATGGCATAGGCTTCGCGCTCGAACATGGCGAAGGTGTCGGGATGCACATAACGCAGCACCGGCAGATGATGCTCCGAAGGCTGCAAATACTGACCGATGGTGATCATATCGACGTTGTGCGCGCGCATGTCGCGCATAACCTCGAGAATTTCCTCGTCGGTCTCGCCAAGACCGAGCATCAGGCCGGACTTGGTAGGCACATCGGGATGCAATGCCTTGAACTCAGCTAATAGCTTTAGCGAATGCAGATAGTCAGAGCCGGGACGCGCCTGCTTGTAGAGGCGAGGCACGGTTTCCAGGTTGTGATTCATCACATCGGGAGGACCGGCATTGAGAATGGCCAGCGCGCGGTCGAGACGGCCGCGGAAGTCCGGCACCAGCACTTCGATACGCGTGATAGGCGACAGCTCACGGATCTTGGTGATGCACTCGACAAAATGCGCCGCACCGCCATCGCGCAGGTCATCACGATCGACCGAGGTGATGACTACATAAGAAAGCTTGAGGGCTGCGATGGTGCGGGCCAGGTTTTCCGGCTCTTGCGCGTCGAGCGGATCGGGACGGCCATGGCCGACATCACAGAACGGACAGCGGCGGGTGCACTTGTCGCCCATGATCATGAAGGTGGCCGTGCCCTTGCCGAAGCATTCGCCGATATTCGGGCAGGAAGCCTCCTCACAGACCGTGTGCAGATTATGTTCGCGCAGGATACGTTTAATGTCGTAGAAGCGTGAACCCGGCGCGGCGGCGCGCACACGAATCCATTCCGGTTTCTTCAGGCGTTCGGCCGGAATGACCTTGATGGGAATACGGGCCGTCTTGGCCTGCGATTTTTGCTTCTGCGTCGGATCGTAGGCCGCAGGCGAGGCGACATCGTTCGAGGGCTGGCTAGCATCAAGCTGGGTGGACATGAGACACCTTCTGAACCGCCTCTGATGCGGCAATGTCGAACAAAAGAAACATTTTACTCCCCTGAGGACAGGCTGCCCTGATACGCGCTCAGACGCCGGACAAGCTCGTCGGCCAAGGCCTGACCCACTTCATGCACGCTACAGGACAGGCCGCAGGAAGCCATATCGGTGGTTTGCAGACCCTCGTAGCCACAGGGGTTGATACCGTGAAACGGCGTCAAGTCCATCGCCACATTGAGGGACAGCCCATGATAGGCGCAGCCCTTGCGTATTTTGATCCCGAGGGCGGCGATCTTAGCAAGCGTCTGACCGGGCTGCTCGACATAGACCCCCGGCGCGCCTGGCTTGCGTTGTGCGACGATGCCCGCCCTGCCCAGTACAGCGATGGCCGTCTCTTCGAGCAAGGCGACATAATCGCGCACATACATGCCGGCACGGCGCAGATCGAACAGGCAGTAGACCACGATCTGGCCCGGGCCATGGTAGGTCACCTGACCACCGCGATCCGAACGCACGACAGCGATATCGGCCGGATTGAGCACATGCTGCGGCAGCCCCGCCTGCCCGAGGGTATAGACGGGCGCATGCTCGCAAAGCCAGATTTCATCCGGCGTGGCCGGGCCACGGCTGGCCGTGAAAGCCTTCATGGCTTCCCAGACATCGGCGTAAGCCGCTCCGGGGCTAAGCCATGCGACATTCATGCTCATGGCCTACAGAACGATAGACACCATGGGATGGCCATGCAATGCGCGGTAAAGCGCGTCCAGTTGCTCGCGCGAGGTCGCACGCACGGTAAAGGTCAGACCCAGGTAATTGCCGCCCTTGCTAGGACGCATCTCAAGCTTAGCGGGATCGAAATCGGGATCGAACTGGAGCACGACCTCGGTGAGGGTCTGGGCGAACTCCGGATGCTGCTTGCCCATCACCTTGATGGGGAAGTCAGACGGGTATTCGATAAGGGAATCTTCGGGAGGAATTTGCATTGGTACGTTGTATGTTGCTGCCGGATGGCCCTAAGGCCATCCACGCTACCATCAGAGCGCCGCGATACGGGCATCATACCCCGCGCGTAACAGGCGATAAACAGGGCCGGGCTTGCCATCCCCTACCACCTGACCATCCCGCTTGAGCACGGGCAGAACTTCCTTGGTGGCCGAGGTGATGAGTATTTCGTCGGCCGTCTCGACTTCGGCCCGCGAGATGGGCCTTGCCTCGAAAACCACCCCCCCTTCCTGCGCCAGCTCGGCCATGAGGCCATAGCGGATGCCTTCGAGGATGAGGTTGTTCTTGGGCGGCGCAAGCAGCTTGCCATCGCGCACGATCCAGATATTGCTCGACGAACCTTCAGTCAGGTAACCATCGCGGTACTGAATGACTTCATCAGCGTCCGCCTCGACGGCTTGCTGACGGGCAAGCACATTCCCCAACAAAGATACCGATTTGATGTCGCAATGCAGCCAACGCTCGTCCTTGATTGAGACGACCGACACGCCCTGCTCCCGCTGCAAGGCCGAGGGTGGCGTCATGGGCGTGACCATACCGAAGACGGTGGGCGCAATGGCCTCGGCCGGAAAGGCGTGATCGCGTTTGTAGACGCCACGCGTAACCTGCAAATAAACCATGCACTCCGGCGTCGTCGCGCCTGCGATCAAACGCTCGATCAACGCGGTGAGCGCGGCGCGGTCCATCGGCATCGCGATGCGGATAGCCGCCAGGCTGCGTTCGAGCCGGTTAAGGTGTTCGGTGATGCGAAAGGCCTTGCCACGGTAGGCAGGCACGACCTCATAAATGCCGTCACCAAAAATAAAACCGCGATCCAGAACCGAAATCTTGGCCTGGTCTGCGCGGGTGTACTCGCCATTAAGATACACCAGACTATCGCCTGGCATGCCCGGAATCATGAACAGCTCCTAAAGAGGAAAATAGCCGCTTGGGCCGCGAACGAAGGGTCATTCGCGGGTCATCATGCCCGGATAGCTTACACCCGCGAGTTAACTGTCCCCAAAAAAGTGGGCTTGGACCCATTTTTGGAGGACAGTTCAGTGCGAAGACTTAATGAAACCAGCGTTTGACGGTGTCGGTCATGCGGCCAAAAAAGCCGGCGCGCTCGACATCTTCCTGCACGACCAGGGGTTCGGTGCGCAGCACTTTACCGTCCAGCGTGAATTCCAGGGTGCCGACTTGCTGGCCCTTGGCTAGCGGCGCCACCAGCGGGTCGGTGCGTTGCGCGATCGGCTTGATCTCATTGCCCTTGCCACGCGGCACGGCCAACCAGACCGGATTGGGTGGGCCCAGCTTGACGTTCTCGGCCTTACCTTCCCAGACGCGGGCATCCAGACCCGGCTGACTCTTGTCATAGAGCTTGACCGTGTCGAAATTCTGGAAGCTCCAGTTCAGGAGTTTGAGGCTTTCTTCAGCGCGCGTGGCCTCGCTATCGGCACCGACCAGCACGGTGAGCACGCGGCGGTCACCGCGCAAGGCCGTAGAAATGAGGCAATAGCCAGCCGAATCGGTATGACCGGTTTTCATCCCATCGACCGACGGGTCCGCCCACAAGAGGCGATTGCGGTTGGGCTGGGTAATCTTGTTGTAGGTAAAACCTTTTTGCTTGTAATAGTGGTAGTACTCGGGATGGTCGGACACCAGATGCGTGGCCAGCGTGGCCAGATCGCGCACCGTGGTGATGTGCTGCGGATCAGGCAATCCCGTGGCGTTCATGAAGTGCGTGCCCTTCATGCCCAAGCGTTCGGCCTGCTCGTTCATGAGCGCCGCAAAAGCCGTCTCGCTGCCGCCCACGGCCTCGGCCAGCGCCACCGAAGCGTCGTTGCCAGACTGCACGATCATGCCTTGGATGAGCTCATCGACCGTCACGGGCTTGCGCGGCTCGATGAACATGCGCGAGCCGCCTGTGCGCCAGGCGTGCTGCGACACCGGAACCTGCTGGTCGAGCGTAAGACGTTTTTCATCGAGCGCGTTGAAAACCACATAGGCCGTCATGACCTTGGTCAACGAGGCCGGCTCGACTTTCTGATCAGGGTTGGAAGCCGCCAGCACCTGGCCACTGTTGACGTCGATGGCAATCCAGGCGCGCGCCGCGATAGTGGGCGCAGGCACGGCGGCCAGCTCGCCTACTGTGGCCACCGCCGCCGTAGCCGGCGCGGGGGTAGAGGTCGCGGGCGCTGCCGCCGCGGGAGCCTGCTGTTGAGCAGCGGCCGGCAGCGAGGCGGCAAGCATCACGGCCAACACGGCGCTCGAAATCACGCGACGGGAAAAAACGGAGGGGGCAAAGGCAGATTGGGACAAGGTCTTCATCGGCTAGAAGGTTCACAGAAGGCCGCCGGCAAGCAGCGGCACAACATTATAGGCAGCCTATCCGACCCGCTTTACCGAGGAACGTTCCCATCATGCACCGAACATGCAACGTGATGCAACGCCACCGGGAATTCAGCCCAATGCCAGCTTCAGGCGTTGTGCAACGAGATTGCGCAAGCTAAGGAGCTTGCCGTGGAAGAAATGCGAGGCGCCGGGAATGACGACTACCGGCAATTTGAGCGGCCGCGCCCAGTCCATGGCTTCGGCCAGCGGCACCACCTCGTCCACTTCGCCATGCACGACCAGCGTATCTTCCGGCAGTTCGACTGCGCGGAACTGAAAACGCGCCACGGCCGGCCCCATCAGCATCAAGGCCTGAGGCGCTGCGCCCTGCTCGGCCAGCATGGCATAAACCTGCGCCGCCACTGCCGTGCCAAAGGAAAAACCGCCCAGCACCCAGGGCGCGTCCGCCAGTTCTGGCAAGGTCTGCCGGATTTGCGGGATCAGGCCGAGCATGTCTTCGGTTTCACCGACAGCGCGATCAAACCCGCCTTCGGAATCGCCCACGCCGCGAAAATTGGGCCGCACCACGATCAGGCCGGCATTCGCGCAGGCACGGGCAATCGTGGTAACCACTTTGTTGTCGCGCGCGCCCCCGTGCAAGGGATGGGGATGGAGCACCAGGGCCCAGCCTATCGGCTCGCCGTCGGGGTAGTCGAAGGCGCAATCGATACGGCCGGCAGCGCCGGAAAAGGCAAGAATTTCAGTACGTGCGGACATGGGCCCATCCGGAAAGACGCAAAACCGCGATGTTAACCGGCGGCTTGCGGCAACAGGTCGGCAAGCCAGGCCGCGAGGTCCTCGGCAGCCCCGTCCGTGGCCTGTCGCAAGGCCGTCACACCGCCGGCCGCGTCCTGTGTCGGCGCATCCGCCTGGCGTGCAAAGCGCCGCTGACCCAGCAGCTTGCCGTTTTGCAGTACCAAGGCCTGCAGCACGACCTGCCCCTGGCTGGAGCGGCCATCAGGGGCAAAAACCTGCTCAAAGCGCGTGAGTTCAACGCGCAACTGCGGCGCCCCCGGGCTGGCGCTATCGCTCAGCACTGCGCCTTCACGGGATAGGCGCTCCTGCAAACGCTGCCGCACCAGGCTGGCAGGGGCTTCGTTCCAGCGAAAGCCTGCATAGGCCTTGGGCGCCGTGCTGTCGGCCACCCGCCAAATGACGCCGGTATCGTTCAGCGTGGGCACGGCGGAGTAAGACAGAGTGATGGGCACGCGCGCCGGCAATTGACGTTGCGCAGGCGCTTCAAGCCCGAGGTCAAAGCGCGCAGCCTGAGGGGCAACACGGCCCACACTGCAACCGGCCAGCGTCAGGACCACAGCCATGGCGATATAGCTTTTTTTCATGGGTTCATCTCCTGAAGCCGGCAAAGCCCGGCTCGCCCGGCCCTGGCTCAACAGGCGCGGGGCCGAAAAGTAAAGACTGGGGCGAGTCGCCCAGGTTGCGCAGCACGGTCTGGGCATCGCGCGCGGCGCCACTCACCGAGTTGGCCATGCCGGTCATGGCCGGCAAGGTATCCTGGTTCAGCCGCGCTGCCGCGCGTGCAATATCCTGGAGGCTGCGTCCGGCATTGGCCAGCGGGCCATCCGGCGCATTCAGGCGCGCCAGAGACTGGCTGGCCGCCTGCATCAGCTGCGCAGCATCCGCCGAAGCCCTATCGAGGGAGTCCACCAGCGGACCCACTTTGCGCAGTGCTGGCGCCAAATCGCGGCTGACCTGATTGAGCTGCGTGCTGATCTCGGCCGTATTCTTCAAGGTGACACCCAGCGCCTCAACATTCGAGTGGCTCATGAGCTTGCGCAGCTCTTCGGCCGTATCCTCAAATTTGGCCATAAGGGCATTGCCGCGCTGCTCCAAGCGATCAAAGAAACCGGGTCGCAGCGGAATATCGGGCAATTGGTCGCCGCGGGCAACCAGCAACTCCTTGGATGAACCGTTATCGCGCAGCTCGATGTTGGCCTGCCCCGTTACCCCCTGCACACCAATTTCGGCCCAGGTCGAAGCGGTGATGGGCGTGGTGGGCGCAACACCGATACGAATGCGGACTTCGCCCGGTTTATGGGGGTTGAGCACCAGAGATTGAACCTTGCCGACCGGCACCCCCTGATAACGCACGGCCGATTGGGCGGTTAGCCCGCTGACCGGTGTTGACGAAACGATGTCATAGAATTTGAAGGCCGTTCGATCGCGGCCTACCCAGACGGCGACCAGCGCGGCGGCGACCAGCAAAACCAGGGTGAAAACCCCGGCCAGCAAAGCATGACTACGATTTTCCATTGCCCGCTTCCTTTGGTGCGAGATCCCCGAGCGCACGCCTGCCCCGCTCGCCGAGGAAAAAACTTTTGATAAAGGGATGATTGATCTTCAGGATCTCGGGCACCGTATCGCAGGCGATGACACGCTTGTCCGCCAGTACCGCCACCCTGGTGGCCAATGCCAGCAACGTGTCCAGATCGTGAGTGACCATGACCACCGTAAAACCGAGTTGCCGGTGCAGGCTCTGCACCAGATCGACAAAGTCGTCAGAGCGCAAAGGGTCCAGGCCGGCAGTGGGTTCATCCAGAAACAACAATTCGGGGTCCAGCGCGAGAGCGCGCGCCAGGGCAACCCGCTTGACCATGCCGCCGGAGAGATCGGACGGGCTCTTCAGGGCATCCTTGGCATTCAGCCCGACCATATCGAGCCGGCACATCACCACGTCTTGGATGAGGTCTTCAGGCAGGGTGCGCAGCTCACGCAGGGGCAACGCAATATTGTCGAATACCGTCAGGGCGGAAAACAGGGCTCCCGACTGAAACAGCATGCCCCAGCGTTCCGACAGCCGGCGGCGCTCGGCGCCCGTCAGTTTGGTGATGTCATGCCCCAGTATGCGCACTTCGCCACGGGCTGGCCGCGTCAGGCCGATGATCTGGCGTAACAATACCGTCTTGCCCGACCCGGAACCACCGACCAGCACGAGAATCTCGCCCGGATAAACCGTGAGGTTGAGATTATCGTGAACGACGTGGTCGCCAAACGCCGTGCGCAGGCCCGACACCGAGATCACCGGGGTCAAGGTAAGACCATCATCGTTAAGCGTCGCCGCCATCAGATCCCCATCCCGCTCAGAATCACGGCATATAGCGCATCAACCAGAATCACGCCGGTGATCGAGGTCACCACCGAGGTCGTCGTGCCGCGCCCCAGGCTTTCGGTATCGGGTTTGATCCGCAGGCCGAAATGGCAGGCCACCAGCGCGATCAAAACACCAAAGGACACGCCCTTGACCATGCCTATCCAATAATTGGTAATCGTGACGGCATTGGGCAGGGACTCAAGAAACCACTGGGCCGAAATACCCAATTGCATCTGAGCCGCCAGCATGCCGCCCAACAGCGCCATCGCATCCGTCCATAACACCAGCAGCGGCATAGTGATGGCCAGCGCGACGACACGGGGCAAGATAAGGCGCTGGCTTTGCGAAATGCCCATCACGCTCATGGCATCCAGCTCCTGTGTCACACGCATCACGCCGATCTGGGCCGTAATAGCCGAACCTGACCTGCCTGCCACCAGAATGGCCGCCAGTACCGGGCCCAGCTCGCGCACAATGGACACACCTAGCAGGCGCACAATGAAGCGGTCTGCCCCGAACATCTGCAATTGCTGCGCCGACAAATAAGACAGCACCACACCAATCAGAAAGCCCACCAGCGCCGTGATACCCAGTGCCTGGGCACCCGTCCGATAAATCTGAGCGGAAATTTCCCGCCAAGGCCCGCGCGAAGGCCGTAGCAACAGACCGATGAAATCCAGCACCAGTTGACCCAGCATGCGCAACAGCATGATGCCGTTGTGAGCGGCATCGAAAATCGCCTGCCCGATCGCGCGCACCCAGCTCAACCGATCCGTCACGGGCGGCGCGGGCGCCACGGCCCCAGGGTTGACGGCCAGCGCGTTAAACACCTCGCGCTGGCCGTCGGTCAGGCGCACGCGCTCAGGGAGACGCTCTCCCCACAGCCGCCACAGCAGATTTGCACCGATGGTGTCCAGACGCTGAATACCGCGCAGATCCCAGCGGGTATGGGCGTGCGTCTGCGCCAGCGCATCGCGCCGGGCTTGCACCTGGCCGCGCACCGCCAGGGCTTGCAGGCTCCAATCGCCTCCAAGATAGACGACGTCGCCGTCCCTCTGAATGAGCGGCGCCTGACTGTCGCGGTCGGGCAGTGGTTGCTGATGCATGAAGCGTGACGTGGCGAGAACAGTATTTCTGATGGTGGCACATCATATAACGACAAGATGATAGACCGCGTTGCCCTACAATTCGCCCCATGTCTGCTCAAGCTATCGCTCTGCCCGCGCCTGAGGCGCTAGAGCGCGCCGTCCAGGCGCGCCTGCCCAGTTTCACCCATGTGCAATGGGTGGCCAGCACCGGCTCGACCAATGCCGATCTATTGGCGCGCGCGCGCCAGACCTGTGCTCCCAAACCCTGGTTGCTGGGCGCACATCTGCAAGAGGCCGGCCGAGGCCGCGCCGGGCGGCCCTGGAAAAACCGCAGCGGCGCCACGCTGATGTTCTCCTGCGCCTTCAATGTGCGGTTGCCTGCCGCGCAATTACCTGCCATTTCGCCTCTGGCCGGGCTGGCAGCCTGTGAGGCGCTGCGCAGCCTATGCGGCCATGACGGCGTCTGCGTGAAATGGCCCAACGACGTGCAATGGCACGACGCCAAGCTGGCCGGCGTGCTGGCAGAGACCACCCGCAACCCGGATAGCGACGGCTATACCGTTGTCATCGGCATGGGGCTGAATCTGCGCGACGCCGATACCCTGTCGGCCACCCTGGGTCGCGCCATCGCCGACTGGAGCCAGATCGAAGGCAGCGCAGCGGTCGAAGACGCGGCTGATATCGTGCGCGCCAGCGCACTGGCCTGGCAGACGGCCATCGCCGACCTGGAGCGTGACGGCTTTGCCGCCTTTGTGGCGCGCTTCGCACAGGCCGATGCCCTGGCCGAGCGCGCCGTCAACGTGATAGACCGAGGCCAGATCATTCACAGCGGCCAGGCGGCCGGCCTGGACGCCCTGGGCCGTCTGCAAGTTCACACCGACGCCGGTCTGGTCGCCGTATCGGCAGGTGAAATCTCCGTGCGTGCCCACCCATGATGCTGCTTATCGACTCCGGCAATAGCCGTCTGAAGCTGGGTTGGCTGCGCAGCGGCGCGCGCGAGCCTGAACCCGCCGCCTTCGACAACCTTGACCTGCAAGCCCTGGCGAGCTGGCTGCAAACCCTAAGGCCGCGTCCGACGCGGGCGATCGGGGTCAACGTGGCCGGGCAGGCGCGGGGGGAGGCGATCGCAGCCATCCTGGCCCAATGCGGGTGCAGCATCGAATGGATGCGGCCGCGCCGCGAAGTTCTGGGTATGACCAATGCCTACCGCAACCAGGCGCAGTTAGGCGCAGACCGCTGGGCCGCGATGCTGGGCTTGCGCATGCGTCTGCCAGAAGGCCACCCGCCCGCGCTGCTGGCGTCTTTCGGTACGGCGACCACCCTGGATACGCTGGGGCCGGACAATGAATTCGCGGGTGGCCTGATCCTCCCCGGCCCGACCATGATGCGCGGTGCGCTGGTGCATGGCACCGCCAACCTGCCGCTGGCCGAAGGCCCGGTCACCCTGTATCCGACCGAAACCCACGAAGCCATTGCCACCGGCATTGCCGCCGCCCAGGCCGGCGCGCTGGCGCGCCAGTGGCTGGCCGGCCAGGAACGTTACGGTCAGCCGCCCGAAGTCTATGTCGCGGGAGGCGGCTGGACTGAAGTCCGGCCCGAAATCGAACGTCTGCTACAACTGGTGGGCGCCCCCTTCGGCGTGGCGCCCGTGCCCGTTATCTTGCAAACACCCGTGCTCGACGGACTGGCCGCGCTGGCCAGCGCCCTCTGATTAGCGAAACTGCCATGCGCATTCTGTTTCTCGTGATTTTGCTGGCCAATATATGGGCCTACAGCCTGGGACAAGGCTGGTTGGGGCCAAGACCCGACGACGAGGGGCGCGACCCGCGCCAATTGAATCGGGAATTGAACGCCGGACAGATCACGCTCAAGCCCGCCACGAAACCCGGCCTGCCCGGCTAGACCTGCCGGCCCACCTTGAGACGATGCGCCAGGGCATCGATGCTGCGCGCCACCGCGCCTTTATGCGTCGCGGTCCATGCAAGCGCGGCCTGGGCGCGCTGACGCAGCAGCTCGGGATCAGCTAGCCATTGATCGGCTAATTGCAAAGCCTGCCGGGCAGTCTCGACACGTTGCGCCGCGCCCGCCTCGATGGCGTCGCTCGTGGCCGGCTCAAAATTAAAGGTATGTGGCCCCGTGATAACAGGCGTGCCCGCCGCGCAGGCTTCAATAAGGTTTTGGCCGCCCAAAGGCGCAAAACTACCGCCAATCACGGCCACATCGGCGGCCGCATAATAAAACGGCATTTCACCCAGGCTATCGCCCACCAGGATATCCAGCTCGGCGCCCGCCGCGCCCGCCGAACGCCGCCCTACGCGCAAACCGGTCGCCTCGGCCTGGGCCCAGGCTTCGTCAAAACGCTGAGGATGACGCGGAATCAGCAAATAAAGCGGCCGAGGCGTCGGCAATTCGCCCAGCGCCTGCAAAAACATCAGATCCTCGCCTTCACGGGTACTGGCAATCGCCACGACCGGCCGGCCCACCGCCTCACGCCAGGCCCGGCCTTCCCGCAACAATGCCTCAGGCAAACTGACATCAAATTTGAGATTGCCCGTGACCTGCACGTTTCGCGCCCCGGCCTCACGCAGCCGCTGCGCATCCGCTTCGCTCTGGGCCAGCACAAGGTCCAGGCCTGACATCGCTTCGCGCATCACCCGGCCCAGGCGCAGCGATGTCCGTAGCGAGCTGGCGGAAAAACGCGCATTGACCAAGGCCAGGGGCAGACCACGCGCATTTGCGGCAGCAAGCAGATTAGGCCAGATTTCACGCTCGACAATCAGACCGCAACGCGGCTCGTAGGCATCGAAGAAGCGCCCGACGGCGCCAGGAAAATCGTAGGGCAGCCAAACCTGGCGCAACTGCCCGCGGCCAATAGCGTCGCCAAACAGCCGCGCCCCTTCGGCGCGGCCCGTCGCAGTCATGTGCGTCAGCAAAATGGGCAGCCCCTGCGCAAGCAAAGCGTCTATCAGGGGCTGAGCCGCACGGGTCTCACCCAGGCTGACCGCATGCATCCAGATTGCGCCTCGCAAAGGATCGGCCTCGGGATGACCGAAACGCGTGCGCGCCAGGACATCCCACTGCCCGGGCACGCGCCGGGCGCGGCGCCACAAGCCGAGCCAGAATAGTGGAGCGAGTGTGTACAGCAGGACGGTATAGAGGCTGCGCCGCATAGGCTTGCGTCAGTGCGCCGCCAAAGCCTGCTCTACGGAGGCCATGACGGCCTCACGCGAAGGCGATGCCCCCCGGTCGCCCAGACTGGCGGTGTAATTGGAGCCAACCAACGGTGTGCGCACCGGCGTGGAGGCGCGGTAAATACCGATGGTCGGACGCCCCAGCGCCGCCGACAAATGGGTTAAGCCGCTGTCCAGGCCCACCATCAAACGGGCACCCGCCAAGACACGTGCGACAGAAGTCAGATCCATGCGCGGCAGCACCTCGACCCCCTCCATGCCCGCCACCAGCAGACGGGCACGGGCAGCTTCCTGCTCATTACCCGCCAACAAGCGCAAGGCACAACCCGCATCCTGCAAGCGGCGGAACACCGCGCGCCAGTCTTCCTCGGGCCAGAGTTTGTCCTCACGGCTGGCCGAGGGCATGATGACGGCATAGCCCCTATCCGTATTAAGGTGGTGCAGACGACGCCCCTCTTCGACAAGGGGATGCTCGGCTTCAGCAGGGCGAGAAAACGCCTGCAAACCGAAATCCGGCGCACCCGAATAGCTATAACCAAAGGTTTGGGCGGCCAGTTTGCGCTGACGAATGACGGCCGGCTGCCAGAACTCGACACGATGCCGCACGTTATAGAACAGCGAAGCGAGCGGCTCTCGGGCCGAACGCCAGTCCAGCCCATGGCGCATACCCTGTGTTTGACGCACTAGCCAGGCTGACTTCAGCAAGCCCTGCATATCGAGCACGATGTCGTAAGGCTCGTTGCGCAGGCGATCAGCCAGAGCGCGCCGTTCCTGGCGCACCTGATCCGACCACCAGGCCTTGCGCCAACGGCGATGAGCCACCTTGATGACAGTGCGGACGGCCGGATGCCAACCGGGAATTTCGGCGAACGCTTCTTCCGCTATCCAATCTATCTGGGCATCCGGCACATGGCGGGCAATATCGGAAATTGCGGGCAACATGTGCACCAGATCGCCCAGAGAGGACGTGCGAACGATCAATATGCGGGTAGGCATCAACGCGGGACGCACCCGGGCAAGCCGGGCGCTGGATCTTGTAAATCCTCGGAATTTACAACAATTAACGATCTTCAGCCGACAGACCCGTGGAGAAAGCCCCGCGCCCCTGCACTTAGCCGTCAAGCTGACCACTTGCCAAAGCCTCTTGCAGGCCAGGCGCGCGTTCATCACGCTCTGACAGCAAGCTGACCTCAGCGGGCCAGACGATGCCCATAAACGGATCATTCCACCGCAGACTGCGTTCGTGCGCAGGAGAGTAATAGGCGGTAGTTTTATAGTGCACCTCACTGGGCCCGCTCAAGGATAAAAAGCCATGTGCGTACCCTGCCGGTATCCACAGACTGCGCCGATTGACTGCCGAGAGCGTCACACCCTGCCAACGTCCGAAGGTGGGAGAGTCTGGCCGGATATCGACCGTCACATCGAAAATTTCACCCACGGCCACGCTTACCAATTTGCCCTGGGCATGAGGCGCCAGTTGGTAATGCAGACCGCGCAACACACCCTGTCGAGAGCAGGAATGGTTCTCTTGCACAAAGGGCGCCGGAACAGGCAGCCCCAATGCCCGCAGCCCCGCCTCGAAGACATCCTGCCGAAAGCGCTCGGCAAACCAGCCGCGCGCATCGGCGAAAACCTTAGGGTCCAGCAACACGACACCCGGCAAGGTGGTGGGGGAGAAATTCATGGCCTCTTTCCCTGTAAAACCCGGATCATTCAATTCACACGCATCGACGCCAACGCCCTGTCCAGACCGTCGCGCCAATCCGGCAGGCGCAAACCGAAAACACGCTGCAAACGCGTGCAATCGAGCCGCGAGTTCAATGGCCGCTGCGCTGGCGTGGGGTAGTCCACACTGGCAATGGGCGCCGTGGCACAAGCCAACCGGGCCTGATTCAACACGTGGCGCGCATAGTCAGCGCGCGACACCGCGCCGGCCGCGGCGACATGATACAGACCGGATACCGCCGGACGTCTGCAAGCCTGCCATAGCGCCAAAGCGCTGACATCTGCCAGCAGATCCGCCCCGGTCGGCGCGCCGACCTGATCATCCACCATGCGCAATGTTCCCGAGGCTGCCGCCAGACGCAGCACGGTCTGTGGAAACCCCTCTCCCCGTGAACCATAGACCCAGGAAGTGCGCAACAACAGATGGTGCGCACCGCTGCGGCAGATGGCCTCGTCGCCCGCCCGCTTGCTGAGACCATAGACATTCAGGGGTGCGGTGGGGCTGTCTTCGGTACGGAACTCGCTGCCGCTGCCGTCATACACATACTCGCTCGAATAATGCACAAGCCAGCCCTGCCTCTCACGCATGGCCCGCGCCAGGATTTCTGGCGCCTCGGCATTGATTCGGAACGCCAGGTCTGGCTCGCGCTCTGCCTGGTCCACGGCGGTAAATGCCGCCGCATTAACGATGACATCGGGGTTGACCTCACGCACAAGACGGCTCAGTGAGGCCAGATCAGATAGATCGACATGCCCTTGCGGTTGCGGCCTTCGTCCCAGCGCGAGCAATTCGCCCAGGGGAGCCAGCGCCCGGCACAGCGTCCGCCCCACTTGGCCATCCTTGCCCAACAGCAGGATTTTCATGTGATCTCCAGTAGTACGGGGCAACAGCGATACTCGGCCCCAAGAAAGCACCGCAGCCGGGACCTTTTCCCATCCGCGTGTCAGCCCTCAGGGAATGAGCATCTGTTGACCAAAATTTGACGAAGTATCTCCTATAATTGGCGCGCTTTTTCATCCCACGCGCTACTTCCAGCTCGCCCTGCGCCCGGTTTCCCAGACCGGCGAGTTCTTGCCGACATCATGCTCAAACGTTTGCCTTCCTGGCTGCTGGTTGCGGTGCTTGCCGCAACCCCCACACTATTGCTCATTACCGCGAGCGGAGGCAGCACTGCTTTTTACCTCACCTTGTTGCTGAGCATCGCCGCGCTGGGCTGCCGCGAACAAGCGCTTGACCTGAGCGCTTACCGCAAGCTGATCGTAGCGGCCTGTTTGCCGCTGGCGGCGATGTTGTTGATCGCCGTGCTGCACGGCAGTTTGAGCAGCATCAACCTTGAGCGCGGACTGCGGCTGGCCCTGGGCATGCCGCTGCTTTTGGCCGGCTTGCAGGCAACCGGCCCGCAACGCCTGAAACATGTGCTCTGGGGCACGCTGGCGGCCGGCTGGGTCGCCATCGTCAGCCTGATCGCCCTGATTGGCACCCATTTAAGCGAACGCCCGCTTACCCCGGAATACAACGCCGTCAGCTATGGCAATCTGCTGCTGCTCTTTGGCGTCATCAACCTCTTTTCGCTGAGCTGGCCGCTCACTCGGTACCGGCGCAGCGAAATCGCTTTCAAGCTGCTGACGACGCTGGTCACCTTTGCCGGCTTTATCATTACCCAGACTCGCAGCGGCTGGCTCGCCCTGCCCATTTTCGTAGCGCTGGCCTTATTGGTCTATGCCCGCTTCCGCCATCCCTTGCGCCTGTTCGCCGCGCTGATCGTCGTGTTGGCCGGCTTGATCGCCGTGGGTTCGCTCAGCCCCGCCCTCGTCAAGCGCGTCGAGCTTGGCCGTCAGCAACTCACTGAATGCGAAGCCAACCCGCTGGTCAATTCCTCGATATGCGTGCGGCTGCAGCTCTGGCGAGCGGCCTGGGGCATGATGCTCGACAACCCGATCAAGGGCGTCGGCGCATCCGGCTTTTCGCCTGCGCTACAAAAAATGGCTGCTGAAGGCAAAGTTTCACCCTATGTCGCAGAAGACTTCGGAGAGCCTCACAACGACATGCTTGACGCGCTGGCGCTCTATGGCATTCCAGGCGGCTTAGCGCTGTTGCTGTTGTACGCCATACCTGCTGTGTTCTTTCTGCGGCGTCTGGCGTATGACTTGCCGCAACAAGTCCGTGCCGCAGCAGCGATGGGCGCCTCAACGTCTTTGGGGTTTGCTGCCTTCGGCCTTACCGAGCTGATGTTCCGAGGCATGCGCACCCTGGGTTTGTATGTCATCTTGATCGCCTTGTTCGCCGTGCTGTCGAGCGCCGCGAACGGGGCCAGGGCATCGAAAAAAAACAGCCCCGGTTCATAACCAGGGCTGCTCGGACTACAACAATCTAGCGCAGATCAATACCAGCCGCCGTAGTAGCTTGAATAGCTGGGCTGACCCCAGCCCGCACTGCCGTAGCCGTAGTTGCCATAGCTGTCACCGTAGCCGCTGGCATAGTGGTTGAAGCTGCCGACATTGCCCGTGCCAGCACCATTGTTGCTAGTGCTGCCGCCGCGGTTACTCTGATCACTGCCGGATTTACCACGCTTGACCGCAGCTTGGGAACCCGGCGGCTGGTCAATCACTATCGGAGCCACCAAGTTACGCTGCCCCCCGGCAGTCAGCCAGCCACCGACGTTGCGAATTTCTTTACCCGCAACAATGTCGAGATCATTTCCGGCCGCAATTTTTGCACCCCGGCCATTGGACACATTTCTGCCCGCAACCAGGGAAATATTGCGATCAGCCGTGATCTGAGCGCCATCGGCATTATGAATATCCTTGGCCGAGATGGATAGGTTGTCACCCAGCAGCACCCCCTGATTGCGCACCGTATGGCCTGCATTGATCGTGACATCGCCAGTGGCCTGCAGCGCATCGGCAATCGTGACGTTATCCCCGACGCTGGCGGTTACCATCCCATCCGCTTGCACATGGGAAAGCTCGGCATCATGCCGCGCGCTGATCGTGACATCGCCCTCACTTTCGAGGGTGTCGCCGCGCAGGTTCTTGGCGGTCAAAACAAGCTGGGAACCCTTGACATCCCCGGCGTCCAGATCGCCGCCAGCCGTGGCCACCAGGCGGTTGTCGGTGCGGAGGGAATCAAGCTGGATGTCGCCTTTGCCCGTGACAAGGAAATCGCCTTCGGCCACGCCGTGTTTGATGCTGACCAGCTTGCCGCCATTGACGATCGCAGAGCCATCGGCCGCCACTTTGTTCAGCGAGACATCACCGCTGGCATCGATCTGAATGTCATTCGCCGATGAGATCAGGCCCTGCATCTTGACACCGACACCCCGCCCCGAGGCCAGCAGGGAGATATTCGAGCCATACATGGAGCCTGCCGCCGTGCCCATGACGACAACACGTTCGCGCTTGTTGCCGTTCAGTGCGGTATAGCTGCGCTTACGGCCCTTGCCAGCCAGATCGTCTTGAACGTGATACCGGTTCTGCCCGCCCAGGAGCGTGATGTTTGTGCTCTTGCCCTTGTTGGGGGCACCAATAACGCCGTTCAGGCTGATGGTATCCGCGACAAGGTCAAAATAACCCAGCCCGCTGGTGTCCACGCCGCGCCGGCCAACCGAGATCGTGCCACGCTTGACATCGAATACCGCATCGCCTGCCTGGCCTGCCTGATAATCACCCGTGGTCAGTGTCAGCGAATTGATATTGATGGGGCGCAAACCGTTTACCGAAATGCCGTTGGGGTTAGCAATAATCACCCCAGCATTCCCGCCAA
Source organism: Bordetella avium (assembly GCF_034424645.1). NCBI lineage: Bacteria > Pseudomonadati > Pseudomonadota > Betaproteobacteria > Burkholderiales > Alcaligenaceae > Bordetella > Bordetella avium. The sequence continues at coordinate 3,573,196 of NZ_CP139969.1, forward strand.
AGGATTCCAGCGCACCGTTGAGGCGGGACTGCCCGATGCCCTGCGATTGAATCAAGATATTCTTGGCAGCCTGGCCGCCCGCGAGATTCGGATTGGCCTGTAAATGGCCCGCCAACTGCGATTGGCCAGCCACGGTGCTGTTGTTCAGCACCGTCCCGGCGGCACCGACATTAAAGCTGCCAACCTTGTTGATCGACAGACCATGTTGATTGGGCGCTGCGATATTGATGACATCTGCGGCCTGAACCGGCATGGCGGCAAGACCAAGGCCGGCGCCACTCAATACATAAGCGCCAATGCTCAGAGCACAGGAAAGCCGCTTGAGCCGTGCGAGTGAAAAGGGTTTCATAATTTGGCTCATTTACCGTGACCTCCGTGTAGCACGTCAGAGATTGATGAATAAGCCTATCCACATGTAGACCCCACTTGCCTTCCTGAGCCAGAAAACAGACCTAACGTGGTGCAACATGAGCGGTTGTTTTCCTTACATTGCATGACATATAACGATTTTGAGCGCACAATCGTAAGAAACAGCCAGGAGACAACCATGCGCATTGCCGATGCCCAATGGATTCCTTCCCCGCCCCATCAAACGTGGGACGCGCTCTTCGACCCCGAGGTGTTGCAGCGCTGTTTGCCTGGATGCATACGGGTCATCCGCCTCACTGACACCGAGTACGCCATCACGGTGCGTGCCAAAGTCGGCGGTATCGACGCCGAATACGAGGGTGAACTTCTGGTCTCCGATATCACGCCCTCCGAAAGCTGCTCGCTGGCCTTTGACGGCAAGGGCGCCGCGGCCGGTTTGGCCATCGGCACCGCTCAGATCAACCTGTCACCTAAGGAAAACGGCACACGCCTCTCCTATACAGTGGCAGCGATGACGGGCGGCAAACTGGCGGCCCTGGGCGAACCCGCCATCCTGAAAGCGGGCGGGAAAATCGTGGAGAAATTCTTCGGCGGTTTCATCGACTACATGGCGGGCCAGCCCAGGCTGGCCCCTCCAGCGCCAGCGCCTGAGCCGCGTGCGCTGGCGACATCACGCTGGTCATGGGCCCTGGCCATCGCGGTCATCGCAGTACTGGTGGGCTATCACACCTTATTCAAATAGGCAGCATGCGCCGGTGCTATCCTTTCTTGCATGACATCGCCCACAAAAGAATCGGCCTCTTCTCCAAGTTCTCGCCATGAATTGCTAATGGCCATGGTGGGAGTATCCGCCACTGTAGTGTTGGCGGCGTTTGACTCCACCATCGTCAGCACGACGCTGCCGCGTGTAGCCCAAGCCCTGAACGGTATGGCGCTTTATGCCTGGGTCGGCACGGGTTACCTGCTTGCCACGGCAGTATCCATTATCATCTTCGGCCGCCTGGGCGATATGTTCGGGCGCAAGCCGCTGATGCTGCTATCGGTTTCTTTGGTAGCGCTAGGCTCCATTGCCTGTGGATTGGCGCAGTCCATGGAGCAGTTGATCGCGTTCCGTACCCTACAGGGGGTGGGCGGCGGCATGATGATCGCCACCGCCTTCGCCGCGCCTGCGGATCTGTTTCCCGATGCACGAGAACGGGTGCGTTGGATGGCCTTGGTATCCGCTGCATTCGCCATGGCCAGCGGTATCGGGCCCGCACTTGGCGGCATCGCGACCCAGGCGCTGGGCTGGCGCGCCGCCTTCTTCATTGCGCCCATCGCCGCGGCGATTGCGCTATTTCTGCTGGCGCGCTATTTCCCACGCATAAAGCCAGCCCAAAGCGGCAAAGTCGATTGGATAGGCAGCATTCTGCTCATCATCATCGTTGGCGCGCCGCTCGCAGCGATGGAGCTGGCTTTCGCGCCAGGCGACGACGCACGCCCCGGACTGGCGGCGGTATTGGCGATCGCGGCCGTGATTGCGGCCTGCTGCTTGCCGCGCTATGAACGACGGCTCGCATCGCCGATTTTTCCAATGCGCATTCTCGCGGGCCCGGAGCCGCGCTTGCTGAACCTGGCCGCCGTAATGGTGGGCGCCACCATGTTCATCCTGGTGTTCTACAGCCCCTTGATCCTGCAGCAAGAACTGGGGTACAGCCCCAGCGAGGCCGGACTGCTGCTCACACCCCTGGTAGCGGCCATTTCGCTGGGCAGCATCATCAATGGCCACATGTTCCCCAAACAAAACGAACCGCAACGCCTGATGGTATTTGGCGGGCTACTCCTGGCGGCCGGCTCGGCCATGGTGCTGGGCTTCAGCCAAGGCACGTCGCCCTGGTGGATTATTTCGGCCTTCGCGGTCAACGGCGTCGCGCTGGGCTTCTTACTGCCCAACCTGACCCTGTTCATGCAAATGCTGAGCGAACGTCGCGACGTCGGCGTCGCGTCCGCCCTGGTACAGACGACCCGCGCCGTCGGCAGCGCGGCCGGCACAGCGCTGGTCGGCATCGCCATTTCGCATACCTCCGTCGCGACCGGTGTACGCATTGGTCTTACACTATGCGTCGTGCTGTCCCTCTTCGCGGCCGTGATCGCACACAGAGTCAAGATGAAAAACGCTGTGACCCGCCGCTCCTGAACCCTTTTTTCATGCAACGCCAAGATTTTTCCCAATTGCTTGTCCTGGCTGCCGTCTGGGGCGGCTCTTTCATGTTCATGAAGATCGCGGTGCCCGAATTCGGCCCTGCCGCACTCATTGAATTACGCGTCGGCCTGGCCGCCTTGATGCTGTTGCCCCTGGTGATCGCGCGTGGCCGCCTGGGTATTATGCTGCGCCATTGGAAAGCCATTTTGCTGGTCGGCGTTTTCAACGCCGCCCTACCCTTTCTGATGTATGCCTACGCGGCATCCTCACTGGGTGCCGGCTTTCTCTCCGTCTCCAATGCGGTCACCCCAGTCTGGGGCGCGGTCTTTGGCTGGATCTGGTTTCGCGATAAATTGCCTTTCATGCGTACCCTGGGCCTGATGATCAGCTTTTTGGGCATCGTCGTGCTGGCCTGGGACAAACTGGACTTCCAGCAGGGTGGCACAGGCCCGGCCGTGCTGGCGGCCATCTCCGCGCCGCTGTTCTATGGCATTGCCGCCAACGCCACCAAACGCTATCTGAGCGGCGTGGATGCGCTGAGCAATGCCACGGGCAGCATGCTGGCCGCAGCGCTGGTGCTGCTGCCGCTGGCCATTGCGCATTGGCCTGAACAAGCCATCTCGCTGCAAGCCTGGTCGGCTACGATTTTGCTAGCCGTGCTGTGTACCGGCATTGCCTATGTCGTGTTTTTCCGTTTGATCGCGACGATCGGGCCGACCGCAGCCGTCAGCGTCACCTTTCTAGTGCCCCTGTTTGGCATGCTCTGGGGCGTCACGCTATTGGGCGAGGCACTCACGGCTAATATGATGGGCGGCGCCGGCATCATCCTGGCAGGTACGGCTCTGGCGCTGGGCCTCATCGGTCCAAAACCCCCCTTAGCCAAAGCCCGCTGATACGCCTTAGTATTTATCAGAGCGGCCGGTCAGGGCTACACCGACGCGCAGGGCCGTATAGGCCAGCGCGTCGAGCAGCCGGCGGCCCCACCCCCGACGCTGATAATCAAGCGGCCGGATGCCATGCCCGCCCTCGGCAATAGCGCTTTCCAGGCGCGCCTGCAAATCCCCGGCGAATGCGGCGTCATCCACCAAGACATTCGCCTCACGCGCCAACAAAAGGCTGAACGGGTCCAGGTTTGATGAGCCGACTGCCGCGATACCGTCCATCACGGCCACTTTCGCGTGCAGATAGGCAGGCATATATTCATAAATCTCGATACCGTCGCGCAGCAGCTGGTCATACAAGGCACGGGTCGCGAAATATTGCAGGTAATGATCAGGTTTGCCCTGGAGCAGCAGGCGTACGCGCACCCCCCGGGCGGCCGCCTGGGCCAAGGTCTGCCGAAACCGCCTGCCAGGAAAGAAATAGGCATTGGCAATCAGCACTTCATGGCGAGCCTGTTCAATGCAATGCAGATAGGCCCGTTCAAAGGTTTGACGAAAGCGCAAATTGTCACGCAACACCAGCGCGGCGCGCAGGCCACCGCCCGTCGGCGCATAGCGAGGGCGGCGCAAGCGCAGCTGCCGCAACGCTTCGGGATGACGCCGCAGGCTGGACAGGTTCAAACGCAGCCACAGCAGGTCTTGCATAGCGCGAATCTGCTGCACCAGAGGGCCCTCGACACGCACCGCGAAATCAAAGCGTGGGCCGCTCAGATCATCGGTGGGGTCCAGGTCATCGTAGTCATCGACGATATTGATCCCCCCCACAAACGCACTGTCGTCATCGACGACAGCCACCTTGCGATGCAGGCGGCGTAAACGGCTGCGCGAAAAAGCCAGACGAAAGCGTGGCTCGGGCCGATAAATGCGGCACAGGCCTCCGGCCTCCTGGATGCGGCGAGCAATGTCCGGAATCTCGCTGGCGCTGCCAAAACCATCTAGCACCAGCCGCACACGCACGCCGCGCCGCGCCGCACGCTCCAGGCAATCCAGCACCCGCTCGCCCGTGCGATCGAGCACGAAAATATAGGTTTCCAGGTGCACGCTCTGTTTCGCCTGATCAATGGCGGCGCATAGCGCGGGAAAGAACTCCGCCCCCGTCTGCAAAAGGCGTATCGTGTTTCCGTCTGTCCAGGACAGCCGGCCAACCCTCACGGCAGCTCCAGCTCCGTGAGCAGCGGCGCGTGATCAGAGAGCTTGGCCCATTGCCGGCCACGCAATACGCGGGCGCTGCGCACCGCGAAGCCACGCTGATAAATGCGATCGAGGCGAAACCAGGGGAACACCGCCGGAAACGTGCGCGGCGGCGGCAGAGGACAGTAAGTGCCATCCATGCCGAGCTGATTGCCCCGTTCCAGAACCACGGTATTACCCGGCACGCCGCGCAACGCAGCCGTCAGCCTGCGCAGAGAATCGCGCAGACGCGGCAGCTCGCCGCCAGAGGTACGGGGGGCATGGGAAAAGACCTCGTACAAGCCCAGTTGCTGCACGAACTGCGGGGCGAGTTTGTCTCCCCAATCGTTGAAATCGCCCGCGATGATCAAGGGCGCGCCATCCGGCACTTCGGCGCGTATCCGCTCGGTCAGCGCCTGAATCTGCCGCTGACGGCTGCTGGCGAACAGGCCCAGATGCACCACCAGACAATGCACCTCGGTGCCCCCCACGTCGATGCGCGCATGCAGCAGCCCACGCTGCTCCAGGCGATGATCGGAAATATCCTGATTGACGTGATCCACGATGTCGTAACGCGACAGCAGCGCATTACCGTGATCGGTGGCGGCGCGAACCGCATTGCATCCATAAGCCACGTTCAGGCGCAAAGCCGCCGCCAGCGACTCGTGCTGGGCATGCAACATGGACGTGGTTTCATTACGGCCCTGAACTTCCTGAAGAAACACCAGATCAGGACGCAGGCCATAGAGGCCCAGGCGCAGGTCATTGAGCGACTCATGCCGCCCGAGGGACGACCGGCCTTTGTGGATGTTGTAACTGACGACGCGAATAAGCGACATAAATCCTATGGCGCCTCATCTGTTGAGTAAGCGCCCGTGCCCTCAGGGAAAGCATCGGGCCGACACAGCGGCGCAACAGGCGCCGCTGTGTCTTAGCTTACTTCATTTCACTTCGGTGTTACGCAGGCGAATATGCAATTCGCGCAACTGCTTATCATCAACCGACGAAGGCGCTTGCGTGAGCAGATCCTGCGCGCGCTGCGTCTTCGGGAAGGCGATCACGTCACGGATGGAATCCGCGCCGGTCATCATGGTGACGATGCGATCCAGGCCGAAGGCAATGCCGCCGTGCGGGGGAGCGCCGTATTGCAGCGCATCCAGCAGGAAGCCGAACTTCTCGCGGGCCTCATCAGGACCGATCTTGAGCGCGCGGAACACCTTGCTCTGCACTTCTTCACGGTGGATACGCACCGAGCCGCCACCGATTTCCCAACCATTGAGCACCATGTCGTAAGCCTTGGCGAAAGCCTGGCTCGGATCGGTTTCGAGGAAGTCCTCGTGGCCGTCCTTGGGGCTGGTGAAGGGATGATGAGCAGCGGTGTAGCGGCCTTCTTCCTCGTCGTATTCGAACATGGGGAAGTCCACCACCCACAGCGGACGCCAGCCGCCAGAGAACAGGCCGGTTTTTTTGCCGAACTCGCTATGGCCGATCTTCACGCGCAACGCGCCGAGGGCATCGTTGACGACCTTGGCGCGGTCTGCGCCGAAGAAAATGATGTCGCCATCCTGAGCACCCGTGCGCTTGACCAGTTCAGCCAGAGCCGCGTCGTGCAGGTTCTTCACGATGGGCGATTGCAGGCCTTCACGGCCCTTGGCCACGTCATTGACCTTAATGTAGGCCAGCCCCTTGGCGCCATAGATGCCGACGAACTGCGTGTACGCATCGATCTCGCTGCGAGAAAGCTCGCCGCCACCCGGCACGCGCAGGGCGACTACACGGCTGCCCTGCGTGGTGGCCGCAGAGGCGAACACCTTGAAGTCCACGTCGCGCATGATGTCGGCCACATCGGTGAACTCGAGGTTCACGCGCATATCCGGCTTGTCGGAACCAAAGCGCGCCATCGCTTCGGTCCAGGTCATGATGGGGAAGGGATCGGGCAGATCGACATTCTGCACCACCTTGAAGACATGACGGATCATGCTTTCGAAAACGGCGCGGATCTCGGTTTCGGTCAGGAACGAGGTTTCGCAGTCGATCTGGGTAAATTCAGGCTGACGGTCAGCGCGCAGATCTTCGTCGCGGAAGCACTTGGTGATCTGGTAGTAACGGTCAAAGCCCGACACCATCAGCATCTGCTTGAACAGCTGGGGCGACTGAGGCAAGGCAAAGAAATGTCCGGCGTTCACGCGCGAAGGCACGAGGTAGTCACGGGCGCCCTCAGGAGTGCTCTTGGTCAGCATGGGGGTTTCGATATCAATGAAACCCAGTTGATCCAGAAACTTGCGCACTTCGATGGAGACGCGGTAGCGCAGCATCAGGTTGCGCTGCATCTGCGGACGGCGCAGGTCCAGCACACGGTGCGTAAGACGGGTGGTCTCGGAGAGGTTGTCGTCGTCGAGCTGGAACGGCGGCGTCACCGAGGGATTCAGGATTTCGACGTCACGGCACAGCACTTCCACCTCGCCCGAGGCCAGCTCGGCGTTGGTCGTGCCCTGGGGACGTTCGCGCACCAGCCCGGTCACGCGTACGCAAAACTCATTGCGCAGACGCTCGGCAGTGCCAAAGGCGCCGGCATTGTCTGGATCAAACACGATCTGGGCCAGCCCCGTGCGGTCGCGCAGGTCGATAAAAATCACCCCGCCGTGGTCGCGGCGGCGGTTCACCCAGCCGTACAGGGTGACAGTCTGGCCGAGATGGTCACGGCAAACCTGACCGGTGTAGCAGGTACGCATGCGGGATAACTCCGTTATAGGCTTGTAAGCGTAAAAAGGTTACGGTTCGGCGCGATGCGCCTCTGCCGGCGGGTGAGGGTGCATGCCGGAATGATCCGGCGGCGCCACCACGCCCATGGAAACGATGTACTTCAATGCCGCGTCGACCGACATGTCGAGATCGACCACTTCGCTGCGCGGCATCATGAGAAAAAAGCCCGAGGTCGGGTTGGGCGTAGTCGGGACGTACACGCTCAGGTGTTCACCCGGCAGATGCTGGGCGACCTCGCCACTCGGGGCACCTGTCAGAAAGGCAATGGTCCAGGAACCGGCACGCGGGTACTGGATCAGCACCGCCTGCCGGAATGCACGCCCATTGGGGGCGAGTACGGTGTCGCTGACTTGTTTGACCGAGTTGTAAATAGAGCGTACCAGCGGGATGCGTCCAAGAATACGTTCCCACTGGTCAAAAAGGCTACGCCCGATCAAATTGGCTGCCAACACGCCGGTAAGCAGCACCACCACGATCACCAGCACGAAGCCGAAACCGGGAATCTCGACGCCAAACAATGATTCTGACGACAGAAACCCTGGCACAAAGCCTTCGAGGGTGGCGACCAGCAGCCCCAGTACCCAGATCGTGATGGCCAGAGGTACCCAGATGAGCAGGCCGGCGATGAAATACTTCTTGAACACGATTAATCGGAAGTGCTTGAGGTGGGCGGACTCGCAGGCGGACTCGCACTCACCGCAGCGTCGCCGCTGCTCGGCGCGCTGGCGGTTTCGGCAGGCGCCGCCTTGCCGGTGGCAGCGTTGCTCGCACTGTTATTGCGGAAATCGGTTACGTACCAGCCCGATCCCTTGAGCTGAAAACCGGCGGCTGTCACCTGCTTGTTGAAGGTGTTGTGGCCGCATTCCGGACAGACAGTAAGTGGCGCATCGGACATTTTCTGCAGCACGTCTTTCGCGTAGCCGCAGCTACTGCATTTATAAGCGTAAATAGGCATGAAATGAAGGCTCCCAGCCGCACCGGCAAAGTGTTTCAGGCCCGGCGCACCCCCAAGAAAACATGAGGAAGCCCCTGAGCCCAGCCGAAAAATACGGGAAAGTCTTGAATTTTAGCGGTTTTTACGAACGTTCCCGGCATCCGCTTGCACAGCCCCTAAGGATGCGACCCCTTTATGTCGGCAAAAGGAAAAGCGCAGCCGCGACACAGGTGGGCACCAAGGCAGCCAGAAACAGCTTGCCGGAAGAAATACTGCCATCCGGGAAATGGCTTTTCAAAATGGCGAAACCGGCTGGATTGGGCGCATTGGCGATCACGGTCAGACCGCCGCCCGTCACGGCGCCCGCCACAAGCATATAACGCCAGCTGGCGCTGCTGCCTTCAACCAGAGACCCCAGATAAGTCAGTGCGGCATTGTCCGTAATCGCCGTGAGAACGGTTGCCCCCCAGAACAAGACCCAGGGCTCCAGCCCGCCCAACAAATCCTGCAACCACCATTTCTGCAGGCCGCCCAACACGACCAGACCGGCCAGAAAAAACCCCACCATCAGACCTTCCTTGACGAGCAGGCGGCTCTGGTGGCGCTTGTAAGCTTCGGCAAAGCCGATGAACATCATCATCAGGCCAAGAAACACCGCGGGATGGTGGGCCGTGAGCACCACGCCGACCAGAAACAGCACATGCACCAGCATGACAGGCCAGGGCACGGGCGCGCGCGCCTCGCCATCGGGCGCCTTGGCGTCACCGGCCAGCAGCGCCTCGCGGCACACCAAGGTCAGCACGGCGGCATTCAGAAAGACGGCGATCGCGGCGCGCCAGCCGAAGTTCGCCGCCATGAAAGCGGTATTCCACTCGAAAGTCGACGCCACCATCAGCACAGGCGGCGCGGCGTAAGAAGTCAGCACCCCGCCTATCGACACATTGACGAACAGCACACCCAAGGCAAGATACTTGAATCCGGCCCGTCCCTGCACACGGAAATACCCGTCGCGCAGCAATAGCGCCGCCAGCGTCATCGCGGCCGGTTCAGTAATGAAGGAGCCGCCCAAAGGCACCACCGACATCACGACAAAAAACGTGGCCAACTCGCGCCGCACGGGCAAAGCGCGTGCGATCACCTTCACCAGCATGTTCACGAGTTCGAGAATAGGCCGGCTGGATGCCACCACCATGATCACGAACACGAACAGGGGTTCGGTGAAATTGCGCGTGTCCATGTAAGCCACGGCGGCGTGGCTGCCCTGCAAGGCCGCCATCACGGCGATCAGGGCGAAAGCCCAAACGCCAAAGACCGCTTCGACCTCCGACAGGAGATGCCAGATGCCGGCATGCGGCCCATTGCGATGCGCCAGACGCGCAAAGACGGGCACCGAAAAAGTGTGCAGCACCGCCAGCGCGAAAAGCAGCGTGGCGATTATCTCGATAGGCTGAGTCATGGCAATCTCAGGGGGCCGCCCCGCCAACTTTGAACAAGAGCCGAAATATAACGCAGGCCATACCGAAGAAAGCGGGCCGGGCCGATGCTTAAGCTAAGGGTAAGCCCGCCTCAGCAGAGCCGCCCCCTTCTCGGCAATCATGATGGTGGGCGAATTGGTGTTGCCCGAGGTGATCAGCGGCATGATGGAGGCATCGATCACCCGTAAGCCGCTTACGCCTTTCACCCGCAATTGCGGGTCCACCACGGCGGCCTCATCCACACCCATCCGGCAAGTGCCCACCGGATGAAAAATAGTGGTGCCGATTTCGCGGGCGGCGTTTACCAGATCCTCGGCGGACTGCGCCTGGATGCCAGGCTTGTACTCCTGTGGTTGATAGGCCCGCAATGCAGGCTGAGCCACGATGCGCCGGGTCAGCCGGATGCTGTCGGCCGCCACCTGGCAGTCTTCCTCAGTGGACAAGTAGTTGCACAGAATCTCTGGCGGGGTCTGCGCATCCGCTGCCACAATCCGCACGCGGCCACGGCTGGTCGGCCTCAGATTGCACACAGAAGCGGTGAAGGCAGGAAAACCATGCAAAGCTTCGCCAAAGCGATCCAGCGAGAGGGGCTGCACGTGGTACTGCACATTGGCTCTGGACTGCTCCGCGCTGGAGCGCGCAAACGCGCCCAATTGCGAAGGGGCCATGCTTAGTGGCCCGCTGCGCGACCAAAGGTATTGCGCCGCCATCGCGGCCTTGCCCCACCAACTGCCCGCCATCGTATTCAGGGTGCGGGCATGCGACACCCGGTAGATAAGACGCAATTGCAGGTGGTCTTGCAGATTGCCTCCCACCCCCGGCGCATCATGCACAAGCGGCAAACCCAGAGACTGCAAATGCGCCCCCGGCCCCACGCCCGACAGCTGCAGCAGTTGGGCGGAGCCAATGGCGCCCGCGGACAGCACGACCTCGACGCGGGCCTGGGCCAAGCGGCGCTGGCCGCCATCGTTCAAGAATTGCAGCCCCACGGCACGGCGCTGTTCGAACACAATGCGCTCGGCGCGCGCCCCGGTCATGACGGTCAGATTGGGGCGCCGCCGCACCGGATGCAGAAAGGCCTTGGCGGCAGTCCAACGTACGCCGCGGTACTGATTCACTTCAAAATAATCACAGCCTTCGTTGTCGCCCTGGTTGAAATCCTGAACCGACGCGATACCGGTCTGTGCAGCAGCCAGACGAAACGCTTGCAGCAAATCCCAGGACAGGCGCTGGCGCTCCACGCGCCACTCGCCGCCCGCGCCATGAAACGCGCTGGCGCCCGCGTGATGGTCTTCGCAGGACTTGAAATAGGGCAAGACATCATCCCAGGCCCAACCGGTATTACCCAGAGCCGCCCAACCGTCGTAGTCGGCCTGCTGTCCGCGCATATAGATCATGCCGTTGATGGCAGAGCTGCCTCCCAGCACCCGGCCGCGCGGATAAACCAGGCTGCGGCCATTGAGGCCCGGATCGGCCTGTGTGCGATAGCACCAGTCTGTACGGGGATTGCCGATGCAATAGAGGTAGCCAACCGGGATATGTATCCAATGCCAATTGTCTTCGCCGCCGGCCTCGATCAGCAACACCCGCAAGGCCGGATCGGCAGACAAACGATTGGCGAGCAGACAGCCTGCCGAACCCGCTCCTACGATGATGTAGTCGAAAACCAGATCATTCGTGCCGACGGACGCGGTCATAGAGGCTGTCTCCAATGAGGGGCGCTCCAGCGCCTGCGGTGATGGCGCAGTTGTAGATCACCCAGACAACCCTGCCAACCCGGATCGCCCCCAAGAGCGGCATCTTCCTGCTTTATGCCAGGCGGCATATACCCGCCCATTAAGCGTTGAAAACGATGCGGATAGCGCCCCCCTTAAGGTATTGTTAGCAAATACTTACTTTCTTTTTATTATCCATAAAACCTTGATTTCTTACTGCCACCATCCACCTCAGATCGGCAGCCGGCCTGAACGTTCGCGCACAGGCGGTTGATGGCGGGGGAAGCCCTGCGCCCCGTCATCAACCCAGGCTCGGGCGATAGCCGCATCGCCGAGCCTGCTCATCTGCGCGACGGCCCTGTCCACCCTTAACGGGACCGGCGCACCCGCATTACGCGCTAAGCCGCGACCGACCGGCGCGCTGTCGCCGCCTAAAGCGCGCGAGGATAACGCCGGTCGAGCTCCGCCACCGCCGCCTCAAGCTGCGAGATGAGCGCAAGGCTAGCCGGCGCCATCGGGGCGCGCAAGTGCTCACGCAACACGCCCTGACGCGCCAGCAAACCCTTCAGGGGCGCGGGATTGGGCTCGGCGAACAGCAGGCGCATGACGGGTGCGAGCGCGTGATAAATCTGACGCGCCAACGCCACCTGCTGCGCCTGCATGGCCTGATACATGGCCACGAAAAGATCCGCCCGCACATGGGCCGACGCCGCGATCAAACCGCTGCCCCCCATCGCCAGCGTACCCAGCATCTGCATATCTTCGCCCGCCAAGACCTGCAAACCGCCATGTGCGATCAAAGCCTGCGTCTTATCGAGCGAACCGCCGCAGTCCTTCACGGCGCGGATATTGGGATGCTCGGCCAAAACCAGCAGCGTATCGATATCGATATGCTCGCCCGTGCGATAAGGAATGTCGTAGAGAATGAGCGGGACCGCCGACGCATCGGCCAGCGCCCGAAAATAGTCGGCCAGACCCGCCTGGCCCGGACGCACGTAGTAAGGCGCGGGCGTCAACAGTCCGGCCAGCCCCCGCGTGTTGAACACCGCCTGGCGGCGCAAGACATCGCGCTGATGATTGCCTGCCAAGCCCATCACGACCGGCAAGGCTCCCGCTTCATCGAGCACCGTATCCAACACGGCCAGTTGCTCGTATTCATCCATCGCGGCAGCTTCGCCCGTGCTGCCGCAGACCACCACGCCATCGACACCGGCATCGCGATACTGCCGCATCAGACGGCGCAGGGAAAACAGGTCAGGACCCTCTTCGTCAAACGGCGTGACGAGGGGCACCCAAACACCCTGAAAGGATGCGGTGCGGGAGGCGGTGTTAAGGGGTTCGACTTCGGTAATGCTCGACATGATTCACTCCTTCGGTAAGCCCGTGCAGAAGTGCGATGTCGAGAGGGAGAATGGGATTGCGCGTGTCGCGCAGCCGGCTCTGCCGCTGTTCCGTCGCCCATCTGACGGAACAGCCTGCTCCGGTCAGATGAGCCGCTGTTTTTTGGATTTCAGGCCAAACACCGCCACCGCGCATTGAGCGCGGGTAATGGCAGTGAAGGTTTGGGCCTGGTTCATATAAAACAGGAAAAAAAGAAAGGCAGCGCCGCAAATCTACGCGGCGATGCGCAGCTTGTCAACGCGCAAGGCTATGGAGGAAAACCTGGCATAGGGCTTCCATCCCCTCGCGGTCGGCGTCATCGAAACGGCCCGGCGTGGGGCTGTCCACATCCCAGACCCCCAACAACTGCCCATCCCGCAACAGCGGCACCACGATTTCAGAACGCGACGCCGCATCGCAAGCGATATGGCCGGGAAATGCATGCACATCCGGCACAACCTGGGTCTGGCGCAGGCTGGCCGCCGCGCCGCACACGCCACGCGCCAAGGCGATGCGCACGCAAGCGGGTTTGCCTTGAAAAGGGCCTAGCACCAGCTCCTGGCCATCAAAGAAATAAAAGCCCGACCAATTGATGTCCGGCACAGACTGCCAGATCAAGGCCGCGAAATTGGCCGCATTGGCGATACGATCATGCTCGCCATCGAGCAGCGCGCGCGCCTGGGCGGCCAGCTCCTGATAAAACTGAGGCTTGAAGTCGGTCGAAAGCGTACTGGCCTGGAACATGGCGGCTACCGTTTTGTAACTTAAATTTACTGTACAGGAAGAAATCGTGCGCGGTGATTTTAGGCCTGCCTCGGACATACGGCGCCCTGTGCCACAATAAAAAATATCAAGCACGTTTCTTTATTTATCCGTAACACCCCATGGACAAGCCCTTCGAACCCACGTGCACCTTCTCGGAACGCGCGCAACAACTGACCAGTTCCGCCATCCGTGAACTCCTCAAGATCACCGAGCGCCCCGAGGTGATTTCCTTCGCCGGCGGACTGCCCGCGCCTGGCGGTTTTCCCATCGAGGTAGTACGCGCAGCCTTCGATAAGGTGTTGTCCACCAATGGCCGGGCGGCCCTGCAATATGGCCCGACCGAAGGCTATGCGCCGCTGCGCCAATGGCTGGCCGATGACCTGAGCCGCACAGGCGCGCACGTGACGGCGGATCAGATCCTCATCGTATCGGGTTCGCAGCAAGCGCTGGATCTGCTGGGCAAAGTCCTGATCGACAAAGACAGCAAGGTGCTCGTCGAAGACCCCACCTACCTGGGCGCCCTACAGTCTTTCAGCCTTTACCAGCCGCGCTACGTGCCCGTGCCGACCGACGACGGCGGCCTGATTCCCGAGTTGATCACCCCTGAGTTGGCCGACGGCGCGCGCTTTCTCTACGCCCTGCCTAACTTCCAGAATCCGACTGGCCGCACGATGAACCGCGAACGCCGCGTGGCACTGGTGCAGCGCGCCGCCGCGTTGGGCCTGCCCATCATCGAAGATGATCCCTATGGCGAGCTGCGCTATGCGGGAGAGCCTCAGCCCGGGCTGCAAGCCCTCGGCGAGGAGTTCGGCGCGACGGTGATCCGCCTGGGCACCTTCTCCAAGGTGCTCGCACCCGGCCTGCGTCTGGGCTATATCGCCGGGCCCCGCAAAATCATCAATAAGCTGACCCAGGCCAAGCAGGCCACGGACCTGCACACGCCCACCCTCACGCAGATGGCGGTCTACGAAATCATCAAAGACGGCTTTCTCGACGAACATCTGCCCAACGTGCGTGAGATCTATCGCCGCCAAGGCAGTTGCATGCTGGAAGCCGTTACGCGCGAATTCCCGGCCAGTGTTCACTGGACGAAACCGGAAGGCGGCATGTTCCTCTGGGTCACGCTGCCCGAACATGTCGACAGCACTAAGCTGCTGGCGCAAGCCATCGAACAGAATGTGGCCTTCGTCCCCGGTGGCCCCTTCTACACCGGCACACCACGTAGCAACACGCTGCGCCTGAGCTTCGCTACGGTGCCTGAAGATAAGATCAACACCGGTATCGCCATCCTCGGAAAACTGCTGCATAAACACGTCTGACCCCGCCTGGCTCGGTCATGCGCTATAGTCGGGCGCGGCGGCACATGCCGCCGCGCCCCCTTTTCTTGACGGTATTGCCTACAGTGACTGCGACCTCCCATCCCGACCTGAGTGACATCGTCTTCGACGACTGGGTCGAACGATGGCTGCCCCGCTCCTGGCGCCCCTACGCCCGCCTGTGCCGCCTGGATCGCCCGATTGGCACCTGGCTGACGCTGCTGCCCTGCATTGCCGCCTTGGTGCAGGCAGCCGGCGGCTGGCCGGATGTGTGGCGCCTGATCATTTTTTCGCTCGGCGCCTTGCTCATGCGGGGCATTGGTTGCACAGTCAACGATATGTGGGATCGCGATATCGACAAACATGTCGAGCGCACCCGTTTCCGTCCCCTGACCAGCGGTCAACTCAGCATGCGCCAGGCGGTCTGGTTTCTCCTGGGGCAATTGCTGGTCTGCGCGTCGCTGCTGTTTTTCATCAATGATCTAAGCCGCTGGTGGGCTTTGGGCGTGCTGCCCTTTGTGTTCATCTACCCCTTTTGCAAGCGCGTCACCTATTGGCCCCAGGCCGTGCTGGGGGTGTGCTTTAACTGGGGCATGCTGATGGCCTGGACCGACACGCAAAACCACCTGCCCCTGGCTGGCGTGGCGATGTGGCTGGGCGCGGTGCTGTGGCAGATCGGTTACGACAGCATTTATGCCTATGTCGACGTGCGCGACGACCGCAAACTGGGTTTGCACTCCACGGCCATGCGTTTCGCCGATCAGGGCAAACGCTGGATCGGCGGTTTTTACCTGGCCTCGGCCTTGCTGTGGGCCTGGGCAGGCTATGCGATGGGTATGGGTTGGACCTACTTTGTGGGCATGGCGCTGGTGGCCTTGCACCTGACATGGCAACTGCTTGTTTTCGATCTGCGCCGTCCGGACCGCAACTTCATGCTGTTCCGCGCCAATCTCTGGACGGGCGTGTTGCTAATCGCCTCCGCCCTTGCTGGCACCCTGCTCTGAACATTGAGCGCCGCCTAAGCTGCCTCAGACTAACCTGTGCGGGACTACCCATGAATATGGGATTATTCGCCGGAATTTAGGCATATTGCCAATGAAATTGGAATAATGTTTTTTACTTTACCGGGTTTATCCCAGGTCACGACAGGTAGAGAATGACTTCATCGGGACACAAACAAGGGGCCAAAAGCCCCGTCAGTTTGCATCCGCAATCACCTAACGGAGGATTACCATGAAGTTACTCGCTACGGCTGTCGTACTGTCTTTGGGCGTGATGGCCGGCGCCCAGGCTGCGGATATTGAGCCCACCCGTGCTCAGGTCCAGGCTGAACTGGCGCAGGCCAAGGCTTCGGGTCAATACACTTTCGGCGAAGAAGCCTACCCTGCCGCCATCGTCCAGCATGGCGAGCTCAGTTCGGCCCAGGTGCGCCAGGAACTGGCGCAGGCCGAACAGGCCGGGCTCGTCACCACCGCTGATGGCGATTACCCGCCCGCCGCGCAAGCGGGCGACAGCACCCTGACCCGCGCCCAAGTCCGTGCGGATCTGGCCCACGCCAAGGCTGAAGGCCTCGTGACCTACGGCAACCTGGACTATCCGCCGCATCATGGCTGATACACGGCGCCGCTAAGCTCGGCGCCCGCGAAGCCCGCCTCGAGTGCAAGCTCGCAGGCGGGCTTTTTCATGGACAGCATCGCTTCAGGCCCCGCCCTCAGGGTGGCGCGCGCCGACACGCTTGTTCTGGTTCAGTCTCGTGCAAACACTGGCTCACGCGATTGACAGGGTCGGCCTGCGCCCGCTCACTGCTCGGCGACGATTTCGGCCACCTGAGGCCGTTGGTCTCTCCCATCGCAAATCCATCACTGGCATGAACCGCTGTTGCTCGCCTTTCAGCAGGGTCGTCGCAATATCCCAAGCATCTGAAGTAAAACCCTAAAACCCGGTCATCATGCGCAGCCGCCACGCACAAACTGCTATGACTAGCCACCGCATGCCTGGACAGCGCCCCATAGCAGGGCCGATCATCTGGCTGAACTCATTCATCTCTTCCCATCATGACCACACGCATCGCTGGCCTTCAGGTCGCAAACTCGCTCTACCAATTCATCGAAAACGAAGCCCTACCCGGCTCCGGCCTGGACAGCCAGACTTTCTGGGAAGGCTTTGCGGCCATCATTCACGAACTGGGGCCACGCAACCGCGAACTGCTCGCCGAGCGCGATCGTTTACAGGCTGAGCTAGATAGCTGGCATCGCAGCCACCCGGGCCCGGTCCGTGACCCCGCCGCCTACCGCGCCTTTCTCCGCGACATCGGCTATCTGCAAGCGCCGCCTGCCGACGTGCGTGCGCGAACCGAGAATGTGGATCACGAGATCGCCCGTCAAGCTGGGCCGCAGCTGGTCGTGCCGATGTCCAATGCGCGTTATGCCTTGAATGCCGTTAATGCCCGCTGGGGCAGCCTGTACGATGCCCTGTATGGCACCGACGCCATCCCGGGCAGTGCCGGACCGGACTACAACCCCCAGCGCGGTCAGGCGGTCATTGAACGCGCCCGGGACTTTCTCGATAGCGCGGCGCCCCTGGAGCAAGGCTCACACCGTCAGGCCATCGCCTATTTCGTGCGCGATGCACGGCTTGTCATCGCCACCGCCGAGGGTGAAACCACACTGAAACAGGCCGCGCAATTCAGAGGTTATCAAGGCAGCGCCGCCACGCCGCAGGCCATTTTGCTCGCGCACAATGGCCTGCATTTCGAGCTCCAGATCGACCGTCAGCATCTCATCGGCGCCACCGACCCCGCTGGCGTAAAAGACCTGCTGATGGAATCGGCGCTCACCACCATCATGGATTGTGAAGACTCCGTCGCCGCAGTCGATGCCCAAGACAAAACACATATCTACCGCAACTGGCTAGGCCTGATGCGCGGTGACTTGACCGAATCCGTCACCAAAAACGGCAAGACCTTCACGCGCCGCATGAATGCGGATCGCAGCTACACCGCAGCGGATGGCCAAAGCCTGACGCTGCCTGGCCGCTCCCTGCTTTTTGTGCGCAATGTCGGTCATCTCATGAGCAATCCCGCCATCCTGGACCGCGATGGCCGCGAAGTGCCCGAGGGCATCATGGACGCCGTAATCACCACGTTAGCCGCCAAGGTCGATCTGGCCCAGCGGCGCAACTCGCGCACCGGCTCGATCTATATCGTCAAGCCGAAGATGCACGGCCCGGCCGAAACCGCCTTCGCCGACAGCTTGTTCACGCGCGTCGAAGACCTGCTCCGCCTGCCGCGCCACACCATCAAGATGGGCATCATGGATGAGGAGCGGCGCACCAGCCTCAACCTGAAGGCCTGCATTGCCGCTGCAGCCGACCGCGTGGCCTTCATCAACACCGGCTTTCTGGATCGCACGGGCGACGAAATGCACTCGGTCATGCAGGCCGGCCCCATGCTGCGCAAAGGGGATATGAAATCCAGCGCCTGGATCGCCGCCTACGAACGCAACAACGTATTGGTAGGCCTGAACTGTGGCCTGCGCGGCCGGGCACAAATCGGCAAAGGCATGTGGGCCATGCCAGACCTGATGGCCGCCATGCTGGAACAGAAGGCCGCGCACCCCAAGGCCGGCGCCAACACCGCCTGGGTGCCCTCGCCCACCGCCGCCACCCTGCATGCGCTGCACTATCACCAAGTGGATGTCCCGGCCGTGCAGCGGTCGCTAGAGCAGACCCGGCTGACCGAGGTGGCCGACGAGCTGCTGGACGGCCTGCTGACCATCCCGGTAGGCGATCCGGCCGATTGGAGCGCCCAGGACATCCAACATGAGCTCGACAACAATGTGCAGGGCATCCTGGGATATGTCGTGCGCTGGATCGACCAGGGGGTGGGGTGCTCCAAGGTGCCGGACATCAATAATGTAGGCCTCATGGAGGACCGCGCCACGCTGCGCATCTCCAGCCAGCATATTGCAAACTGGCTGCTGCACGGCGTCGTCAGCCCGGACCAGGTGCGGCTAACCTTTGAACGCATGGCCGCCGTGGTGGATCAGCAAAACGCCGGCGACCCCGGCTATCTGCCGATGGCCGGCCATTTCACGACCTCTTATGCCTATCGCGCGGCCACGGCACTGGTGTTTGAGGGCCTCAGCCAACCCAACGGCTACACCGAGCCGCTA
This sequence comes from Bordetella avium, assembly GCF_034424645.1. Classification (NCBI taxonomy): domain Bacteria; kingdom Pseudomonadati; phylum Pseudomonadota; class Betaproteobacteria; order Burkholderiales; family Alcaligenaceae; genus Bordetella; species Bordetella avium. The sequence continues at coordinate 3,592,378 of NZ_CP139969.1, forward strand.
TTGCATCAATACCGCCTCGCATTCAAGGCCGCACACTAAGCCACAGCAGCAAATCGCGCTGGTCTGGCCGCCATTCCATGCCATCGGCGACCAAACCCGCGCCTTGCAATACCCGGGCAGTGAAGCGGCCCAGTTCGCAATCGCTGAGAAAGTCCGAAAGACGTACACCCGGGCAGCCCAAAAGGCGCAATGCGCTGCCATTGACCACGGTCTGTAAACGCAGCTGCCGTGGCGGACAACCCGCGAAACCATGGCGCGTGCTCATCAGCGCATACTGCTGCAACACAACATCGCTGGCGTAGTAGCCCGCTTGCCTTACCGGGCGCTGGTTATTCTGCAATATCCAGCAGTCGGCGGAGAACGCATTGCGAAACACATTGCCGCAATCCAACTGCTCAAACCATTGGCTGCTTTCCATCGTGCCCGGCAGATAGCCGGGAAGGCCGTGGCGGTCATGGTGCCGCAACAGGTAACTGGGCATAGGCGGAACTCCCGTGGGTTCCGCAATCTAAAATTCATACCTGCCAGAGGCTATCTTCTATTTCCCGTTTTCTCTTCGGAATATCTCTAGTTTTTGAGGGAAAAGCGCTATTAAATGAAAGGCTTTTCTCCAACAAAAAACCGCCTGACGGCGGTTAATGGGGAAGCGCCCCGAGGATGCCCTCCCCGGGGGATGCAAGATGCGCTCGCGCTCAGTCTCGCGGAAATACCCAGACATTGGACGCAGGCATCGACAGCCGGCAGGTGCCAGGCTGGCGGCCTTGCGGCCCATAGGCGCGCAAAGACAAGCCATCTTGTGCGCGGAACAGATACTCCCAACGATCGCCGAGATACATGCAGGTAATCAGCGGCAAATCCAGATGATTGCCATCCGGGTCGTCTTGCAGACGTACCTGCTCAACGCGAATGACGGCCGTGCCATCCTTGCCGGCGGCGACGCCCTCGGCAGCATGGCCCCACAGCACCCAGCCATTGCCTTCGATGCGGGCGCGGCCATCGCGCACTTCCGTAATCCGGCCGTCCAGACGGTTGTTGCTGCCCATGAACTCGGCGGTGAACAGGGTGGCGGGCGAACCGTACATTTCCTGCGGCGTACCCTGCTGTTCGATCTTGCCGTTGTTCAGCAGCAAAATACGATCCGAGATGGCCATTGCCTCACTCTGATCGTGCGTGACCATGAGCGCCGACAGGCCTAGGCGCACGATCAGTTCACGCAGAAAAGCACGCGCTTCTTCACGCAGCTTGGCATCCAGGTTAGACAAGGGCTCGTCGAGCAGAATGACCGGCGGGCTGTAGACCAGGGCACGGCCGATGGCGACACGCTGCTGCTGGCCGCCCGAGAGTTGATGCGGGTGACGCTGACCGAGTTTGCCCAGGCCAAGCTGATCCAACACATCCTGCACACGCTGACGGACTTCCGCGCCCGGCACACCGCGCAACTTGAGCGGATAGGCGACGTTGTCGAACACCGTCTTGTGCGGCCACAGGGCATACGACTGGAACACCAAACCCAGGTTGCGATCTTCGGCCGGCACTTCCTTGCGGTTCGCCCCATCGAACACCACACGCTCGCCAATGTTGATGCGGCCGGCCTTGGGCCCTTCCAGGCCCGCAACCGCACGCAGCAGCGTGGTCTTGCCGCTGCCCGATGGGCCAAGAAGCGACACCACCTCTCCTTGGCGCAACTCCATGGAGACGCCTTTAAGGACCGGGTTATCGCCGTAATCCAGATGCAGATCTTCGACGGAAAGCTCAATCATGAAGTTTGACTCCGAAACGCAGAGCGATGCCCAGGCCGACAACGACCAGCACGATATTGATAAAGGAAAGCGCGGCCACAATGTCGATGGCGCCGGAAGCCCACAATGACACCAGCATGGAACCAATGGTCTCGGTACCGGGCGACAACAGGTAAACGCCGGTCGAGTATTCGCGCTCGAAAATAAGGAACATCAGCAACCAGGAGCCGATCAGGCCGTATTTCGCCAGCGGCACCGTAACGTGGCGGGTCACCTGCCCGCGCGTGGCGCCGGTGCTGCGCGCCGCCTCTTCAAGCTCGGGCCCCACCTGCAACAGCGTGGACGAAATCAGGCGCAGACCATAGGCCATCCACACCACCGTATAGGCCAGCCAGACGCTGAAGATGGTGCTACGCAGGGCGCGAAGCCACTCGACCACGTTTTCACGCGCCCAATCGGCAAAAGGCAGACCGGACAGCCAGCCGCCCATATCCGGGTCAAGCGCATTTTCCAGCCACATGGGCACGAACAGGAATACCCACAGAAAGGCCAGACCCGCCAGCAGGCCCGGCACGGCGCGCGGCACCAGCACGCTGTAATCCAGAAAGCGCGTCACGTTATCCGGCTTGCGATGCATGGCCAGACCGATGAAAAGGTAGCAGAACACGGCCAGCGCGCCGCCGAACACACCGATCGCGACCGAGTTGACGATGGCGCGGATCAGGTTGGTCTGCGAAAACACCGTGCGGAAGGCATCCAAGGACAGCACATCCAGCAACGAAACCCCCATGCCCCAATTCGACACAAAAGCCCGCAACAACACGCCGATCAAGGGCACGACAATAGTCACCAGAAGCCAGAACGCCACCACACCACCCGCCACCCAACGCCAGCGGCCCAAGGGCAGCGGACGCGCGCGCGAAGCCTTGCCCTTCATGGTCACGAAGCGGTTGGCGGTACGCATCAGCCGGCGTTGCAGCATGACCAGCGGAATCGTCATGGCGATCAGCACCACGGCGACGGCGGCCATCAAGTGGTAGGAAGGAATACCCAGCTTATTGGTGAGCTTGTACAGATAGGTCGCCAGCACCAGGTTGCCTTCGGGATCGCCGAGCACCAGCACCAGGCCGAACACTTCCAAGCCCAGAAAGAACAGCAATACCGTGGCATACAGCATGGCCGGACGCACCATCGGCAAACTCACCGACATCATCACGCGCAAGGGCGACGCCCCCGCCACCCGGGCGGCCTCTTCCACGTCCGAGCCCATGCTGCGCAAGGCCGAGGAAATGTAGAGATAGGCATGGGGCACATGGGTCAGGCCGGCAATGATGACAATGCTGGTGAGCGAGTAGACGTTCCAGGGCACAAAGCCCAGTAAGTGTTCCGCCCAGAGTGAAAAAAAGCCTACGGGCCCCGCCGCCACGACATAGCCAAAACCCAGCACCATAGGCGAGACGAAAATCGGCACCAGAATCAGCGGCTCGATCCAGCGCCGGCCGGGCAGATCCGTGCGTATCATCAGAAAGGCCAGCATCCCGCCCAAGGGAATGGAAATAATAGCCAGACCGAAGGCGAGGATAAAGCCCGTTCTCAAGGCCTTATAGAAATCAGGGTCGTCGAAAATAAAGCGAAACGCATCCAGGCTGAAATATTTGCTAGGCGCGAAAAACGGCGCCGACAAAAAGCTCTGGACGATGATGAAGGAAAGCGGCACGTAAATCGCCAATGCCGTGAGCAGCACCACAATGCCGCGCGGCAAGGACTGCCATTTTCTGCGCAATGACTGCATGGAAGATCCTGTCTTCGATGATGGGCGGCGCGATCGGCCGCGCGGGCGAACGCTCGCGCGCCCGCCCCTATCCACTGGCTTGAGTGGGTCTTACTTGGCTGCCGCGGCGCGCCATTCCTTGATGAACTCAAGGCGCGGCTTTTGCTCCAGATACTCCAGCAGCGTTTCATTGACCGGAATCGGCTGAAGCGCTTTACCCAGCTTCTTGGTCATGCCGTCGACATCGTTATCGCCCTCGATATCATCCCGAATGGATGCCAGATCGGACTTGTTGGCGAGGATTTCCTGGCCCGGCTTGGACAGAACATAGTCCAGCCACAGCTTGGCGGCATTCTTGTTCTTGGATTTCTTGCTCAGGAAGATCACGCGCGACAACACCAGGGTGTAATCGGTGGGATAGGAGATACCCAAGGACGGATCGTTTTTTGCGCGCGTTTCGGCATACGAACCCAGGATGTTGTAGCCCAGCAGGTTTTCACCGGAAGACACGCGCTCCATCATGGTGCCGGTCGACGACTGCACGACCAGGCCGCCCTTGGCGATTTCGCTCAGGTTCTTGAAGTAATCCGGTTGATGGGCCTTATCCTGCACGGCCAGCATGAAGCCCACGGCCGATTTCTCGATGTCGTAGGTCGTGACCTTGTTCTTGAAACGCTCAGGATTGCCGGAAATGAGCGTGGCCAGAGCCGTGTGCGTGGTGGGCACGTCAGCCGCATCAATCAGGCGCTTGTTATAGATGAATACGGCCGGCTCGAAAGTCGTGCCATAAGCGCTGTCTTTCCAGATCGCCCAGCTCGGCAGATAACGCGCTTCGGCGGACTTGTATTGCATCGCATAATCAACGGCCAGCTTGAGCGCCGAGTCCATGGATGAACTCCAAACCACGTCGCTGCTGGCGCTGCCTGAGGCCTGTTCGCTGATATAGCGGTTGTACAACTCCGTGCTGTTCATGTCGTTGTATTCGACCTTCACGCCCGGAAATGCGGCTTCGAAGCCCGCAACCAAAGGCGCGGCCGCCTTGGTGTCGGTCGTCGAATAAATCACGACCTTGCCCTCTTTCTTGGCGCCATCGATGATCTTCTGATAATCGGCCGGATAGCCTTCAGGGACCTTCTGCGCGAAGGCCGCGCCAGACACCAGCGTAAGGGCCACCGCGGTTGCGGCGCAGGACTTGGCAAACATGGCTGTCTTCTCCATTGAGATATCGGAACTGGCTCTGCGGCCAGCGTGTCCGCATCTTAGGTGGCGAACTCTGTCAGCGTCCTGTCATGGCGCCGCGCCGAGCACCCGGGAAAACCCCCGTCCGCTCACTTTGGCACGGCCGGCGTGTCCGTCACCAGGCGCATCCAGTTCTGCACAAAACGGGACTGCCGTTGCTGATCCAGCCCAACCAGCAACGCCGGACTCAAGACGATGGGTTGCACAATGCCGCGCGCAAGCGCCTGCAAGCTATCGGCAGACCAGGGGCCGGGCGTACCAGGGATCAAGGCGCCCAGGCCGGCATGGCTAGCCGCCACTTGCTGGCCCGCTGGCGATAACAGCCAGTCGACCAGCGCCCTGCCCAGATCCGGATTCGGGGCGCTGCGGGCAATCAAAGCCGAACGCGACAGCACCAGCATATAGTCGCGCGGCAAAATCACACCAATCTGATCACCTGCCGCCTGACGGGCCAGCGCATAAGAGCCCAGCAGGTTGTAGCCCAGGTCCAGCTCATCATTCGCAATCGCATCCAGCATCGCATTGGTGCTAGGCGACAGACGCACCCCCACCTGCCCCAAGGCATTGGCCAGCCCCCAGAAATTCGACGATACCAGCTCATCCTGCTCGGCCAGCATATAGCCCACATTGCTGGCTACGATGTCATAGGTGGCCACCCGGCCGCGCAGGCTCGCCCCCTCTCGCTCGAGCAAGCGCAACAGCGCTTGACGGGAGTGCGGTGCGCTCTCCTGCGTGAAACGGCGGGGGTTATAGACGATGACAGCAGGCTCGAACGTAAAGCCGAACACCTCATTGCGCCAAACCGCCCAGGTCGGCAACTGGCTCAGATAGGGCGAGGCATAGCTCAGGGCATACCCGTCATTGGCCAGGCGAACCTGCAAATCTGGCGCGGAACTGATCAAGACATCGACATCTTTCAACTGCCCCGCCACGGCAGCCTCATACAACTCCAGGCTACCCATTTCACGGTACACCACGGTCACGTCCGGGCGTTGCTGTTGAAAACCGGCAACCAGTGGCGCGAACACAGGGGTATCCGTCGGCCCCGCCACCGTCAGCACCCGCCCGGAGGGCCGCGGCGCCGGATAGCGGCTTTCCTGGATGAGGCGGGCCGCCGGCGCCGGGCTGGGCCAAAGCGCAGGGAAAAGACTCGCGCCGGCCAACAGCAGCACCGCCAGCCTGCCACGCCCAGCCGGCCGGGCCAGCGGCAGCACAATGCGCGCCAACAGCCCCCCGCCAGGACGGTCAAGCAAGGCCAAGGCCCCGCCATGGGCCTGCGCCACGGCGCGCACAATGGCCAGCCCTAAACCCGAACCAGACTGTGGGCTGGATCCGCGCTCGAAGCGCTGCTGCACCCGCTCTTTATCGCCGGCCGCAATGCCCGGCCCACGGTCTAACACCGTCAACGCCACGCGATAGCCGGCCACGGGGGTAACCTGGATCTCCACCAAAGAGTCCGGCGCATGGCGCAAGGCGTTATCCACAAGATTGCGCAGCATCTCGCGCAGCGCCACGCGGTCACCCATGACGCGCGCCCGGCGAAGCTCTGGCACGATGGAAATACTCAGCCGTTGCGCGTCCAGCGGACCGATGCGCCGGCGCGTTTCATTGACCGTTTCGGCCACCCCCACCGCAAGCCGCTCTCCCCGGCCCAGCCGGTGCGCGATCGTGGCGTCCATCAGCAACTGATTGATCAATTGACTGGCCTGCGTGGCGTTCTGGTGAATACGCGCCACGCGCTCGCGCAGACGTTCCGGGCTCGGCTCTTCGAGCGCCACCTCGGCCTGTGCGCGTAGAGACGCCAAAGGCGTGCGCACCTGATGGGCGGCATCGGCCACTAGCGTATTCAGGCTATCCATCATGGTGGATAGCCGCTGCATAAAGGCATTAAGCGCTTCGGATAAGCGCCGCACCTCCCGCGGAACCGGCGCGCGCAACGGCGCCAGATCATCGGGCTCCCGGTTGCGCAGCTCGCGCTCGACCACGGCCAAGGGCGCAAAGGCCCGCTGAATACCGAACCAGAGCAAAGCCAGCGCCACGCCGACCACGACAATCAAAGGCCATAGGCTGCGATTCAAAATCTCGGCCGCCAATGCCTGACGCGAACCCAGGGTTTCAGCCACCCGCACAGTCACCCAGCCGGCATGCTGGCTGGCCGAGACAAGTCTCCCCACCGAAGCCACCCTGATCGGCTCATCGTGATAGCGCTCGTACACAAATCTTGGCACGGCCGAATCGGCCAAAGGCTGACTCAGGGCCAGATCGCGATAGCCGGTAATCACCCGGCCTGCACTATTGAGCACCTGATAAAACACCCGCTCTTGGGGCGGCAACATGGCCAGAGAGGAATAAGGCGGCTCGACCGTCACGCCGCCATCGTCAATCTGCACCGACCCGGCGATAGTCAGCGCCGAGGCCGCCAGCAGGCGGTCAAAAGCCTGCTCCGCCGCCCGATGCGCGTAGGCGCGCAGAAAGAAAAACAAAGCGATGGATGCGCAAGCCAGAGACACGACGGCCAAGATGAACACGCGCCGCCGGATGGAAAACCCCTCATGCCGCGCCATCTTGACGCACCTGATAACCCACCCCACGCACGGTGACGATGTCAACCGAAGCATCCGCCAGTTTTCTACGCAAGCGCGAAATCAGCAGTTCCAGCGCATTGAGCGAAACGTCGTCGGCATCAAACACCTGAGCCATCAAGCGCTCTTTGGCCACCGTCTGTCCCTGCCGTGTCAGCAAAATCTCCAGCAAGCGGAACTCGCGGCGGCCCAATTCCAGCGGCTGACCGTTGACCCATACACCCCGGTTCGCGCTATCCAGCGTCAGATTGCCGAACATGGCCACGCTGGAGGTCTGGCCGCCGGGACGCCGCATCAAGGCCCGCAGCCTTGCCTCGAGCTCGCGTAGATCAAAAGGTTTGACCAGATAGTCATCGGCGCCGAGGTCCAGCATATCGACCTTGTCCTCGATCTCGGCGCGCGCGGTCATCACCAGCACCGGCGACTCCATACCCGCCGCTCGCAACTCACGCAACACCGCATCACCGTCCTTGCCCGGCAGTGAAATATCCAGCAACAGCGCATCCCAGGGTTCAGCCTGGCCCCATTGAACAGCCGCCAACCCGTCGCGCACCCATTGGACGCTATGCCCGGCGTTGCGCAGCTTGCTCTCCACGGCATCGCCTAGGTCGGGATTGTCCTCGACTAGCAAAATGCGCATGTCTCCTCTCTTATTGATCTAAGCGAGCGCAGTATAGGACTTTGCAGCGCCATCCAGACAAGCCATGCTCGGTATGTGGACAAGAGCCGCGTCAAAGGTCCGGACACCCTCCACAAACCTGAGTCATCGTGGCGAAAGCATGGCCGTGGCCCATTACTGTCCGGGGCATCATGAAGGCTGACCACTGCGGATAATAGGATCGCGCAACTGGGGTTATTTCTTTCTATTACCAAGGAACAGTCCTTCACTCTATTGGGACAATAGTTGATTCGCGGTACTATTCCGCGCTATTCCGTGCCATAGAAATCTGACTGCGACGGAAAAGGCTTGTTACCTACAATACATACAAAATCGCATTCAAATGACCCCTATTTTTGATCGCAAAATCCGTTTTGCCTTGGTAGGCTGCGGACGGATCTCCAAGAATCACATCGCCGCCATCGCTCAACACCATGAGCGCGCCGAACTGGTCGAAGTGTGCGACACGGACCCGGCCGCCTTGCGCGCCGCCGCTAAAGCCACCGGCGCCAAACCCTATTCATCCCTGTCTGAAATGCTGGCCGCAAGCACGGCCGATGCCGTCATTCTGGCCACGCCGTCCGGCCTGCATCCCTGGCAGGCCATCGAAGTCGCCCAGTCCGGCCGCCATGTGGTCAGCGAAAAGCCGATGGCAACCCGATGGGAAGACGGAAAGCGCATGGTCAAGGCTTGTGACGATGCCGGGGTCCATCTGTTCGTGGTCAAGCAGAATCGCCGCAATGCCACGTTACAGTTGCTCAAACATGCTGTCGAACAAAATCGCTTCGGCCGCATCTATATGGTGACGGTCAACGTCTTCTGGACCCGTCCTCAGGAGTACTACGACGCCGCGCGCTGGCGCGGCAAGTGGGAATGGGATGGCGGCGCCTTCATGAATCAGGCGAGCCACTATGTCGATCTTCTGGATTGGCTCATCGGACCCGTCGAGAGCGTCTACGCCTATACCGCCACGCTGGCTCGGCGCATCGAGGCCGAAGACACCGGTGTCGCGGCAGTGCGCTGGCGCCATGGCGCCATGGGTTCCATCAACGTGACCATGCTCACTTATCCGCAGAACCTGGAAGGCTCAATCACCATCCTGGGTGAAAAGGGAACGGTTCGAATCGGTGGCGTGGCCGTCAACCGCATCGACGAATGGAAATTCGCCGAGCCGCATCCCGATGACGAAAAGATTAAAGACGCCAGCTACGAAACCACCTCGGTCTACGGCTTTGGCCATCCCCTGTACTACGACAACGTGATTCGCACCTTGCGCGGCGAATGCAGCCCCGAGACCGATGGCCGCGAAGGCCTGCAGTCGCTGGCGCTGCTCACCGCCATGTACCGCTCGGCACGGGACGGCGTGCGCGTTCCCCTGCCGCTCGATTGAGGTCAACATGAGCATTCATTCCAGCGCGATTGTCGATGCCGGCGCCCAAATCGGCGCAGGCACCCGGATCTGGCATTGGGTTCACGTCTGCGGCGGCGCCGAAATCGGCGAGAACTGTTCGCTAGGGCAGAATGTGTTCGTGGGTAATCGCGTGCGCATTGGCAACCGCGTCAAGATCCAGAACAACGTGTCGGTCTATGACAATGTCTTCATCGAAGATGATGTCTTTTGCGGGCCGAGCATGGTGTTCACCAATGTCTACAACCCGCGCGCAGCCATTGAGCGCAAGAACGAGTACCGCGACACCCTGGTCAAACAGGGCGCGACCCTGGGTGCAAATTGCACCATCGTCTGCGGCGCCACCATTGGCCGCTACGCCTTCATCGGCGCAGGCGCGGTGGTCAACAAAGACGTCCCGGACTTTGCCTTGATGGTGGGCGTGCCCGCCCGCCAGATCGGCTGGATGAGCCGCCACGGTGAGCAGCTCGACCTGCCCCTGACCGGCGACGCCGAAACGGTCTGCCCGAATACAGGCGATCGCTATCTCCTTAAAAACGGCATCTGCCAACTGGCCTGAGCACGCCCTCATGCAATTCATTGATCTGAAAAAACAGTACCAGGCACTGCGCGATCCCATCAACACGCGCATCCAGCAGGTTCTCGACCACGGCCAATACATCATGGGGCCAGAGGTCAAAGAACTCGAAACGGCCCTGTCCGCCTATACCGGCGCCAAGCATTGCATCACCGTCGCCTCCGGCACCGAAGCGTTGCTCATCGCCTTGATGGCCTTGGGTATCAAGGCGGGCGACGAAGTCATCACGACGTCGTTCACCTTTGTGGCGACTGCCGAGGTGATCGCGCTGCTGGGCGCCGTGCCGGTGTTCGTCGATGTCGAACCCGACACCTGCAATATCCGGGTTGACGAGATCGAAGCGCGCATCACACCGCGCACCAAGGCCATTATTCCGGTATCGCTCTACGGCCAGTGCGGCGATATGGACGAGGTCAACGCCATCGCCGATAAATACGGCATCACCGTCATTGAAGACGCTGCACAGAGCTTTGGCGCGACCTACAAGGGCAAGAAGAGCTGTAATCTGTCCACCATTGGCTGTACCAGCTTCTTCCCGAGCAAACCGCTAGGCTGTTATGGCGACGGCGGCGCGCTGTTCACGAACGACGATGCGCTCGCCCAGGCCATGCGCGAAATCCGCGTACATGGCCAGTCCACCCGCTACTATCACACCCGTATCGGCGTGGGTGGCCGCATGGACACGCTGCAATGCGCGGTCGTGCTGGGCAAACTCGAACGCTTTGACTGGGAAGTCGAACAACGCCTACGCATCGGCGCGCGCTATCAGGCCCTCTTGGCGGATCTGCCAGCCGGCGCGCGCACGGTCACCGTACGCCCTGACCGCGACAGCGTTTGGGCGCAATTCACAGTCATCGTGCCCAATCGGGCCGCCGTCGTGGAACAACTCAAGGCCGCCGGCATCCCGACAGCCATCCACTATCCGCGACCGATCCACAAGCAGCCGGCTTACGAACACTTTGCCAGCGAGCACGGCACGCCCAACTCCGACCTCCTGGCCGACCAGGTGCTCAGCCTGCCTATGCACCCGGATCTGGACGAAGCCACGCAAGACAAGATTGTGGCCGTATTGCGCGAGGCCCTCGCCGGATGACAGGCTTAGCCTGACCCATGAAGATTCTGCTTATCAATCACTACGCAGGACGGCCAGATCTCGGGATGGAGTTCCGGCCGTATTTTCTTGCGCGCGAATGGGCCAGGTCCGGTCACGAAGTCCGTATTCTTGCCAGCAATTACTCCCATCTGCGCTACCGGCAACCGCAATCCGCCCAGGAAGATGTGGATGGGGTGACCTATCAATGGGTCCCCACACGGCCTTATCAGGGCAATGGTGCCGCCCGGCTCTGGAATATGGCGCAGTTTATCGGCGGGGTGTATCGGCGCGGCCCGGCCCTGGCAGCCTGGCGCCCCCACATGGTCATCGCCTCATCCACCTACCCTTACGATATCTGGCCGGCGGCGCGTATCGCACGCAAGGCTGGCGCGGTCCTGGTGCATGAAATTCACGATCTGTGGCCGCTAACGCCCAGGCTGCTGGGCGATTTTTCTGCGGCGCATCCGATGATCGCCAGCATGCAATGGGCGGAGAACTACGCCTGCCGCAACGCAGACCGCATTGTGTCCATCTTGCCGGGCACAAAAGCCTACTTGCAGCAACATGGCATGCCGGCGCAGCACTTTGTTCACATCCCCAACGGCATCGACCCCGAAGCGCCGCAGGAAACGATCAAACCTGAGTTGCGCGAGCAGATACTGGACTTCAAAGCCAGGTATCGCAGCACCTGTATCTACGCTGGCGGGCACGCCGTGTCCAACGCCCTGGATGTGCTGCTGGAGGTCGCCGCGCGGCCCGAAATGCAATCCACGGGCTTCATCCTGCTGGGAGCGGGCGCGGAAAAATCGGCCTTGCAGACTCGGGCGCGGGATATGCAGAACATCCTCTTTCTGGACCCTGTCCCCAAGGCCGAGGTCGGCAGTGCGCTGGCACTCGCCGATATGGCCTATCTTGGTTGGCGCCATAGCCCGCTTTACGACCACGGGATTAGCCCGAACAAGCTGTTTGACTATATGTTGGCCGGGCTGCCGGTCATCCATGCCACCGACACGCCTTATGACCTGGTCCGCGATGCCGGCTGCGGCTTGTCTGTGGCTTCAAACGACATTGCCGGAATCTCTCAGGCCGTTCAGCGACTGCAAGAAACGCCTGAGGCCGAGCGGCAGGCTCTCGGCGCAAAGGGCCGTGATTTTGTATTCAAACATCACAACTACTCGGTGCTGGCGCAACGTTTTCTGGAAATTGCCACCTGATAAATACAAATAGGCCGGCCCCAGAAAGCAAGAATACTTACATAACAACAGCCACTGACTTATAAGATTTAGGCACATGGTCTCGATTATTCAGGCTATGTCCTACAATCTATTTTCTTTATTCATCTGATCGGATACGGCGTTATGGCATTCCTTCCTTTTGCGCAACCCGACATCGGCGAAGCCGAGATCGACGCCGCCGTCCAGGCCATGCGTTCGGGATGGCTCACCACCGGACCCAATGCCCGCGCCTTCGAGCAGGAATTCAGCGCATTCCTTGGCGAAGGGCTGGAAGCCATCGCTGTCAATTCGGCTACCGCCGGCCTGCATCTGGCGCTTGAAGCCATCGGCATCGGTGCTGGCGATGAAGTCATCACAACGACGCACACTTTTACGGCCAGTGCCGAAGTCGTGCGCTATCTGGGTGGCGAGCCCGTGCTGGTTGACATCGATCCCGCCACGTTCTGCATCTCGCCGTCCGCCATCGAAGCGGCCATCACGCCGCGCACCAAAGCCATCATCCCCGTGCATTACGGCGGCCTGTCCTGTGACATGAGCGCCATTCTGGCGATCGCCGCCAAACATAGCCTGCGGGTCATCGAAGATGCGGCCCACGCGCTGCCCTGTACCTGGAACGGCCAGCTGATCGGTCAACTGGGCAGCGACGCCACGGTCTACAGCTTCTATGCCACCAAGACGCTCGCCACGGGCGAAGGCGGCATGGTGGTCACCCGCAATGCACAGCTCTCCAAGCGTTGCCGCGTGATGCGTCTGCACGGCATCGACCGCGACGCCTTTGACCGTTTCACTTCGAGCAAGCCCGCCTGGTATTACGAGATCGTCGCGCCCGGATTCAAATACAACCTGCCCGATCCGGCCGCTGCCATCGGACGGGTGCAATTGCAGCGAGTGCGCGCCATGCGCGACCGCCGTGCCGACATCGCGGCGCGTTATGACAGCGCTTTCGCCGATCTGCCGGTACAACTGCCGCCCTGCCCGGCTAAACTGGCCGCAGGTGGCGTCTATCAAGCCAGCGACCTGCATTCTTGGCATCTTTACGTACTGCGCCTGACGCCGGATGCCCCCTGTGCACGCGACGACTTCATTGCAGGGATGTCCGAGCGCGGCATCGGCTGCAGCGTGCATTATGTGCCGTTGCACCTGCAACCCTATTGGCGTGATCGTTATTCCTTGCGCGCTGACATGTTCCCGGCCTCGCAGACAACCTATGAGCGCATGGTCAGCTTGCCGATCTACTCCAAAATGAACGACGCCGACGTCGATCGCGTTATCGAGGCCGTACGTAGCTTGTTGCAATCGTGATCAAGCGTCTTTTCGATATTGCGGTATCAGGCATCGGGCTGCTGCTTTGCCTGCCGCTATTCTTGATACTGGCCATCGCCATCAAACTGGAGTCGCCCGGTCCGGTGTTCTTCCGCCAGGAACGCGTCGGCCGGCATGGCCGTGTTTTTCGCATTCATAAATTTCGCAGCATGCGCAGCGATGCAGGAACGGGCCCGCAAATCACGGTTGGGGGTGACCGCCGCATTACACGAGTGGGCGAATACATCAGGCGCTGGAAACTCGATGAAACGGCTCAGCTTATCGACGTGCTTGAAGGCACCATGAGCTTGGTCGGCCCCCGGCCGGAGGTGCCGCGCTATGTCGCGCAATATCCCGACGCCATGCGGCGCACGATACTCTCCATACGCCCGGGCATTACCGATCTGGCTTCTATCGTATTTCGCAACGAGAACGACATCCTCGCCGCCGCCGCCGACCCGGAACGCGCCTATGTCGAAGAGGTGCTGCCACGCAAGCTTGCGTTGCAGGCACAGTATGTTCGAGAGCGCAGTTTTACCGGCGATCTTGTCATTCTGGCGCGTACGGTAGCGGCCGTCGTAGGCAAGAGCGCATAGATAGCGCGCCCGGCGACGCGCGGCAAACGGCAACCACCTTCACTAGACCCGAAGAACACGCTTTCCTTGACTCAGGGAAACAGACCTGCATGACACACAACAACCAGCGCATCGAGCGCGCATCCCAAGCAAGTCTGCACGTTCCGCCTGGTTCACGGCTTTCTGTCGCCCTGTTAAGCGACGCCGGCAGCATCCATACCATGCGATGGGTGCATGGCCTGCATCAACGTGGACTCAAGGTCCACTTGATTTCCATCAAACCGCCAAACAGCCCACTGGCGGATGGCATCGAGTTTCATCGCCTGCCCTGGAAAGCCCCGCATGGCTACCGGCTCAACGCCCGCTATCTGCGACAACTGCTCAAGCGTCTGCAACCGGATCTGCTGAACGCCCATTACGCCACGGGCTATGGCCTGCTGGCCCGACTCTCGCGCTTTAGCCCCGTATTACTCTCCGCCTGGGGTAGCGACATCTACGAATTTCCTACCCGAAGTTCTTGGCACAGAAAGCTGCTGCGTAAAAATCTCGAAAGCGCTACCTGTCTGGCCGCCACCAGCCATGCCATGGCGGCTCGCATGCAAGAGCTAAGCCCGCTTCCCGTCACCATCACCCCATTCGGCATTGATACCGAATTGTTCAGCCCTGGCACATTGACAGAGCGGCATGTCGATAAGGCTCTACGCATCGGCACCGTCAAAAGCCTGGAAGACACCTACGGTATCGACACCCTCCTGGAAGCCTATGCCCGCCTCTACCGGCGGATAAAAGCCGAGGACGCCGCACTGGCTCAGCGCTTGCAGCTGCTTATTTATGGCCGAGGCAGCCGTCTGGACGCACTAAGCCAGCAGGCCCGCGATCTTGCCATCGATCATTGCACCACGTTTGCCGGCCATATTGAGCACCATGCTGTTCCTGACGCCTTGCGCAGCATGGATATATTCGCGGCGCTCAGCCGGGCAGACAGCTTCGGGGTCGCCATTCTGGAGGCCAGCGCCTGTAGGCTGCCCGTCGTCGTATCAGACGCCGACGGGCCAGCAGAAATCGTTGAAGACCAGCACACCGGCTTCATCGTGCCGCGCGAGAATGCCGAGGCCGCCGCCCAATGTTTGTACACACTCGTCATGGATAGCGCTTTGCGCGAACGCATGGGGCGGGCCGGACGGCAACTGGTCGATGCACGGTACAGCTGGAATCACAGCGTAGACATCATGCTCGCCGCTTATCGGGCCACCATCGAGAACGCAGGCCTGGGTCAGCACTCGGGCCGCGCGCCTACACCGCCCTCTGCACGCTCATGACACAGCCAGCTTCCCGAAGTGCCGCGCACACTGCGGCATTAATTGCATTCGCCCTCGCTCTTGCAGGCTCATCCATTTACATCATCCCGCCACTGCGCCCATTTCATGTGGGCCTGTGCTTCCTGGCGTTCGCGTTATGGCGGGGGCCAGATCTGCGCACGACCCTGCGCCAGACTTTTGCGCTGAAATGCACTGGCGGCGTGGTCTTGTTGATGGCGCTGCAGGCCTTGTGGGCGGTCAATCTCAATCGCTATTTCAGCTACAGCGTCATCCTCGCCATTGGCTTGGCCTATATGATGCTCGGCGAAACGCTGGCGCGCAGCCGTTCGCGTTTTCTGGCCGTGCTGCCGCCCTTGATCGGGTTTTGGTTCATTCTGGCCCTTTTTCCCATCTTCGATGTCTGGACCGGTTCGCAACGTTTCCGCGCCACCTACATCCTGACAGGCGGCCCCTGGGACAATATCAATGACATGGCCACGGTACTGACCCTGGTCACCTTGATCTTTACCCTAGTAAAGCGCCAAGTTTCCCTGCCTTTGCTGGCCATTACCTGTTTCTACTGCGTCGCGCTGAACCGGCGAGCCGATCTACTTGGTCTTATCGTATTCGTCGGCGGTTATTTGCTGATCAGCCGGGATCAGCACCGCCTGAAATTGTTGTTACGGTTAGGCTCGACCGTGATCGTCAGCACCGCTTTCGCCCTGATGCTCCATACCGGCCCTTTTCAAGGCTTCTCCCTGCCTGCCATCTCGGAAACGCCCACACAGGTCTCGCCTCCCCCCGCAACGAATCCCCTGGCGACAAGTTCAGCGCAAGCCGACTCCGCCACGCCCGCGCAACCCGCGCCGGCAGTCGGCCTCGCGGCGGAGGCTGCGCCCCTGCCTGCGCCATCTCTCGCCCCCTCGGCTTCCGTAAGGCCCCCGAACGAAAGCCAGACTATGCCGCTGCAAATCACATTGCAAAACGGCGACGGCTCCTCGGCCACGCGGCTGCAACTCCTCGCCGAGATGTATGTGCAGGCCAGACACATGCCCTGGTGGCAGTGGATTGCCGGCAAAGGCGTCGGGCAATTGAATCTGACCTGGCCAGACACCGGCGCTGCCTGGGCGTCCCCTCATATGTTCTGGCTCGAAATGCTGTTCTATTTCGGCATAGGCTGGTTGCTCTTACTGGGCTACCTCTTTCTGCGCCTGGATAATCTGGGCCGGATCTGCCTTGTCAGCGCAGGCATTGCTGGCTGTGCGCCTAGCTCTATTATCTATTTGCAACCATTTTGGCTATTCCTTGGCGTGTTGATGGCCCAATTGCCACGCCGGCAGCCCTTGCTTACATAATATTTCTCAGCACCACTACAATTCGGCTGCCGCCGCAAGCAGGCCATGTCAGACCCGTTGGAGTAATGATTAAACATCTTCTGCTCAAGAGCAGCCTTCTGAACCTTCCACGCAGCGCCAAGCAGGCACTCAACATGGTGCTGGATGCGCTCGTCCTGTTGCTAGCGTTTCAGCTGGCGCTCTGGTTCAGATTCGAACTGTTCTATCTGACCTCGCCTTATCTCATCCTGTCCGTGCTGGCCTGTGCGGGCGGGCTGTTCACCTTAGCGCTGCTGGGCACGTATAAATACGTGCTGCGCTACATGGACGAACATGTCGTGCTGCGCATCCTGATCGGTGTGGCCGGCTCCGTCATGCTGGTGACGGCCATCAATACCTTCATGCAATTAGTCGGTCTGTCCCGGGCGGTGCTGGCGATTTATGCGCTGCTTGCGCTCTCGGGTTTGCTGGGCTTGCGCTGGCTGGGACGCCGCCTGCTTTTCAGCTTTGATCCAAAAAGCGAAACCACCGGTATTCCCGTCATCATCTACGGCGGTGGAGGCGCAGGCTCGCAGCTGGCCGCCGCTTTGCGGGCCGGGCCCTATTACCGTCCTGTCGCCATGATCGATGACGACCAGCGCAAACAGGGCCTGCGCGTCGCGGGACTGCGTATTTATCCCGTCAGCGCACTGGACCACCTCATCAAGCAATACGATGTGCGCCAGTTGCTGATCGCCATGCCCAATATCCCGCGCTCAAGGCTGCGTGAAATCGTCGAGACCGTCGAACACTATCGTTTACGTATCCGCCTGGTGCCCAGCCTGCGCGAACTGGTGGATCAGAATGGCCCGCGCTTGCGCGATATCCGGGTCGAAGACCTGCTGGGGCGCGATGCCGTCGCGCCCATCCCCAGCCTTCTGGGCCGCTGCGTGACTGGCCGCAATGTCATGGTCTCGGGTGCTGGGGGCTCGATCGGTTCTGAATTGTGCCGCCAGATTCTGGCGCAAAAACCGCGCAGCCTGGTGCTTCTGGAGATTTCCGAACCAGCACTTTATGCCATCGAGCGCGAGCTCAGCGCCCTCGGCAGGCAACAAGGCATCCATATCGCCGGTGTCCTGGGTTCGGTACGGGATGCCGAACTTTGCACGGCGCAAATGCGCAAACACCATATCCACACGGTCTATCACGCTGCCGCGTACAAGCACGTGCCCATCGTGGAAGAGAACATCACTGAAGGCTTGCGTACCAACACCTTTGGCACACGGACCTTCGCACAATGCGCCATCGACAGCGACGTCAGCGACTTTGTCCTGATCTCGACCGACAAGGCAGTACGGCCGACCAATGTCATGGGAGCTTCAAAGCGCATGGCCGAACTGGTGTTGCAAGCCTATGCCAAAACCCAGACTGGCACCCGCTTTTCCATGGTGCGCTTTGGCAATGTACTGGGCAGCTCGGGTAGCGTCGTACCCTTGTTTCATGCGCAAATCATGGCGGGCGGACCCATTACCCTCACCCATGAAAAGATCACGCGCTACTTCATGACGATCCCGGAAGCGGCGCAATTGGTGCTACAGGCCGGCTCAATGGGAGAGTCGGGCGCCGTTTTCGTGCTTGATATGGGCGAACCCGTGCATATCCGCGACCTGGCCCTGCGCATGATCCGCCTGTACGGCCTGACGTTGCGAAGTGCCGAACAACCCGATGGCGATATTGAAATCAAGATCACCGGATTACGCCCCGGAGAAAAACTCTATGAAGAACTGCTGATCGCAGGCAACACCGTAACAACCGAACACCCTCGCATCATGCAGGCCCACGAAATCGATCTGCCGCCAGCGGTGCTCAATGCACGACTCGAAACCCTGGCGTCGATGCTGAATGTCGCCGAGCATCGCGACATTCTGCAGCACATCAAACAGATCGTTCCGGAATATCAGCCCTACGATGCCGCCCCGGACCAGGGTTCAGATATCACGCTCTCCGGCGATCGCAAAACGAATCCCGTAGCGTGAGAAGAAATTACGCACCTCATCGAACAGCAAACCGTTGCCAAAAGCGCAATCCTTGCTCTGCAAATCAAACCACGGTTGCGCACCCAACTGTTGGCGCACATCCGCCGGGATTGCGTCAAAGGCGATGAGCACGCCATTGGGGCGCGGGCTGCTGTGCGCGACCTGCTCCACAAAAACGATTTCGCTGTTTTTACCCGCCACCTGAACCCGGAGCACGACGGAGTCCGGCCGCTCTTCGTAAAGCGTGGGTTTGCCTTCGTACTGCAAGAACTCTGCCATTTCTTTCAAAATGGTCCGCACCAGAGCAATCTGCTCTTCCCGGCTTTTCAATTTTCGATAGGCGCCATTCTCGGCAATGACCTTGGCAGGTGCGCCAACGGCCAATGAGTGCGCCGCAATACTCTTATTGATGATGGCCCCAGCGCCTATCGTGCAATACTCGCCGATCTCCACATTGGGCAAAATAAAGACGCGCCAGGGCAACCAAACCCCTTTACGGATCGTAATCGGCCCGAATCCCACGGGGTAGCCATCCAGCACGGATTGCCAGGAACCGTGCGTGAAAAGATAGTTTGCCCCCCCGACCCCTACCTCATCTTCAATAACAATCGGCTCCGTGGGGTTCAGAAAACAATACGGAAATATCTTTACCCGGGCACCGATGTCTATGCGTGAGCGCGGCGTCTGCATTCCGCCAATGACGACCTGCTCCATGATGACCGAATCGTGGCCGAGCTTTACTTCGCCGGTATCAATCGCAACCATCGAACCTATCTTGCTGCGATTGCCCAGGCGCAGCTTTCGGCAACGAACAAAAGACAAGGCTCCGATCTTTGCTCCGTCGCCAATCTCAATGTCATCGGCCAGAAGCACCGAAAACAAACCGATTTTTACGCCTTTACCGATACGCGCGCCTCTCAGCCGATAAAAAGCGACTTTCAAGCGTGACGGCAAAATGCCAATCACCGCCATTTTTATCATGGGTATGGCCATGCTCACCTCACCATATTGACAGCAATTTTTGCGCAATTGATGAGCTGGTCCTTCATGCCCTGCACCATCCAGCCGCGCAGAGAGCTATCCCAACGCTCCGGATGTGCCGACAGCGCGATCTTCTCAAAATGCGTTTTCTCGATGAACTCAATCAATTGTTTGCTGGACTGTGGCATCTCTTCAGGAACCAGAATCCCGGGAGGACGGTCACGCAGATTCGTCGCAATAGCTCCCCAACTCCGCCCGGTATCGGTGAAATAGTAGGTGCCCGTATAGTCCACAGTAAGAAATGCTTCGCCGGACAAGCCAAAAGACGCTACGTCCGCGTGTTTCCAGAGATCCAGATTATTGTGCCTGGACATTGGACTTCCATGCATGGCGACTGTGGCAACAGAGACGGCTTGGCGCAGATCTGCCAAATTGGTCTCAAATGACTTCAGGGCTGCCTGGACATCGCCTTTGGTAAGTGCGAGATCCTCGTAGTGATACCCGACCTCGTGACCGAGCGCCTCGACCTCGCGCATGATGCCCTTATCGTATGCGCTGCCCACCACCCTGAAATAATAGGTGGCTGACACACCGGCGGCCGCCTCGGCCTGAGCCATGCGCAGCGCATTACGCGGCTTGCGATCCACATCATGCCGGATAACCGCGCCCGTCAAGGGGGCTCGCTCCAACCACTCGCGCACGCCAAATATCGGTATGCCACGGCCTTGCAAGGCCTGGATTACCGACATATATGACTGCAAAGTAAAATCGCGATTTGGCATGGCGCTCAGTAGAGTTTTGGAATGCTATTGATGACGCGCATCGCCTTATCGAAATCAACACCGATCAGCCGGCAATAGTCCTGAATGGCGTCGATACGTGCAATATTTTCCTTCTCAATCAGCACAAAAGCTTCTTCCCGAGTAATGACACCCTCGCGGATCTGATTACTTCGGAATGTCTCATACTCGGTAAAACCAGCGACTGTTTGATAAATATAGTTGTAGAACGGCGCCGTGCCGTCACCGATCCGCCAGGTGGTGGGCGTATCGGGCGCGAGCTCCCAATCATAGGTCTCGATCAGCACTTTATTGATCGTAGCCTCATCCCACTCCAGATAGTCAAACAGGTAAAGAAAGTCCTGGTTGACGAAATAATACGAGAGAAAAGCGGTAAAGGTATCAAGCAGCGATTGATTGATATACCCCGGATTAACAAGGTAATTTTTCATGTAGTAAAGCGCCAATTGCGCTTTCTGCATGCTTGAAACCTTGTTCAACTGCACACCCGCACTAGCCGGGCGCACACCACAGAAGCCAACCTTGAAATCCGTTCTCTCAAGATGATTGGTGGAATAAACCATCAACTTGATACCGGTTTCCTTCATGAGGCGATTGGCGTGATACATGAACTGCTTGTCGCCCGCCATGAATAGCGGAATCATGCCCAGGTCCGGGTTCTTCAGCCAAGCATTGACGTTGACACCCACGTTGGCGCGTTTTTGCTTGATATCAGCGGACACCCAAATATGCTCTACGCCGAGTTTTCCGCATAAACGCGCCTGATTACGGCGCGCCAAATCGGTGACCATCCCCCAATCGTAGGTGTATGCAATGGGATTCATGCCAAGCTCGGTTTTCAGCAAATGCAAACCATAGCTGCTGTCACGGCCACCTGAAAAACCCACCAGGCAATCTGCCGAACCATTATTGGAACGGTATTTTTCCAATAATTTGTCCAGTTCCTTCCTGCCCTTCAGCTTGGCCGGCTTGTAGTTATTGCAGTAGTTACACACACCCTGCTCATCGAACTCGATGAAGGGCATGGTTTCTGGCAACACACATTTTGAACAGCGGCGCAAACCTGCATAGCGGCGCTGCTGCTCTTCGACATTGCTGACCACCTTGCGCAACACGGGCGCCGGCGCCGCCAGAATCGGGGCGGCCGTTTCCGCAGGTGAATAAGGCAGCCCCAAACTGAACAACGGACCGGGCTGCGCACTCTCAATCCGAATGGTCATGGCCTGTCCGGCACGAACAGGCTGCGGATCACCGAATTCGATGTGCTCTTTCATCTCCTCGCGGATACGCTTGGCGATGACGTATTCCGACACAAAGACAAACACACCCTGTTTAGGCGCATGCAAATAATATAAAGAGCCCGTGTTCGTCGCCAGCAGAAGATCATCGCGATCGGCGAACAACACGCCAAGCGACGCTTCGCCATAAATCTTGCCGAAGACCTCCCGACATACCTGCTCGATCGGAGCCCCTCTCGCCAGACGATCATTCATCAGCGCAGCCACGACTTCAGTATCAACCTGCGCCAGCTTCTTCAAGCGTGGCTCGGCGGCCCATATCTCGGCCTCGTTGACGATGATGCCGTTATGCACCACCACCACAGAATCCCGGACAACCGGCTGATTATTGGCATCCACGCCTTGCTGACCGTTCGTCACGAGACGTGCATGACCAACGATTCCAAGTCCGGTCTGGTCTCGCTGCGAAACGGCTTGCTCGACCTGGCGCTTGTACTCCTGCATCTTGAGCAATTCGGAAGCAGGCACCGGATATTTCAGTACGCGGAGGGTTTGTCCGGCAGCCGCGGCAAGCCCGGCAGCCTCTTTGCCACGGGACTCCGACAACAGGAACAGCCGCTTCAACAGCTTCGAAATATCATCGGTCTTCAGAGTGGATTGCCTGGCAACGACCAGACCAAATATTCCGCACATGCTATGAAATCTCCGGGCCAGACTGCCCACTAACGACTAAAGCTTGAATACCCACGACGGTGCCACTCGCCCCTAAAAATCAAGTATTTAATTTCTTGTTATCTTCATAGTCCAGCCACATGGCGAATACGGTGGACTGAAAGCCCATGCTGGTAAGAAAGAACCAGAAGAGCAGCGTTATTTCTGGCACTGTCCCATGCGTTCCCCAGAGCACAAGCAGCCGTACAAACATCAGCACGGACAAACCGGCAAGCAGAAAACCCGCCGCATAGAATATGACCAAGGGGTGAAAGTCACGAATGATGTACTTCTGCTTCATTCGCCAGAAGAACAATTTCACGATCAGCCATCCGATGGTGAAAATCACCTTTCGAACGCGAATACCTGATTTTTCGCCTATGTTGTATACCGGCTCGACCGGCACATCCTTGACGCGAAAACCGAAAACGTTCAACTTCACCAACAGATCGTTGGGTTGACCGTAACGCTTATACATCGTCTGCCAGTCAATCGCCGTCAACGCAGCCCGATTGATTGCCGTATAACCCGTCTGCGAATCGGCGACCTTCCAGTATCCCGAAGCGATCTTCGTCAACAAAGAAAGCGCGGCATTGCCGAAATACCGGATCTTGGGAATTTTCCTGAAGGCATCGCCGCTTACCAGGCGATTGCCCTTGGTGTAATCGGCCACCCCCTCGACAACCGGGTCCAGCAGGCCAGGCAGGTCCGCAGGGTTCATTTGGCCGTCTCCCGCCATCACGACGGCAATATCTGTACCGTTATCACGAGCCCACTCATAACCCGTGGCAATAGCGCCACCCACGCCCTGGTTCTTTTTGTGCCTGAGCAGCACGACCCGGGGATGCTCCCGTTGATAGCTCTCGATAACTTCACAGGTCTTGTCCGGGCTGCAATCATCGACAATGACAATGTCATCCACAAAATCAGGCATCGTGAGAATCACTCTGCTGATCTGCGTTTCTTCGTTGTATGCTGGCACCACTACAGAGATTCTGTTATTTCGATACATATGAATTGATTTGCGTATTGCTATTATTTGTCTGGGCAGGCACGACTCACATACACAATCGAGTAGGTAAAAGCGTCGAACCTAAGCGACGAAGCCGTACCTAGTTATGCTTGGTGACAATTGCCATGGATCACGGCGTTGCTTGCTACAGGCGCAAGAAATCGCGTCGATGCCAACGCGATCAAGATGCGTATTGTGTAGGATTTTTAACTCAGATTCAGCCTTTTCTTGCCGATTTGGCGAATATATCAACCACGGCTTGAAGAAATGGCCCAGCGGCGCAGCGGTTGCGGCATGACATCCACCGCCCAGGCCAGAAGCTCCCAGTAAGCGCGAAGCAGCGCCTGCTCCCATGACAGATAGTCAGGAGCCGCCGCCCAGCGAGGCGATTGTCCAGTCAGCATGTGCGCCAAATATCGCAGCCGAAATCCGTGGAGCCGGTCGGCAACGAGCACCGCATCCTGAAAGTCCCGCGCATTCAGCACCGCCCAGGCGGCTTGAATATTGGATCTCGAGTCGTCGGACACGCGATCGCCACAATGCAAGGCCCCAGCGGGAACACCGCTGCGCTCCAGCTCATCGGCCATGACCGCCGAACCAAAATAATTCCGTCCCGGACGAGCCCCGCCGACACAGACGATCATGCCCACCTGCCCCGCCCGATACAGATCATGGGCTCTGCGCACATAAGTGGCGCGAACCGCCTCGTCTGGCGTATAGAAAACGATTGCAGCCGAGGCCTGATCCAGTGGCCCCAGGCGATGGCCGGCGTCCTCTCGATCAGACCACCCCAACAACACGCCAGCAGCCAGCACGCTGAGCAGCGCCAGCGTTATGCCGGCCGCGAATACCCGCCTCATGAAAGGGGTCGGTCGATAAAGCGGCTGCGCAAAATATCGATACCCAGCCGATTGCGCGCCAGAAAAAACAGCATTGCCGTTCCGGCGACATAGGCCAGGGTGGTACCCAGCGCAGCGCCGTAAAGGCCCAATACCGGTATCAACAAAAGATTGAAGGCCAGA
The DNA here is from genome assembly GCF_034424645.1 of Bordetella avium. Classification (NCBI taxonomy): domain Bacteria; kingdom Pseudomonadati; phylum Pseudomonadota; class Betaproteobacteria; order Burkholderiales; family Alcaligenaceae; genus Bordetella; species Bordetella avium. Next base: position 3,616,968 of record NZ_CP139969.1, read on the forward strand.
TTCGAGATGACCAGCGTACCGTGCTGCACCGTCTGCCAACCGGGCTGGCCAGATTGCATCAACAAGTTATCCAACGGGATAAAAGCCGAGCATAGCCATATACCGCTCAACAGCAGGGCAAGAACGGGAACGCTTTGGCTCAACCCTCTCTCGGGCAGAAAGCCATGCACGAGAATAGCCAGACCGGCGAGCAATACCAAGCCAAGCAACAACATGACCGGATAGACAAGGCGCCGAGTGCCACGTATCAGGCCTTGCAAGCCGGTCTGATCATTGTCACGCAGGCAATGCACCAGCAGCGGGTTCAAATTGTTGCGAATGACGGTAAGAATGGCGTAATAGCCATCCACCAACATGGCCGCGAAACTATAGATCCCGACCTCGGTCTCGGACATGAACAAACCCAGCACCAGCACATCGACGCGCGAATTGAGTTCGACGAACATCCCCGCCGGCATACCGCGAATACCAAAGCTCAGATGCAGGCGGTACCACTGCGCGCTAGGCCGCCCGAACGGCAGGCGGCCAGGCAAATAGGCAAAACAAAGCAGCAGAACAAACAACTCCGCGATAGCAAACGCCGCCGCCATGCGCTGCGGGTCCATACCGGCGGCGGCCACGATGCCGACCCAGGCCAATATCGCCAGATAGCGTGCGGCCTGAGCGACGGCAAAGAAGCGCATCAGGCGCAGGCCATTCGCCATCCCCAGCAGGATTTTGTTCAATGGGAAGAGCAACAGGCCTCCCGCCGCCCATTGCAGCCCTTCCGCCACACGGGCGCTGGAAAACAGTTTCTGCGCCAATGGCGCGCCCGCATAGGCCACGGCGGCGGCCAACGCACCCGCAACAATCCCCAACACCACGGCAGAACCGGTCATTTGCGCCAATTCCCTGCCCTGCTGGGCATAGTGCGCACTATGACGTAGCACGGAATAATGCACGCCCAGCGTGAAGACCTGGGACAGCACGATATAGACAGCGAAAACCAGGTTAAAGACACCCAGCGCCTGCGGCCCCCAGACCGCCGCAATGATGAAATTGATGATCACGCCGCTGAGGGCAAGAATCGCAAAGCTGCCCAGGTTCCAGGCGATATCCAGGGAAAGCTTGCCAGACGCGACTCGCCCCACCAGCTGTTTAATACGAACAAGCATGGTCAATCCTCAACAGGCCTTGGCCACATCGATGTGCATCGGCGGCAACGGCATTTTCCGCAAGGCTTTTCGCATCGAGACCTCGAGCACCCGCAAGCGGGAGCCACCGAGCTGCAGCAAGCCAAGCTCGATTTCGTTGACACCGGCGAATGGCGTCAAGCGCACCGTGACCGTCTGGCTGTCATTGTCGGCATGAGTCTGCGCCAGCGTGACTTTCAAACGGACACGCCGATCAGGATCATCGCCAGGGGGACGGCCCTCTTTGTACTCGACCGCCATCAAACTACCGAAACCCGTTCCCTCTACCTTGAAGGTGATCAGATATTCATAGTCGGGATCAATCTTGATGAACCCATCATTGTGCTGAAAAAACTCCTGCGCCCGCACAAACACCGGATATACCGGGCCGCTGGGCGAAAAATCTGCGGCCATCTCATGCTCATCCCGCATCACCACGACGCCTGGGGCAAGAGATAAAGCAAACCCTTCACTCCATGTCTGCACAGTCGGCCCCACCTGCTCAGGCGGCCCAAACTGCATGGGCGCGGCCGGCGCGAGTTCATAAAGCATTTCGCGGCCGGTTGAAATGACCACGCTCGCCATCTCGGGGTCTGCAAGAATATCCTTCAGCACCGAGTGATAGTCCACGGGAAGCGAATAGGCGATGCCCTGAACGTAACGGATACCCAGAGCGCGCAGGATACGCAAACCCTCCTGCTTGCTGTCTGCCTCATAGAAGGGGATCAGCCGGGGGTCCAGATAGCTGATCATGCGCTGTTTGGCGTAATACATATCGGAGGGCCGCAAAGCAAGCACGGTCTCCCCAGGGGGCAAGTGGGATAGGTAATCCACCAAGCCAAAGCGGCATATCGTGCTTGGCACCAAAACGGGGGCACTCCCCTGATTTCTTTGCACGGCACTGAAGTAAATAAATGTCGAGTTTTTCACAAACCAGGCAAGGGGAAGCATCACTGCCGCGATCAGACAAACCATGATCAGGCCATTCCAGCAACCCTTGGGGGAAATACGGCGCGTCATGCTGCCTCCGCCGTTACCTGGCGATTACCCGCCAGGCGAAAAACGCCCCAGCCCGCCAACAGCGAGACATAGGGCATAAGCACCAACATATAGCGATCATTGCGGATCATCAGATCCGTTCCGGCAAACAGGCTCAAGCCCATGCCGGCCAGATAAATCGCAATAATGGCAACGCAAAGATGGGTGATCTGCCGCCAAGCGGGAGAAGGCGATCCGCGCCGGGGAAGGAAAATCAATCCGAGCAGCATCCACCACCAGGTCAGCCCATAGAGATGCAGCGTGAACCAACCTTTGAACAAACCATATTGCAGGCGATCCGCCATCAAGGCGTAACCTCTGCTCAAGCGGAAGTAGCCTTGCCAGTCCAGGGAGGACAAGGCGAAAACCAGGTTGTTATCGGAAATAGGGCTGCCAAATATCAAGACATTGCGCAGATAGGGCCAACAACCGATGGCCCCGCCCACCAAGACCACCACAAGCGCGGTTGTCAGCATGCGTTTATTCAAACCGCCGCAGACCACCAGAAAACTGCCGCCCAATAAGAATGGAAACAGGATGGCCTGCGAATGGCTCCATAGCCCCAGCCCCATCACCACACCAATGGTGAGCCTGCCTCGCAGCGTTTCAGGCTGGCAGGCGAACACCGCCGCCATACCCAGCAACAAGGCGCTGATGACCAAGGCGTCGATCGCGCCGTACATGGCCTGAGCGAAAATAAAGGGGGTGGTGATAAAAATCAGGGCGGACAATAGACCGACACGGCGCCCGCCCGCACAGCCCAGCCAATAGATCAAAGCCGTGCTCATCACCGTCAACATAGGCGCGACAAGCCGCATCAAGCCCGGCAGTTCGGCACCCCCACTGATGACATTGGCCAGGAAAATCAAACCAATGTACAGCGGCGGATGCGTCCAGGGCGCGTACATTCCAGACGGGGTGTCCGTGTTGAGCAAAGGATAGTCGGCCAAGGCGCGAAGGCTATACATCTCGCGGCCCACCAGGGCGTATTCCAGCGGATCATTACTGCTCAAGGGCAGCAGGACGGCCATCGCGACCAGGACCAGGGCCACCGTAAACACCAAAGCGGCAAGCAGGATATCCAGCCGGCGCCAGGGCCCATGCTGCACAAACCATGTGGGCCCCACCCGCGCAGCCCCGGGCAAACGCCTTGCCGCCCAAAATATGAGCAGGGCAACGGCGAATTGCAAGCCCAGATAGAACAGATCCGAACGATGCGGAAACAGCGCCAGCCCCGCCACCGACACCAGACCACAAAGATAGCAAATCGTGGTCAGGACCGCCGTGCTCAACACAAAGCCGCGTTGCGGTAGCGAACGCGGCAAGGCACAGGACCACCAAGGTGTCAGCGCGATGCCATAAGCGATGGCCAAGGCCGCAAACCAACAAATCGTTGAAAAAATGGGCAACTTAACTTCCTGTCGTAAAACGCTGACGGCTGTCGAGCAAGTGGCGCGCTTGACGATAAAGCGACGGCAACAGCACAGACGTCAACACAAGCGCCAAACCGAAATCCAGGCCCAGACGCATCAACAATGAAAACGCGGTCAGCTTGTCGGCCAAAAAATGCACCGGCAGCATCAAACCCGCCAGACCCAGGATGCGCAGCAGCACGCCTGCGAAAGCCCCTCTATCGGGCCGGACTAGACGCAAAATGGCGTCAGTCAAGGTGAGTTGATAAAATAGCTGAAACGTCGCATACAAGGCCACGACCAGTACGGCATCGGCTCCCTGAAACAGGGCGATGATAACCACCAGCATGGACAGCACGTCGAACGCCACCTGAATCTTGAACGCCAGTCTTTGTTGACCGCAGGCTTCGAACATCCGCCCGGACCAGCTATTCAGAATGGCGAATAGGGCCGAGGGCGCCATCCAGGCCGCGTACAGGCCGGCCTCCCGCCATTGCACGCCAAACACAAAGCCGAACAGTGTCGGCCCCCAAAGCATCAGCAGAACGAGAAATGGGCAGATAAGCGTAGCCAGCGCCTGAAAGAAATAAATCGTTAGTTGCTGAAACTGCACATCTTCTTTACGGGCAATCGCTTCACGATAAAAAACCTGCCCTATCGCGGCCGAAAGAAACTGTGGCGAGGCCAGGAGCGCCATACGGGTTAAGGCATACGCGCCCGCAGCCGCAGGCAGGCCAAAGCCTGTGAAGATCAAAATCAAGAACTCGCGTGAAAGCGCGATCAGCAAGGTCGCCGGCGTCGTATAGAAAGCGAAACCGCGATAACGCCACAACGTTGCCGCCCGGACAGACCAGGGCAAGGCGCCCACCCGCCGGATCGAAGCAACAATGGCCCGGGGGCTGAGAATAAACAAGCCGGCAGCCAAGGCCTGCGTCACCATACGCGCCCATACCAGGCCATTGAGCGGCAGGGTCACCATACCGAGCAGGATCGAGCACAGCGCCGTTCCGGCCTGCTGCACGACATTGCTTACGGCCAGCCGGCCGTAGCGCCGTTGCCGGCTTGCATACAAATTGCCGATTTGCAGAAAATTGGTCAGCCAGGCAAAGAGGATTGCGCAATAGCCGACCCACAGGGGGAAGGGATCGCCCGGCACCCAGGCGGCCAGACCATCAGTGGCCCACCAAAGCAGTGCCAGCACCAAACAAAGCAATGAACTCAGATAGGCGGTATCCGTGGCGATACTCTGCGCCGCAAGTTCATCCTCCGGCATCACGATAGCCATCTCGAAACGCAAGCTTGCAACAATGCTCAACAAGGTCCCGGCAGCAATGATGGCGCCGTAGGCGCCAAATTGCGCAGGCGTATACAAACGAGACAGAACCGGCGACAGCAATATCGCCATCGCCTGCGAAGCCGCAGTAACGCCAGCCAGCGTGACGATGGACTTCAAGAGCCCTGCGGCCATCAGACCTTCCTTGATTGAACGCTGCCGATGCCCCTGCGCAACCGGCGCGAAACCTGATTAAAAGCTGTGCTGAATCGCTTTATGACAAGCATCCGCAGCAAGCCAAAAGCGACGGCAAATCGTTGTGCCCTGCAGCGCTGTCTGGCCAGATCACAGCGCCTCGCAAATAAAAAACCTCGGAAAGCGGGGGCCTGCCGAGGTTTACAGACCGAGCGTGAAGCCGTTTCAGAACGGAATATCGTCGTCCATGTCGGCCAGATTGGCCGCACCGCCACCCATCGGCGCGGCAGGACGTTGCTGCTGCGGGGCCGGGCGTTGCGCGGGTGCGCGTTGCTGGCGCGGCGCTTCGTCGTAGCCGCCGCCACCAAAGCCGCCCCCTTCACCGCCGTCACGGCCACCCAGCATTTGCATCTGGTCGGCGACGATTTCAGTGCTGTAGCGGTCAGCGCCCGTGTCTTTATCTTGCCACTTGCGGGTTTTCAAGCGGCCTTCGATGTAGACCGAACGGCCTTTTTTCAGGTACTCGCCCGCGATTTCAGCCAGGCGGTTGTACATGACGACACGGTGCCACTCGGTTTCTTCGCGGCGCTCGCCGCTGGCCTTATCCTTCCATTGAGAGGTGGTGGCCAGCGAGAGATTGCAGATGGCGGCGCCGTCCGGGCTATAGCGAACTTCGGGATCACGCCCCAGGTTGCCGACGAGAATGACTTTGTTGACAGATGCCATGACGATGCCCCTATTGTTGTGGCCTGCCAGCCCGCCCCGAAAGGCGGCGCCCGGCAGCACGCAACGTAAATCCGTTAAAAATTAAGACCTTAACAAATACGCCGGCCGCAGAGAGGACCGGCGCCGACAATGACTTGATGAAGTCTAGTTAAAGCCTGGAGTAACCTGCATTATCGACGATAACGGCGGCCTGCGCCATGCGCGGCTGTGAGGAAATCGTTCCAGCGCGCTGTCGCAGACCGCGAAAGCCAAGCTTAGCGCAAAGGTTTCATGCCACGGGTCAGGACCAGCCAGACCAGGCATAGCGCGGCAGCGGCCAGAAACACGCCATCCGGGCCGCCACGCGAGGCCAGCCAGCCACCCAATGCCCCGCCGGTAAACAGCCCTGCCGCCTGAGCGGTGTTGTAAAAACCCAGGGCCAGACCTTTGTATTCCTGAGGCGCCACCCGCGACACCAGCGAAGGCTGCAAGGCCTCCAGAATGTTGAAAGCCACGAAAAAACCAGTCAAGGCGAGCGTCAGGGGGAAAAAGGACTGCGAAGCCAGCGGCAACAGGCCGCAGACTAGCACCAGACCGGCCACGGCCGCGCGCAGCGCGGCGCGATGCGCGCGGCGTTTTTCCGCCAGAAAGATCACCGGCACCATGCACACGAAAGACACCAGGATGACCGGCAGGTAAACATGCCAGAGTGCGCGGATATCCAGGCCGCCCAGGCGCGCCAGCATGGCCGGCAGCACAACGAACAGCGCAACCTGCGTCAGATGCAGCACGAAAACGCCGAAGTTCAGCCGTAGCAGTTCGACATGCTTTAGCACTTCGCCGGCGCGTGCGGGCTGCATGCTGCGCGCCCCGGTGCGCGGCACGACGGGCACCACCCAGCGGGCCACAGCCAGACTGGCCAGCCCCAGACAGGCAATGGTCCAGAACAGCCCGTGCAGCCCCCACCAGCCCACCAGCACGGGCGCCAGCACCAGCGATAGCGCGAAAGACAGGCCTATCGATGCGCCAACCATAGCCATGGTGCGCGTGCGCACCTCATCGCGGGTTGCATCGGCCAGCCAGGCCGTTACGGCAGCGGAAATCGCACCGGCGCCCTGGATGGCGCGTCCGATGGTGATCCAGAACACATCATCGGCCTGGGCGCAGACGATGCTGCCGGCGATAAAGAGCAGCAGCCCCAGAATGACCACAGGGCGGCGCCCCCAACGATCCGAAGCCAGCCCGAAAGGGATCTGCATGACGGCCTGGGTCAGGCCATACATGCCCAGCGCCAGACCGACACGCGTAGGATCGTCTCCGCCCGGCAGGCCCTGGGCTGCCACGGCAAAGACCGGCAAGAGGAGGAACAGACCCAGCATCCGGCAGGCGAACAGCCCGGCCAGCGCAATGCTGGCGCGGCGCTCCGGCGATGTCAGTTTGAGCTTCTGGGCCATGTGTGTTTCGTGATGCGTCCGGCAGGCACGGAAGAATATTTTGGAAAAGATGAGGCGCCCGGCCATCTAACGGCAGGGGGCCATCACTGGGAATGACTCGGCGCGCTATAGTACCAAGTTGACCTTTGAAACTGCTTAAACCCTCCGATTTTGCGGAGGAACGCGAGGATGGACGAGAGGATGGACGAAATACGCATACGCGGTGCCCGTACCCACAATCTCAAGAATGTCTCGCTGAATTTGCCCCGCCACAGACTGGTCGTGATTACGGGCCTGTCCGGCTCGGGCAAGTCGTCGCTGGCTTTCGATACGCTCTACGCTGAAGGCCAGCGGCGTTATGTCGAAAGCCTCTCGGCCTACGCGCGACAGTTCCTGCAATTGATGGACAAGCCCGACGTCGATCTCATCGAAGGGCTGTCTCCAGCGATTTCGATCGAGCAAAAAGCGGCCGGGCATAATCCTCGCTCAACGGTTGGGACGATTACCGAGATTCACGACTATCTGCGCCTGTTGTTCGCGCGGGTGGGCACACCCTATTGCCCCGAGCATGGCTTGCCTTTGCAGGCGCAAAGCGTCAGCCAGATGGTGGATGCCGTGCTGGGCTGGCCAGCCGACACGCGCCTGGCCGTGCTCGCGCCTATCGCGCGGGCGCGCAAAGGCGGCTTCGAAGACGAGTGCGCCAGCCTCCAGGCCCAGGGTTATGTTCGCCTGCGCGTGGACGGAAAACTGGTCGAGATTGACCAGATGGCGCCCCTGAAAAAGACCGAGAAGCACGACATCGACGTGGTGATCGACCGTTTGCGCGCCCGTCCCGAAAGCAAGCAACGCCTGGCCGAGAGCTTCGAAACGGCCTTGCAACTAGCCGAAGGCCGCGCCCTGGCGCTGGATCTGGACAGCGGCCGGGAACAGGTGTTCTCCAGCCGTTATGCCTGTCCGGTATGCAGCCATAGCCTGCCCGAACTCGAGCCGCGTCTGTTCAGCTTCAACAACCCGATGGGCGCCTGCCCCAGTTGTGATGGCATTGGCCAGGTCGGCTTTTTCGATCCCAAGCGTGTCGTCGCCTTTCCTGAACTCAGTTTGGCAGCGGGCGCCATCCGCGGCTGGGATAAGCGCAACGCCTTCACGCATTCGCTGCTGACCAGTCTGGCGACTCATTACGAATTTGATATCGACACGCCCTTCGAAGCGCTCTCTCAGGAGATACGCGACAAGGTGCTATATGGCTCCGGCGAGGAAGATATTTCTTTCTTCTATCTCAATGAGAAAGGCCGCAGCAACGTCAAGCGCCACCCCTTCGAAGGCGTGATTCCCAATCTGGAGCGGCGCTGGCGTGAGACCGACTCGGCCACCGTACGCGAAGAACTCAGCAAATACCGCAATATCAAGACCTGCCCGGATTGCAACGGCTCACGTCTGCGCGCCGAAGCCCGGCATGTCTTGATTGGAGATGAGCCCGGCCGCGGCCAGGAGCAAGGGCGGGCGATCTATGAGGTCGAAGCCATGCCGCTGTCGGCCTGCCTGGCCTGGTTTCAGGCCCTGAGCCTGACGGGCGCCAAACAAGAGATCGCGCAACGCATCGTGCGTGAAATCGAAGCCCGCCTGAGCTTTCTCAACAATGTGGGCCTGACCTATCTTTCCCTGGATCGCAGCGCCGACACGATTTCCGGCGGTGAGGCGCAGCGTATCCGGCTAGCCAGCCAGATCGGCTCCGGCCTGACTGGCGTAATGTATGTGCTGGACGAACCCTCCATCGGGCTGCATCAGCGCGACAACGACCGCCTGATCGCCACCTTGCAGCACCTGCGCGACCTGGGCAACAGCGTCATCGTGGTCGAACACGATGAGGACATGATCCGTCTGGCCGACTGGGTGGTCGATATGGGGCCGGGCGCAGGCGAACACGGGGGCCAGGTGGTGGCGCAAGGCACGCCAGCAGCCGTGCAGGCCGACCCCGCCTCACTGACTGGCCAATATCTCAGCGGCAGGCGCGCCATCGCCATTCCGGAACGCCGGCCGGTCAGCCTCGAACAACCCTGGCTCGAACTCAAGGGCGCCACCGGCAACAATCTGCGGTCTGTCGATCTGCGCATACCGGCGGGCCGCCTGGTTTGCGTGACCGGGGTGTCCGGCTCAGGCAAATCCACGCTCGTCAATGACACCTTGGCCGTCGCGCTCGCACGACAGCTCAACCATGCGCAAGGCGACGCCGCCCCCTATGAAAGCCTGAGCGGCCTGGAGCATTTCGACAAAATCATCAGCGTGGATCAAAGCCCCATCGGCCGCACCCCGCGCAGCAATCCCGCCACCTATACCGGCCTGTTCACGCCGATTCGGGAGCTGTTCGCCGGTGTGCCCGAGGCCCGTACACGGGGCTATGATCCGGGCCGCTTCAGTTTTAACGTCAAGGGCGGCCGTTGCGAGGCCTGCCAGGGTGATGGCGTGGTCAAGGTGGAAATGCACTTTCTGCCCGACATGTACGTGCCCTGCGACGTCTGCCACGGCAAGCGCTACAACCGTGAAACCCTCGAAATCCGCTACCGCGGCCGCAATATCAGCGAGGTCCTAGACCTGACCGTGGAGCAGGCCCTGACCTATTTCGAGGCCGTGCCGGCCATCGCGCGCAAGCTGCAGACGCTGATCGATGTGGGCCTGTCGTATATCCGGCTGGGGCAATCCGCCACCACGCTGTCGGGCGGAGAGGCGCAACGCGTCAAACTCTCGCTGGAACTGTCTCGCCGCAGCACCGGCCGCACGCTTTATATCCTCGATGAGCCGACAACCGGGCTGCACTTCCGTGATATCGAACTGCTGCTCGCCGTGTTGAATCAGCTGGTCGAGAGCGGCAACACGGTGCTGATCATCGAACATAATCTGGACGTCATCAAAACAGCCGATTGGCTGATCGACATGGGTCCCGAGGGGGGGGATGGCGGCGGACGTGTCATCGCGCAGGGCACGCCGGAGGCCGTCGCAGCCTCTCCCGAAAGCCATACCGGCCACTATCTCGCACAGGTGCTGGCACGCCATCGAAACCCCTGACCCTGCTCGCACAGGCTGACACCATGTATACGCTGTGGATAGGCAACAAAAATTACTCCTCCTGGTCGTTACGGGCCTGGCTGGCGCTTCGCGTGGCGGGGATCGCTTTTCAAGAGCAAAAGCTGGCGCTGTTTACCGATAGCTTCTCCCAGCACCTGGGCAGTCTGACACCGGCCGGGCTAGTGCCCGTGCTGCGGGATGGCGATCTGGTCATCTGGGACTCTCTGGCCATTTGCGAGTACGCCGCCGAGCAGCATCCCGATCGCCACCTCTGGCCAGCGTGCAGCCGCGCCCGGGCCCGGGCCCGGTCACTGGCCTCGCAGATGCACAGCGGCTTTACCACGCTGCGCACGCTGTTGCCGATGAATATCGAAGCCCATTTGCCCAACATCGACATCGAAGCGGCCAAACCGGAAATCGCCTGCGTTCAAACCCTCTGGCAGAACACACGCGCCGAGTTCGGTGACGGAGGCCCTTTTTTGTTTGGCCGCTTCAGTATTGCAGATGCTTTTTTTGCGCCGGTCGTCTCCCGCTTCACCACCTATGGCGTGGCGGCCAACGGCCCAGTGCGCAACTATATGGACGCCATCCAGGCCCTGCCCGCCATGCGCGAGTGGACCCGCGATGCCTTGGCCGAAGCGACATTCGTCGCGCAAGACGAGCCCTACCGCAGCCACCGCTGAGGCCAGGCCGGTGTTTCCCCCTGTGTAAACCCGGTTACAGCTGGTGCAGAAATCGAGTATGGTTAGCTGAAATGGGGCCGCACCAGGCGCCTGCCGGCATTCCGATGCCCAACATGCATGTCGCCTCATGGACGCCGATCAGGAATTACACATTGCCAGTGCGCTCTACGCAGGCATCGCCGACACGGAGCAATGGCACAAGGCGCTCAACCTGGCTGCGCAAGCCGTAGATACAGACCGCTGCGCCGTGCTCGCGCGCAGCGTCTCCACGGATGCCATCATGGTGGTCGACAACGCGGGACTGGAATCCGACACGGTCGATGAGTACGAAAAGTATTATCACAGCGTCGATAACGTCATGCAGGCGGCCCGCGCCGTTCAGACCGGCGCAAGCATGCTGGATCACCGCGCCATTGACGCCAGCACCATCCGCCACTCGCCCTTCTACAACGATTTTCTGTACCGCCACGATATCGGCTCCCTGATGCTGACACAGGCGCTGCGTGAGCCCGATATGGAATGGACTATCGCCTTTCAGCGTAGCCCCGATCGCGGGCTTTTCGACACCGAACACGAACAGAAGCTACAGCGGCTGACCCCGCATCTACAGAAGTCGCTGCAGCTGCGTCTGCGCCTGCGCGAGCTGGAACGCCGCGCCTGCCTGGGTTCGGCCGTGCTGGATACCTTTGGCACCCCCCTGCTCTTCATCGGTTCTTCCGGCCGCCTGCTGCTGGCCAATCTGGCCGGCGAGTCTTGGTACGCGCGCCATGGCGCCGAACTTGGACGCAGCGCGCAATGGGCGCGGGTGCTGGCCGTCGCCACGGGCGGTATCGGTCCCGCCATGGCCGAGGGCCTGCGGCTGGCCGACGGCAGCCATATCGTGGCCTTACCCGCCCCGCCCGCCTACCGCAGCACCCATGGTGAAGGTCTGGCGCTCGTGCTGGTTCATACCCATTTGAATGCCACGCCGCCGGCAAAAAGCATGTTGAAATCGCTGTTCGGCCTGAGCACGGCCGAGTACCGGCTGCTTGAAGTGCTGATGACCGGGTCTACGCTGCCGCAGGCGGCACGGCACTTGGGCATTGCGCTGGAAACCGTACGCAGCCAAAGCAAGGCCTTGCTGCAAAAAACCGGTACGCCTCGTCAGGCAAGCCTGATGCTGCTGGTCAGCGCGCTGGAAAATCCCATGCCGGCCAAATAAAAGACCCGCTAACTCTAATGCGACGGTTGCCCCGGATCGCATTGCAGTAAGCGGGAAAGCACGGCAAATGTGCAAGACAAATATAAAGGCTTTGCCGACTCGGACGCATCCCCCCTTAGGGGGAAAAGCCCCTACAAAACCCCTCAGCCCATCTCAAACAGCCGCCGATGCTCGCTGATCGCGTAACGGTCAGTCATTCCGGCGATGTAGTCCGAGATTGCCCGCGCCTGCTCACGATCATCGTCGCGACGGTAATCCGGCGGCAACAAGCGCGGATCACCCAAAAACGCCTCGAACAGCTCGCGCACAATGCGCCGCGCCTTGGTCGTCATGCGCATCACCTTGTAATGGCGATACAGGTTGTCGAAGAGAAATTTCTTCAGGGCCTCGGCTTCACGTCGCACCGGGTCGGAAAAAGCGGCCAGCGGCGATGCCTGGCGAACGTCATCAACGCTGGCAGGCGCGACATCCTGGATGCGCGCCTGCGACGTCGCCGTCAGATCCATGATGAGGGTGTTGATCATGCGCCGCACGGTTTCTGCGGTGGCCCTGCGCGGCGCCAAGTCCGGATAGCGGGCACGAACCTCGTGATAATGACGAGCGAAAAAAGCCACCTCGCCCATTTGCTCCAGGGTCAGCAGGCCGGACCGCAGACCGTCGTCGATGTCGTGATTGTTATAGGCAATTTCGTCGGCCAGATTGGCCACCTGAGCCTCTAGCGAAGGCTGGGTTCGGCTGAGAAAGCGCGCCCCGACATCGCCAAGCTGGCGCGCATGCGCCACCGAGCAATGTTTGAGTATGCCTTCGCGCGTTTCGAAGCAAAGATTCAAGCCATTGAAATCGGCATAGCGCTCTTCGAGCTCATCAACCACTCGCAGACTTTGCAGGTTGTGTTCGAAACCCCCCGCCTGTGGCGCAAGCTCGCGCATGCAGGCATTGAGCTCATCCTGCCCCGCGTGACCAAAAGGCGTGTGCCCGAGATCGTGAGCCAAGGAAATGGCTTCTGTCAGGTCTTCAGACAGCCGCAGGCTGCGCGCCAGCGTACGGGCGATCTGCGCGACCTCAAGGCTATGCGTGAGCCGGGTGCGAAACAGATCGCCTTCATGGTTGACGAAAACCTGAGTCTTGTATTCCAGACGGCGAAAGGCGCTGCAATGGATAATGCGGTCCCGGTCGCGCTGGAACTCACTGCGGTTCCCCGCAGCAGGCTCGATATATTGTCTGCCACGCGTTTGGGCCGGGTCGCACGCATAAGAAGCCAATCCCCGCATTTGCACCGCCGTCCCGCCCTTTGCCTTAACTGGCCTGAACCGTTCTATCGAGCGCCGCGCGGATGGCCTCCTGCGGCGCTGTGCGCATACCGGCCCGTCCGATATGCGGCATCAAGACAAACCGTATTTCACCTGCTTCAGATTTCTTGTCAACCATCATGAGAGAAATCCAGCGTTCGAACCCCAGATCGGGCGCCACGACGGGACAGCCGATGGCCGCGACCAATTGGCGTACACGAACGACATCGGCGCGCGCAAACCCATCGGTCTCGGCCGACAATTCGGCGGCTTGCACCAGACCACAGCCCACGGCCTCGCCATGCAGCCATTCGCCATAGCCCAGACCGGATTCGATGGCATGACCAAAGGTGTGGCCCAGGTTGAGGATGGCGCGCAAACCCGATTCGCGTTCGTCCTTGCCCACGACCTGCGCCTTGAGTTCGCAGGACCGGCGAATGGCGTAGGTCAGTGCCTCGGGTTGCAAGGCCCGCAATTCGCCGACATGGGACTCGCACCATTCCCAGAACGCCGCATCGAGGATCAGGCCATACTTAATCACTTCGGCCAGACCGGCAGAGACCTCCCGGGCTGGCAGCGTAGCCAGCACGTCGGTGTCGATCTCGACCGCCACCGGCTGGTAGAAAGCGCCGATCATGTTCTTGCCCAAGGGATGATTCACGGCGGTTTTGCCGCCCACCGACGAATCAACCTGCGCCAACAAAGTGGTCGGCACCTGCACAAAACGAATACCGCGCATATACACCGCAGCAGCAAAACCCGTCATGTCACCGACCACGCCGCCGCCCAAAGCCACCAGCACTGCACGGCGATCCAGACGATGCTCGAGCAAGGCGTCGAAAATCAGATTCAGGGTCTGCCAGTCTTTGTAGACTTCGCCATCAGGCAACTCGATGCGCAACACCTTGAGGCCGGTGCGCGCCAGCGCCGCCTCAGCCCGTTCGGCGTACAGCGCGCCGACCGTGGGGTTGGTGACAATGGCGATCGCCGTGGCATCAGCCGGAATACTTTCGTCCAGACGATCCAAGCGCCCGGGCGCGATGCGGATGGGGTAGCGTCCGCCCGGGGTGTCAACCTCAACGACATTCATAGCTTTTTCTCGTAGGCTTGTAACTTGGGCAGAATGGCCTTGATAAGGGTCGTGATCGGCATGGCGCCGGTTTCGATCACCAGATCGGCCACTTCTTTGTAGAGCGGTTCGCGTTTGATCATCAGATCATTCAGTGTTCCCCGCGGATCGGCGGTAGCGAGCAGGGGCCGGTTTCGGTCACGACTCGTACGACGGAACAATTCATCGACGCTGGCACGCAAATACAGGACAATGCCACGCTCGCGCAGTAAGCGGCGGTTCTCTTCGGCCAGCACCGCGCCACCGCCGGTGGCGAGAATTATCCCGCGGCGTTGAGTACACTCTTGCAAAGCGGTGGATTCCCGTTTGCGAAAGCCGGCCTCACCTTCGATCTCAAAAATGACGGGCACACGTACACCGCAGCGCGCCTCCAGTTCATGATCCAGATCGATAAATTCGCGTCCCAGCGCCCGCGCCAGGCCGCGTCCGATCGTCGTCTTGCCCGCCCCCATCATGCCAACCAGAAAGATCGGCAGATCATGAGGCAGCTGCGCCAAAGGCTCAATGCATTCGACGGCCAACGAGGCCGCTTCTTGTTCGGTCGGCAGCGCTTCGGCGCCGGAGCATAAGTTAACGGAAAGAGTCATGGCGGCATTATCCCACTGCTGCAAGTTGCCCGCTTACCACAAAGAATTATTTTGTTACATCGCCTCGGCTCAGACCGCCGAAGGCTCACAGCAGATCACCGTAAAATCGCCGCGATGAGTAAGCGTCCGAATTCTTCCAAGCAGGATCAGCCCGCCCCTGGCGGCTCCATGTTTTTGCGATTTCTGGTCAAAACCAGCATTCTTTTGGGCGGCCTGGCCTTGTGCGGCCTGGTACTGGCCGGCATGGCGCTGGCCTTGGCCTGGCCCAATCTGCCCGATCTGCACGCCATGACCGATTATCGGCCGCGTGTGCCCCTGCGCGTCTACACCGCCGACAAGGTGTTGATCGGCGAATTCGGCGAAGAACGCCGCAACGTGCTGCGTTTCAACGAAATTCCCGATGTCATGAAATCGGCGGTGCTGGCGGCTGAGGATGACCGTTTCTATCAGCATGGCGGTATTGACTGGATAGGCGTGGCGCGCGCCGGCCTGACCAACCTCGTCAAGATGTCCAAGACGCAGGGGGCCAGCACCATCACCATGCAGGTGGCGCGCAACTTCTACCTGTCATCCGAGAAGACCTATTCGCGCAAATTCTACGAACTGCTGCTCACCTTCAAGATCGAATCGGAGCTCACCAAGGATCAGATCCTTGAGCTCTACATGAACCAGATTTACCTGGGTCATCGCGCCTACGGGTTTGCCGCCGCCGCGCGAACCTACTTCGGCAAACCGTTGTCGCAGGTCACACCGGCTGAGGCCGCCATGCTGGCGGGTATTCCAAAGGCCCCGTCGCGCTTCAATCCGCTTTCTAACCGCCCCCGCGCCGAACTGCGCCAGCGCTATGTGCTGGGCCGTATGTATTCCCTGGGCTACCTCACCGAGCCCGAATACAAGGCCGCCATGGCGCAGAACCTCGTCTTGAAATCGGCCGAGGGCACGCCCGCAGGCGGTTATGCCGTTCACGGAGAGTATGTCGCCGAACTGGCCCGCCAATTGCTCTACGGGGTCTACCAAGACGATCTGTATTCGCGTGGCATCAACGTCTACACCACGGTGCTCTCCAAAGACCAGGAAGCGGCCTATCGCGCCGTGCGCGACGGCGTGCTGGAATACACTCGGCGCGCGCCTTACCCAGGCCCCGAAGACCAGCTCGACATGCCCGCAGGGATCGAGAATAGCCCGCAGGCGCTGGACGACTTTCTGGACGGGGTATTCGACAAATACGCCGATAGCGGAGATCTGCTCACGGGGCTGGTGCTCTCGGCCTCGCCTAACGAAATCAAGGTGGCGCGCAGTTCGCGCGAGATCATCACCATCAACGACAAAAAAGCCCTGGGAGTGGTGGCGCGCGCGCTCAATGACAAGGCCAAGCCCGAACAGCGCCTGCAGCGCGGCTCGGTGGTCTATCTCCACAAACTTGGCGACGGCAATTGGGAAGTCATCAATATGCCGGCGGTGCAAGCCGCCTTCGTAGCGCTGTCGCCGCAAGACGGCGCCATCCGCGCCATGGTGGGCGGTTTTGATTTCTATCGCGGCAACTTCAACCGTGTGACCCAAGCCTGGCGCCAGCCCGGTTCGAACATCAAGCCCTTCATCTACGCCGCTTCGCTCGAGCGCGGCCTGACGCCGGGCACCCAGATCTCTGACCAGCCCTTCGAACTGACCGCCGCGCAAACCGGCTCAAAGGCCTGGAATCCCAAGAACTACGGCAATCAATACGAACCCATGCTTACCATGCGTCAAGGGCTGTACAAGTCCAAGAACATGGTATCCATCCGCATTTTGCAAGCCATTGGCCCTCAGTATGCGCAGGACTACCTGACGCGTTTCGGCTTCGATAAATCCCGTCAGCCTGCGGTGCTGCCACTGGCGCTGGGCGCCGGATCGGTCACACCGATGCAGCTCGCGGGCGCCTACGCCGTGTTCGCCAACGGCGGCTATCGCATCACCCCCTTCCTGATCGATCGCGTGACGGACAGCAACGGCAAAGTCCTGATGCAGGCGCGGCCGATGGTGGCAGGTGACGAAGCCGCCCGCGCCATTGATCCGCGCACGGCCTGGGTCATGGACGACATGTTGCGCGGCGTGGTCACCAGCGGCACGGCGGCGCGCGCACGCGCCACGCTCAAACGCAATGATCTGGCCGGCAAGACCGGCACGACGAATGAGTCGGTCGATGCCTGGTTCTCCGGCTATACGCCGAGCCTGGTCGCCACGGCCTGGCTGGGTTTCGATCAGCCCAAGTCGCTGGGCTCGCGTGAAACGGGCGGTGGCGTGGCGATGCCCATCTGGCTTGATTACATGCAGGACGTGCTCAAAGGCGTGCCCGAAGGCAAGCAGCGCCCGAAACCGGAAGGCCTGCTGGCCGAAAATGGCGACTACTACTTTTCGGAGTTCCCGCCTGGGCAGGCGATTGCCAGCCTGGGCCTGCAAACACCGCCACAAAGCGGCAACGATGCCTTGGGCGACTTCCTGAATGGTCTGGACGGACCGCGTGTCTCGCCAGACGCCAAACGCAATTCACAGCAGCCCTGGACTCAGAACATCCAGTTCTAAGTCCAGAAGCTCACAGGCGTACCGTCAGCGGTACGCCTGCGGCGGCCGAACACACCTGCGACAAGGCGTCGACAAAACCCGGGCCGCCGCGGGTATCGTTCCAGCGCTGACCGTCGAAGCGGTAATGAAAGCCACCGCTGCGCGATGCCAGCCACAGCTCCTGCATGGCGGCCTGGCTGTTGATGACAACATGCGTGCCATCCTCAAAAACCAGGGTGAGGACATTGCCGCTACGATTGGCCTCGATGTCTAGATCCTGTTCAGCGGCCCAGTCATCGGCCATACGTTCAACGCTGTCGAGCACCTGCTCGACCAACGCAAGAAATTCGGTTTCGGTCATAATCCAACCTGCAACGATTACGGAGTTACCAGTGTCCCACAAGGCCTTCAGCCAAAGGGTTCTTCGCATTGTAGCCACGCTCGCAGCCGCCAGTCTGGTCGCGGCCTGCGGCTACAAAGGACCGCTGTACATGCCGCCCGGCAACTCCGGCGCGAAAAACCCTGACGCGCAAAAAATCGACAACGAAAATCAGCTCCGTATCCCTCCCAATCCCAGCCTGCCATGACCGCGCCCTCCTCTCAGCCCCAACTGGCTGGCCATCCGCACTTCCATTACAAGCATGGCGTGCTTCACGCTGAAGACGTCGCCCTGGATATCCTGGCGGCCAAACTCGGCACGCCTCTGTATGTGTACTCGCGCGCGGCCCTGCGCGCCGCCTACGACAGCTATCGTCTGGCCATCGGCGAACGGCCGGTTCTGGTCTGCTACGGCATGAAGGCCAATTCCAACCTGGCTGTCTTGAAAGAATTCGCGCGCATGGGCGCAGGCTTTGACATCGTGTCGGGCGGCGAACTCAAACGCGTGCTGGCCGTGGGTGGCGACCCTGCCAAGATCGTGTTCTCGGGCGTGGGCAAGCAGGCGTGGGAAATGCGCGAGGCTCTGGAAGCCGGGGTCAAGTGCTTCAACGTCGAATCCACCGCAGAGCTGCACCGCCTGTCCAAGGTCGCGCAGGCCACGGGTAAAGTGGCCCGGGTGTCGCTGCGCGTCAACCCGGATGTGGATGCCCAGACTCATCCCTATATCTCTACCGGCCTGAAAGAAAACAAGTTCGGCATCGCCATCGAAGAGGCGCTCGCAGCCTACCAGACGGCAGCCAGCCTGCCCGGCCTGCAGGTCGTCGGCGTGGATTGCCATATCGGCTCCCAGCTGACCGACATCAGCCCCTATTTCGATGCGCTGGACAAATTGCTCGACCTCATCGACCGCATGGCCGAAACGGGCATCCGCATCGAACATCTGGACCTCGGCGGCGGCTTGGGCATCCGTTATACCGACGAAGTGCCGCCCTCGCCCAAGGCTCTGCTCGATGAGGTATTCAATCGTCTGCAAGCCCGTGGCTACGGCCATTTGCATCTGGTGCTGGAACCGGGTCGTTCACTGGTCGGCAACGCGGGTCTGCTGCTCACCACGGTGCAATTCCTCAAACACAACGACGCCCGTAATTTCGCGATAGTCGATGCCGCCATGAATGACCTGCTGCGCCCGACGCTCTACCAGGCTTATCACGGTGTGCGCCCGGTCGTGCCGCGCGCGGGCGAAGCACGCGTCTATGACGTCGTCGGCCCGGTGTGCGAAAGCGGCGACTGGCTTGCCAAGGAACGCGCGCTCGCGATCGAACAGGATGATGTGCTGGCGCTGGAATCCGCAGGCGCCTATGGCATGGTCATGGCGGGCAACTACAACACCCGTGCGCGCGCGGCCGAAGTCATGGTCGACGGCGCGCAATATCATGTCGTGCGTCAACGCGAATCTTTGGACGACCTGCTGCGCGGCGAGTCCACGCTGCCCTGAGTGAATACGGCGCTGCCCAGATCAAGGCAGCGCCGTGTTGTCATAGCTCGCCGTAAGAGTGCAGGCCAGACAGAAACATATTCACGCCCAGAAAGGCAAAACCAGTAATCAACAGGCCAATCAGCGCCCAATAAGCCGCCATCGTGCCGCGCAGGCCCTTGATCAGGCGCATATGCAGCCAGGCCGCGTAGTTCAACCACACAATGAGTGCCCAGGTTTCCTTCGGGTCCCATTGCCAGTACGCTCCCCAGGCATCGGCCGCCCACAACGCGCCCAGCACCGTCGCCACGGTGAAGAAGGCAAAACCGATGGCGATGGCACGGTACATGATGTCGTCAAGCACCTCCAGCGAGGGCAAGGCTTGCGCAATAGGCCGGCGCGCCAGCAAGATCGCCCCCACCACCACCACGCTCACGCCGCCATAAATCATCCAGGTCGCTGACAGCCCGTCGGTGCGAAAGACCATCGGCTCTATGCACAGCAGCACGCCAAGCACGAACAACGGTGCGAGACGGGCCCAGGAAGCCGTTTGCCCATGTTGCTTGACCAGATAGGCAAAGCCCACCATCGCCGCTAAGGAGAAGGTGCCATAGCCGATGAAATTAGCCGGCACATGCAACTTCATCCACCAACTTTTGAGCGCAGGGACCAAGGGTTGAATCTGGCCGGCGTCACGCGTGAAGGCATACCAGAGCAAAAACACGGTAGCCGAGGAAATCACCAGCAACACGAAACCGCCCAAGGCGCGCGTCGCGTACTTGCGCTCGTAATAGAGATAGAAAAGCGCCGTGATCAGTGCGAACAGCACAAACACTTCGTAGAGATTGCTGACCGGAATATGGCCCAGATCAGGCCCCATCAGATGGCCTTCACGCCAGCGGACCAAGAGCCCGGTCAAACCGGCGAATACGGCGCCCCAGGTCAGCGCCGTGCCCAGCCAGGCGGCCGTTGGACTCACGATACCAATCCAATAACAGGCTGTGGCGAGCAGAAAAAGCGCGCTCATCCACAAAATGGCCGATTGCGACGAAAACAGATACTTCAGGAAGAAAACCTGCTCGGCGCGTCCGAGATCCTGCTGATAGAGCAGGATGGCCAGCCCGGCCGCCAGCGCACAGGCGATCATCAAACGGCGCAACGGACGCCACAGCCATCCCAACCAGGTCAGTGCGGGCACGGTCCCACAGAGAATGATTTGCTCGTAGTAATCCATGGACTGGCTGAACTGCACCAGGGCATAGCCCGCCCCCGCTGCCAGCAGCAGGAAGAAAACCATATCAGTCCAATCGGGACGGCCCCGCACCTTGCGGCTGTCGCCCGTCTGCGAAAAGCCGTCCTGCCACATCTGACCACGAGTGGTGGTGTTCATCGTTCACCTCGGGTGGGGCCAATCAGCATGGCCCGGAAACGTTCGAATTCCTGGAAGAAATCCAGGGTGCGCTTCTGCGACGTCATGGCGGCCTGGATCTCGCTGCCGGACCCATGGGGCTTGATCCAGACCCAGATCCGCCGGTCTCGAATATAGAACATGGCGAAAATGCCCAGAATCAGCAACAAGCAACCCAGATAGACCGCGTTCTTGCCTGGCGTACGCGCAACCTGAAACCCGCTGGCCTGAATCTGTTGGAAATCGCTCAACGTCAGCAACACCGGCGCCGGATACAAGGACAGATCTGAAAGCGCCCCCATTGCAGCCTGCTGCCAGGCCGCCGCAGCTTCAGCCTGCGGGCCACTGTCCGGCAGGGGCGGCAAGTGCTCGCGCTCGCGCATGATGGCGTGCACATCGTACAAAGTGCTGTTGAGCAAACGCAGCACCACGCCCGCCGCACGCTCGGCATCGGCCTGGCCTGCCCCCGTCTGCAACAGCTCGGATACCGCACGCAAGCCACCCGCAGCAAACGTATCCAAACCCCGGCTGGCCGCAATGGTCAGCGCCTGACGGTCGGTGCCTGCCGGCAGATTACGCTCCACAAAACGCCGTACCGCCTCCGCCCGCACCTGCGGATCGGCCAGCGCCGCGCGCAGCTTCATGAATTCGCCTGGCGTGCCGTCGGCATCAGCGGGAATTCGCAGATAGGCGTAGTTCTGTGAAGGGTTGTCGCGTACGCCGGCCAAAATGACCGGCAGGCCATTGAGCTCGACCGGGGCCATGTACACCCGGAAATCGCGTGACTGACCCGCCTCATCCACCAATTGATATTCGACAACAGGCCCCAGATTACGCAGGCGCTCATTCTTGCGGCCCGCCGCACTGCCTGTCACGGACGCGACATGGTCCATAAAGCTTTGCTGAGTGGGCTGAGGATCGCCATTGCCGATATCCTCGACATTGATGGGCCGCAAAGCCGTTATGTTGAGCTTATAGCTATCAGTCTGGTGCCCTGCAATACTGGCCTTCAGATCATTACCTTCATCCACGGTGCCATGCACCGTGAACGTGTCATTGGCGGCACCACGCAAGGGATAGCCGGTCAGGGTGACCTTGCTGCCGCCATCGGCCAGATTGGCTTGATAGACCGTCACGCCTTTGTAGCACAGCGGCTCATTGACCTCGATCAGGCGCTCAAAGGTCTTGCCGGTTTCGGGATCGGTGACCTCCACATGGCTGGCAAAACGGCTAGGCATGCCCGTGGAGTAATACTCCACGTCGAACTTCTTGAGCTTGATCGTAAACGGCAAAGGCTGCACAAGCGCCCCGTCGCCCACCATGACCAGCGCGGTATTGCGCTCCGCCCCCTCAGGCACGAGCACATTGGCACGGAAACTCGGGTTCGATGGCGAAAGCCGGCCGCTGGGCGGCACTTGTGCAATCAGCATGTTCTCGATGATCGGCTGCTTGCCACCGAACATGACCTGCAAACGCACCGGCAGCTCACTGTCGAGCAGCCCGCCGATACAGATAATGATCAGCGCAGCATGCGCGCAAACATAACCTAAACGATTGCTGCTGCCTTTTTTGGCGGCCAGCAGCACGCCCCCCGCATCCTGGCGCTCTCGCACGGCATACCCCTGCCCGCGCAGCAGAGCGCGCACGCGTGTCAAGGCCGCCTGCGGGCTTTCCTCGGTGATCTGTTGCACCCGCTCGGGAAAGGCGCGCAGGCTGCTCTCACGCACATGCTCGCGAAAAGAGGCCGCATCACGCAGCATCTTGGGCGTGTTACGGATCAGACAGATACTGGTGGATAACACCAGAAACGCCATGGTGAGCGGAAACCACCAGCTGTTATAGACATGCCAGAGGGAAAACTTGTCGAACACCTCGTACCAGAAGGGTCCGAATTGATCGATATAAGTATTGGCCGGCCGATTCTGCGGCAACACGGTGCCGACAAGACTGGCAATACAGATGAAAACCAGGAGACTGATGGCAAAACGCATCGAGCCCAGAAGCTCGAACAAATCGCGCAGCAAGCTGGGTGAAGCGGTACGGGTAGCAGTAGCGGTCATCGATATGCGGAAAAGGTCGGGCCGACGGAATACCCTCGCGGACGATATGGCCGGGCTCTCACACTGATGCGATGACCGTCAATCAACGCAAGCCTGCCCCATAGTCTGCCACAGCCTTGATATCGTCGTCGGTCAGACGGCCGGCAATATCCTGCATGACCGGGCTGTTCGAGCGGGCGCCGCTGCGCAACAATGTGAGTTGCTCTTTGAGATAGTCCGAAAACTGGCCTGCCAGCCGGGGATATTGCGCTGGCAGACCCGCGCCATTCGGGCCATGGCAGGCCGCACAGGCTGGTACACCCCGATCTGCGGCTCCCGCACGCCAGAGTCTCTGCCCAGGTTCGAACAACTCAGGCAGGGCCGCGCTGGCCGGCGCGCTCAAGGCTTGTTGCGCCAGATAAAGCGCGATGTCCTGGATGTCGGCCGGGGTCAACGCCTCGACCATCGGAGTCATGACCGAGACCTCGCCATCCGCAGCCATACGCCGAGGCTGCGTCGCACCGGGCCGAATTTGAAAATCATGCAACTGCCTGGCGAGATACTCGTGAGGCTGCGCGGCAAGATTGGGATAAACCGGGATTTCACTGTTGCCGCCCGCGCCATGACAGGACGCACAGGCAACAATACCTCGGGAGGGATCGCCCTGATCAAAGAGGCGAGCACCTCTTTCCATATCGGGCTTGGCTGGCGCCGCAGCGAAAGCCGATGTTGCAATGACCAGCAGCAGCCCCAACAGGCCATTTACAAGCCAGGACATACAAGCCACGACAACATACGCTTCATGGAGACCTCGGCAACTCAGTGTCGAACAGGCGGAGTCGATACGCCACCAGATGCGGTGATGGCTGCGGTTCGAACCGCCAAGAGCCATTGGCCATTGCCACGGTCGGTAACGGGCGATTATACAATAGGGGTTGATATCACCCCCCCAGAACAATCCGTGTCCCTTCTCCATCGCGCCTCTTTCTTTGTTTCGGCAGCCCGCCTGGATCAGCTGCCGCCCGCCGGCGCGCCCGAAGTGGCCTTCGTCGGCCGCTCCAACGCCGGCAAATCCTCCTCCATCAATGTGCTGTGTAATCAGCGCCGCCTGGCCTTCTCCAGTAAAACGCCCGGACGCACGCGCCTGATCAATATGTTCGGCCTGCCGGACCCGCTCAACCCGCAACAGCCTCTGGGCTTTCTGGTTGACCTGCCCGGCTATGGCTACGCATCGGTTGCCCACCGTGAAAAGGAAAAGTGGGCGGACATTCTGGGCGGTTACCTACGCGATCGCAGCTCATTGGTGGGCATCGTGCTGATGATCGACATCCGGCGCGGCGTCACCGAGCTGGATCGCCGTCTTGCAGACTTCATCGCCCCGACCGGCCGGCCGGTCCTGGCATTGCTGACCAAAGCGGACAAACTGCCTTATGGCCACCGCGTGCGCACCGTATTCGAGGTGCGCAAACAATTGGCCTATATCGGTGCCCTCAATACGGTGCCTTTCTCGGCGACCGAGCGCATTGGCCTCGAAGACGCCACTGCACAGATCGAGAACTGGATCTCTCCCAAGGTAGTGCCATGACTCCCCATATCATTTCGCCTGCTTTCCCTGCCTCCCGCCCGCGTCGACTGCGCCGCGATGACTTCACGCGCCGCTTGGTGCGTGAGAACGCGCTCACCGTCAACGACCTGATCTACCCGGTTTTTGTTGCCGAGGGAAAAGGATTGCAGCAGGCAGTGCCGTCTTTGCCCGGTGTGGTCCGCTACTCGCCCGACACCTTGCTCGCCGTCGCCGAACGCTGCGTACAGCTTGGCATCCCGGTCATGGCCCTCTTCCCCGTGATCGATCCCAGCCTGAAAACGCCCGACGGTATCGAAGCCACGAATCCCGATGGCCTGATTCCGCGTGTGGTGGCCGAGTTGAAATCGCGCTTTCCCGAGCTGGGGGTGCTGACCGATGTCGCGCTGGACCCCTACACCAGCCACGGGCAGGATGGCCTGATCGACGAAGACGGCTATGTCCTGAATGAGCCCACGGTCGAAATCCTCACGCGCCAGGCCCTGGTTCAGGCGCAGGCCGGCGTGGATATCGTCGCGCCCAGCGACATGATGGACGGGCGTATCGGCGCAGTGCGCCAGGCGCTCGAAGACACGGGCCATATCCATACCCGCATCATGGCCTACTCGGCCAAGTACGCCAGCGCCTTCTACGGCCCTTTCCGGGATGCCGTGGGGTCGGCCAGCAATCTGGGCAAGTCCAATAAAATGGCCTACCAGATGGACCCGGCCAATCTTGACGAGGCCTTGCGCGAAGTCGCCGGCGATCTCGCCGAGGGCGCCGACATGGTGATGGTCAAACCCGGCATGCCCTACCTGGACGTGCTGCGCCGCGTAAAAGACGCCTTCCGCGTACCGACCTTCGCCTACCAGGTCAGCGGCGAGTACGCCATGATCAAAGCGGCCGCGGCCAATGGCTGGCTGGACCACGACAAGGTCATGATGGAAGCCCTGCTGGCCTTCAAGCGCGCAGGCGCCGACGGCATTTTGACCTACTTTGCCATCGAGGCCGCCGAGCTGTTGAACACGACACGTTAACGACGGCGGTAAACCAAAAAATGGCGGCCTCGAGCCGCCATTTTCATACCCGCCCCCGCCCAAGACGCTGCTGGCGCGCGCTTAGCGCGCCTCGGCCAGCGCCTCATCGAGCGAGGCGGAAAAGCGCGCTGCATCCTGAAAACCCACCACGCGGGGCTGCTCGAGCAGCCGCCCGCCTGGCGCGAAAAACATGATGCCCGGAGGCCCGAACAGATTAAAGCGCTTAAGCAGGGCCCGGTCTTCGGCGTTGTTCTGCGTGACATCGACTTGCAGTAACAACATGCCGGCCATGCGTTGCGCCACTGCCGGGTCCGTAAAGGTAAAGCGCTCCATCTCGCGGCAAGACACACACCAGTCAGCGTAGAAATCCAGCATCACCGGTCGCGTACTGGCAGCCAGTGCGGCATCCAGTTCGGCGATCGAACGTATCCGGGTGAACGGCTCATGAGGGGTAGCTGCGGGCGCGGCCTGCCCGCGCGCGGCAAGATGGGCCAAGGGCGCAAAGGCATCGCGCCCGCCGCTGGCAACACCCACCACCCATACCAGCGCCCCCAATGCCAACAGCAAACCAAGACCCTTGGCGAACATCCGAACCGCGCCTGCAGCGGCAGGCAGCGGCTCAAAGGCGCACAACATGACAGCCGCCACCAAGGCCAGAAAGGCCCAACCCAACATCAGGACCCACACAGGCAGGATCGGGATCAGCATCCACCATGCCGTTGCCAGCAACAACATGCCAAACAGGCGCTTGACGCCATCCATCCAGGGCCCCGCCTTGGGCAGCAAGGCTCCCGAAGACGCGCCGACCACCAGCAAGGGCACGCCCATGCCCCAGGCCATCGAGAACAGCGCCGAGCCGCCCAACAATACATCGCCGGTCTGAGAGATATAGAGCAAAGCGCCGGCCAACGGCGCAGCCACGCAGGGCCCCACAATAAGCGCAGAGATTGCGCCCATCAGCCAAGCGCCGGTATAGCGCCCGCCCGGAATGCGATTCGAGCGTGCGGAGAGACCCGCCTGCCAGGAGGCCGGCAACTGGAGCGTGTAGGCATCAAACATGGCCAGCGCCAGCAGCGCCAGCAAGACGGCGAATAAGGTCAGCACCCAGGGAGTTTGCAGCCAGGCAGACAGGCCTGCGCCGCTCAGGCCGGCCGCTACGCCCAGGGCCGTATAGACCACCGACATGCCTAAGACATAAGCCAGCGCCAGACGCAAGCCGCGCCCACGCGAGGGCGCCTCGCCACGTCCCACGATGATGGACGACAGAATCGGAATCATGGGCAAGACGCAGGGCGTGAAAGCCAACAGCAGGCCCAGCAGGAAGAACACCCCTGCCGTTCCCGCAATGCCCAAACTGCCGATGGCCCCAGCCAGACCGAGATCGCCCGCATCGAGCAAGGCGCTCAAACTGCCTTTCGCCGGCGTAGCCGGCGCGGTGGATACGGCGCTCGCCAGCGCGGCCTCCTCTTGCCCTGGCTCGATAAGAGAGCTTGTAATGGCATAAGCGCCCGCTTGCGGCGTCAAGGTCACCAGATGGGACATCGGGGGATAGCACAGACCCGCATCGGCGCAGCCCTGACTGGTTACGCGCATACGAGCCGGTTCGCCTGTCAGCTTAAGCGGGACACGGATCAGCACGTCGTTGTGATAGACCTCCATGTCTTTCTCGAAGGTCGAGTCGTATTTGACCTCACCCGCTGGAAAAACCGCTGCAGCCGTGTCAATGCCTGGTTGCCCGACGAGCTCGAAGCGCTCCCGGTACATGTAATAGCCGGGCGCCACCTTGAAATGCAGGTCCAGCCAATCGGGCTCGGGCTGGGTCGCGCTGAATTGGAAAGCACGTTCCGGCGCCAGAAAATCGGCTTCGGATGCCGCCTGAGCCGCGCGTCCGAACGACAACAGCAGGCACAGCGAAAACAGAAGGCCCCAGAGCAAGACCTCTGTTCTTTGGATGCGATTCATTGCCTGCATAAATCCTCTTGTCAATCTTGCACTGATACCTGTTCACGCACCCAGTCCAGATACGAAGACGCGCCACCGATCACGGGAACCATGATGATTTCGGGAACCTCGTAGGGGTGCAGGCGCTGCAACGTGCTCACGACCGCCGACTGCCTGCCGCAGGTGGTTTTAATGGTCAGCGGGATTTCCTCCGCGCTTTCGATTTCGTCCTTCCAGCGATAGACAGACAAGGCAGGCTGACCAAGGTTCACGCAGGCCGCCATTCCATCTTTGACCAACTCATGCGCAATACGTTTGGCCAGCAGCATGTCTGGAGCGTTGCTGATGATCAGCACAACGTCGTCGTCTCGCAACATAAGACCTCCTGATTAAGACATGTGCCCGACAACTCAGGGTATTTTATGGGAAGGGCCGGCCTCCAAGGACCAGCCACCAGGAGACCCGCCATGCCCGATCACTGCCTGTTCTGCCGTATCGCGCGGCACGAGCTTCCCGCACACGCTATTTACGAAGATCTGCGCATTTTCGCCTTTCTGGACATTCATCCGGTCAGGCGCGGGCACGTGCTCATCATTCCCAAGCAGCACTACCCCTATTTCGAAGACATGCCTGTCGATCTGGTCGGGCGCATCACCCATATCGGCCAGCGCCTGGCCCGTTACATGAAACCGCTCTATGGGGTCGAACGGGTCGGGTTTGCCTTTACCGGTATCCATGTGGCGCACGCCCACGCGCATATCGTTCCGATGCACCATACGCAGGACATCACATCCACGCAATACATCGCCGAGAAGGACCTGACCTTCATCATGCCGCCGCAGGCCAGCGATGAGGCGCTGCGCGCTACCGCCCAAGAGCTACGCCAAGGCTTGAATTCATAAAGCAAAAGCGGACCCGAAGGTCCGCTTTTGCCGCTTAAGGCAGTGCTTTATTCAGCAGCGCCGTCCGCTTCGGAAGCATCCACTTCCGGACGGTCAACCAGCTCCATGTAGGCCATGGGAGCATTGTCGCCCTGACGGAAGCCCATCTTCAGGACACGGGTGTAGCCGCCGTTGCGGTTCGCGAAGCGCGGACCGATTTCAGCGAACAGCTTGACCACGGCATCACGATCGCGCAGACGGGCAAAAGCCAGACGCTTGTTCGCGAGGGTGGGTTCCTTGCCCAGGGTGATGAGGGGTTCGATGACGCGGCGCAGTTCTTTCGCCTTCGGCAGCGTGGTCTTGATCGCTTCGTGAGTGATCAAGGAAACGGCCATGTTGCGGAACATGGCGAGACGATGGCTGCTGGTGCGATTGAGTTTACGCAGACCGTTACCGTGACGCATGGTGATTTCCTTTGAATCTAAAGACGGCGTTTCCGCCGCCGGGTTAGCCGGCTCTTCTATCGGGACGCTTTAATCTGGCGTCGCGCGGTCCGGTGAAACATGGCATCCGAAGATGCCTCAGTTTGGCAGCCGCAGGCTTTACGGCCCGCGGCGCCGAATGACTTACGGACGCTCCAGGCCCAGCGGGGGCCAGTTTTCGAGCTTCATGCCCAGCGTCAGGCCGCGTGCGGCCAGGACTTCCTTGATCTCGTTGAGCGACTTGCGACCCAGGTTGGGGGTCTTGAGCAACTCGTTCTCGGTGCGCTGGATCAGGTCGCCGATGTAATAGATGTTTTCGGCCTTCAGGCAGTTGGCCGAACGCACGGTCAGTTCCAGATCGTCGACCGGACGCAGCAGAACCGGATCGATCTGCGGCGTGCCGCGGACCGGGGCCTCGTACGAGTCGCCAGCGCCTTCCAGGGCGGCGAACACGGAGATCTGGTCCATCAGGATGCGAGCCGATTGGCGCACCGCTTCCTCGGGCGAAATAACGCCGTTGGTTTCGATGTCCAACACCAGCTTGTCCAGATCGGTACGCTGCTCGACGCGAGCGCTTTCCACAGCATAGCTCACACGGCGCACGGGGCTGAACGACGCGTCCAGAATGATGCGGCCAATCGTGTGGGTGCGGTCTTCCGACAAGGCGCGCACGTTACCGGGCACATAACCACGGCCCTTCTCGACCTTGATCTGCATTTCCAACTTGCCGGCATCGGTCAAATTGCAAATGGGGTGCTCGGGATTGACGATTTCAACGTCGTGCGGCAACTCGATATCACTGGCCAACACCAGACCGGAACCGTTCTTGCGCAGAATCAACGTGACTTCATCACGGTTGTGCAGCTTGAAAACCACGCCCTTCAGGTTCAGCAGAATGTCGACGACGTCTTCGCGAACACCGGGGATGGTCGAATACTCATGCACCACACCCGTCATCTGCACTTCGGTCGGCGCGTAGCCGGTCATCGACGACAGCAGAATGCGGCGCAGGGCATTGCCCAGCGTGTGGCCATAACCACGCTCGAACGGCTCCATCACGATCTTGGCGTGATTGGGACCAACCGGTTCGACTTCGATAGAACGCGGCTTCAGAAAACCCTGGGTAGACATATGAGCATTTCCTTTTCAATACCCTCGGCTCGTTACACCGATAAGGCTGATGGAAGTTAAACAAGCGATGTAAAACATCGCAAAGCCCGCCAGGGCCAAACAGGCCTGGGCGGGCTGAGTTCGCAAGTATAACCGTTTGCAGGCACAGGGCAGGCAAACGGCGGACAGGCGATTAACGCGAGTACAGTTCCACGACCATGGATTCGTTGACGTCGCGGGCGACATCAGCACGATCCGGGGGCGACTTGAACGTGCCGGTCATTTTGTTCGAGTCAACTTCAACCCACTGGGGGATGCCGATGCTCGCAGCCAGATCCAGCGATTCGCGGATGCGGGCTTGCTTCTTGGCGCCTTCACGCACGGTGATGACGTCACCGGCCTTGACCAGCATCGAAGCGATGTCGGCGGTGTGGCCGTTCAGTTCGATAGCGCGGTGGCTCACCAGTTGGCGGGCTTCAGCG
This sequence comes from Bordetella avium, assembly GCF_034424645.1. Taxonomy (NCBI): domain Bacteria; kingdom Pseudomonadati; phylum Pseudomonadota; class Betaproteobacteria; order Burkholderiales; family Alcaligenaceae; genus Bordetella; species Bordetella avium. The sequence goes on from NZ_CP139969.1 coordinate 3,647,476, forward strand.
CGGGTCGAACCGAAACCCATGCGGTAAACGACGTTGTCCAGACGCGATTCCAGCAGCTGAATCAGCGTTTCACCCGTGTTGCCACGGCGGCGCTCGGCTTCAGCGAAGTACTTGCGGAACTGCTTTTCCAGCACGCCGTACATACGCTTGAGCTTTTGCTTTTCGCGCAGTTGCAGACCGTAGTCAGAGGTGCGAGCACCCGAGGTACGGCCATGCTGGCCGGGCTTGGAATCCAGCTTGCACTTGGAATCCAGCGAGCGACGAGCGCTCTTCAGAAACAGATCAGTGCCCTCGCGGCGCGAGAGTTTGCACTTGGGACCAGTATAACGAGCCATTTAGGTTCCCCTTAGATACGACGACGCTTCGGCGGACGGCAGCCGTTATGCGGCACGGGCGTGATATCGGCAATGCTCGAGATCTTGATGCCCAGCGCATTCAGAGCGCGCACCGAGGATTCGCGGCCAGGACCAGGTCCCTTGATGCGAACTTCGAGGGTCTTGATGCCGTATTCCATCGCGACGCGGCCAGCCGTTTCAGCGGCAACCTGAGCAGCGAAGGGGGTCGATTTACGCGAGCCCTTGAAGCCGGCACCACCCGAAGTCGCCCAAGACAACGCATTGCCTTGGCGATCGGTGATGGTGATGATGGTGTTGTTGAACGACGCGTGAACGTGCGCGATGCCGTCCGAGACGTTCTTCTTAACCTTTTTGCGTACGCGTGAAGCGCCGCTGGTGGAAGCTTTCGCCATAATCTAAATCCTCGATTATTTCTTCAGGGACGCAGCAGCACGACGCGGGCCCTTACGGGTGCGAGCGTTGGTGCGAGTGCGCTGGCCGCGCACGGGCAGACCGCGCTTATGACGCATACCGCGGTAGGTTCCCAGGTCGATCAAACGCTTGATCGAGAGCTGTACTTCACGACGCAGGTCGCCTTCAACAGTGAACACACCCAGGTGTTCACGGATGCGTTCCAACTCAGCGTCGGTCAGATCTTTGACCTTTTTGGTAACGGGTACACCAGCAGCTTCGCAGATCTTGCGGGCGCGCGTACGACCGACGCCAAAAATGGCGGTCAGGCCGATCTCGGCGTGCTGTTGCGGCGGAATGTTAATGCCAGCAATACGGGCCATGACTGTTCCTTGATTTAATCCGTTGCGTACAGCTAACCGGGGTTAGCCTTGACGCTGCTTGTGACGCGGGTCGGTGCAGATGACGCGTACCACGCCGTGACGTTTGATAACTTTGCAGTTGCGGCAGATCCGCTTAACCGATGCCATTACTTTCATGGTTGACTCCTAATTTTCCGTAATCCGGTTCCGCATCACTTGGAGCGGAAAACAATTCTTGCTCGTGTCAGGTCATAGGGCGTGAGCTCCACTGTGACCTTGTCTCCGGGCAGAATCCGGATGTAATGCATGCGCATCTTGCCGGAAATATGCCCCAACACCACGTGGCCGTTTTCGAGCTTGACGCGAAATGTCGCGTTGGGGAGGTTCTCGAGAACCTCTCCTTGCATCTGGATGACGTCGTCCTTTGACATTCTCTTTGCCTATCGCATCGGCAAACTCGAGCCCTTGAAGTTAGCCTTCTTGAGCAGCGAGTCGTACTGGTGAGACATCATGTAGGCCTGAACCTGCGCCATGAAATCCATCGTCACCACCACAATGATCAACAGGGACGTTCCGCCAAAGTAGAACGGTACGTTCCAGCGCATCACCAAGAACTCAGGCAACAAGCACACCAGCGTGATGTAGAGGGCACCCGCCAGCGTAAGCCGCATCAGAATCTTGTCGATGTAACGCGCGGTTTGCTCACCGGGACGAATCCCTGGAACGAACGCACCGCTCTTCTTCAAGTTATCTGCCGTTTCGCGGCTGTTGAACACCAGAGCCGTGTAGAAAAAGCAGAAGAAGATGATCGCAGCCGCGTACAGCGTGATGTAGAGCGGTTGACGAGGTTCGAGCGCAGCAGCCAGGTCACGCAGCCAGACCATCCGCTCGCCAGTGGAGAACCAACTGGTGATCGTAGCCGGGAACAGAATGATCGACGATGCAAAGATCGGCGGAATCACCCCGGCCATGTTCAGCTTGAGCGGCAGATGCGAGCTCTGACCGCCGTAGACCTTGTTGCCCACCTGACGCTTGGCATAGTTGACCGTGATCTTGCGCTGCCCGCGTTCAACGAACACCACAAACGCCGTCACAAGCACCACCAGAGCCAGAATGAACAGGGCGGACACCACCGACATAGAGTTGGTGCGCACCAGGTCCAGCAGCCCGGCCAAAGCCGAGGGCAAGCCCGCGACGATACCCGTGAAGATCAAGATCGAAATACCATTGCCCAGACCACGTTCGGTAATCTGTTCACCCAGCCACATGACGAACATGGTGCCGGTGACCAGCGTCACCAACGTAGTGAAGCGGAACAACATGCCTGGATCGACGACAAGCCCGGGTTGTGATTCCAGCGCTACCGAAATGCCCACAGCCTGCACCAGCGCCAGCACTAGCGTGCCGTAGCGGGTGTATTGGGTGATCTTGCGCCGGCCGGCCTCGCCCTCTTTCTTGAGCGCTTCCAGCGACGGCACCACCACCGACATCAACTGCATGATGATGGATGCCGAGATATACGGCATGATCCCCAGGGCAAAAATCGAAAAGCGCGAAAGCGCACCGCCCGAGAACATGTTGAACAGGCCCAGGATCCCGCCCTGGTTCTGGCGGAACAAGTCCGCCAGCGCGTCCGGATTGATGCCCGGAACAGGGATGTGTGTACCGAGACGGTAAACCACGAGGGCGAGGACCAGAAACACGAGACGACGTTTCAAATCGCCGTATCGGGAACCCGTCTTGCCCAGTGCCTGCGCTTTAGCCACGCTTCACCTCACGATCAAGCGAGCGAGCCGCCCGCGGCCTCGACAGCGGCGCGAGCGCCGGCCGTCGCAGTGATGCCACGCAGCACCACCTTGCGCGAGAGTTCACCCGACTTGATGACCTTGGCGTAACGAACACCTTGGCCAACCACGCCTGCGGCCTTCAGAGCCTGGACGTCGATTTCCTCGACGTCGAGACGCTGCAGATCCGACAAACGGACTTCGGCGTACAGATGCTGACCGAGCGGGGTGAAACCACGCTTGGGCAGGCGACGCTGCAGCGGCATTTGACCGCCTTCGAAGCCAACCTTATGAAAGCCACCGGAGCGCGACTTCTGACCCTTGTGACCACGGCCGGCGGTCTTACCCAGACCCGAACCGATGCCACGGCCGACGCGGCGCTTGGCGTGCTTAGCGCCCTCAGCGGGCTTCAGCGAATTGAGTTGAATATCCGACATCGTGATTCCTTAGGCTTCCGAAACGGTGACGAGATAGTCAACCTTACGGAGCATCCCGCGCACTTCCGGCGTGTCAATCAGGACGCGGCTGCTGTTCAGACCGCGCAGGCCCAGACCGCGAACGGTGTCGCGATGGGATTGCTTGGTACCGATCACCGAGCGCACGAGCGTAACTTTGATCTGCTTCTGAGCCATGATTTACCCCAGGATCTCTTCGACGGACTTGCCGCGCTTGGCAGCAACTTCCGACGGGGTCAGGGAATTGCGCAGACCGTTCAACGTGGCGCGAACCATGTTGTACGGGTTGCTCGAGCCGAGGCTCTTGGCAACGACGTTGCGCACGCCCATCACTTCAAAAATAGCGCGCATCGGGCCACCGGCGATCACGCCAGTACCTTCAGCGGCGGGCGAAATCAGCACCGTCGAGGCGCCATGCTTGCCCACCACGGTGTGATACAGCGTGCCGTTCTTCAGGGCAACCTTGAACATGCCGCGACGGGCCTGTTCCATTGCCTTCTGGACCGACACCGGCACTTCACGCGCCTTGCCCTTGCCCATACCGATACGACCATCGCCATCGCCCACCACGGTCAGCGCGGCAAAGCTCATGGTGCGACCACCCTTGACCACTTTGCTCACGCGGTTGACCGCGATCATCTTTTCGCGCAGACCGTCGTCGTTCTCTTTTTCCGCGGCGTTCTTGCCTTGTACTTTAGCCATTTGACTGATCCTCGCTTAGAACTTCAGGCCGGCTTCACGCGCGGCATCGGCCAGCGCCTTGACGCGGCCATGGTAACGAAAGCCCGAGCGATCGAAGGCAACCAGTTCGATACCGGCAGCCTTGGCCTTTTCTGCCACGCGCTTGCCAATCAGAGCGGCAGCGGCGGCATTGCCACCCGCACCGGACTGACCAGCCAGCTGCGTGCGCACTTCGGCTTCGAGCGTGGAAGCGCTGACGACCACACGATCGCCTTCCGGCGAAATGATGTTGGCGTAAATGTGCTGGTTCGAGCGGAAGACCGACAGGCGATGAACGCCCAGCTGCGTAATCTTCCGGCGGGTCGGAACCGCACGACGCAAACGGGTAACTTTTTTGTCCATGATTCGTCCTTGTCGCCTTTACTTCTTCTTGGTCTCTTTGATGACGACGCGTTCATCGGCGTAACGCACGCCCTTGCCCTTATAGGGTTCGGGTTCGCGGTAAGCGCGGATTTCAGCGGCCACCTGACCGACGACTTGCTTGTTGGCGCCCTTGATGACGATTTCCGTCTGGGTCGGGCACTCGGCCTTGATGCCAGCGGGCAGCTTGTGCAGGATGTCGTGCGAAAAGCCCAACTGCAGCTTGACGGCTTCACCTTGCACGGAGGCGCGGTAACCCACGCCCACCAGCGTCAGCTTGCGTTCGAAGCCCTTGCTCACACCGGTCACCATGTTGGCGACCAGAGCGCGCACGGTGCCCGACATGGCGTTGGCGTGACGCGAATCGTTGGCGGCGGCGAAAGTCAGTTTGCCGGCGTCTTCAACGATGTTGACGTCGCCCGTCAGGGCTTGCACCAAGGTGCCCAAGGGGCCCTTGACGGTGATCTGATCCTGCTGGATGCTGGCTTCAACACCCTTCGGCAGCTCGACCGGATACTTAGCGATACGTGACATTCGGTTCTCCTTAGGCCACGTAGCACAGCACTTCGCCGCCCACGCCATTGGCGCGAGCCTTGCGGTCGGTCATGACGCCGCGCGAGGTCGAAACGATAGCCACACCCAGGCCGTTCATGACCTGAGGAATGTTGCTGCGGCCCTTGTAGATACGCAGACCGGGGCGCGAGACGCGTTCAATGCGCTCGATAACCGGACGACCGGCGTAGTACTTCAGGGTGATTTCGAGCTCAGGCTTGGCCTGGCTGCCCTTAACTTCAAAACTGTCGATGTAGCCTTCGTCCTTCAGCACGGTGGCAATAGCCACTTTCAGCTTCGAGGAGGGCATGTTCACCGTAGTCTTATCAACTTGCTGCGCATTGCGAATGCGGGTCAGCATATCGGCGATGGGATCGCTCATGCTCATATTCGTTCTCCTACCAGCTGGCCTTGGTCATGCCGGGCACTTCGCCCTTCATGGCCATTTCACGCAGTTTGTGACGGGTCAGGCCGAACTTGCGGAACACACCGCGCGAACGACCGGTCACCACGCAGCGATTGCGTTGGCGCGTCGGGTTGGCATTGCGCGGCAGCTGTTGCAGCTTCAGCCGAGCCTGGTAACGTTCTTCGTCAGTCTTCGACTGGTCGTCGATGATCGCTTTCAGTTCAGCGCGGCGAGCGGCGAACTTGTCAGCCAGCTTGGCGCGCTTGATGTCGCGATTGATGAGGGAGAGTTTAGCCACGTCAGCCCCTTAGTTGCGGAACGGAAAGCTGAAGGCAGTCAACAGCGCCTTGGCTTCTTCGTCGGTCTTGGCGGAGGTGGTGATGCTGATGTTCAGCCCACGCAGCGCGTCGATCTTGTCGTACTCGATTTCGGGGAAAATGATTTGCTCTTTCACCCCGATGTTGTAGTTGCCGCGGCCGTCAAATGCACGACCCGAGATACCACGGAAGTCACGCACGCGCGGCAGCGCGATCGCGACCAGGCGATCCAGGAATTCGTACATGCGTTGACCACGCAGCGTGACCATGCAACCGATCGGGTAGTTTTCACGGATCTTGAAACCCGCGATAGCTTTGCGCGTCTTGGTGATGACGGGCTTTTGACCGGCGATCTTGGTCAGGTCCGAGACAGCGTGCTCGATGACCTTCTTGTCAGCCACCGCTTCCGAGACACCCATGTTCAGGGTGATCTTGGTGATGCGGGGGACTTCCATCACGCTCTTGTAGCCAAACTTGGCTTGCAGGTCGACAGCGACCTTGCTCTTGTAGAAATCTTGCAAACGAGACATGTCTTTCGCCCCTTACGCCTTGGCGCCGACAGCGGCACCATTGGAACGGAACACACGAACTTTGCGGCCATCTTCTTCTTTGAAGCCCACGCGATCGGCCTTGCCGGTAGCGGGGTTGAAGAGTGCCACGTTCGAGATATGAATCGGGAGCGTCTTTTCGACGATGCCACCGGGGTTGTTGGCCATGGGATTGGCCTTCTGGTGCTTTTTCACGACGTTCACGCCTTCGACCAGAACGTGGTCGGCGTCAACGCGAGCCAGCACAACGCCGCGACGCTTCTTGTCGCGACCGGTCAGAACGATGACTTCGTCGCCTTTGAGAATCTTGTTCATCGTAGGCTCCTTACAGCACTTCCGGGGCCAGCGACACGATCTTCATGAACTTCTCGGTACGCAGTTCACGCGTAACGGGTCCGAAGATGCGGGTGCCGATGGGCTCCAGCTTGGCATTGAGCAACACGGCGGCATTGCCGCCAAAACGAATCAGCGAACCGTCTTTGCGGCGTACGCCCTTGGCGGTACGAACCACCACAGCGTTGTAGATTTCGCCTTTTTTGACGCGCCCGCGCGGGGCCGCATCTTTGACGCTCACCTTGATGATGTCGCCGATACCGGCATAGCGGCGCTTGGAGCCACCGAGCACCTTGATGCACATGACAGCACGCGCACCAGTGTTATCGGCCACGTCCAGCGTGGTCTGCATTTGGATCATGATTTTTCCTGTTCCAACTTAACTGAAAACACGTCCTTTCCCGGTTGGATAGGCCCGCGTTTCCTGCCAGTTTTGGTCCCGTCAGGTCCGCGCTGCCTGCTGGCAGCAACGACCCTGGGTTGAAATCCTGCTGAGGATTTCCCTTCAAGTCGGTCAAACCGGCGCCAAGCCTTGCTTCCCAGGAAACTTCCTGGGTTGCCAGCCTTGCCCTTGGGCGCTCTCGAGGTTTTACGCTCAAGGTTTTCTCGGGGCTATCTGGTGTGAGGCCTGAGCCAACCCAACCAACAATTTGGGAAAGCTGTTCATTCTATCGCATCAAGCTTAGTAATGCAAGCCGCTTTTAGGCGAAAAAACAAAGGCTTGTATCTGCCTTGCAACGGGGATTTCTCTGGGCTGCAATACGGCGGTCCGTATCAAGTGCGGCCCCGCTTTTTGGCGTAGTAGGTCTGCTCCCAAGCATCGTGATTGGCTTTGCCTCGGCGTATCTCATCACTCATGGGCGCGACGGCCAGCACCAGGCGATTGAGCCAGCTCACGGGCGCGCGGCAGGGCCGTTCGAAATCGACAAACAAGACCGCTCTCAAACCCTGAGTATCGTTGTGGACTTGGTGCGGGTACAAGTCATCAAACACCACTGCCTCGCCTTCGCGCCAGACATAGCGCTGCCCATCCACCTCAATCCAGCAGTGCTCGCGCGGCTCGGGCACCCGCAAACCGAGGTGCAGACGCAATACGCCGTTGTAAGGCCCTTTGTGCAAGGGAATCCGCTTACCCGCCTCAAGAATGGAGAAAAAGGCAGTGCGGATACCAGGAATACCCTGCAAGGCCTTCGCAGTAGCCGGACAGCGCGCCAGATTACGCGCCGAGCGCATGCCATACCCTATGAAAACAAAGGTTTTCCATTGATCATCGTCTGTGATCATGCCGACATCTGGCGATATTTCATGGAAAGCCGGCAAGCGATCCCGCTCAGTCAGCAGCGCATCCAGCTCGGCCTGGATCGCGGGTGTCTGCGCTTCCAGCGCCGACACCCAAGGGAACTGACGGTTATCGAAAATGGGCCTGTCGCCAACTTTGGAGGCCCGGGCAATCCGTACACGCAAATAATCAATGAAACGGAAAAGAATTCTGGAAAAAAAGCTCTGGCTGCTTTGGGATGCTGGCTGCACGGTCTGACGTCGGCTGACAAAGTTGTTGTTATTCCCGGCCAGGCGTCTGGCGCGGACCCCATTCTCTGCTTTACGGTAGCTCGGTCAAAGATCATACCGAGTTAGGCGCTGAGTGGTAGACGCACCCGCCGCCTCGCGGCATTGCGCCCTATTGGCTCCCTCATGTAAAGCCGGAGTGGCCCCTGCGCATCAGGCCAAGCTAGTTTAGACTCGTCCTATCTCGCGGGCGCGGCGCGCGCCCATGCTGTTTCACCCTCTTCCGCTTCACCTTATACCCACTTTTGCCCCCCAAGGAATGACTGGCATGTACGAACAGCTGGCTTTGTATATCGATGGTGAGTTTCTGGCCGGAGACGGCCGTAAAACCCAGGACGTGATCAACCCCGCTACGCGCGAAGTACTGGGCCAGCTACCGCACGCCACCCAGTCCGACCTGGACCGCGCCCTGGAAGCGGCCGCGCGCGCCTTTGAAACCTGGAAACGCACTTCGCCGATGGAGCGCGCGGCCATTTTGCGCAAAGTGGGTGCGCTATCGCGCGAACACGCCAAGGACATCGGGCGCAACATGACCCTGGATCAGGGCAAGCCGCTCGCCGAGGCAGTGGGTGAAGTGATGGGCTGCTCGGAACATGCCGATTGGCACGCAGAAGAATGCCGCCGCATCTACGGTCGCATCGTGCCTCCCCGCAACCCCGATGCCCGCCAACTGGTTGTGCGCGAGCCCATCGGCGTCTGCGCCGCCTTCACGCCCTGGAACTTCCCGTACAACCAGGCCATCCGCAAAATCTGCGCGGCGCTGGGCGCAGGCTGCACGATGGTGCTCAAAGGCCCGGAAGATTCGCCCAGCGCAGTGATGGCCATTGCCCGTCTGTTCCATGAAGCCGGCCTGCCCAAGGGCTGCCTGAATATCGTCTGGGGCGAACCCGCCAAAATTTCCGACTACCTGATCCGCTCGCCCATCGTGCGCAAGGTATCGTTCACCGGCTCGGTGCCAGTGGGCAAACATCTGGCCGCGCTGGCCGGCGCCCATATGAAGCGGGTCACGATGGAACTCGGCGGTCACTCGCCGGTGCTGGTCTTTGACGACGCCGATGTCAACCGCGCGGCTGAACTGCTGGCCCGTTTCAAGGTCCGCAATGCCGGCCAGGTCTGCGTTTCGCCAACCCGCTTTTATGTTCAGGAAGGCGCTTACGACCAATTCGTGGCTCGATTCACCGAGGTGCTGGCCGGCATCAAGGTCGGTAATGGCCTAGACGAAGGCGTGGAAATGGGCCCGCTGGCGCACGAACGCCGCGTCTCCACCATGACCCAATTCGTGGATGATGCCCGCAAGCACGGCGGGAAGGTTTTGCTCGGTGGCGACGCCCCCTCCGACCAGGGCTTTTTCTTCAGCCCCACCGTGATCACCGATCTGCCCGACCACGCCATGCTGATGACCGAAGAACCCTTCGGCCCGCTGGCGCCCGTTGTGCGTTTCAAAGACACCGACGAAGTCATCAAACGCGCCAACAGCCTGCCCTTCGGCCTGTCTTCGTATGTGTTCACGGAATCGCTGAAAACGGCCACCAAGGTCTCCAATGCGCTGGAGGCCGGCATGGTCAATATCAACCACTTTGGCAGCGCCCTGGCCGAAACGCCTTTTGGCGGTGTCAAGGATAGCGGTATCGGTAGCGAAGGCGGCCAGGAAACCTTTGATGGTTACCTGGTGACCAAGTACATCACCCACGTCTGACCGACTGGGCGATAAGTCCAGGCGCGAGTGATGGGCAGGCCGGCCCGGAACTCGCGCGTGGTCCGCCGTTTGGGATACATCCGCCCAAGGCCATCATCGAGCGCTCGTCCTCCCTAGCGCCCCATATGCTAGATGGCGCTGGGCAGGATCATCCCTGCGATACCGGAACCGGCATTCCGAAGATCGTCTTGAACCGTTCCGCATAGGCCTTGTGCTGCGCCAGGCAGACGGCATTGGAGCCGGATAGGCCAGACAGCCGCAAACTGGACGATAGGCAGGGCGAACGTTATCGCAGCGAATGGCCCAAGGTTTGCATCTGATTAACCTCTCTTCGCTAGGCAATATACCGCGCAGGTGGTATTTCCAAGCGGTGGCAAATTTGTTTGCTGCATTGTTTTAGCCACTCCGCTGCTTTTTCTGTTTCAAGCAAGCGAAAGCGCTCAGACGACATCACCAAACCCAGCCCTGCATAAATAGATTGGTCTGGAACTTCTAGGGCAATTGCTATGCCTGCATTATGAGGGTCCAATGCGCCGAGGCTGGTGGCATAACCTTGCTTGCGCACGAGTTTGAGCGTTTGGCTCAATGTCTCCAAAGCATCGTTCGTGGCAGACCCATCCAATTCTGCTGCGTTTTTTTGCATCAGTTTGCGCAATCGCGGTTTGCTTAAAGAGGATAGGACCGCCAAAGACATCGCGCCTTTGAAAGTGGGCATGCGGCGGCCGCGCCCATAACTGGCGCGCATCTGCACGCCATGAGACTCATACTGAATGGTCAGGACATGATCACCGCTCAGCATGACCAGCGCGACATCACAGTCCACCTGCTGAGCTAAGTCCTTCATGGGACCAGCGCTGGCTTGGATCAAGGGATCACCGCTGCGCAATTGATAGTCCAGTTCCACGATGCGGTTGCCCAGTACATAACGCCCCGTGCTCGCAGCCCGTAGCAACTGAGCCTCTGTCAGCTCTCTCAGGTAGCGATAAGCGGTAGGAATGGAGCAATCTAGCTGCTGAGCAACCTCTTCTGCGCTCCAAGTCGCGCGGTCTTGGGTGAATAAGTCCAAGACAGAAAGCATGCGTGTAAGGCTAGACATGTCGTATAAAAAAGCAAAGCCTCCGCAACGATCCACTCGGTGCAGAGGCCGGTCAAATATTGCCGTGTTTATTGAATCAGGCGACCACCATCAATAACCAAGTCTGCGCCCGTAATCATACGTGCATCGCGAGATGCCAAGAATGCTACGGAAGCAGCCACGTCCTCAGTCGTAACAATATCACCCATAGGGTTCATTGCACGCACCGCTTGTTGAGCCGCCTCCAAAGAACCAAATTGCTGAATCAATTTGGCTTCCACCAGCGGAGTCCACACATAACCTGGGTGCACCGCATTGACACGTACTTTATAACCAAAGCGCGCGGCGCTCAGTGCTGCCTGTTTCGTCAAGTTGGTGACGGCTGCTTTACTTGCGCCATAAGCACCCGCATCACGTGATCCCACTTGGCCTGCTACAGAACCCAAGTTTACGATGGAGCCGCCTTGAGATTGTTGCTTCATCACACGAATTGCGGCTTGGAGCCCTAGCAAAGTCCCATCGACGTTAATGGAGAACAAACGCTGCCAGTCATCCAGTGGCAGTTCATCGATCGCGTGACTGCCCCTCATGACCACGCCTGCATTATTCACCAGCACATCTAAGTGTTGGTATTGCTCTACCACGTAGGCCACAGCCTGCTCCCAGGATGCAGCTTGTGTGACATCCAACTGGACCCAGTGCGGATAGGGTAAATCCCCAAAGATGCGTTGAAGGCGTTCTGTATCAGGGGCAATCAAATCAGCCAGTACGACTATGGCGCCCTCCTGCGTAAAGCGGTGGGCGATAGACATACCCATCCCACCGCTGCCTCCGGAGATAAGGACAGTTTTTCCTTGAAAGCGGTTCATTGTGTAATAGAAAAAATAAATTAGAGAGACGGCTTAGTCTGCGGACATATTGGCCGCACGCATGACGGGCGTCCAATAGGCAATTTCATCATTGATGAAACGGCCGAATTCTTCTGGATTACTGGTTTTTATTTGCACACCTTTTTCGGTGATTTTCTTGGATATCACCGGGTCGTGCATGGCAGCCGTAATAACCTGATTCAACCTGTCTACTACCGGCTGAGGTGTACCTGCCTTGACAGCGACACCCCACCAGAACGTAGGAACTATGCTGCCATAGCCCAGCTCTTTGAGCGTCGGCACATCTGGCAAAGATGGCGCACGCTGGTCGGAACCAATCGCCAGCGCACGAAGCTTGTTGGCGTAGACATAACTGCCCGATGTCGGGATAGCGTCATACATAAAGTTGACTTGTCCTCCCATCAAATCGCTCAAACCGGGTAATGAACCTCGATAGGCTACATGGGTCATGGTGGCGTCGATATGCTTGGCCATCAACGTGCCAAACAGGTGTCCCCCGGTACCCACGCCTTGCGACGCATAGCTGATTGCGTCAGGACTGGCTTTAGCCGCAGTAACCAGATCTTCAAAGCTGCGGTAAGGGCTATTCGTCGGAACGACCACCAATGCTGGAGCAACGACCAACTGTGTCACGGCCTGCAAGTCTTTACGCGGGTCATAGCTGAGTTTTTTGAACAAGCCCAAATTAGTGGCCAACGATGGAACATCGCCAAAAAATACGGCGTACCCGTCAGCCGGCGCTGTTTTGATCACATTCATACCAATATGAGCAGCGCCACCGGGACGGTTATCCACCACTACAGCTTGCTTGAGCTCATTACTCATATAGGTGGCAACCTCACGCGCCAACTGGTCTGTCAACCCGCCGGCTGCATAAGGAACGACCAGGCTGATAGGCTTGACAGGCCACGCGGGAGTCTCGGCGACTGCGCTAGTGCTGATCACTCCAGTGACCAGGGCGCACATCAACAACCGACGGGATAAAGAGGACAGTAGGTTCATGATCTAAAATTTAAATGTGCGTTAACGCAGTGTTTTCAAAGCACCAGACCAGCGCTGAAGCTCGATTAACATTTGCTCTGCAGCTTGTTGTAACGGCTGCGTGTTTTCCAAAACGCCGTTAGAGACCTTGTCTGCAATCATTGGTATTGCGACGGACTCCACCAAGGGCACCATTTTTAGCGCCGCCAGCATGGGCTTGACTGCCTGGGCAGCTCGTAGACCTGCGGATAAACCACCATAGCTGACGAGGCCTGCTGGTTTGTACTGCCATTCTTTAGACAGATAGGTAATCGCATTGATCAAGGATGCTGGCGGCATATGGTCATATTCGGGCAGCACAAAAACAAATGCATCTGCACTGGCGATGTCATTCGCCCACCGACGTGTAAGCGCATGCTCATATTGACCAAGTCTTGGGTGCTTGGGCTCATCAAAAATGGGGAAATCGTAGGCGGCCAAATCAAGCACGCGAGCTTGAATACTCGGTAAAGATGCGCAAAGCGCTTCTAGCCAAGCTGATACAGCAGGCCCTACACGACCTGGTCGTGTCGACGCAGTAATAATTCTTAGCTCTGTCATGGCTGGATTAGTTGCTTAGCGACAAACGTTGAAGCGTGTTTCTCTTGAGTTCAAAGTCACGCAGAAGCCGGCTTTGGAAATCATTGGCGCCTTGGTAGTCCAGCACTTGATTATTTTTACCGGCCCATTCCTGATAGGCCGTACTCTGTGTAGCCTTTTGACATGCCTCTTCGAGATGCTGCAGTACAGCCTTAGGAGTATTTGCGGGAGCGAAAAGGCCGCCAAAACTCGCTTGCTCTACAGGGACGCCAAGCTCGAGCAGGGTTGGTACATCAGGAAATGCCGGGTGCCGTTTGTTTGAAAAAACGGCAATGAGCTTCAGATTCCCATTATTGATATGCGCGGTCGCAGAGCTGACCAGCATGGCGCCAAACTCCAATCGCTCTGCAAGTAGATCTTGCAGCATGGGCCCATCTCCTTTGTACGGGATATGGGTAAATGTCGTGCCGGTGTTGGCTTCTACGTCAGCAATGCCCAGGTGGGGAATAGAGCCTGTTCCAGACGTGCCATAGCTCACACCATTTGGAGATTTCCTGGCGTGCGCGAGTAAATCATTGATGCTTTTATCCGCAGATTTTTTGTGCACCACGACGCCGAAAATGTTGTCGAATATCTGGCAAATCGGCTGAAAATCTTGGAGCTTGTAAGAAAGCTTTGCGATGCGATGAGGTTCGCTGGTTAACGGCACAGCAGGACTAAATGCCAGGTTGTAGCCATCGGGTGTCGAACGAGCTAATTGCTGCATCCCGATAGTGCCGGCAGCCCCATCACGATTAACAACCACCACAGGCTGACCCAGTTTTTCTGAGAATTCCTGTGCAAACCTCCTGGCATTTGAATCCAGGCCACCGCCCGGTGCAAACGGGACAAGCAGTTGAACAGGGTGTGATGGGTAAGATGGATCTGCATTGGCATTGGAAGCCAGGCATCCCAACGCTATGCCGCAAAAAAAGCGGAATTTATTCTTAGCCTGAACAGCCGATAATTTTTTTCCCATGTCTCCTCCGTGCAGTTTTTCACTGTCTTTCCTTGAGGGGAAAACAGATTTTTTAAACCTGTTTTCGCTGTATTCCGGTGTTACTCGTCACGAATACCGTTACGCAAAATACCTACTGCATCGACTTCAATTTCCACGATGTCGCCAGGCTGCATGAATACGGGTGGCGTACGCTTATTGCCCACGCCACCGGGAGTACCGGTTACGATCACATCGCCAGCTTCCAAGGGGATAAACGTGGAGATATAGGCAATTTGGCGGGGGATGCTGTGTATCATCATGTCCGTCGTCGCCTGCTGCATGACTTGCCCGTTCAAACGGGTGGTCAATGTCATTTTCTGGTTGGGTGCAATTTCGTCAGAAGTCACCATCCAGGGACCAAAACCCCCTGTGCGCCAGAAATTCTTGCCCGGGCCCCACTGCGAAGTAGCCACTTGCCAGTCGCGAATGCTGCCGTCGTTGTAGCAGGAGTAACCCGCAATATGATTCCAAGCGTCCGCCTCGCTGATGCGACGCCCGCCCTGGCCAATCACGATCGCAATTTCACCTTCATAGTCGAGACGGCTGGATTCCGGAGGACGCACGATGTCTTGGCCATGGGCAACTTGCGACTCATTCAGGCGCATGAAGATCACCGGACTCTCGGTGATCGTCTTACCTGTTTCTCGCACATGTTCGCCGTAATTCAGGCCAATGCACAAAATCTTGCCCGGGTTCGGCACCACTGGCAGCAGGGTAAGTTGGTCAAACTTCAAGCTTGCGGCTTGAGATGCAAGCACTTGTGCAGCATCCGCTTGCATATTGCAGGCAATCAGACTTTTTAAGTCTGGCGCTTTTTCACCGAATGTCTGACCTAAGTCCCAAACGTCATTTCCAACAACAGCGCCGTAAGTGGCGCGGCCTTGGTGTTCGAAGCTGATAAGTTTCATACTGTCCGCTATGGTTTCAGTTGGAGTTAGTACTGCGCTGTGCGCAAAAATGCTTAATCTGTGCGACCTTGGTCACGGTCCATACGTGCTTGTATTTTTGCTCGCCATTCCTCGCGCGGCATAAAGCGGGGCGTGCGCTTGGCGATAGCTTCAGCTTGAGCCATCACGTGCTCATCGCTGGTATCAAAGTCGATCGCCTCGCGCAAAGGTTGATAGCAGTACCAAGGGGTATCCATGAACACCTCAATGCGGTTGCCCTCCGGATCACGGAAGTACAGCGATACCGCATTGCCATGGGTAGTTGCCTGCATATCATTGGCCCCGGCAGCTAAAGCACGCTCGTGAACTTGGCGCAGATTGGCCAGATCAGGAACTTGGAAAGAGATTTGATTGATCGGGTTGAATGTGTGCACATCCTCGGGACGCCCGGTCAGCAAGGCCAACTGGTGATGCGTATCAGGATCTCGGCTGAGAAAAATCAACTGAATAGCGCCTAAAGCACCCCGATCCGTTTCAGTGAACTGCAGTACGGCTTTGTAAAAATCCGCCATAGCCTCCAGGTCATAGACATGGAAGCCGAAGTGGCTAAATTTGACCTCAAGCGTTTTTGTGCCAATCATTTGATAAAAAACCATCAATCACATGATAGACATGAGTTTATATTAATATTTTTATCAAATTAAGATAATTATGAGACTTTAAGTGTAAGCCCTATAAGGGTTTACCAGGATTACGGCGCCCGTTAACGCTGAAACGCAGTCCCCGCACGCTAGGCGCTTGGTCGGAGGCGTTGCGAATGCAATGCTGCCGCTAGGCCAAGTAGAAGCGCCTCTGTCGTCATCCGTGATTTCGCTGGCAATCCAGCTTATGCGAGGGATCGGTGGCCACGCTGGAATCGAGGCTTAGAAAGCGCCGGGCAGCAGATGATTACTCTCTGCGCATGCCTGCCGAAAGTCCGCTGGATGATTGGTATGAGCAGTGCCTGGGGATACCCCAGCGCATCAAAAAAGGCGGGCAGTTCCCACCCACGCCAAGAGACAGATCTGGCTGCCAGTGCGCCGCGCAACGGATACACCAGCTATGAGTGCCTGGTGCCAACGGTTCCCGGGTCGGCCTATCCAGCTCATGCGGCTCACGTCTGGGGAACCCCACAGCGCACCAAAGAAAAAACCCCCGCATCTCTGACGACATGCAGGGGTTTTTCGGCAATCTGACAGCAGGGATGCAATCCCTGCCGTTTCACTTCGGGGCATTCCAGGCTAGCCTGAAACGCCGCAAAGATACGACTTAGATGATGCGCGCCGCTTCGACCAGACGCACCACACGCCACGCCTTGGAGCGCGAGATGGGGCGGCCTTCCGCGATTTCGACGGTATCGCCTTCGTTGTACTGGTTCGATTCGTCATGGGCCTTGTACTTGGCCGAACGCATGACGATCTTGCCGTAGATGGGGTGCTTGACGCGGCGCTCAACGAGCACAACGACAGTCTTGTCCATCTTGTTGCTGACGACCTTGCCAACCAGCGTACGCTGGCGCTTGGTAACCTGGGTGTTTTGCGTTTCGCTCATGTTTATTTCCCTGCCTTCTGGGTCAGCAAGGTACGCACACGCGCGATGTCGCGACGCACGTTGCGCAGCTGGCTGGTATTGGCAAGCTGCTGCGTAGCCTTCTGCATGCGCAGACCAAATTGCGCCTTCAGCAGGCTCTCGAGCTCTTTGCCCAGCTCGGCGGCGTCTTTCGAACGGAGTTCGCTAGCTTTCATATTTGTACTCCTTAAGCACCGATATGACGCGCAACGAACGTGGTCGAGATCGGCAGCTTGGCGGCGGCCAAGCGGAACGCTTCGCGCGCCAGCTCTTCGCTGACCCCTTCCATTTCGTAGAGCACCTTGCCGGGCTGGATTTCAGCGACCCAATACTCGGGGTTGCCTTTACCGTTACCCATCCGGACTTCAGCCGGCTTTTGCGAGATCGGCTTATCCGGGAAAATGCGAATCCAGATACGGCCGCCGCGCTTGATGTGACGGTTGATGGCACGACGAGCAGCTTCGATCTGACGCGCGGTCAGACGGCCGCGGCCAGTGGCCTTCAGGCCGAATTCGCCGAAGGACACTTGGGCGCCGCGAGTAGCCAGGCCGGTGTTGCGGCCCTTTTGCTCTTTGCGATACTTTCTGCGAGAGGGTTGCAGCATGGTTATTCTCCTTCAGGAGCCGGAGCCGCATCCGCCTTGCGGGGAGCGCGGCCACGACCACCACCCGGACGGCCGTTACGGGCGCCATCGGGGCGATCGCCACGGGGGGCACGGCGCGGACGACGTTCTTCTTCACGCGGGGCAGCGGTTTCGACCGGCAGCTCGCCATTGGCCAGCATGTCGCCCTTGTAGACCCACACCTTGATGCCGATCACACCATAAGTGGTATGGGCTTCGGAGGTGCCGTAGTCAATGTTTGCCTTCAGCGTGTGAAGCGGCACGCGGCCTTCGCGGTACCACTCGGTACGAGCGATTTCGATACCGTTCAGACGGCCCGAGCTCATGATCTTGATGCCCTGGGCGCCCAGACGCATTGCGTTCTGCATGGCGCGCTTCATGGCGCGGCGGAACATGATGCGCTTTTCGAGCTGTTGCGAGATCGAATCGGCGATCAGCTGAGCATCGGTTTCCGGCTTGCGGATTTCCTCGATGTTGACGTGCACGGGCACGCCCATCAGACGCTGCAGATCAGCCTTCAGGCTTTCGATGTCTTCGCCGCGCTTGCCGATCACCACGCCCGGACGAGCCGAGTAAACAGTGATACGGGCGTTCTTGGCGGGACGCTCGATAACCACGCGACCAACGGAAGCGCTCTTGAGCTTCTTCTTCAGGTACTCGCGCACGCGGATGTCTTCGGCCAGCATGCCGCCGAAATCCTTGTCGTCAGCGTACCAACGCGAGGACCAGTTACGGGTGACCGCGAGACGGAACCCAGTGGGGTGAATTTTCTGACCCATCTTGACTCCTTAAGCTCCGACCTTGACCGTGATGTGGCAGGTCTGCTTCTCGATACGGTTGCCACGGCCCTTGGCGCGAGCCGAGAAACGCTTCATCGATTGAGCCTTGTCCACAAAAATCGTGGTGACCTTCAGCTCGTCGATATCGGCGCCGTCGTTGTGTTCGGCGTTAGCGATAGCGGACTCGACAGCCTTCTTCAGGATGACGGCAGCTTTCTTGGGCGAGAAGGTCAGGATGTTCAGCGCCTGAGCAACCGACTTGCCGCGGATCAAATCCGCAACCAGACGGGTCTTTTGGGCCGAGATGTGAACCCCACGGATAATGGCAGTAGTTTCCATCGCTTACCTCTTCGCCTTCTTGTCCGCAGCGTGACCCTTGAACGTACGGGTCAAGGCGAACTCGCCAAGCTTGTGACCGACCATGTTCTCGTTGATGTAAACGGGAACGTGTTGACGGCCGTTGTGCACAGCGATCGTCAGACCGATGAACTCGGGCAGGATCGTGGAACGGCGCGACCAGGTTTTGATCGGCTTCTTGTCTTTGCCCGCAACGGCCGCTTCCACCTTTTTGGTCAGGTGCGCGTCGACAAACGGGCCTTTCTTGATCGAACGTGACATAGTGTTCGCCTCTTACTTGCGCTTGCGCCGTTGGACGATCATATTGTTCGTCCGCTTGTTGCGACGGGTCTTGTAACCCTTCGACGGAGTACCCCACGGGCTGACCGGCTCGCGAGCTTCGCCAGTACGGCCTTCACCACCACCGTGCGGGTGATCGATCGGGTTCATGGCAACGCCACGGACCGTCGGGCGGATACCGCGCCAGCGCATAGCACCGGCCTTACCGATTTGACGCAGGCTGTGTTCTTCGTTACCGACTTCACCAATGGTGGCACGGCATTCGATGTGCACGCGACGGACTTCACCGGAACGCAGGCGAACCTGAGCGTAAGTGCCTTCGCGGGCCATCAGCACGGCGGAAGCGCCGGCCGAACGGGCCATCTGAGCACCCTTGCCGGGGATCATCTCGATGCAGTGAATGGTCGTACCCACCGGGATATTGCGGATGGGCAGCGTGTTGCCGGCGCGGATCGGGGCTTCGATACCCGAAATCAGCGTGGCACCCACTTCCAGACCGCGCGGAGCGATGATGTAACGACGCTCGCCATCGGCGTAGCACAGCAGGGCAATGTGCGCCGTGCGGTTGGGGTCATATTCCAGACGCTCAACCTTCGCGGGGATGCCATCCTTGTTGCGACGGAAGTCGACAACACGGTAGTGCTGCTTGTGGCCACCGCCACGATGACGGATCGTGATGTGACCGTTGTTGTTACGGCCCGAACCACGGATCTTCTTTTCGAGCAGAGCGGCGTGAGGCGCGCCTTTGTGCAGGTTAGGGCTGACAACCTTCACCATGCCACGGCGGCCAGCCGAAGTCGGCTTAACTTTAACGAGGGCCATTTACTTCACCTCCGCAAAGTCGATTTCCTGGCCTTCTTTGAGCGAAACGTAGGCCTTGCGCTCATTGCGGCGGCGACCAACGAATCGGCCAAAGCGCTTGACTTTGCCCTTACGGTTGAGGACCTGCACAGCTTCGACCTGCACCTTGAAGAGCAGTTCGACGGCAGCCTTGATTTCCGGCTTGGTGGCGTCAGCCACGACACGGAAGGCGATTTGCTGGTGCTTCTCGGCAACGAACGTGGCTTTTTCAGTCACGACCGGCGCGAGAAGGACTTGCATCAAGCGTTCGGCGTTCATCCGAGCATCTCCTCGAGTTGCGCGATGGCCGGCTTGGTGATCAGCACTTTCTTGTAGTGGATCAGCGACAGCGGATCGGCATAGCGGGGCTCGACCACGGCAACATGCGGCAGGTTGCGGGTGGCGAGGTAAACATTTTCATCCACCGTGTCGGTGATGATCAGCACGGAATCCAGACCCAGCGCCTTCAGCTTCTCAGCCGCCAGCTTGGTCTTGGGCGACTCGAGCGAGAAGGTGTCAACCACAGCGATGCGGTCTTCACGGGCCAACTGCGACAGGATCGAGCGGATCCCGGCACGGTACATCTTCTTGTTGACCTTCTGGCTGAAGTTTTCTTCAGGCGAATTCGGGAACGCGCGACCACCCCCACGCCACAGCGGCGACGAGGTCATACCAGCGCGAGCGCGGCCGGTACCCTTTTGACGCCAGGGCTTCTTGGTGGAGTGCTTGACTTCAGCGCGATCTTTCTGAGCGCGGTTGCCGCTACGAGCGTTGGCCTGGTAGGCAACAACGATCTGGTGCACCAGCGCTTCATTGAAATCACGGCCGAAGATGGTGTCGGGCGCGCTAAACGTGGCGGCCTGACCTTGGTCGTTCAGGAGCTTGAGATCCATTTACTTACGCCCCCTTCTTGGCCGGCGCCTTGACAGCCGGACGCACGATGACATCGCCACCAGCGTGGCCAGGGACAGCGCCCTTGACCAGCAGCAGACCGCGCTCGACGTCAACGCGAACGACGTCGAGGTTCTGAACGGTACGAGTCACATCGCCCAGATGGCCAGCCATGCGCTTGCCGGGGAAAATGCGGCCCGGATCCTGTGCTTGGCCGATAGAGCCAGGCACGCGGTGCGAACGCGAGTTACCGTGCGAGGCACGTTGCGAGCCGAAGTTGTGGCGCTTGATGGTGCCGGCAAAGCCCTTACCAATCGTGGTGCCCGTAACGTCGACTTGTTGACCGGCTTCAAAGACGGATTCCACGGCGATGACCGAGCCAGCCGTGAATTCGGCGGCGCGGGTGGGATCGAGGCGGAATTCTTTCAGGATGCTGCCGGCTTCAGCGCCAGCCTTGGCGAAGTGACCGGCCTCAGCCTTGGTCACGCGCGAGGCGCGGCGATTGCCATAAGTCACTTGGATGGCGGCGTAGCCGTCGGATTCCAGGGACTTGACTTGAGTCACGCGGTTGTTGGACACGTCCAGTACGGTCACCGGGATGGACTCGCCTTCCTCGGTGAAAATACGGGTCATGCCGACCTTGCGACCCACCAGACCCAGCCGGTGAGCGGCGGGCGTGGGTGTCGTATTCGACATCGTTTTCTCCATTCCCGACTGCGATTGGTCGGGGCTAATCAGGCAAAGGGTAACGGCCTTCTGCCCTACAGTACAAAGAACTTTGGGCGAAATTTGCTCACCCACTTCTCTCGCCACAAAATGGCAAGCTTCTCATATTAGCACGTTTTTCGTAGTGGACACAAGCACTTAGCCTCATCCCGCCCAGGGTATCCGCAGCGTTGTTGCAACGCCCCCCAACGACTGGCTACAGCCTCTTGGGCTGCACTGCCAGTGAGTGACCACTACGTCACTTAGGCGAACCTCGACAACCTGAACATCGACGGCTGCGACGCGCTAACCTCAGAGCCAGGCCATACAGACGTTCGGTGAACAGATTGCCAGGCAGCGTGCTGCTCAAGCTCGCCCGGACTCAAAACGCGGAACAAAAAAACGACCGCGCTTCTTTCGAAGAGCGGCCGCTTTACAGGTTTCGGCGAAGGAGAAACCTGAGCCTTGCTTACTGCAACGCGATCTCGACGTCGACACCGGCCGGCAGGTCCAGACGCATCAGAGCGTCAACGGTCTTGTCGGTAGGATCAACGATGTCCATCAAACGCTGATGGGTACGAATTTCGAACTGGTCGCGCGAGGTCTTGTTGACGTGCGGCGAACGCAGAACGTCGTAGCGACGGATGCGCGTGGGCAGGGGAACCGGACCGCGGACGACAGCGCCGGTACGCTTGGCGGTGTCAACGATTTCCGCTGCGGACTGGTCGATCAGCTTGTAATCGAAAGCCTTCAGACGGATGCGGATCTTTTGGTTTTTCATGGCGTTTCCTAAAGAACGAAAAACGAAGGCGGCCAACAGCCTGACCGCCCCCGTGCTGGGATATTACTTGAGGATCTTGGCCACGACACCGGCGCCGACGGTACGACCGCCTTCACGGATGGCGAAGCGCAGACCTTCTTCCATGGCGATGGGGGCCAGCAGCTTGACCGTCATCGTCACGTTGTCGCCCGGCAGAACCATTTCCTTGTCCTGCGGCAGATCGATCGTGCCCGTCACGTCCGTCGTGCGGAAGTAGAACTGCGGACGATAGCCGTTGAAGAACGGCGTGTGACGGCCGCCTTCTTCCTTGGACAGAATGTACACCTCGGCCGTGAAGTCCGTGTGCGGGTTGATCGAACCCGGCTTGGCCAGCACTTGGCCACGCTCGACGTCTTCACGCTTGGTGCCGCGCAGCAGAATGCCCACGTTGTCGCCCGCTTGACCTTGGTCCAGCAGCTTGCGGAACATTTCCACGCCCGTGCACGTCGTCTTCACCGTCGGCTTGATGCCCACGATTTCGATTTCTTCGCCAACTTTCACCACGCCGCGCTCGATACGGCCGGTCACCACCGTGCCACGACCCGAGATCGAGAACACGTCTTCCACCGGCATCAGGAACGAACCGTCAACCGCACGCTCAGGCGTCGGAATGTAGGTGTCCAGCGCCGCAGCCAGCGACAGAATCGCCTGCTCGCCCAGTTCGCCCTTGTCGCCTTCCAGCGCCAGCTTAGCCGAACCCTTCACGATCGGCGTGTCATCGCCCGGGAAGTCGTACTTCGACAGCAGTTCGCGAACTTCCATCTCCACCAGCTCGAGCAGCTCAGCATCGTCAACCATGTCCGCCTTGTTCAGGAAGACAATGATGTACGGCACGCCAACCTGGCGGCTCAGCAGAATGTGCTCACGCGTCTGCGGCATCGGGCCGTCAGCAGCCGACACCACCAGAATCGCGCCGTCCATTTGCGCCGCGCCCGTGATCATGTTCTTCACGTAGTCAGCGTGGCCCGGGCAGTCAACGTGCGCGTAGTGACGCGATTCCGTTTCGTACTCAACGTGAGCCGTGTTGATCGTGATGCCGCGTGCCTTCTCTTCCGGCGCCGCGTCAATCTGGTCGTAGCCACGCGCTTCGCCGCCGAACTTCGTCGACAGAACCGTCGTGATCGCCGCCGTCAACGTCGTTTTGCCGTGGTCAACGTGACCAATCGTACCCACGTTCACGTGCGGCTTGGTACGTTCAAACTTGCCTTTTGCCATGATCTATATCCTTTAACTTTCAAGGAAACTTGGATATTTGCCGCGCCCCGCATCACGGGGTCACGGCGACGGTTATTTACTTGCCCCGAGCAGCGATGACTTCGTCAGCGACGTTCTTGGGAGCTTCAGAGTAATGCTTGAATTCCATCGTGTACGTGGCACGACCTTGGGTCAGCGAACGCAGGTTGGTGGCGTAACCGAACATCTCGGCCAGAGGAACCTCTGCCTTGATGATCTTACCGCCGCCGACCATGTCGTCCATACCTTGGACCATACCGCGACGCGAGGACAAATCGCCCATCACGCCACCAGCGTAGTCTTCCGGCGTTTCAACTTCAACAGCCATCATCGGTTCGAGCAGGACCGGGCTGGCCTTGCGCATACCTTCCTTGAAAGCCATCGAGCCGGCCATCTTGAACGCGTTTTCGTTCGAGTCCACATCGTGGTACGAACCGAAGAACAGCGTGACCTTGACGTCCACGACGGGGTAGCCAGCCAGAATACCAGCAGGCAAGGTTTCTTGGATGCCCTTGTCCACGGCGGGGATGTATTCGCGAGGAAC
Source organism: Bordetella avium (assembly GCF_034424645.1). Taxonomy (NCBI): domain Bacteria; kingdom Pseudomonadati; phylum Pseudomonadota; class Betaproteobacteria; order Burkholderiales; family Alcaligenaceae; genus Bordetella; species Bordetella avium. Next base: position 3,671,471 of record NZ_CP139969.1, read on the forward strand.
CACACCGCCCTTGATGGCGTCGACGAACTCGTAGCCACCGCCAGGAGCCAGCGGTTCAACCTTGAGCACCACGTGACCGTACTGACCACGACCGCCCGACTGTTTGACGAACTTGCCTTCAACTTCGTCGCAGGTCTTGCGGATGGTTTCGCGGTAGGCCACTTGCGGCTTGCCGACGTTGGCTTCCACGCCGAATTCGCGCTTCATGCGATCGACGAGAATTTCAAGGTGCAACTCGCCCATGCCCGAAATAATGGTCTGGCCGGACTCTTCATCGCTGCGCACGCGGAACGACGGATCTTCCTGAGCAAGACGCGACAGCGCCAGGCCCATCTTTTCCTGGTCAGCCTTCGACTTGGGTTCAACGGCCTGCGAAATCACGGGCTCGGGGAACTCCATGCGCTCCAGCGTGACGTGAGCGTCGATGTCGCACAGCGTTTCACCGGTGGTCACGTCTTTCAGACCCACCACGGCGGCGATGTCGCCAGCGAGAACTTCCTTGATTTCTTCGCGGTTGTTCGCGTGCATCTGCAGAATACGACCGATACGCTCTTTCTTACCCTTGATGGGGTTGTAGACCGTATCGCCCGACTTCAGCACGCCCGAGTAAACACGCACGAAGGTCAATTGACCCACGAACGGATCGCTCATCAGCTTGAATGCCAGAGCCGAAAACTTTTCGCTGTCGTCAGCACGACGCTGGACTTCGTTGCCGTCATCGTCAGTGCCATCGACCGGCGGAATATCGATCGGCGAAGGCAGGTATTCGATGACCGCGTCCAGCATGCGCTGCACGCCCTTGTTCTTGAAGGCGGTGCCGCACAGCATCGGATGGATTTCGCCAGCGATGGTGCGTTGACGGATAGCCGCGTTGATTTCGGCTTCTTCCAGCGTGCCGGTTTCGAGGTACTTGTTCATCAGTTCCTCGGACGACTCGGCGGCGGCCTCGACCAGCTTCTCACGCCATTCTTCGGCGCTGGCTTGCAGTTCGGCCGGGATGTCGGCGTATTCAAACTTGGTGCCTTGGCTGGCTTCATCCCAGATGATGGCCTTCATCTTGACCAGATCAATCACGCCGGTGAACGTATCTTCGGCGCCGATCGGGATCACGATCGGGACGGGATTGGCGCGCAGGCGGGTACGCAGCTGCTCGTAGACCTTGAAGAAGTTGGCGCCGGTACGGTCCATCTTGTTCACGAAGGCCAAACGGGGCACGCCGTACTTGTTGGCTTGGCGCCAAACGGTTTCCGACTGCGGCTGAACGCCACCCACGGCGCAGTACACCATGCAGGCACCGTCCAGAACGCGCATGGAACGCTCCACCTCGATGGTGAAGTCCACGTGTCCCGGGGTGTCGATGATGTTGATGCGGTGCTCGGGAAAGTTGCCGGCCATGCCGCGCCAAAACGCCGTCGTAGCCGCCGACGTAATGGTGATGCCACGCTCTTGCTCTTGCTCCATCCAGTCCATGGTGGCTGCGCCATCATGCACTTCGCCAATCTTGTGATTGACGCCGGTATAGAACAGGATGCGTTCGGTCGTGGTGGTTTTCCCTGCATCGATGTGCGCAGAGATACCAATGTTGCGATAGCGCTCGATCGGGGTTTTGCGGGCCATGGTGGGTTAATCCTTAAATTACCAGCGGAAATGGCTGAAAGCCTTGTTGGCTTCGGCCATCTTGTGCGTGTCTTCGCGCTTCTTCATTGCGGCGCCACGACCTTCGGAGGCGTCGATCAGTTCACCAGCCAGACGCAGATCCATCGACTTCTCGCCACGCTTCTTGGCGGCTTCACGGAGCCAACGCATAGCCAGGGCCAGGCGGCGCACGGGGCGCACTTCAACCGGCACTTGGTAGTTGGCACCGCCAACGCGGCGGCTCTTCACTTCGACGATCGGCTTGATGTTGTTGATGGCCAGCGTGAAGACTTCAATCGGCTCTTTGCCGGTCTTGGTCTGGACTTGAGCCAGGGCACCGTAGACGATGCGCTCGGCGACGGCTTTCTTGCCGTCCAGCATCACAACGTTCATGAACTTGGCGAGTTCGACGCTGCCGAACTTGGGATCGGGCAGAATCTCGCGCTTGGGTACTTCGCGACGACGGGGCATTTTTGCTTCCTTGTGTCTGTTCAGTTGAACCGCGTTTTTTACACGGTCACGGCCACCCATACAGAATGACCACTTACGTGCTGCACACTATTCCAGCTTCCACTGGCGCAGCTGCACACTCTCCGGATTACGGGTCTTCCCGCAACCGGGGTACTGCCTTGAAGACGATTAGGCCTTCTTCGGGCGCTTGGCACCGTACTTGGAACGAGCTTGCTTACGGTCCTTGACGCCTTGCAGGTCAAGGGAGCCGCGCACGATGTGATAACGCACACCGGGCAAGTCCTTCACACGACCGCCACGCACCAGAACGACCGAGTGCTCTTGCAGGTTGTGGCCTTCACCGCCGATGTACGAAATGACTTCGTAACCGTTGGTCAGACGCACCTTGGCAACCTTACGCAGAGCGGAGTTCGGCTTCTTGGGGGTGGTGGTGTAGACACGGGTGCAAACGCCGCGACGCTGGGGGCAATTTTCCAGCGCGGGGCTCTTGCTCTTGATGATGCTGACTTCGCGCGGCTTGCGCACGAGTTGGCTAATGGTAGGCATGACCTTTGAAATCCCTTTTACGTACCACTGGTAAGTACTTACGTACTATGTCCTCCGGGCGCCTGATGCTAAGAGCGCCCTGGCGGAGGCAGTTTGCGCAAAACCGCCTCTGACGTGGTTGACGTAAAAGAGCGGGTCTTGCAGACAAGCGCACAAAGTTTGAAAGATGCCTGTTTCACTGCTATTACCCCGGCAGGATTCTCTGGGCGCAAACCCTAAGGCGGTTTGATCGGCAGCTTCCGTGGGGGTGGGGTCGCGGACAAAACTACCTGAACTCGTGACGCATCCGGCAGTTTTGCTTACATCCGCAGCACCTGTACTTTGCACGCGCATAAAGCAGTAAGCCCTTCAGCTTAGCTTAGTTAGCCGCTGCTGTCAAAGGGGATGCGCAAAATTTGCGCGAAAGCAAGCCCTGTACGCAGCGCCCCCCGGCCTCAAACCTGCGCAAACAAGTAGCCGCTGCCGTAGACCGTGCGGATAGGCAGGTTCAGACCGGCCAACTCGGCCTTTCGACGCAGACGGCTGATCACGACATCGATGCTGCGCGTGCCCGTCATCCGCGAACTGGCGCCGTCGGCGCTGAGCTCTTCAGCCAACAGCTCGCGGCTGACGGCATTCCCACCGGCCTGCAAGAGCACACGCACGATAGACCGTTCGTTGGCCGACAGCGACAGCGTGGCGCCCAGGGGGGCCGCCAGCGTCCAGTCCTGGTCGCGCAACTCCCATTTGCCAGGCCCGGATAAGGTGCCCGCCAGGGAGTCAGACGCATCCTCGCGCCAGGCGGGTAGGCGACGCGCCAGCGCCAGCAAAACGCCTGCCAGTTCACGGTCGTCGAGCGGCTCGGTCAGCGCAGCATCGGCGCCGCTCTGAAGACAACGCAAACGCATCTCCATCGGCATTTCGCTGGCTTTGACGACGATGCCGAGCTCAGCAGAGCCCCGCAGACGCGCAATCAAGGAAAATCCCAGCTCACCCAGATCGCTGCAATCCAGCACGACGATGTCGTAATGCTCTTCGTTGAGCATGCCGAAGAGTTCCAGCGGTGTGGAACAACCTTTTGTCGAAATACCAGCTTGCAGCAGCACGGCAATGATGCGAGCGCGGCTGGCTGAATCCGGCACCATGATTAGAGTGCTCAAGTGTTTCATGACCAGACCCTATCTCACCCTTAAATGGTTTTACATCCCAGACTATGCAAACACTGCAAATCTCGATGCGATTAGAGATAGTGTGGCGTTGTATTGCGAATTTCCACCAGTCAAGATTCGTCAACTTTGCAATGATTGAGCAAGTTGTTGCGCTAAATCAGAGAGTTATAACAAAGGTTATGATTGCAGCGTAGCGCAAGCCGCGGCGCTCGGATTGGCTGGTACTCACTGGCCCCAACCTCTGGGAAAATGACAGGGCCTATGAAAATAGCCTCATTGGAAGATGACCTGGATCAGGCACGCCACATTCAGCAGCTCCTGCAACAAGCCCATTACGAATGCCGCAGTTTTCAGCAAAGCCAGGATTTACTGGCGGCGATGCGCGTAGAGAGCTTTGATCTGATCTTGGTTGACTGGCAGTTGCCCGACATGGACGGCGACGAAGTCGTGCGTCATTTGCGGGCCCGTTACGGCATAGGACTGCCCATTATTTTTCTGACCAGCCGCAATCAGGAAGAGGATCTGGTCGAAGGTTTGAACGCTGGCGCAGACGATTACATCGTCAAGCCCTTGCGAGCGGCCGAATTGCTCGCCCGTGTAGCTGCCCTGCTACGCCGCACACAAGCGACTACCTCGCTGGAAAACCCGGCTTTCGATCTTGGCCCTTATCATGTGGACCCGGCGCGGCGCGTTATCGAACTGCATGGCGAGGCGATTCCCCTGGCGCCCAAAGAATACGAATTGGCGCTATTGTTTCTACGCAATATCGGCCGTCTGCTCTCGCGTGACCTGCTGGCTGAAAGCGTATGGAACCGGGAGATTCCTCCGACCTCGCGCACGCTGGATACGCATTTGTCGAACATACGTCAGAAACTGCAATTGCGGCCTGAGAACGGTCTGCGTCTGACGTCTTCCTATGCCCTGGGTTACCGCCTGGAAACCGTAGCGGGTAAAGAAACACCGAACTGAACGCGCCCTGACGCGCTTGAAATAACTGGAGAGTGGCCATGCACCGGAGCTTCCGGCGCGCGCCCTTGATGCTGAGTGTGGCGCTGGCGACGACCGCCGTCCATGCTCAGCCTGCGGGTACGCTGAACGAGGATTTTATTCACCGGGTACGTCCTGGCGACACACTGAGCGGCCTCGCTGCGTCCTACACTGGCAAGGAGAGCCATTGGCAGGTGCTACAGCAACTGAATGCCATAGGCGATACCCACGCCCTGCCCGTCGCACGCGAATTGCGCATCCCCTTAGCCATGATTCCGGAGGTGGCCAGTTCCGCACAGGTTACCAGCCTGACTGGCAAGGCCGGACTCGATGGGCAGGAACTCAAAGAGGGCAGCGCTGTGAGCGAAGGCGGTCTGCTGACGACCGGTCCGAACAGCTTCATGACCCTGCGACTTTCCGATGACAGCGAAATCGCATTGCCCCCCAATAGCGCCGTGAGTTTGCAACGCCTGCGCCGTTTTAAACATATGCCCATCACCGACACCGTGCTATCGGTAGAGCGGGGCGCAATGGAGTCAAAGGTTGCTCCCGATGGCGGTGGCGTGGGCCGTTTCGAGATCCGTTCCCCAGTGGCAGTAACCGGCGTGCGGGGTACGCGCTTTCGCGTGGAGGCCTCGTCCAATGGCGCCAGCCAGGCTGTGCTGGAAGGCAATGTGCGGGTACAGGCCCACGCACCGGGTCAGAAACCTGAAGCGCCCATCACCGTGCATCAAGGCCAAGGGGCCCGCATTGGTAGTGACGGGAGCGTCCTGGGCCTGCGGCCCTTGCTGCCCGCCCCCGCGTTGGGAACACCACGCCGCGCAGAGGGCGGCTGGACCGCCCTGGTCACCCCGGTTGCTGGCGCACAGGCCTACAACGTGCGGGTCTCGCGTGATAGCGATGGCATGCAAGTCATCGCCGCTAAGCAGTACAACACGCCAGATATCCGATTTGCCGCACCGGGTCCTGGCACCTATTATGTCAACGTGAGCGCCATCGACGAGTTCGGGCTTGCGGGCTATGAGGCGCGGCAAACCTTTGAAGGTACGCTAGCCTTGCTCAGCACCGACGACAAGCCCGTGCTCAGTGGCACAGGTGAGATCATCGCTTTGCAAACCTACTGACAGGAAGTGCAATGGCCGCAGACCCCCGTGCGTTCCGGCCTCGCTCAGGTTTTTTCCTAACTGCGCTGCTCACGCTGTTTGCAGCATTCCTGGGCGCTTTTTCCGGCTTGGGCCGGATCGACCAGACGCTCTACGACAGGGCGATCTCGCTGATCGGCAGACCTGCGCAAACCGATATCGTCCTGGTCACGATTGACGATGACAGTATTGCCAAAATGGGCCGCTGGCCCTGGAAGCGGCAGGTTCATGCAGCGTTGCTAGACCAGCTGCATGAGGCACGGGCAGTCGGTCTGGATCTGATCCTGTCGGAACCCGACCGGAACGATCCCAGCGCTGACGAGGCCCTGGCCAAGGCAATGCGCGCGCACGGCCGCGTCGTCTTGCCCCTCGTACTGGACGATCTCAATACGCCCACTGCCGCTCAAACACCCGAGCCGAAATTGGCCGATGCCGCAGCAGCCCTGGGTTTCATCAATATCCCGGTGGATGCGGATGGCGTCGTGCGTCACAGCGCCTGGGAGCGCACCGTGGGCGACGAGCGCTGGAAGCACTTTTCACTCGCCCTGCTCCAAGCCGCGAATGAACCATCCGATCATTTCATGGGCAAGGCCCAGGACAAGGGCGAGACGCTGATTCCCTTTACGGGTCCGCCAGGCCACATAAAAATGGTGCCCTACCTGGACGTGCTGGAGGGACGGCTCGCACCGGAGTGGTTCCGCGATAAGTACGTGATCGTGGGATCTTGGGCCACGGGCTTGACCGACACCTTCCCCACACCGGTTTCACACCGCAGCAGCGGCATGGCGGGCATGGAAATCTTGGCCAATATGTTGCAGGCCGAGCGCCAGCATTGGTCATTGCGCACGGCCTCCGCACTGGAAAACATGCTGGCCAGCGCACTGCCCGTGCTCTTACTCTGCCTGGTGATGCGACACGGCTCACCCAAGCTGTCATTGGCCCTCAATCTGATCCTGCTTCTTCTCGTGCTACCCGGCGCCGTGCTGATGCTGCGCTTTGGCCAGCTATGGTTCCCGCCTTCTGCCGCCCTCTTCAGCCTGGCGCTATGCTATCCCCTATGGAGCTGGCGCAGCCAAGAGGCCGTGCTGCGCTATATGGACAGCGAACTCAAAAGGCTGAGGCACGAGTATGCTCCCGTGCTCGATGGCGCCCGCCCGGCCGCCAGCTTGCTGGGACGCCGTTCGGTCGAAGACCGTCTGAGCCAGTTCCGCCGCGCGCTGGCTTTGGTACGTAATCTGCGCCAGTTTCTCACTGACGGCCTGAACGGCATGCCTGATGCCACACTGGTTTTTGATCAGGCTGGCCGCCTCCAATTCCGCAATCGGGCAGCCGTGTTTTTCTTTCGCCGTATCCGGACACGGCCACCGCATATTGGTCAGCAAGCGTCGGACGTTCTTGCCACCCTGCTGCCGACAAACGCCATGCTGGAGGCCATCACGGCATCGATACAGGAAGCCGCCGGCAAACCGCCGCGCTCAGGTTGGAGCGCGGACCTGGAAACCCGCGTGCAGGGCGGCCGCGACGTGATTTTCAAATGCGCGCCGATCCATTCCGGTGAGGGAGAGTTTGTCGGCACCATCCTCACACTGATCGACATCAGCGCCATTCGTCATGCCGAACGCCAGCGCGAAGAGATGCTGCGCTTTATTTCCCACGATATGCGGGCGCCACAAAACTCGATTCTTGCCCTGGTCGCGCTGCACGAAAAAGAAGCACACAGCCAGGACCAGACAGAAACCTTGCAGCGCATTGCTCAACTGGCGACTCGCACGCTGCACTTGATGGATGGCTTCGTGCAATTGACACGCGCGGAGTCCATGAAGATAAACAAGGTGCCCCTGGACCTGGCCGACTTGTTGCGTGAAGTCTGTGATGATTTTTGGGCAGTCTCTCAAACCCGCCATATCACCGTCGTCCTGGATGACGCCTTACCCAGCGCCTTTGTGATGGGCGACCAAGCCTTGCTGCGCCGCGCTCTCGCCAATCTGCTGGATAACGCGATTAAGTACAGCCCTAGAGACAGCCGCATTCAGTGCAGCGTCGGCCAGGATGATTTGTATTGGGTGATACGTATTCAGGATGAAGGGCCGGGAATCGCCGCCGAGGATATGGAGCGTGTATTTCAGCCTTTTTCGCGCATGGGCGCCGCTATCGATGCGGATGCCGGTGGCGCAGGGCTGGGCCTAGCCTTTGTGCGTACCGTAGCCGAACGGCATCAGGGCCGGGCCTGGGTGACCAGCGCCCCGGGGCAGGGTTCGACGTTCTTGTTCAAGCTACCGCGCAGCGAAGAACACTGACGCTGATCAGCGAAAGATGTGGCTGATCGCAGCGCCCGCTTTGACCTCAAGGGCCGCCATATAGGGCTGCCAGTCACCATGGCGCACCATCACGCTGTATTTTCCGGGAACCAGTTTGAGTTCCCGCAGCGGTGGCGATACGCCACGGTTCACGCCGTTTATCCAGACTTCACCCCAAGGCTGAATATTCAGAGGCACCGCGATACCGGCCTGATTATCTGCCTTCACTTCAGTAGCAAGACCAGGTGCAGGCCCCGCAGCGGCCTGCGGCACCAGCAGTTGGGCCGCTGAGGCCAACAGAACCGGCGACTTTTTGGGAACGAAAGCGACCGGCACCGTTTGAGACGCGGCGATCACTGGCGGCGCCGCATTGGCGAGACGATCCCAGCAGTACACGGCCATCGCCAACATGGCAAGCAATGAGAGGCAGACCAGCGCCAAGCTACCCCTGCGCGATGCCACATGGAGCAGGGGTAGCATACGGGGTTCTTCAGCATGCAACTCGATAGGGGGAATCGTCACCAGCGCCGCCTGATCAACCGCAGGCATGAAAGCGAGGCTTGCAGCGAAGTCCGCCATAGACTGCGGCCTATCCTGCGGACACAAAGCGAGTCCGGCATCGATGCTGCGCAGAAACTCCTGGCTATAGCGCGGCAATTCGCGTTGTGCCAGCGGCACGTAATTATCTTGCTCAAATCGGTCGGCACTCGGTGCCGGCAGCGTACCGGTCACCAGCGAATGCACGACCGCACAGAGGCTGTAAATATCACTCCACGGGCCGCGTGGCCATTGCATCGACTGCACATAAAACTCATAGGGTGCAAAGCCGGCGACAACAACAGGCCCCGGACTTTCTGACTGACGTGGCTGCGTATCCACGGCCATGAGATGAGCTCGGCCCCCCTCATCCAAGCCGATTGAGGATGTGCTGACATCGCCGCAAATACGGCCTCTGTCGTGTAAAGCCTGCAACGGTGCAATCAGCTCTTTGAGCAGCCGCTTGATGCGCGCCTCGGGTACGCCTCCGCCTGCCGTGGCGGCAATCGCATTCAGTGGCCTATGAGCCAACGGAGCAGCACCGGCAAACGGACTGCGCGACATCGATGGACCTGCTGCAAAAAAAGATTGCATCTGAACATACGCGGCGATGACGGCCGCAGCACCCTTTACTCAAACAAGCTACTCAAACAAGCGGCTTCCAAAAGATTGATCTGAGAACTCTCCGACGAGGCGTTTACACAAGGCTACTAGAACTTGTCAGATGGCCAAGCATAAACCAGCTTAGTGATAAATCGCGGCTTCCCGTTGAAACGATTGAATATCCCAGTGTTTTCACTACCCCGGCGCTTTTTCTCCTCGGGTTTACGCTAGGTCGAACGGATACTTTCAGGACTGCCCCCTGTTCGGCCTGTTTCTGTATCGGATAAGTGTGTCTCAGCGCATCCGGCTCCGCTTCACCGCGCCGGGCATTACCGTGACGCGGCAGGCCATCACTGAGCGCGCGGGGATGGGCATTTGCTGTCACCGAATGGAGGTCACTAGAGGCGTCACGTTCAAACACAGAAAACAGTGCGCGGCCACTGCAATTTTCATAATGGTTGTGTGCTCAACTTTTTGGGCAGACGGCAATCCCATCAATCGAACCTCAGCGAATCGCTTTAATTTCGACGACGGGCAAGGCGAAAACACCATGGACGTTGGCAGCGTCTTGAAGGCCGTTGTTCATATTGCCCCCCTGAAGTATTTATGGCCACGCAATAGCACGGAAGAGCTAGCGCGCTGCATAACGCAGGAGAAGGCCATCCGGATGCGAACCACACTCGGCCAGACGGCCAGGAACACGAGCCCCTGTTCAGCCCCCCTCTTCGAAACGTCGAATTAAGGAGCAAAAAAACTGCCGGCACAGGGCCGGCAGTTTTTGACTTGCAGCAAACCCGCAGGTTTACTCAGCAGGCGTCTCGCCTTCGAAAGGCAGCGAAACATCCACTTCGATATCCGCCGCAACAGGCATTTCTTCGAAGGGGTTGGCCTGCTGGCGGGCGGCTTCGCGCTCGGCAGCTTCCAGCGCTTCCTTGTCCTTGCGGGCAAGGTGGTAAGCCAAGCCGGTACCGGCCGGAATCAGACGGCCCACGATGACGTTTTCCTTCAGACCACGCAGATCGTCGCGTTTGCCCATGATGGCCGCTTCGGTCAGCACGCGGGTCGTTTCCTGGAACGATGCCGCAGAGATGAAAGAATCGGTGGACAGCGATGCCTTGGTGATACCGAGCAACACGTTGTCGTACTGAGCCGGGCGCTTATCCTCGGCGATCACACGATCGTTCTCGTTGAGCAGTTCCGAACGTTCGACCTGCTCACCCGGGATGAAGTCTGCATCGCCCGGATCGGTGATGTTCACGCGGCGCAGCATTTGACGAACAATCACTTCGATGTGTTTGTCGTTGATCTTCACGCCTTGCAAACGGTAGACGTCCTGCACTTCGTCGACGATGTAGGTCGCCAGCTTCTCGATACCCTGCAAGCGCAGAATATCGTGCGGGTCGGCCGGACCGTCCACGATCATTTCGCCCTTGTTGACCACCTGGCCGTCGTGCACCAGCACTTGCTTTTCCTTGGGAATCAGGAACTCGTGGCTGATACCTTCCAGGTCGGTGATGACCAGACGCTGCTTACCCTTGGTGTCCTTACCGAAGGAAACCGTGCCCGTGACTTCGGCAAGCATGCCGGCGTCTTTGGGTGAACGGGCTTCGAACAGTTCGGCCACACGCGGCAGACCGCCGGTAATGTCGCGGGTCTTTTGCGATTCTTGCGGAATACGCGCCAGCACCTCACCGACAGCCACCTGCTGACCGTCGCGCACCGTGATCAGCGCGCCAACCGGGAAGGAAATGTTCACCGCATGGTCAGTACCCGCGATGCGCACGTCTTCGCCGTTATCGTTGACCAGCTTGATCTGCGGACGCATGACGACCTTGCCGCCACGCGTTTTGGGCGTAATCACGACCAGCGTGGACAGACCCGTAACTTCGTCGACCTGCTTGGCCACGGTCACGCCTTCTTCGATATTCTCGAAGCGCACGGCGCCACCGTATTCCGACACGATCGGGCGGGTCAGCGGATCCCAGGTCGCCAGACGGGTACCGGCCTTGACGGCATCGCCGTCGCCGACCAGCACCGTCGCGCCATAGGGAATCTTGTGACGTTCGCGCTCGCGGCCGTTGTCGTCGTAGATCGCCAGTTCGCCCGAGCGGGAAATCGCAACGCGCTCGCCCTTGGCGTTAGTGACGTAACGCATCGTGCTGGCGAAACCGACCGTACCGTTGGACTTGGTTTCGACTGCGCTGGCCAGAGCCGAACGCGATGCCGCGCCACCGATGTGGAAGGTACGCATCGTGAGCTGCGTGCCCGGTTCACCGATCGACTGCGCAGCAATAACGCCTACGGCTTCACCGACGTTGACATGCGAACCACGGCCCAGATCGCGGCCATAGCAGTGCGCGCACAGACCATGACGCGTTTCGCAGGTCAGCGGGGTGCGAACCTTGACTTCGTCCACGCCCACGCGATCGATCAGATCGACCAGATCTTCATCAAGCAAGGTGCCGGCCGTGATCTCGGTTTCCTGCGTATCCGGGTTGACGATATCCACGGCAGCCACGCGGCCCAGGATACGGTCGCGCAGCGGCTCGATAACCTCACCACCCTCAACCAGAGCCTTCATCGAATAGCCATGCGAGGTGCCGCAATCGACTTCGGTGATGACCAGGTCTTGCGTCACATCGACCAGACGGCGGGTCAGGTAGCCCGAGTTTGCCGTCTTCAGTGCCGTATCCGCCAGACCCTTACGCGCGCCGTGAGTCGAAATGAAGTACTGGAGTACGTTCAGGCCTTCACGGAAGTTTGCCGTAATGGGCGTTTCGATAATGGAGCCGTCCGGCTTGGCCATCAGGCCACGCATACCGGCCAACTGACGAATCTGAGCGGCAGAGCCCCGCGCGCCGGAGTCGGCCATCATGTAGATGGAGTTGAACGACTCTTGACGAACATTTTCGCCATGACGATTGACGACCGGCTCGGTAGCGAGCTGCTCCATCATCGCCTTGCCGACCTTATCGCCCGCCTTGCCCCAGATGTCCACAACGTTGTTGTAGCGTTCCTGCGACGTGACCAGACCCGAGGAGTACTGCTTGTCGATTTCTTTCACTTCACGGCCAGCTTCGGCCAGGATGACTTCCTTGGCTGCCGGGATCAGCATGTCTTCCATGGCGATGGAAATACCGCCACGGGTTGCCAGGCGGAAGCCTGATTGCATCAGCTTGTCCGCGAAGATCACGGTGTCGCGCAGGCCGCAGCGGCGGAACGACTGGTTGATCAGGCGCGAAATTTCTTTCTTTTTCAGGGCCTTGTTCAACACGGTGAACGGCAGACCGCGAGGCAGAATTTCGGACAGCAGCGCACGGCCGACCGTCGTCTCATGACGACGGATGACGGGTTGCCATTCGCCCTGCTCATCACGCTCGTGCTCTTTCAGACGCACGGTGATGCGAGTTTGCAGTTCGACTTCGCCGTTGTCGTAGGCGCGCTGAACTTCAGCGACGTCAGCGAAGAAAATGCCTTCGCCACGGCCATTGATGCGCTCTCGAGTCGTGTAGTACAGACCCAGCACAATATCCTGGGACGGCACGATGGACGGTTCGCCGTTGGCCGGGAACAGCACGTTGTTCGAAGCCAGCATCAGGGTGCGGGCTTCGAGCTGGGCTTCCAGCGACAGCGGCACGTGGACGGCCATCTGGTCACCGTCGAAGTCGGCGTTGAACGCCGCGCAAACCAGCGGGTGGAGCTGGATGGCCTTACCTTCGATCAGGACGGGCTCGAATGCCTGGATGCCAAGACGGTGCAAGGTCGGCGCACGGTTCAGCATGACCGGATGTTCGCGGATCACCTCTTCGAGGATGTCCCACACCACCGGCTCTTGGCTTTCAACGAGCTTCTTGGCTGCCTTGATGGTCGTGGCCAGACCCATCATCTCCAGACGATTGAAGATGAAGGGCTTGAACAGTTCAAGAGCCATCAGCTTGGGCAGACCGCACTGGTGCAGCTTGAGCTGCGGACCCACCACGATGACCGAACGGCCCGAGTAGTCCACGCGCTTGCCCAGCAGGTTTTGACGGAAACGACCGCTCTTGCCCTTGATCATATCGGCCAGGGACTTGAGCTGGCGCTTGTTGGCGCCCGTCATGGCCTTGCCGCGGCGACCGTTGTCCAGCAGCGAATCGACGGCCTCCTGCAGCATGCGCTTCTCATTGCGCAGGATGATTTCAGGGGCCTTCAGCTCCAGCAGGCGCTTCAGACGGTTATTGCGGTTGATGACGCGACGATAGAGATCGTTCAGGTCAGAGGTCGCGAAGCGGCCGCCATCCAGCGGCACCAGCGGACGCAGGTCCGGCGGCAGCACGGGCAGCACTTCCATGACCATCCAGTCGGGCTTGATACCCGACTTTTGGAAGCCTTCCAGCACCTTCAGGCGCTTGGAAATCTTCTTGATCTTGGCTTCGGAGCTGGTGGCCTTGAGCTCGCCGCGCAGCGTTTCGACTTCGCGGTCGATATCGATAGTACGCAGCAGTTCGCGCACCGCTTCGGCGCCCATCAGGGCACGGAAGTCATCGCCATACTCCTCAGTCTTGGCGAGGAAATCGTCGTCCGACATGATCTGGCCGCGCTTGAGCGGCGTCATGCCAGGTTCGATCACGCACCAGGCTTCGAAATAGAGCACGCGCTCGATGTCGCGCAAGGTCATATCGAGCACCATGCCCAAACGGGACGGCAGGCTCTTCAGGAACCAGATGTGCGCAACGGGGCTGGCCAGCTCAATGTGGCCCATGCGTTCGCGACGAACCTTGGCGACCGTCACTTCGACGCCGCACTTCTCGCAGATCACGCCACGATGCTTCAGGCGCTTGTACTTACCGCACAAGCACTCGTAGTCTTTGATCGGGCCAAAAATCTTGGCGCAGAACAGACCATCACGCTCGGGCTTGAAGGTACGGTAGTTGATCGTCTCGGGCTTACGGACTTCGCCGTAAGACCACGAACGGATCTTCTCCGGCGAGGCGAGGCCAATCTTGATGGCATCGAATTGCTCGTCTTGCGAGACTTGCTTAAAGAGATCGAGTAGCGCTTTCATTAGTTACGCTCCAAATCCATGTCGAGGGCCAGCGAGCGAATTTCCTTCACCAGCACGTTAAACGATTCCGGCATGCCGGCGTCGATGACGTGATCGCCCTTAACGATGTTTTCGTAAACCTTGGTCCGGCCGGTGATGTCATCCGACTTCACGGTCAGCATTTCCTGCAGGGTGTAGGAGGCGCCATAGGCTTCCAGCGCCCACACTTCCATCTCACCGAAACGCTGGCCGCCGAACTGCGCTTTACCGCCCAACGGCTGCTGAGTCACGAGCGAGTACGGACCGGTCGAACGAGCGTGCATCTTGTCATCGACCAAGTGATGCAGCTTCAGGTAGTGCATGTAGCCGATGGTGACCGGACGCTCGAATTTCTCGCCGGTACGGCCGTCGAACAGCCAGGCCTGAGCACGCGAAGGCGTCAGTTGCATGCGCTTGGCCACGTCATCCGGGTAGGCCAGCTCGAGCATCATGGTGATTTCATCTTCGGTCGCGCCGTCAAACACCGGCGTAGCGAACGGAACGCCGCGCTTCAGGTTGTTGGCCAGTTCGATGACTTCCTCATCCGACAGCTCGCTGATGCGCGCGCCGGTGCCGGTCGTGTTGTAGACCTTTTCCAGATAGGCACGGATGTTCTTGACCTGAGCCGTGCGCTCGTCCTGGAGCATGTCGGCGATACGCTGACCCACGCCCTTGGCGGCCCAACCCAGGTGAACTTCCAGCACCTGACCAACGTTCATCCGCGACGGCACGCCGAGCGGGTTCAGAACGATGTCGGCAGTCGTGCCATCGGCCATGTGGGGCATATCCTCAACCGGAGTAATACGCGAGACCACACCCTTATTACCGTGGCGGCCGGCCATCTTGTCGCCAGGCTGCAGACGACGCTTCACGGCCAGATAGACCTTGATCATCTTGAGCACGCCCGGAGGCAGCTCGTCACCCTGCGTGAGCTTCTTGCGCTTTTCTTCGAACGCGAGGTCGAATTGGTGGCGCTTTTGCTCCAGCGATTCCTTGGCCTGCTCCAGCACGACGGCATGCGGCTCGTCCGACAGACGAATATCGAACCACTGCCAGCGATCCAGATCCGCCAGGTAAGCCTTGGTAACGGTAGCACCCTTAGCCAGCTTGCGCGGACCGCCATTGACGGTCTTGCCCACCAGCAGCTTCTCGATACGATCGAACTGGTCGTTCTCAACGATGCGCAGCTGGTCGTTCAGGTCTTGGCGATAGCGGCGCAGCTCATCATCGATGATGGACTGTGCACGCTTGTCGCGCACGATGCCTTCGCGGGTGAAGACTTGCACGTCAATAACCGTGCCCGTCATACCCGAGGGCACGCGCAGCGAGGTGTCTTTAACGTCGGAAGCCTTCTCGCCAAAAATGGCGCGCAGCAGTTTTTCTTCCGGCGTGAGCTGGGTTTCGCCTTTGGGCGTTACCTTGCCGACCAGCACGTCGTCAGCGCTGACTTCGGCGCCGATGTAGACGATGCCCGACTCATCCAGACGGTTGAGCTGGGTCTCGGCCAGGTTGCTGATGTCGCGCGTGATTTCTTCAGGCCCGAGCTTGGTATCGCGAGCGACCACGGTCAACTCTTCGATATGCACCGAGGTATAGCGGTCATCGGCCACCACGCGCTCGGAAATCAAGATCGAGTCTTCGAAGTTGTAGCCGTTCCAGGGCATGAAGGCGATCAGCATGTTCTGGCCCAGAGCGAGTTCGCCCAGGTCAGTCGATGCGCCGTCAGCCAGCACGTCACCCTTGGCGACGCGGTCGCCACGTTTGACGATCGGACGCTGGTTGATATTCGTGTTCTGGTTGGAACGGGTGTACTTGATGAGGTTGTAGATATCTACGCCCACTTCGCCCGCGACGTTTTCTTCGTCGTTGACGCGGATCACGACGCGCTCGGCGTCAACGTGGTCGACCAGGCCGCCACGCAGCGCCTGCACGGTCGTGCCCGAGTCAACAGCGACAGTGCGCTCGATGCCGGTACCGACGAGCGGCTTTTCCGGACGCAGGCAAGGCACGGCCTGGCGCTGCATGTTGGCGCCCATCAGTGCACGGTTGGCGTCATCGTGCTCAAGGAAGGGGATCAGCGAAGCCGCGACAGATACGATCTGCGACGGCGCCACGTCCATGTAGTGCACGTTGACCGGCGAGGTCAGCATGGTTTCGCCTGCTTCACGGCAAGCGACCAGGTCATCGACGAAACGGCCTTCCGCATCCAGCGCGGCGTTAGCCTGCGCAATCACATAGTGGCTTTCTTCGATAGCCGACAGATAGTCGATCTGATCGCTGACGCGGCCGTCGATAATCTTGCGGTAAGGCGTTTCCAGGAAACCGTACTCGTTCAGACGAGCGTACAGCGCCATGGAGTTGATCAGACCGATGTTCGGGCCTTCCGGCGTTTCGATCGGGCAGACACGGCCGTAATGGGTCGGATGCACGTCGCGGACTTCAAAGCCGGCACGCTCGCGCGTCAAACCGCCAGGGCCCAGAGCTGAAACACGACGCTTGTGCGTGATTTCCGACAACGGGTTGGTCTGGTCCATGAACTGCGACAACTGGCTCGAACCGAAGAACTCCTTGATGGCAGCCGAGATCGGCTTGGAGTTGATCAGGTCGTGCGGCATCAGGTTTTCCGTCTCGGCCTGGCCCAGACGTTCCTTGACGGCGCGCTCGACACGCACCAGACCGGCGCGGAACTGGTTTTCGGCCAGTTCGCCCACACAGCGCACGCGGCGGTTGCCCAGGTGATCGATATCGTCGATCTGGCCACGGCCGTTACGCAGCTCGACCAGCACCTTGATGGTCTCGAGGATGTCTTCGTCGGTCAGGGTCATCGGGCCATTGGCGTCATCGCCACGACCCAGACGGCTATTGACCTTCATGCGACCCACGCGCGACAAATCGTAGGTTTCTTCGCTATAGAACAGACGCTGGAACAGCGCTTCGACCGCTTCTTCGGTCGGCGGCTCGCCAGGGCGCATCATGCGGTAGATAGCTACGCGCGCAGCAGTCTGATCGACCGTTTCGTCGGTACGCAGCGTCTGCGAGATGTAGGGACCACGATCCAGATCGTTGGTGTACAGGGTTTGCAGATCAAGCACCTTGGCCGCGCGCATGGCGTCCAGCACGCTTTCGGTGATTTCGTCGTTAGCCAACGCAATCACTTCACCCGTGTCGGGGTCCACAACGTTCTTGGCCAGCACGCGCCCATAGAGGAAATCCTCAGGCACGGAAATACGCTGGATGCCACCATTGGCGAGATCACGCAGATGTTTGGCGTTGATACGCTTGTCTTTCTCGACAATCACCTTACCGGCACGGTCGGTGATGTCGAATCGGGCCATTTCGCCCTTCCAGCGCTCGGGCACGAATTCCATCATCGCGCCTTCGCTCTTCAACTCGAAATTGTCGAAATCGAAGAAGTGAGCGAGGATGGACTCCGGCGTCATGCCGATGGCCTTCAGCAGGATCGTCACGGGCATTTTGCGGCGACGGTCCACACGGAAGAACAGCACGTCCTTGGGATCGAACTCAAAGTCGAGCCAGGAGCCACGGTAGGGAATCACGCGGGCAGAGAACAACAGCTTGCCCGAGCTGTGCGTTTTACCGCGGTCGTGTTCGAAGAACACGCCGGGCGAACGGTGCAGCTGCGAAACGATGACACGCTCCGTACCATTGATCACGAAAGAACCGGTCGTGGTCATGAGCGGAATTTCGCCCATGTAGACTTCCTGTTCCTTCACTTCCTTGATGGTGGGCTTGCTGACTTCGCGGTCAAGCAACACCAGGCGGACCTTGGCACGCAGCGGCGATGCGTAGGTCAAGCCACGTTGTTGACATTCCTTGACATCGAACACCGGCTCGCCAAGCGCATAGCTGACGAACTCCAAGCGCGCCATACCGTTGTGACTGACGATCGGAAAAATCGACGTAAACGCCGCCTGCAAGCCTTCATTAACCCGATCCGCAGTGGCGGTCTCGGCTTGCAGAAAAGTTAGGTAGGATTGAAGTTGCGTCGCAAGCAGAAAGGGAACGTTCTGAACGTCTTCACGCTTAGCGAAGCTTTTGCGGATGCGCTTTTTTTCGGTGTACGAGTAAGGCATGAGCACTCCGACTCGAGGTTGCATGGGCCGTCAACCACGGCCCCAGGTGATACGACTCCAGGAAACACCCCTAAAAACCCGCTATCAGGAGGGGTTTCCTGGAAACGCAAAAGCCCGGGGACTGCAAATAGCGCTGTCCCCGGGCAGATAACGCGAAGGTTTACTTGACTTCGACCTTGGCGCCGGCTTCTTCCAGCTTCTTCTTAGCGGCTTCAGCGTCAGCCTTGGGCAGGGCTTCCTTGACGGGCTTCGGAGCGCCGTCAACCAGGTCCTTGGCTTCCTTCAGGCCCAGACCGGTCAGCTCGCGCACGGCCTTGATGACGGACACCTTGTTGGCGCCGGCTTCGACCAGCACAACGGTGAACTCGGTCTGCTCTTCAGCAGCGGCAGCAGCGCCACCAGCGGCCGGAGCGGCCACGGCAACAGCAGCGGCAGCAGCCGACACGCCAAACTTCTCTTCCATTTCCTTGATCAGCTCGGACAGTTCGAGCACGGTCATGCCAGCGATGGCGTCAAGGATTTCAGCTTTGTTAAGTGCCATTTTCTTTAGAACTCCAGAATTGGGTAATGCCAGGGTTGGGTGTCGCTTAGTCGTTCAGCGAGATTCCGCAAGACGCGCCTGATATCAGGCGGCGGCCTTCTGGTCGCGCACGGCGGCGAGGCCACGGGCGAACTTGGTCGGAACTTCGTTGAGCGTACGCACGAATTGCGCGATCGGGGCTTGCATGGTGCCCAGCAGTTTCGAGAGCAACTCTTCACGCGAGGGCATCGTGGCCAGGGCCTTGACGCCTTCTTGGTTCAGCAAGTTGTTGGGCAAGGAGCCCGCCTTGATGACCAGCTTATCGTTGCTCTTTGCGAAACCGGCGAGGACCTTGGCCGCCGCGACCGGATCAGCGCTGATACCATAGATCAGCGGACCGGTCAGTTGCTCAGCCAACGGCTCGAAAGCCGTGCCAGCAACAGCACGACGGGCCAGCGAGTTCTTAAGAACACGCAGGTAAACGCCCGATTCACGCGCAGTTTTGCGCAGTACGGTGACAGAGGCGACGTCCAGACCACGGTACTCGGCGATAACAATCGATTGGGCCTTGGCGACTTCCGCCGAGACTTCCTCGATTACCACCGCTTTCTCTTGGCGATTGAGACTCACGGTTTGAACACTCCATCAAAAGACGCCTGGGGCCTAAGCCTTGCGCGTCAACCGAATGCGGCGCCTGGTTGAGTTCTTCGGGTAAAGAAATCTTCCTGGGGACGCCGTCTACGCTGGATTCGGCCTATCAGAGCACCGAGATTAAGCCGACCGTCCATGATTTGCGACGGACCGCTCCAGCGGTCTTTGACAGCAGCATCCGAAAATCTCGGATGCGGCCCAAAGTACAGTTTGCCGACGGCCTTAGGCCGACAGCGAAGCGATTTCCACGCGAGCACCGCCACCCATCGTCGACGAGACAGCGATCTTGCGCAGGTAAATACCCTTGGCGGCAGCAGGACGCGCTTTTTGCAGCGCGTCGACCAGAGCGGCCAAGTTGGTTTGCAGTTGTTCGATACCGAAGGAGGCACGACCAATGGTGGCGTGAATGATACCGGCCTTGTCGGTACGGTATTGCACTTGGCCAGCCTTGGCATTTTTCACGGCGGTGGCGACATCCGGGGTCACGGTGCCGACCTTGGGGTTCGGCATGAGACCACGCGGACCCAGGATCTGACCCAGGGCACCGACAACACGCATCGTGTCGGGCGAAGCGATGACCACGTCGAAGTCCATTTGGCCAGCCTTGATCTGCTCGGCCAGGTCGTCCAGGCCAACCACTTCGGCGCCAGCGGCACGGGCGGCTTCAGCCTTCTCGCCCTGGGCGAAAACGGCGACGCGAACGCTCTTGCCGGTACCAGCAGGCAGAACCACCGAGCCACGGACCAGTTGGTCGGACTTCTTGGGGTCGATGCCGAGCTGCACTGCCACGTCAATGGATTCATCGAACTTGGCGGTGGCGGTTTCCTTGACCAGGGTCAGGGCTTCAGCGACCGGGTACAGCTTGGTACGGTCGATCTTCTGGGCAATGGCGGCGGCGCGCTTAGACAATTTAGCCATGATTAGATCCCCTCAACGGTGATGCCCATGCTGCGGGCGCTACCAGCGATCGTGCGAACCGCGGCATCCAGATCGGCAGCGGTCAGATCGGGCTGCTTGGTCTTGGCGATTTCTTCGGCTTGAGCGCGCGTCAGCGTGCCAACCTTGTCGGTATGCGGCTTGGGCGAACCCTTTTGCACGCCAGCGGCCTTCTTGATGAGGACCGTCGCGGGCGGGGTCTTCATGATGAAGGTGAAGCTCTTGTCCGCGAAGGCGGTGATCACCACGGGAATCGGCAGACCAGGCTCCATGCCTTGGGTCTTGGCGTTGAACGCCTTGCAGAATTCCATGATGTTCAGGCCGCGCTGACCCAGTGCCGGGCCAATCGGGGGGGACGGATTTGCCTTACCAGCCGGAACTTGCAGCTTGATAAAGCCGACGATCTTCTTCGCCATGCTTTGCTCCTTACGGGTGATATCGCCCGCCTAAACGGGCTCCCCGGGGTTGAGAATCAGGTCTTTTCGACCTGGCTGAAATCGAGCTCGACCGGTGTAGCACGACCAAAAATCGTGACAGACACACGCACCTTGCTCTTTTCGTAATTGACTTCTTCGACGTTGCCGTTGAAGTCCGCGAACGGACCTTCCTTGACGCGGACCATTTCGCCCACTTCGAAGAGAATCTTGGGCCGCGGCTTTTCGACGCCCTCTTCCATTTGCGACAGGATCTTTTCGACCTCGCGCTCGGAAATCGGAGTCGGGCGGTTGCCCGAGCCACCCAAAAAGCCGGTGACTCGATTGGTGTTCTTGACCAAGTGCCAGGTTTCGTCGGTCAGGTCCATCTCAACGAGGACGTAACCCGGGAAAATCCGGCGCTCGGTAATCGACTTTTGACCGCCCTTGACCTCAACGACTTCTTCGGAGGGAACAAGAATACGACCAAAAGAGGTTTGCAGCTCTGCACGCTCAATACGCTCGTTCAGGGCTTTTTGTACGCTTTTTTCCATGCCGGAATACACATGGACGACATACCAACGTTTACTCATGCCTGTCCTTATTTCCAGCCCAGCAGCAGGCCGTAAAGTATCCACTCGATGCCCTTGTCGAGCACCCACATGAAAATGCCCATCACCGCGACAAACGCGAACACGATGCCAGTCATCTGGACCGTTTCTTTGCGCGTAGGCCAGGAGACACGCTTAACTTCGTTGTACGACTCTTGAGCGTAGCTGATCAGGCGGCGGCCAGGTTCGCTGAACCAGACGATGATGGCCGCGATCACCAGGCCACCAACAAAAACGCCTATCCGGGCAGCGATGGGTTGCGCGCTCAGCACGGAAAACCCAACGATGCCAGCTATAACGACAAGAACCGCCAACCCGAGCTTGATCCGGTCAGCGGTACTGGTAATGGTTTCTACGCTGGTATTAGACATTTTGCGACACGAGCCCGCCGTGAATGCGCAGCTCGCGGTACTCTCCGGCGGGTGGTGGCAGGGGCAGTAGGAATCGAACCTACAACCTTCGGTTTTGGAGACCGACGCTCTGCCAATTGAGCTATACCCCTATGGCTTTCACTTGATTTGCAGCAAAGTAATCTGCAAGACACCGCTGCAAACTGCATGGCACCTCGCGGAACCATACATAATATTGCTTTTTCTTTTTTCGTGCAAGTTCTATGCACAAGGAAATGGGGCCTGACGGCCCCGTTTCCTTGCACTCGGTATTACTTGAGGATCTTGGCCACGACACCGGCGCCGACGGTACGACCGCCTTCACGGATGGCGAAGCGCAGACCTTCTTCCATGGCGATGGGGGCCAGCAGCTTGACCGTCATCGTCACGTTGTCGCCCGGCAGAACCATTTCCTTGTCCTGCGGCAGATCGATCGTGCCCGTCACGTCCGTCGTGCGGAAGTAGAACTGCGGACGATAGCCGTTGAAGAACGGCGTGTGACGGCCGCCTTCTTCCTTGGACAGAATGTACACCTCGGCCGTGAAGTCCGTGTGCGGGTTGATCGAACCCGGCTTGGCCAGCACTTGGCCACGCTCGACGTCTTCACGCTTGGTGCCGCGCAGCAGAATGCCCACGTTGTCGCCCGCTTGACCTTGGTCCAGCAGCTTGCGGAACATTTCCACGCCCGTGCACGTCGTCTTCACCGTCGGCTTGATGCCCACGATTTCGATTTCTTCGCCAACTTTCACCACGCCGCGCTCGATACGGCCGGTCACCACCGTGCCACGACCCGAGATCGAGAACACGTCTTCCACCGGCATCAGGAACGAACCGTCAACCGCACGCTCAGGCGTCGGAATGTAGGTGTCCAGCGCCGCAGCCAGCGACAGAATCGCCTGCTCGCCCAGTTCGCCCTTGTCGCCTTCCAGCGCCAGCTTAGCCGAACCCTTCACGATCGGCGTGTCATCGCCCGGGAAGTCGTACTTCGACAGCAGTTCGCGAACTTCCATCTCCACCAGCTCGAGCAGCTCAGCATCGTCAACCATGTCCGCCTTGTTCAGGAAGACAATGATGTACGGCACGCCAACCTGGCGGCTCAGCAGAATGTGCTCACGCGTCTGCGGCATCGGGCCGTCAGCAGCCGACACCACCAGAATCGCGCCGTCCATTTGCGCCGCGCCCGTGATCATGTTCTTCACGTAGTCAGCGTGGCCCGGGCAGTCAACGTGCGCGTAGTGACGCGATTCCGTTTCGTACTCAACGTGAGCCGTGTTGATCGTGATGCCGCGTGCCTTCTCTTCCGGCGCCGCGTCAATCTGGTCGTAGCCACGCGCTTCGCCGCCGAACTTCGTCGACAGAACCGTCGTGATCGCCGCCGTCAACGTCGTTTTGCCGTGGTCAACGTGACCAATCGTACCCACGTTCACGTGCGGCTTGGTACGTTCAAACTTGCCTTTTGCCATGGCTGACTCCTGACCTGGATTGAAGCTTCTGACTGAAGAAAAGATTAGAGAATTTTGGTGCCCATGACGCGGATCGAACGCGTGACCTCTCCCTTACCAAGGGAGTGCTCTACCACTGAGCCACATGGGCATTTGGAGCGGGTGAAGGGAATCGAACCCTCGTCGTAAGCTTGGAAGGCTTCTGCTCTACCATTGAGCTACACCCGCGGCTACCCTTTCACCTTGCTTCACATTTTTATTTCGCGTGTGGTGCGCGCATGTACTACAGATGTCTTACATGCAAATCCAGGCTACTACTGTGCCTGGATTTGAAATAGTTCTCTTGGTGGAGGAGGTTGGATTCGAACCAACGTAGGCGCAAGGCCAACAGATTTACAGTCTGCCCCCTTTAACCACTCGGGCACCCCTCCTGAGAGAAACGAGATTATGAACACATTTATTATCGGTGTCAAACCAAAAAAGGGGATTTCCCACAAATTTGATTTGTCCCTTATTTTAATACAGATCAAATAGTCGCTGGAGTGCCACAGGCTCGTGTGAGCGCATCAAACCGAGGGTGAGCAGAACACGGGCCTTCTGAGGATTGAGCTCACCGGCGGCGATCGTGCCGTGGCCATCATCGTTGATTTCGATATTGCGCATGACGCTGCCGGAACCCGTGCGTGTGGAACGCACCACGACGACGCCTTTCGCCACGGCGCGGTCAATGGCGGCAATGGCATCGTCGGTTGCATTGCCGTCACCGACGCCTGCCAGGATAATCCCTTGGGCATGGGCGGCGATGAAATCAATCAGGGCGCCGTCCATATCGACGCAGGCATAAGCGATATCCACCCGCGGCCAACTGCGCACGGGTGGCAGCGGCATACTGAAAACCTGTTTAGCGGCCGCGCTGGCGATATTAGACGTCCCGTAAAAACCGACCTGCCCACCACGAACCCACCCTGCCCTACCGCTGTTGGGCGAGGTAAACGCCGCCACGCCGCCGCAGGCGGTTTTTTGTACGGAACGGGCGTAATGAATGTCGTCATTCATGGTGACCAGCGGGCCGCGTCCGCGACTTTGCGGATGCGCAGCAATTGTCACGGCATTTAACAAATTGCGAGGGCCATCGGCACTCAGTGCCGTCGATGGACGCATGGCGCCGACCAGGACCACCGGCTTGTCAAAGGGCAACACCAAGCTGAGGAAATAGGCCGTTTCTTCAATAGTGTCCGTCCCATGAGTGATGACAATACCGTCGATGGACGCGTCCGCACACAGCTCGGCCACGCGCGCGGCTAAGGCCCGCCATACGTCATAGGTCATGTTCTGACTGCCGACATTGGCCAACTGTTCGGCCTGCACATTTGCCGCACGCGCCAGACCAGGTACGGCCTGCAACAAGGCATCGATGCTCAATGCTCCGGCGCGGTAAGCTGCGCTCTCGGCGCTATCTTGAGCGCCGGCAATGGTTCCACCGGTCGCCAACAGCGCAACGCGGGCAAGCGCACGGTCAGGCATCAATGACTCCCGCCAATCCTTGCCGTTCCAACAGCGAATTCAGGTGATCCCAGCCATGGAAATCAATGACGAGCTGCCCCTTATCGCGAGCGCCAACCTTGAGCACCACACGCGTGCCCAGATGATCAGACAGCGCCTCTTCGAGACGCGTGACATCGCGTGAAGGCCCCTTCTTCTTGGGCGATGTGGCTTCTCCCTCCTTCACCGTTTTAGCGACGATTTTTTCGGCTTCGCGAACGGACAGGCGGCGAGCAATGATGAGATTGGCCAGCTGGATTTGGGTGGCGGCATCGACCGCCAGCAACGCACGGGCATGGCCCATGTCGATATCGCCGGCCAGCAGCATGGTCTGTACGGGTACAGCCAGGTTCAGCAGGCGCAATAAATTGCTGGTTGCCGACCGCGAACGGCCAATCGCCTGCGCGGCCTGCTCATGCGTCAAACCGAATTCATCCAGCAGGCGTCGGACACCTTGCGCTTCTTCGAGCGGATTCAGGTCCTCGCGCTGGATGTTTTCGATCAAGGCCATGATGGCGGCGTTCTCGTCCGCCACATCACGCACCAGCACGGGCACTTCTTTCAGACCGGCCAGTTGAGCCGCGCGGAAGCGCCGCTCACCCGCGATGATTTCGTACTGTCCAGGAATGGCAAGCCCGCGCACGAGAATGGGCTGCATAATGCCCTGCGTACGGACGGATTCGGCCAGCTCATTCAGGGCGCCTTCGTCCATACGGGTACGTGGCTGATACTTGCCAGCCCGCAACCTGTCGATAGGCAGCGTCGTGGGCAGTGCGCTCTCAGGCTCGACTGCCTTGCCTATATTGTCGATAGCCGGAACATCCGCCCCGAGCAAGGCATCCAGCCCCCGGCCCAGGCCCTTGGGTTTCTTGGTAGCCATCCTTATAGTCCTCTTTCTTCAGCGCATCAGGCGCTGCTCTTTATTCATGCGAAGGGCGAAGCCCTCCCTTATTGCATTTCCTTAACGCGCTCGATCATCTCGGCGCCAAAAGAAATGTAGGCCTGGGCTCCACGTGAAGCGCGGTCGTAGACCACGCCGGGCATGCCATAACTGGGTGCTTCCGCAAGCCGTACATTGCGCGGCACAACCGTTTTGAACACCTTGTCGCCAAAGTGTGCCTCAAGCTGAGCCGAGACCTGCTGTTGCAACGTCATGCGGGGATCGAACATAACGCGCAACAAACCGATGACGCGCAGATCATTGTTGATATTCCGATGAACGCGCTTGATGGTGTTGACCAGGTCAGACAGACCTTCAAGCGCAAAGTATTCGCACTGCATCGGAATGATGACGCCGTCTGCTGCGGCCAGACCATTAAGCGTCAGCAGCGACAAGGTCGGTGGACAGTCAATCAGCACGAAATCGTATTGGTCCGCCACGGTCTCGATGGCGAGTTTGAGCTGTTGTTCGCGCTCTTCCATTTGGACCAGATCGATCTCGGCGCCCGACAATTCACGATTGGCCGGGAGAACGTCATAGCCACCCGATTCGGAACGCACGCGCGCGGTCTCAATGGTAGCCTCGCCGATCAATACCTGATAAAGGTTCGACTCCAGGCTGTTCTTGTCGATGCCGCTACCCATTGTCGCGTTGCCCTGAGGGTCGAGATCGACCAGCAACACACGCTGTTGATGGGTCGCCAGCCCCGCCGCGAGGTTAATGGCCGTCGTGGTTTTGCCGACGCCTCCCTTTTGGTTGGCGATACAAAATACACGGGCGGACTTGGTGGGCGGAATATTGTTCATAGAGTTCCTTGACTGCGGCGCATCCAGATCAGGCAACGCTCGGCATCGAGTTCAGGCACCTGCAGGGGTTCAATGCGTTCGACTTGCCAGGCGGCCGGCAGTCCTTCAATTTCTTCGGCGGGGACCTTGCCCTTCATGGCGACGAGCGTACCACCAGGTCGAACGTGGCGGCCGGCCAAATTGGCGAAATCGTGCAAGGATGCAAATGCACGTGAGATCACCACATCACAGTCCGCAGGTGCTACGCGCTCGATACGGGCATGCATGGCATGAAGATTAGGCAACATCAGCGTGCCAGCCATCTGTTGAACGAAAGCAGTTTTTTTTTCGACGGCGTCAACGCAGGTGATGTCCCACTCGGGTTGCACGATGGCGAGCACCACACCCGGCAGTCCGCCACCGGAGCCGACGTCATAGACCTTAGCCGGTTGCCCTGCCTGCAAAGCGCGCACCAAAGGCTGCACCACGGACAAGCTATCGAACAAATGCTGGATCAGCATCTGTTCTGGGTCACGGATGGCCGTGAGGTTATACGTGCGATTCCAGCGTTGCATCTGCGCCATATAGCGCAGAAGCTTTTCCTGTTGTTCGGCACCAGCCGCCAATCCCAGGGACTGGCATGCCTGTTCAAGCCGCTGCGCAGCGGCAATATCTTCGGGCATTGTGCTCATATTGCCCGCTTACCGTAATGCAGGCGTTTCAGATGGATAAGTAACAAGGAGACGGCCGCTGGTGTGACACCCGAAATACGGGCGGCCTGGCCCACGGTCTCGGGACGGTGAGTCTTAAGCTTTTGCCTGACCTCAAAGGACAGGCTGCTGACAGCGTCGTAATCAATATCGGCGGGTATGGCTTGCTGCTCATGAACCACATGCTTTTGCACTTCGTCGCGCTGACGTTCGATATAGCCGGCATACTTGATCTGAATCTCGACCTGTTCGGCCAAGACATCATCTCCCAAAAGCCCAGGACCTGCCAGCAGTTCTCCAGCACCATTGCGAGCCTGCATCAGCGCTTCATAACTGATATTCGGGCGCTTGAGCAGATCTGCCAAAGCGTATTCACGCTCGATGGCTTTGCCCAACAGCACCTGCGCCGGCTCCTCAGGAAGCAGACGTGGATTGACCCAGGTAGATTGCAAACGCTGCACCTCGGCTTGAATCGCATCTCGCTTACGGTTGAAAGCATCCCACCGGATATCATCCACGAGGCCCAATTCACGACCGATTTCTGTCAAACGCAAGTCGGCATTATCCTCGCGCAGACTTAATCGGTACTCTGCGCGAGAAGTGAACATACGATAAGGCTCGGTAACCCCTCGGGTAACCAGATCATCCACCAGCACCCCCAGATAGGCCTCATCGCGCCGCGGCACCCAGGCCTCGCGATCGCTTGCATAACGGGCGGCATTGATCCCTGCCAGCAAACCTTGGGCGGCTGCCTCTTCATAGCCGGTCGTACCATTGATCTGGCCAGCGAAAAACAGACCTGAAATGGCCTTGGTTTCCAGACTGCTTTTCAATCCACGTGGATCAAAGTAGTCATATTCGATCGCATAACCTGGCCGCAGAATGTGAGCGTGCTCCAGACCCGGCAGAGAATGGATCAACTCGTACTGCACATCAAAAGGCAAGCTGGTGGATACGCCGTTGGGATAGACCTCATGCGTATCCAGACCTTCGGGCTCAAGAAATATCTGGTGTGACGGCTTGTCGGCAAAGCGATGAATCTTGTCTTCGATAGAAGGACAGTAACGCGGGCCGATCCCTTCAATGACCCCGCTATACATGGGAGAACGATCTAAGCCGCCTCGAATGATGTCGTGTGTGCGCTCATTGGTATGGGTGATCCAACACGGCAATTGCCGGGGGTGTAGCGCCGCCGAGCCCATAAAGGAAAACACGGGTATAGGGTCCAGATCTCCGGGCTGCTCTTCCAAGACTGAATAGTTGATGGTTCGACCATCAATGCGGGGCGGCGTACCTGTTTTCAAACGCCCCTGAGGAAGCTTGAGCTCCTTCAACCGTTGGCCGAGTGAATTTGCGGGCGGGTCCCCTGCCCTGCCCCCGGAATAGTGTTGAAGACCCACGTGAATCAGGCCATTCAGAAATGTGCCGGCGGTCAACACAACAGCACGGCCACGAAACTTCAGGCCAATCTGGGTGACCGCACCAACAACCTTGTCTCCCTCGACGATCAGATCTTCGACCGACTGTTGGAACAGCCACAGGTTTTCCTGGTTTTCCAGGCGATGACGAATAGCCTTGCGGTACAAAACCCGGTCGGCCTGCGCACGCGTGGCCCGTACAGCCGGACCTTTCGAACTGTTCAGAATCCGAAATTGGATACCTGCCTCATCGGTAGCGATGGCCATCGCACCGCCCAGCGCATCAACCTCTTTGACAAGATGGCCCTTGCCTATTCCCCCTATCGAAGGATTGCAGGACATCTGGCCTAGGGTCTCGATGTTGTGCGTCAACAGCAAGGTCTTCGCACCTGATCGGGCGGCAGCCAGCGCAGCTTCAGTACCGGCATGGCCGCCACCGACGACGATGACGTCAAATTCGTGGGGGTAATTCATGGTGTGGGAGCAAGTGAGTGCTTTCTTGAGCCATTATAGATGGGCCCCTAGTGATGTTTCACGTGAAACATCATTAAGCGTGGAATTTCCCGCGTTCTCAAACAGAAATCTGAGCATATTTGAGACTACTGTATGGATACTCAGTCTCAGGGCATGTTCCACGTGGAACATGACACCCAATCCAGAAAACCTGTGAGTGTTTCACGTGAAACATCATATCTGCCTGAACCCAGATTGCCTCAAGCAGCGCGGTTGAAATGCTGGACAACGATTTGATCCGAACAGGCCCATCAGCGCTCTGTGGCCTACCGCCATGATTATCAAAATCTATAAATAAGATAGGCCGAATTTAGTACGGTGCACAAAGCTGTTGATAACTCATCCAACAAAAACCAGGCTATAGAGACATTCGAATCGCGCCACTTTGCCAAGAAATTGTCTTTAAGCAAACATGCGGCTCAGCGTGAAATGCTGCCTCACAGTAAAGTTATCCACAGAGATAAACACATTCGGCTTGGTGGCGGGTTCCTACCGTTATCAGCGTCTGAAGGTAGGCATTCGGCCCCTGAGCTTTTGCCTTCGCGAATCAGCGGCGAAAAGTCACTCTAGGAGTAATCCCCAAAACTATCCACAAGCAGGCGGTGTATTGGACTTTATAAACAGGCCGGTGCCCGAAAGACCGTACACATTGAATATGGGGATATCTTTGTGAAGAACAAGCCTGTAGCGGCAGTGGAAAACTCAGTGCTTCCTCAACTCGCTTTCTGTACGACGCGCAGGCAAGTCAACTGCCCATGTCTGGCTGAACTCTGTAATTCCGTGAAAAATCACAGTTTTTTTTCTATCCTTCAGACTCAGACCAAGCTAAGCCTTAACGGAGGAAGCCAAGCAGCCTGGGTAAAACAATGTGGAAATCGTGCGCTGAATTTTGTGTAAAACTCGGCCGGCCCCCGCCAGTATGACGAGGGAAAACACACTCCCCGAGCTCCAAGCCGGATTTTTATCCACAAAGTTATCCAGAGGCACTTTGCTTGGGAAACCGCGAGCGACGTCCAGGAAGATTCGTCCAATAAACACGAAAACTCAAAGAGGCTCGGGATAGAAATCCACAAAATAATGTTAGTACATACTAACAATTTACGAATAATTCTGAGCCGCAATGTGCGCTGCCGGGCCCAGAAACGACAACGCCCCAGACTTTAGGTCTTGGGGCGTTGAGCCAGGATGCAGACCTGGCCTAGCGGGATTGGGATTTCCCGATTTAAAGCGGGCGAATTTCGGCCGCTTGAGGCCCTTTCGGACCATCCTTGACATCAAATTCGACTTCCTGGCCTTCGTTAAGGCTGCGGTAGCCTCGGCCTTGAATCGCGGAGAAGTGCGCGAATACATCAGTACCGCCACTGTCCGGCGTAATGAAGCCGTAACCCTTATCGGCGTTGAACCACTTAACTTTGCCCTTTTGAGCCATTTTTATAGCGTCCTGGAAAAAAAAAACGAGTTGCAAATGAATCAAGGACGCTGACACCAACTTGCCAAGCAAGGAGCTCGTTGCAAGTTTCGTCTGCCGCTTGCCGCCAAAAGCGGTACCAGGGCTTGCGCAATGCTTGAATTCACTGCAAGGCCAGCATACTCATCCGCACTTGCGCAGACCTATAGTTGTTTACCCGTATGTAGCATTTTTTCACTGGGATCCGAGGCAAACCCCTCTGCGACCATCACGAATTGGCGTTCAAACAAGCCGAGAGTGTCCAGGACGACTCCCCATCGACAGGCAGGCCCGCCCTGCCATCAGGCGCACATGCCCGCGGATGTCTGAAAGTTTTGGGATACTACGTGTCGTCACCCATTTACCCTCGCCTCCCCTATTCAAAGCCATGATCCGCTCCAAGCTGCCCGATGTCGGGACCACTATTTTCACCGTGATGAGCCGTCTGGCGATCGATCATCAAGCCATCAACCTTGGCCAGGGCTTTCCAGACTTTGATCCCGATCCACGCCTGCGGGAACTGGTCGCCGAAGCCATGGCTGCCGGACATAACCAATATCCGTATATGCCGGGCGTAGCCCCGCTACGCGCCGCGATCGCGGACAAGGTAGCCGCGCTGTATGGTCATCGTTATGACCCGGAAACCGAAATCACAGTCACCAGCGGCGCAACCGAAGCCTTGATGGCAACCGTGCTGGCCGCCGTTAATAGCGGCGATGAAGTCGTCGTGATCGAGCCATGTTATGACTCTTATCTGCCGGCCATCCGCCTGGCAGGTGGCACGGCGGTCCCTGTGCCAATGCGCGCGCCGACGCGGGATGATCCGCACTATCGGGTGGATTGGCAGCGCGTACGCGATGCCATCACGCCGCGCTCGCGTCTATTGATGTTGAATTTCCCGCACAATCCCACCGGCGCCATCCTTGATGACAGTGATCTGGATGCGTTGGAAGCCATCGTGCGTGATACAGGCATTCTGCTGCTAGCCGATGAAGTCTATGAACACATCGTATTCGACGGCAAACCGCACGCCAGCATATCGCGCCGTCCGCTGCTGGCCGAACATGCATTTGTGATCTCGTCGTTCGGCAAGACATATCACGCAACCGGCTGGAAAATTGGCTATTGCTGCGCCCCTCGACAACTCAGTGCCGAGCTGCGCAAGGTGCATCAGTTCATGGTGTTCACGGTGTCTTCACCGATGCAATTCGCTCTGGCGGCCTATATGGCAGATCCCAAGCCTTATCTTGACCTGCCGGCCTTTTATCAAAGCAAGCGTGACCATCTGGCGCAAGGTTTGGCGCAAACCCGCTTCCGCCCGCTGCCTAGCCCCGGCACCTTCTTTCTGCTGGCTGATTACAGCGATATCTCGCATCAGCCCGAAGCCGAGTTCGCCCGCAATCTGACCATCGATCATGGTGTGACGGTGATCCCAGTATCAGCGTTCTACCATGACCCCAACGCAGCCGAGTCAAACCACCGTATTGTGCGTTTCTGCTTCGCTAAAAAAGATGCAACACTCGATGCCGCCATTGAACGCCTGGCCAAGGTCTAGTACATAGTTTAGGTTTAAACAGTGTGTATCTATGGATATGCACTGTTCGCTGATCTCTCATGTCGAACCGGACTTCGAACTGAACGATAGGCCGACATGAGACAGCGCGCTGTGGCGAGCCTGCATCAAAAACGGCACATTAAACGGGTCTTGCATTGCATCAAGAAAAGACGGGATACATCGCAAGCTGCGATATTTTTCTGGCTTTTTTTCCATCAGCATTCATCGCGCAGAATTCCTATTTATCTGCTCGAGAATTGCCAAAAACCCTGCCCTCATACGGTTGCTTTGATGGCATCGTGCGGCTGCATTGCATACCCTGTGGATACAGGACGTTTTATCGGTCATGAATAGCCGAAAGGCGGTAAAAAAACACTCGCTCTTGCCTTCGATCAGGAAACCTGCGGGCAATAGATCGCTATATCAAGATGACCCGCCTGTTCAGGCCAGATCCCCTTGCTTTACATCAATGCGCAGCCCGACATCAAGGCCAACATCTGCCGTGACTCGCTCGCTACAACAGAACACCTCAGCCTTCATGGGGCTTTACGTAGCGTCATCCAAAACATCTTTCGTGAAACGGACCTGACAGCGCACAAGTCACGCCGCCTTCCTGGTTATACGCGAGAGTCACGACAGATAGCTCATGCCAGTGGCGCAACAGCCTCCTTCTCCGCGCCATGCGGTGAACGTCGCCATATCACTGCTTGGTGAAAATAGTTGTTTAAGCAACTATTTTCAAAAGACGCAAAAAAGAATGCAAAACCGGCTTGGTGATTGTCAGTCCGCAAAGTCGCTGCCCAATGACGACGGAAACCTGCTTATGGCTCCGGGAAAGCGATCAGGCAAAGACAAGTTCGACGTTGGGTACAAATCATCGGGAAACGCAAAAATGTCAGCGGCAGGCAGATTCCGCCGTTTTTCCCCTGCAGGAAGTCTTCCCCTTCATTCAGCGGCGTGACAGGCTTTGCCTAGCAAGAGCGGTGAATTCACGTGGGATATCCATCGTCTTCAAACACATCGCCTTGCCTCGGCCTGATCTTCGAGGCATGCAGAACACAGCAACTTTCGACAAGAGATGTAAAACCGCAGGGGGAAATCGCACAGACCGCTCCACCCTGGGCTTAAAACGCCCGCTACGGCGTTTGAATGGACAGGTTAAGGGGTGGAGCACTCATCAGGTCAAAAATGCGCTGGAAGGGCTGAAATGCCTTTTCCATCCCATAGCAAGAGTCATGCCCATTCGCTTTTGGGCGGGTTCTCGGCGATCTCTATGCCCTGAAAACCCTCAAAACACGCGATACGGCTCTCAAAACCCTGATGTGCCCCTTCGGGCAGGCTATCTTCCTTTCAGGCCGCTAGCGGCCGTTTAAAGGCTTCCAGGCGGGTTTCCCGCGTGGCGATAGCCTGGATAGATGCGGTTCACGTCGAGCCCGACCTTGGCGTAGCGACCGCAGAGAGGTCCAAACCGCTATCCGGGAAGAGAGTCTATCCCGGGTCTTGGCGCGCAAGTCCTTGATTGGGATCGGCTCTGTCGTCAACCAGGGTGTCTCAACACGTTTTAAACGCCTTCTGCGGCGCTAACAGCCGGGCGGTCACCAGGGGAGCGGGTACACAGCGCAAATGGCTACAAAGGCCAATACAAGCGTTTCTGCCGGGGTGTTCAGGTTTGGAGATCCGGGGGACGTCTGCTCGGATGTACGGTGTTTTCCCGACTCATCGCAGCAGGCCCCTGTTTGCTCGCCTCCTTGCCCATCGTTGCCTGTAGCGGGCAGAGAAAAACCCGGCCGGCAATGAACACTACGCTGCTACCCCGGTTTACCCGGTTCGGGTAGCTCGTTCTCGGTAATAGCCTAAGTAGACCGAGTCGTCATTGGCCATTTTCGGAAAAAATTCGACCGATACGGCCCACTACGGGTAATCCACCGCCAACAGTGGATAAGTCGTGGTTCGCAAAATTTCCCGATTCGCTACGCATGCTAGCCATCGCAGTATCCGCCTATTTCTGCCCTCAGCACCACGTTTTAGATCTTGGTCTGAGTTCGCATCGCCGCGCGAAGCGCGCATTTTTTTCTTACTACGAGTTTTCAACAGGCGTTTTCGCGAGAGTGCGCTGATCACGCCAGTTCGGGTTCTTTCTGTGGTTGTGTTCGAGAAGAAGCTAGTCAGCTGACAAGCTGTTTTTCAAGCCGTGCGGGACGCACGGCGGCGTTTCCTGG
Source organism: Bordetella avium (assembly GCF_034424645.1). Classification (NCBI taxonomy): domain Bacteria; kingdom Pseudomonadati; phylum Pseudomonadota; class Betaproteobacteria; order Burkholderiales; family Alcaligenaceae; genus Bordetella; species Bordetella avium. The sequence goes on from NZ_CP139969.1 coordinate 3,706,084, forward strand.
GGATAAGTGCTAGGCAGCTTCAGCCCCTCGAAATTGCGCTTCGGAACATCAAAAAAGTTAAGCAGGAAAGCCGTGGACAGTGACGTCCGCGGTTTTTTGGCATGGAGATGTCATATCCCCCAAGGGAATGACTCCGAAAAAAAAGTTCGTAAAGGTCTTGAGCGGGCGAATTTTTTTCTGATCCGCACAAAGCCTGAAGTTTTCCTCTCGCCTGTCGATGCGATGCAAGGGTTTGAATTCATCGACCGTCAAGAACGGTCAACAGTCAGACATGGCGACCGCTGCCTGCTTGAGCGTTCGGATATTTGGCCGCAGGGCGCCCTGGTTTTGCCTGACTTCATTTTCTTCAAAAGGACTACGTATCGCAGGAACCCCGCGGGGGATGGTGGCGCTGAGAAAAGACGCTTTGGCTTTTCCTTTTTTTTCTTTATAAAAAGACTAATGATTAATAAGGCCTGTGGATAACTACCTTAACCTTGAAAACCCTATTTTTTTCAAATACTTAAAGCACTTTTTGGCTGTGTAAGAACTCTGTTTGGCAAGAAAGCCCAAGTTGAACAAGTTTTTGGGGTAAGGCGAAAACACCTGCTTGTTCAACTTTGGTTCACAGAATGTGCACAACAACGCGCCTTAGGAGTTATCCACAGCCCCTGAGCGTCCTTCCACCCCGAATTCGGGGTGTTTCAGCCCTGAAAACGCCGCCATGTAGAGGATGAAAATTCGGTATTTCAGGCGGCAAAATCCGGCCATCAGGGCGCTTTCTCCCGCCGAGGGGCGGCCGCGTGCGCCTGACAAAAGAAGGTGCTTGCTGACGGTCAGCTGCGCAAAATTTGATGTGGAAAAGAAAGCGCGCCGAACTTTCTTCTGCAGCGCTAGTGGCAAAAAAAGCTGCTGCGCGTTCTGAAAACCCTGACCTGCGCCAGCGATTCAGGCCAAAAAAAAACGCCCTTGCGGGCGGTTTGAGGAAGGCGTTGAAGGCTTAGTCGCGTCGATTGGCTTCGATGACCGTCAGCGCTGTCATGTTGATGATGCGGCGTACGGTCGAGCTGGACGTCAGGATATTGACGGGAGCGTTGGCGCCCAGCAGGAAAGGACCGACGGCCACATTACCGCCTGCGGCCGTCTTGAGCAGGTTGTAGGCGATATTGCCAGAGTCCACGTTGGGGCAGACCAGCAGATTGGCAGAGCCGCGCAACGTTGATGAGGGCAGTATGCGCAGGCGCAGGGCCTCATCCAGCGCGCAATCTCCGTGCATTTCTCCGTCGATCTCTAATTCGGGTGCTTGTTCGCGGATCAGTTCCAGCGCAGCGCGCATTTTGCCGCCGGAGGTGGAACTGCCCGAACCGAAATTAGAGCGCGACAGCAACGCCACTTTCGGCGCCAGATTCAGGCGCTTCATTTCTTCGGCGGCTGCCAGCGTGAACTCGGAGATCTGTTGCGCCGTGGGGTCTTCGTTGACGTGGGTGTCTACCAATGCGACGGTACGTTGATCCAACAAAAGGATGTTCATTGCGGCGTAGGTGTTGGCGCCGGGTTTTTTGCCCAGCACTTCATCCACGAATCGCAAATGGTCGTGATAGGCCCCTACTGCGCCGCAAATCATGCCATCCGCATCGCCCAGGCGCACCATCATGGCGCCGATCAGCGTCATGCGGCGGCGCATCTCCACACGCGCCATTTCCTTGGTGATGCCACGACGGTTCATCAGCTCCCAGTAGGTCGTCCAGTATTGATGGAAGCGTTCGTCGTATTCCGGATTAGTGACCTCGACGTCCTGACCCAGGCGCAGGCGCAGGCCGAATTTCTCGATGCGGGAAAGCAGCACGGCCGGACGGCCGACCAGAATCGGTTTGGCGAGTTTTTCGTCCACGATGACTTGCACGGCACGCAGCACGCGTTCATCTTCGCCTTCCGTGAACACGATGCGCGCGCGGCCCTGGTCACGCACGACCTGTTTGGCGATGGCGAACAGGGGTTTCATGAAAGCGCCGGAGTGGTAGACGAATTGCTGCAACTGCTCGACGTAGGCGTCCAGATCGGCAATCGGGCGGGTGGCCACGCCTTCGGCCATCGCCGCGCGGGCCACGGCCGGCGCGATGCGCACGATCAGGCGCGGATCAAAGGGCTTGGGAATCAGGTAATTCGGACCGAAAGACAGATCGTAACTGCCATAGGCGGCTGCCACGACTTCATTGGCCTCTTCTTCAGCGAGGCCAGCGATGGCGTAAACCGCGGCTTTTTCCATCTCACGCGTGATCGTGGTGGCGCCGACGTCCAGCGCGCCGCGGAAGATGTAGGGGAAACACAGGACGTTGTTGACCTGGTTGGGATAGTCCGAACGGCCCGTGGCCATGACGATATCGTCACGCACGCTATTTGCGACTTCGGGCAGGATTTCCGGCGTGGGATTGGCCAGGGCCAGAATCAGGGGGCGCGGCGCCATCGCGGCGACCATTTCGGGTTTGAGCACGCCGCCGGCCGACAGGCCCAGGAACACATCCGCGTCAGCGATGACATCAGCCAGCTTGCGGGCGTCGGTTTTTTGCGCAAAACGGGCCTTGTCCGGGTCCATCAGCGCGACACGGCCTTCGTAAACCACACCCTCGATATCGGTCACCCAGATGTTTTCCAGCGGCAGGCCCAGGTCCACCATCAGGTCCAGGCAGGCCAGCGCGGCCGCGCCGGCGCCCGAGGTCACGACCTTGACCTGCTTGATGTCCTTGCCCACGACCTTCAGGCCGTTGATGAAGGCGGCGCTGACGGTAATGGCGGTGCCATGCTGATCGTCATGGAAGACGGGAATCTTCATGCGCTCGCGCAGCTTGCGCTCGACCGTGAAGCACTCGGGCGCCTTGATGTCTTCGAGGTTGATGCCGCCGAAGGTGGGCTCCAGGCCGGCGATGATCTCGACCAGCTTGTCAGGGTCGGTCTCGTTGATTTCGATATCGAACACGTCCAGGCCGGCGAACTTCTTGAACAGCACGGCCTTGCCCTCCATCACGGGCTTGGAGGCCAACGCGCCGATATTGCCCAGACCCAGCACAGCCGTGCCGTTGGAGATCACACCCACCAGATTGCCGCGTCCGGTATAGCGAAAGGCGTTGGCGGGATCGTCGACGATTTCTTCACAGGCCGCCGCCACGCCGGGCGAATAGGCCAGCGCCAGATCGCGTTGCGTCACCAGGGGTTTGGATGCCGTGACGGCGATTTTTCCGGGGGTCGGAAACTCGTGGTAGTCCAGTGCTGCCTGACGGTCATTGGGATTCTGGGGCATGGCTTGTCTCGCTTACTTGAAGTGTGCTGCAGCGGGTGCTCAGCATGTGATCAAGTCTAGCGATCATCCATAAGGCAGAAATTTGAGATTTTTATATATACATAAGATAAGTCTTATTATTAGGACATGGCATTCCATTATCTGAAAAAGGCTGTGCTGTGATGAACCGTGCGGCCGATATCCTGCACCGTCTGGCGACCCGTTTGAAGATGCGGCATCTGCGTTTATTGCTGATGATCCGCCAGCACGGATCGCTTACGCGGGTCGCGCAACATATGGCGACGAGTCAACCCGCCGTCACCAGCGCACTGGCCGAAATCGAAGCCATGTTCGGCGCCCCGCTGTTCACCCGCTCGATACGCGGCATGGTGCCGACCCCGCTGGGTGAGATTGCGCTTGCGCGCGCACAGGCCATGTTGCAGGACCTTGATCATCTTGCCCGCGATATGGAGGCGGCTGCCAACGGTCATGCGGGGCATATCAAGGTGGGCGTGATTCCCTTTGTGTCGGGCCAGTTGATCTCGGCCGCCATTGCACGGACCTTGCCAGGCGGGCGGCGGGTCACTGTCACGGTGCATGAAGGCACCAGCGATCATCTTCTTGGACAATTGCAGGAACATGCGCTGGATGCGGTGATTGCACGGGCGGCTGCGCCGGCGATGCGCGACAAACTGCAATTCGAGGTGTTGTACCGCCAGCGTCCGCGCTTGATTGCCAGTCGGCGCCTGGCGGCCCGGTTGACGCAAAGCAAGCTAGGTTGGAATGATCTGTCTGATCTGGACTGGATACTTGGTACGGCCCACACCCCTATGCGCGAACAGGTGGCCGCCTTGTTTCTCAGCGTGGGATTGCCGCCTCCTATGCCTGTGGTCGAAACCAACTCATCCAAACTGATTGGTGAAATGGTGGCCGCCAGCGAGCGTGCCGTGTCGGCGCTGCCGGCCGATATTGCGGATGAGCTGGTGCGTATTGCCGGTGTCGCCGTCGTGCCTTTTACTTTTGAATGGAAGTTGCCGCCCATTGCCTTGTTTACGCGCAGCGATGCCCAGGCGCGGGAAGTCGATGGCTTATTCGCGCAGGCGCTGCGTGACGTCTGCGCGCAAATGCACGGAAGATAGTCCCACTGCCGTATCAGGCCGCTGGTTCTTCAGTCAGCGCACGCCATAGAAAGCTGGCTTCTATGGCTTCGGCATAGGCGATGGCGCGCGCATCGACACCCGCGCCATGCCCGCCGTCGCGGCGCTCCAGATAACAGACGTTCTCGTGACCCAGCGCTTGCATTTTTGCGGCCATTTTTCTGGCATGTCCGGGATGCACGCGATCATCGCTGGACGACGTCGTGAACAACACGTCGGGGTAAGCCACGTCTGCCTGAACTTGATGATAGGGAGAGTATGCCAGCAGCCATTTCAGAGCCTGTGCGTCGTCCGGATTACCGTATTCTTCGACCCAGGTCGCGCCTTGCAGAAGCTTGTGAAAACGTGCCATATCCAGTACCGGCACACTGCAAAGCACGGCACCAAACAGTTCGGGTTTTTGTACCATGCAGGCCGCAACCAGTAGTCCGCCGTTGCTGGCGCCGCTGATACCCAGTTGTTCGGGGCGTGTGACACCCGTTGCGACCAGGGTTTCTGCTACCGCAATGAAATCATCGAAAGCGATCTGGCGGTTTTCACGTAATGCTGCCTGATGCCAGGCTGGACCGAATTCGCCGCCGCCCCGAATGCAGGCAATGGCGTAAAGCCCGCCGCGCTCCAGCCAGCTTATACCTGTGGTTGCGATATAGGCGGGTTCATCGAGCGACTCTTCGAAACCACCATAGCCATATAACAGGCAGGGTTGTGGGGTATCTGATATCCGTCCGATCAACCAGTACGGGATGCGCGTTCCGTCGGGGGCGTTGGCATGGCGTAACTGCGCACTCATGCCACGGGTATCGAACTGCGGAGCTTGGCGCGCCAGCAATCGCCAATCATCTTTGCCGCCCCCGTTGCGGCTAAGGTCGGCGTAATACAGCGCAGTGGGTTCGAGAAAGTGATCGACATGGATCAGAACGGTATCGTCGCGCATACCATCGACCGCCTCCATCGCCACGGCGCTTTCAGGGGGGATGGCGATCTCTTGCGATGTCCAGCTTGCCTCGCGCGAGGCAGGTGGCTGAAGGCGTCGCAGTTTGGTCACGCACTCTTCGCGTTCTGTCAGGATGAGGTAATGCAGCGTGAAATCCAGATCGGCCAGAACCCGTCGCGTGGCAGGCATGAACAGCACGTCAGGCCTAGCCAGGCCCGCCAGAAAATCATCGCGCCGCACCGCCAGAAGACTACCGGCGGCATAGTTTTCCGCATCCGTCCGCCAGTCTGAACGCAGCGTGATAAATAGCCAGTCTTGCCATTCGTTCAGGTCGGCATCGCCCGGCACGGCATAGCGTCGCCATTGTGAGGCCGCCTCATCAAACCATAACCAGTCGGTACGCCACATGCTGAGATAACGCGTGGCCAGATGCCGTTGCTGTTCATGGTCGAACCAGGCATGAGCCACGATGTCGGTGCTGGCGCATTCCAGCACGACCGGAGCGGAAAGCAAAGACGTGCCGCGTCGCCAGCGGCGCAACTGGCGAGGGTGTCCCGCATCGGTCAGTGCGGCCTCGTCGTTTTCGGCACTGTCATCCCATGCCACATATACCGTATCGCGGTCTATCCAAGCCATGCTATGCTGGCCGGGTTCGGGCAGTGCGAAACCGGCATCCACAAAACAACGCGAGACCATGTCGAACTCATGGATGATGCAGGCATCAGACCCATCTGGAGAAAGACTGACGAGTGCTCTTTCTTCGTCCGGATAGCGCAGATCAAAGTCAGCCAGCGCCCAGCGCGTGCCGTCTGCGCTTTCCTGATTCATTGGTAGGGCATCGACATCGAGCACAGTGTCCCACTGAGCTTTGCCATCGAGCCAATCTTGCCAGGGCGTACGCCGCACCAGCCCCAAAGGGTGTTCGGCATCGGTCCAGGTGTTGTAGGCCCAGTCGCCATGCCGCGAGCAGCTGACAATGCGATCAGGAGAGTCGTAGCTCTCTACCAAACGCTGTGTCAGCGTGGCGATAGCCGGATCTTGGCCGAGCTTGTCGAGTGTCCTTGCGTTCTGCGCCGACACCCATTGTTCGGCCTTGGCGCTTTTCAGCGATTCCAGAAAGAGAAACTGATCTTTTGCTAGGTGCGTAGCGTTCAACTTGCACAGTCCTGTTGCGGTTGCGGGGATGCGCCAGCAGAGTCTTGCTGATGGCAGTGTCAGACCCAGGGTTTGATAGCAGGTATCGAACTGGTTTTTTTCCTAGAAAAATAGTTGATCAAACAACTATTTTTTTCGGATGAGATCTGTGAGATAAAATTTTTCCCGTCGTGAAAATACCGTTGAAGATCTTTTCCAATGGCTTTTATCGCTTTATCCGCTCTGGGGAAATCGGATTGAAATGGCGTTTGTTTCTGATCAAATCCAGATTGCGGTTGCAAGATCACTTTCCGATGCAGAAACTGGAGAAAATCTCGCCTAGCAAATCGTCGCTGGTGAACTTTCCGGTGATGCTCGATAGGCTTTCGTGCGACAGGCGAAGTTCTTCCGCAAAGAGATCGAGCACACGGTCATCATGGCTAGCATGTTCCGCAGCAATGTCGAGATGGTCTCGGGCTGCCTGCAGTGCATGCAAGTGGCGTTCGCGGGCCAGCCACGGAGATTCGGCACCGGGATTCCAGCCGGCCATTTGCAGCAGTCTGGCGCGCAGTTCCTCCAGCCCCAGGCCCTGTTTCGCCGAGATGCCGATGCTGTTTTCAGCGAGTTGAGCGGTGCTGGTCAACAGATCGATTTTGTTGAAGACAGCCAGTACTGGCGTGCGTGCGGGCAGGCGTGCGGTGATGTCGACATCGAGGATGTCGCCGGGGGCGGTGGCGTCTTGCAGGTGCAAAATGAGGTCGGCGCGCTCGATTTCTTTCCAGGTGCGTGCGATGCCTATGCTTTCAACGGTGTCTTCTGTTTCGCGCAGGCCTGCGGTATCGACGATATGCAGCGGCACGCCGTCGATGAAGATCTCTTGCACGACTTTGTCTCGCGTAGTGCCGGCGATGGGGGTGACGATCGCGATGTCATCACCCGCCAGGGCATTGAGCAGGCTGCTTTTTCCGACGTTGGGTTGACCGGCCAATACAACATGCAGACCTTCACGCAGAATAATGCCCTGGCGGGCCTGAGCGATCAGGGTGTCGAGGTCCTGGCGCAGGCCGTCCAGGGTGGGTCTGGCCTGATATTTTTCGAGGAAGTCGATTTCTTCTTCAGGGAAGTCGAGTGTGGCTTCCACCAGCATACGCAGATGCACAATGCGGCCTGAGAGGTCATTGATGCGTTGCGAGAACTCACCGGATAGCGAGGCCATTGCGCCGCGTGCGGCAGCTTCGGATGAGGCCTCGATCAAATCGGCGACAGCTTCGGCCTGGGCAAGGTCCATACGATCGTTCAGAAAGGCCCGGCGGGTGAATTCACCGGGTTCGGCCAGGCGCATACCGAGACTGCGGCCGGCTTCCAGACAGCGCGCCAGTAGTCGCTTGAGCACAGCGGGTCCGCCGTGGCCCTGTAACTCGAGCACGTCTTCGCCGGTATACGAATGCGGGCCTTGGAAGTAGATGGCGATACCTTCGTCTATACGTTCGCCATCCTCCGCGAGAAAAGGCAGGTAATGAGCATGACGCGGTGTCAGATCGCGGCCCAGTAGCGCGCGGATATAGGCATCCAGGCGCGGACCGGAAACGCGCACGACGCCGATGCCTCCGCGTCCAGGGGCGGTGGCGATGGCAGCGATGGGAAGGGCGTGGCTCATGAGGAGAAAAAACAGCAAAAAAAGGCTAATGAGGGACTATAACTGCTGCACGAACGAGGGCCGTGGATAGCTTGTTGCTGGCCTGAGCCGGCCTCGGCCTACTCTGGATGATGCCGGATGGGCGGTGTGCTAAAAGAGGGCTGTTTCTTATCTTTGCCCCGACGATGAAAACCATAGATGAAATTCAGCGCGCGCACGGCGAATTGACTGCCTTGCGCCGTGATATCCATGCACACCCTGAATTGGCGTTTCAGGAAACCCGCACCTCAAATCTGGTCGCAGAACGGCTGCGCGCCCTGGGCCTGGAAGTCCATACCGGCCTGGGGAGAACCGGTGTGGTGGGCGTGTTGCGTGCTGGCAGCGGTAAAAAGTCGATTGGTTTACGGGCGGATATGGATGCGTTGCCCATGCCCGAGGAAAATCGTTTCGCGCACAGATCCACGATCGCCGGGCGCATGCACGGCTGCGGTCATGATGGCCATACGGCCATTTTGTTGGGCGCCGCACAGTATCTTGCGGCGCATCCGGATTTTGACGGCGCCGTAAACTTTATTTTTCAGCCGGCCGAGGAAGGCGGTAATGTGGGTGCCCGGGCCATGATGCAGGACGGGCTGTTCGAGCGTTTCCCCTGCGATGCGATTTTCGGCTTGCACAATATGCCGGGCATGCCGGTCAACCAGTTCGGTTTCCGTGCCGGGCCCATGATGGCCTCGAGCAATCGCTGGGATATCGTCATCAAGGGGCTGGGTGGTCATGCGGCGCAGCCGCATGGCGCTGTTGATCCCATCGTGATTGCCGCAGAAATGGTGCAGTCTTTGCAGACGGTGATTTCCCGGGGGCGAGATCCGCTCGATCCGGCGGTGTTGTCCATTACCCAAATTCATGCCGGGGATGCTTACAACGTCATTCCGGGCGAAGCCGTGCTGCGCGGTACGGTGCGAACCTATACGCTGGATGCGCTCGACAAGATCGAGGCGGATATGCGCCGCATTGCCACGACGCTGCCCCAGGTTTATGGCGGCACAGGGGAACTGCATTTTGTGCGCGCCTACCCTCCCCTGGTTAATTGGAAACAGGAAACGGCTTTCGCACTCAAGGTAGCCGAGGAGACTTTCGGTAAGGAGCACGTCAATCCCTCGGTGATGCAGTCTATGGCGGCCGAAGATTTCTCCTTTTTTCTGGAAAAAGTGCCGGGTTGCTATCTGTTCCTGGGTAATGGCGACGGCGATCATCGCCAGCAGCCGTATCACGGCATGGGCCCCTGCCAGCTGCATAACCCCAACTATGACTTCAATGATGCCTTGCTACCGGTAGGCGCCAGCTATTGGGTCAAGTTGGTTCAGGCTTTTTTGCCAAAAAACTAAGACCGATGATGATTTTTAAACGCCTCAGTGTGGGGCGTTTAAGAGAGCAAAGCCCGTTTTTTTCCCCCGTTTTTCCCGGTTTCTGCACAGGCTATACATAACTTATCCACCGGCTGCGCACATTTTTCGCACATGCTTATTCCCAAGGTTATCAACAGGGCTCTGCGCAGGGAAAGACGGGACGTGGCCAGTCGGATAACCACAAGCTGTGGATAAACAAATGCGCAGATAAGAGGCGGCTGGTCATATGAGCACAGGGATTGAACAAAGGCGGATTATTTCGTTTGCGCGTGGAGAGGGGCTTTTCATAATCAGCCCATGAGCCCTTATCCTGGGCTGCTCTCAGGAATCCCGATGCGATCCCGTTTCACTGATTGTCTTGTCGGTGCTGCGCTGGCCTTGTTCATTGCCTTGTTGGCATTGACCGCGCCCACGCCAGCGTCCGCTGCGACGCTGACGCTTCAGGCAGCTTGATACGGCGCAGTCCTGAGCGCCATCGATCTTTCTTTCGGTCTTTATCATAGGGTTGGCCTATTACGCACATTACAGTAATTATGTTTTTTGTGTGCCTCTCTTCACGTATAGTTGATAAACCGGCTGGGCTGTCAGCATGTTTGATGCTGTGCTTTCCGACGTAACGGAGATGCCTTGATGTGCAGTCCGGTGCCATCGTGGACGCAGAGTTGGCGTAACGCGCGTGGCAGGTTCAATTTCCCTAGGAGAGAGAGCATGTCGAATGAGGCAAAGTGTCCTTTTAACCATACTGCTGGCAGTGGTACGACGAATCAGGATTGGTGGCCAAAACGTCTGCGTCTGGAGTTGCTGAGCCAGCATTCCGCCAAGACCAATCCCCTGGATCCTGATTTCGACTACGCGAAGGCGTTCAATAGTCTTGATCTGGCTGCGGTGAAGCAAGATCTCGCCAAATTGATGACGGATTCGCAGGATTGGTGGCCTGCCGACTTCGGCCACTATGGTCCCTTATTCATTCGCATGGCCTGGCACAGCGCGGGCACGTATCGCGTGGGCGATGGCCGCGGCGGCGCTGGACGCGGGCAGCAACGCTTTGCTCCCCTTAACAGTTGGCCGGACAACGTCAGCCTGGACAAGGCCCGCCGCCTGCTGTGGCCAATCAAAAAAAAGTACGGCAACAAAATTTCTTGGGCGGACTTGTTCATCCTGACCGGCAATGTTGCGCTGGAAACGATGGGCTTCAAGACCTTTGGTTTCGGCGGGGGACGCGAAGACACCTGGGAACCCGATCAGGATGTGTATTGGGGTGACGAAAAGACCTGGTTGGGCGGTGATCTGCGCTATGGCAAGAATGAGGCGCAGCCAGTGGCCGACAAGGCCGGGCATGGCAAGGAACATGGCCGCACCGATGGCGGACGTAATCTGGAAAATCCCTTGGCCGCGGTGCAGATGGGGTTGATCTACGTCAATCCCGAAGGGCCGGACGGTAATCCTGATCCACAGGCTTCCGCGCACGATATTCGTGAAACCTTCGCCCGCATGGCCATGAACGATGAGGAAACCGTCGCCTTGATCGCGGGCGGCCACACTTTTGGCAAGACGCACGGTGCAGGCCCGGCGGATAACGTCGGCCCTGAACCTGAAGCCGCCGAGCTGGAGAACCAGGGTTTAGGCTGGAAGAACAGCTTTGGCACTGGCAAGGGCAGTGACACCATCACCAGCGGTCTCGAAGTGACCTGGACGTCTACGCCGACCAAGTGGAGCAATAACTTTTTCTGGAACCTGTTTGGCTACGAGTGGGAGCTGACCAAGAGCCCGGCAGGCGCGCATCAATGGATTCCCAAGCACGGCGCTGGCGCCGGCTCGGTGCCTGATGCTCACGACCCGTCCAAGCGTCATGTCCCGTCGATGCTGACTTCCGACATTGCGCTGCGCGTCGACCCGGCTTACGAAAAAATCGCCCGCCGCTTCTTCGAAAATCCGGATGAGTTCGCGGATGCCTTCGCACGTGCCTGGTTCAAGCTGACTCATCGCGATATGGGCCCGCGTGTGCGTTATCTCGGCCCCGAAGTGCCGGCTGAGGATTTGATCTGGCAGGACCCGATTCCGAAGGTCAACCATCCGCTGGTGGATGATCAGGACGTGGCGGCGCTCAAGCAAAAGGTGTTGGCCAGTGGTTTGTCGGTCTCCGAGCTGGTGTCGACGGCCTGGGCTTCGGCTTCGACTTTCCGTGGATCGGATAAACGGGGTGGCGCTAACGGTGCGCGTATCCGCTTGGCGCCCCAAAAAGACTGGGCCGTGAATCAGCCAGAACAATTGGCCAAGGTGCTCAAGGTGCTGGAAGGCATCCAGGCCGACTTCAATGGCAAACAATCGGGCGGCAAGAAGGTCTCGCTGGCTGATCTTATTGTGCTGGCCGGCTGTGCCGCGATTGAGCAGGCTGCCGGACAGGCGGGCCACAAGGTGACCGTGCCCTTCACTGCTGGCCGGATGGATGCCTCGCAGGAGCAGACTGATGTGGCATCGTTCGCACCCTTAGAGCCCGTGCACGACGGTTTCCGTAACTTCCTGAAGAGTCGCTATGATGTGCCGGCTGAACATCTCTTGATCGACCGTGCGCAATTGTTGACGCTGACCGCGCCGGAAATGACGGTATTGATCGGCGGTTTGCGCGTGCTGGATGTGCACACCGACAAGGAGAAACATGGGGTGTTTACCGACCGCCCGGGCGTGCTCACCAACGACTTTTTCCGCAATCTGATCGATATGGGCACGGAGTGGAAGCCGTCGTCGCCGGCGCGCGAAAGCTTCACGGGTCATGATCGCAAGACGGGCAAACAGAAGTGGACAGCCAGCCGTGTCGATCTGGTGTTTGGCTCCAATTCGCAATTGCGTGCCCTGTCGGAGGTCTATGCCAGCGATGATGCGCAAGACAAGTTCGTGCGCGACTTTATCGCCGCCTGGACCAAGGTGATGAACCTGGACCGCTTTGATCTGAAGTAAGTGGCCGTCATCGCCCTCGGTCAAATGCCGGGGGCGGTGTCGTGGCGCAGGCGAAAAAAATGCCGTGCATGAAGCACGGCATTTTTCTTGAGCGGGTGATTAGCCCCGTTTAGCTGTCTGACGCGTGATACTGCGCGTGATGCTCCATTGCTGGAGGATGGACAGCGTGTTGTTAACGCACCAGTACAGCACCAGGCCTGCCGGGAAGAAGAACATCATCCCGCCGAAAACCAAGGGCATCACCATCATCACCTTGGCCTGGACAGGGTCCGGAGGCGTGGGGTTGAGCTTGATCTGCAGGAACATGGTGGCCATCATCACTGCCGGCAGGATGAAGTACGGATCGCGCACCGACAGGTCATGAATCCAGAGAATCCAGGGGGCGCCGCGCATTTCAACGCTGGCCAGCAGCACCCAGTACAGGGCGATGAACACCGGAATCTGCACCACCATCGGCAAGCAGCCGCCCAGCGGATTGATCTTCTCGGTGCGATACATTTCCATCATGGCCTGGTTGAGCTTCTGGCGGTCATCGCCGTACTTCTCTTTCAGGGCCTGCAGACGGGGCGCGACCTGCTTCATGCGGGCCATCGAGCGGTAGCTGGCCGAGGCCAGGGGGTAGAACACCGCCTTGATGATCACGGTCAGCGCGACAATCGTCCATCCCCAGTTGCCCAGCAGGCTATGCAGCCAGGTCATCAGGGTGAACAGCGGCTTGGCAATGATGGTGAGCCAGCCATAGTCGACCACCAGTTCCAGGCCCGGGGCGACTGCCGCCATGGCCTGCTGGTCTTGTGGGCCCACCCAGAGCTGGGCGTCGGAGGACACCGTGGCGCCAGGCGCGACTTCACCCAGAGCTTCAATGGCGCGCGCGGCGAACAGATTGGGCTGCAATTGCAGCAGATCATTGGTGCGCGGCGTGCCTTCCTTGGGCACCCAGGCCGTGGCGAAGTAGTGCTGAACGATACCGATCCAGCCGTTGTCCGCCTGCTTGATATAACTGGCTTTGTTCTTGGCGATATCCGAGAAGGTGACCTTCTGGAATTTGTCTTGCTCGGAGTAGACCGCCACACCCGTGAAGGTGTGATAGAAGCTGGACGTGCCGGCCGGATCGTTGCCGTCGCGCTCGAGTTGCAGATAGACCGACGGATGTTGCGCTGCGGTGCCGACGTTGGTCACGTCGTGGCGCACATGGACGTCGTAGCTGCCGCGATCCAGCGTGAAGGTCTTGATGACGCGCAGACCGCCCGATTCCGCTTCGAAACGCACCACCAGCTTGTCGCCCGTGAGTTCACGCTCGTTTGTGGTGACTGCGAAAGGCGTCAGGTGGGTGGGGAAGTTCTGGCCAGCACCGATCACGCCAGTTTGCGCTGTGTAGGTCAGACCGGCCGAACGATCCAGCAGCACCATGGGCTGGTCGCTGCCGGCAGTCGCCGGATACTTGAGCAGTTCGGCGCGGATGATTTGGGCGCCGGTAGAGCTGAAGGTCAGGCGCAGAACGTCGGTCGTGATGACGACTTCCTGGGCTTGAGCCGGAGCGGGAGCCGTGCTGCCCGGCACCGAACTCGGTGCGCTGGTGGCCGCAGGGGCATTGGGTACGGCCGGCGTATTGGAAGCCGGATTAGTGGCTGCCTGATTATTGGCCGTGGCCGGTGCGTTTTGTTCGGGGGACGGCCCGCCAAACAGGGCCGGCTGGCCGTTATGGATCTGCCAGTTGTTCCACAGGAGCAACAGCGAGAAGGAAAAAATCATCCAGAGGACGGTTCGTCGGATATCCATGGTGCCTGAGGAAGAGTGAGCGGACCAGCAAAGCCCGCCAGTTTAACGTCAATCGAGTCCGGTACGGGAATGGTTGCCGCAGCAACCGCTGCCCTGGTTTTTCTGTTGCGGCCGAGCCGGGTCTGGCACGGGGTCCAGCCCGCCGGGCGACCAGGGATGGCAGCGGCCGATGCGCCGACTTGCCAGCCATAGACCGCGCAAAGCGCCGTGGCGTTCAATGGCCTCGATCGCGTAAGCCGAACAACTGGGCGTGAAGCGGCATTGGCGGCCGATCCAGGGGCTCAGGAAAAACCGGTAAAACCGGATGGGAGCGATGAGCAAGGTTTTGATCATCGCGCGATTCGTCCGAAGTGAGCATCCGCTTCGGTGCGGGCGGCGCGTTTCAGTGCAGTCAGGGACAACGGCCCCACCTTGCTATGCAGGCGGATGACGTAATCTTGTGCCGGCAGGGCCTGACGCCGGTGACGGAAGGCCTCGCGCAGCACCCGTTTGATGGCGTTGCGGGTGGTGGCCAACGCGGCATAGCGCTTGGCAATGACCAGACCCAGACGCGCACAGGCAGGTGCGGACGTTGCGGGGGCGGCGCTCACAATGAACAACGCCCCTCTGGCCAACCGCCGACCTTTCAGTGCGGCAGTGAACTCGGAGGGGCGATGCAAGCGCGCCTCCGCGGGAAGCGTGGCGCACGACATAGCTGACTGAATCGAAGAATCGACCGTTTGCCGGTTGGCAACAGGCTCAGGGTTGGGCGCGAAGCCGCACCCTGGGTCTTGTGGCGAACCGGGCAATGGGCGAGCTGCGATGCGTCTGGCTTAGACAGCCAGACGCTTGCGGCCCTTGGCGCGGCGAGCGTTCAGGATGGCGCGGCCGCCACGGGTCTTCATGCGCACGCGAAAGCCGTGGGTGCGCTTGCGGCGGGTGACGGAAGGTTGGTAGGTGCGTTTCATGGACGATCCACAAAAAGAACAAAGTCAGTAGGATGCTGCCTGGAGGATCCTGGTTGCGATGACCCGGGCGGGTATCCCGGCACCAGCACAAGGCTGGCCATGGGACGGGGCCCGAGGCTGGGAACGTAACACGGCGCCGCTGTCAAACCAAGGCGTTGATGCTTGAGTTGCCGGGTCTGGCATGGGTTTCGATGAGAAACCTCTCGGGCAAGCAACATAATGGATGGACAGATTTACGGCGCTTTGCGCGAAAGGCATTGCCAGATGAATGATCCGGCAGCCATTGCGTGTGACGCTTGCGGCTGTAAGCCCCTGAGATACAGGAGATTTTCGCCGCTTCCCGTGCAGTTCCAACGGAACCTTCCGACAGGCAGAATTCGGAAAAGCCCACCATTTCAGCAAGTTTTCCCAATCTTGTCAATCAGTTAGGCGGGTGCCTGGAGGCTGGCTGATGTCCGGGCTGTGGATAACTTCTGCCCAAAAGCGGTAGAATCGAGGTTTGAACAAGAGCGAC